>NZ_JBHFOL010000021.1:0-63416 GCF_053544015.1 Vibrio sp. E150_011
TATTCTGCTTTTAATTCCTTCAATACCGCTACAGAGGCGATTTTTTTTATGTCTAACATGATGATGTCCACTAAATTGGTTTGTCGTTTTTATTTGCCGAGCATAGATTCGCTTCACCCTGCTCTGGCGTCTTAATAACGAATATATTAACGCTCCGTACGGAGAATAGATTGAACAAAAACGACAACTGCAACTACATAGATAAACAAAAGCCCACTGTATGCATACAGTGGGCTTTCTTCTCTTAATTTCTAGGTTACTTATTTATTCATGCGCGGTTGAATCAAGTTGAAACTCGCAGGGATATTGCTATCGAGCACGCCCATAAACTTACCTAGCACACTCTGATCGCCCGTGACTTTCAACGCGCCGCTTGCTAAGGCGTCTTTAACCGTCACTTTGTGTCCAATAATACCAAACAGTGTCATATTGTCGGCTTTCACTGTCGCCGCTGAATCTTCTGGATGAAAGTTCAGCGTCGAATTCATCACACCATTTTCAACCTCAACACCAAATGACTGTCCATTGAGTTCAAAATCAAAGGCAATACGACCAGCATCTAGCGACTTTTGCGGAACGATGCGTGTGGCAAACACATCCATCATGAGATCGGACGGTATCGCTTTAATCACATCAGGGCCTGCTGAGTTTACAACCTGTGGTAGCAAGTCGTTACTACGTAGCTCTTTTGCTGCCATTAGATACCAGTTCCGATTAAGAGCCGTTTCTTCTTGGAAGCCTAGCTGTTCAAACGCATCTGCCATTAAATAATTCGCTTGAGTATTATCTTTGTTATATGCCTCAATATTATTAAGGAGCTGAACCGTAAACGCATAATCACCTTGTTGATAATAATCTAACGCTTTTTCAATAACGATACTCTCGCCACCGAAACTTTCTACGTAACGTTTACCCGTATCCGCATCAGTATGACGCGCAATCTCGACGGGGTTTCCATCGAACCACCCTAGATTATTCACGTACGTCGCAATCACATTGTTTTCAAAGTTGCCGTAGTAGTCGCGGTTGTTCCATTGCTTCATGATTGGATCTGCAATCTCAATATTTTTCGCTATATCACGAGGACGATAACCGTAGTTTGCTAAGCGTGTCGTTTGATCGTTAATGGCTTTGTACAAGTCACGCTGACCTTTCATGTAATTGATCACATCTTCATTGCCCCATGTTGGCCATGTATGAGGACCAAATAGCACTTTGGCACTGTCATGCCACTCCACAATCGCATTGTTGATGTACTTCGCCCACTTTCCTGCGTCACGCGTTTTTGCACCGCGCATCGTGTAGATATTGTGCTGTAGATGATTGACATCCTCAGCCATTGACACGGCGCCCCATTTTGGAATTTCAAAGACCATTTCTGATGGCGCTTCTGATTCAGGAACAAGACGGAAATCAAACTGTAAACCATCGATAGTCACCGACTCTTTTTGTTGTGTGATCTCATGAACGGTGGTTGGTAACCCGTTTGCCCCCGCTGCCACCAATGGACCTAATGCAGCAGTCGTAACGCCCTTCTCATTTTTTGGTAGCAAGAAACCATATTGATAGACAGCTCGACGGCTCATGATGTTGCCAAATAGAACGTTTTCGCCTACCGCATGCTCGACAAAGCCTTGTGGAACATAAACGGGAATCTTGCCGCTAGCGATGTCTTCTTCTGTTGCTAGCCCTGATTTAATGACACCTTCAATACCGCCATAATGGTCTGTGTGTGAATGCGAAATGATAATCGCTTTTAAAGGTCTATTCCCTCTGTGTTTAGCGTAGAGCTCATACGCCGCTTTCATCGTTTCAGGTGAATACTCAATATCATAAAGAATGATGCCGTTGTCTGTTTCTATGACGGTTAAGTTCGACACATCATTACCACGGACTTGATAAATTTTGTTGGGCAACACCTCATACAAACCACCACGGTTGACAAGCTGAGAATGACGCCAAAGGCTTGGATTTACTGTATCAGGCGCCTCTTTACCTTGGACAAATTGCATAGCTGGGACATCGGCAATGCCTTTGATTAGCCCACCATTTTCAAGCGGTGCAATAAAACCACGGTCCACTTCTTCAAAGGCTTTTTTATTGTCAAAATCAAGCTGCTTATACACCTCTTGATTAGCACTAGCCGTATAGGAAGACGCTTCTTTAGAGTTCGATGAAAAATCGTAGCTATCTAGCGGTGCTGCACTGATAGTTTGAGCGACGACCATAGTCAAAGGAAGAAGAGTAAACAGTGTTTTTGTGGATTGTTTCATGTGAACCTCGTTTAATTGATTGCTTGATTAAGCTGACGAGGTGAATATTAGCGAGGTCGCCTAAGACAAACGATGGCGCTACTTTCAGATGTTAACTGAATATAATTCAGTTAACAATATTACTTATAAATACAGACACTTAAACATCGTAAGCTCTATAAAAATTATCGTTTACTGATAATAAGCGAGGTACAATTAATTATTACGATGGTGATTTAACTCGCTTATTTTTCCAGTTAACAAACTGAGTGATGGCCAAGATAACGAACCAGAGCAACACAAAGGTCACCGCCATATCAAGTGCTCGATGAGCAAACTGGTCAGCGTTTATGCTATCCGCATGGCTATATAAACTAATCGGGATAAGTGTGGCCATAAGCAGTGATATTTCAAAATTTGGAATTTCATGATCGCGCGCTTCCTCACTCATCATTTCATGAATCAGCCAACCAATAAGTACAAAAAGTAACGCTCCCCAAGAAAGCAACCACAGATCAGGGCCAGAAGCCAAGACGTTTACCGCCAGGCCTAATAGGCAACCCGTTATTTGAATGGGTAGAATGGTACGCAGACTCTGATGCATCTGCTCTAAGCTCAAGGAAGCCATCGCCCCAATAACCACAACAGCACAAAAAATAGCGGTGTTCACTTCGAAATAAAGATAAAAGCCCAAGACTAAAGTTAATACCAACGTAAAGACACTCGCCTTTGATGTCGTAATTTTGATGGGTTTCACTGTGCTTTCTTGAGGCAACGTAGAGGAGGCATGGCTGGGAATCCATTGATAAAATAGCCAAGCGATAGGCAGCATAATCACAGTAGCGGTCACTAACCCTCGGACTGAATTTTCACCTGGAATATCATACGTGGTATTCACGATCGCCATGAAATAATAAAAAATAGGAGAGGCGTATTGTGGCAGTTTGTGTTCATGTGTTGCTTTGAGCGTGATGAGATAGAAAAAAAAGGAGGACAAGATAATCAACGTCAATTGATGTTGGTAGAATATTTCGCCAACAATGACACCCGTAATAAGAAACTTAAATTGCCTCGTTATACTTTTAGTAATAGGCGCTAAGTTAAACGTTGGCGCCATAATGAGAGTTGGTGCCAAGAGTACAAAGAACACCGGACTTGGCACATCGAGTATAAATGCGATGAGTATTGACAGCGTGATAAACCCAGTGCGACGCAGCCATACTTTATCCTTTTCTAACAACAGAGGGTTCAATAGACATACCTAAATAAAGCTGTCGAATACATGGTAATATTTGAAAAATATTGCCAAAAAAGGCTATCTTCTCGGTACACCATCACCGTCGCTAGCGAACCCGCTACCAATTGTTCTGGCCACTCATTGAGGCTAATTCTAACTTGAATATTTTGGGTTTTTCTTATCCAGCGACTACTTTTACTCGTGTCAGCGAGCTCACCTTCTGTGACATTATTGAGCGCAACCGCCGCATCTATACTCGCAACCTGTCCTTTAAATACCTTGCCCGGTATCGCATCAAAGACAACTGAAACCGTTTCGTCTTGCAAGCGCCCTAGCCCTTTTTCATTGAAGTTTGCCACCAGCCAATGACCTTTTTTAGAGACAACCACTAACTTAGTTTGACCTGCAGACGCAAACTCACCTTTTTGTAACTGCAGATTGGTGACAACGCCAGAATGGTCAGTATAAACCTGTGTCCAATCTAAGTTCAATTTGGCACGTTTTTGCTGGGCAATGGCCACTTGAAGCGGCGCATAAATGCCATCCTCTCCCAGTTTGGCTTGGGTTTCTTCAACTTGTGTGAGTGCAATAACATAATTTTGCTTGGCAACCTCAAACGCTTCTAATGTACTTTCGAAATCATCTTGCCCAATTTCCTTGCGAGCAAATAATTGCTTATACCGTTCATAGTGCGAACGAGCACGAGCGAGTTGCGCTTCATTTGAAATCACATTCTCTTGTTGCGCTTTCAACTGGAATTGCAGTGAGGATAATGCCTGCTCCGCATTAAGAACGGACATAGTTGCAGTCTCGAAATCAGCCTGATAACCCTGTGAATTTATCGTAAATAAAGGACTGCCGACCTCAACAAACATACCATTAGTCACAGACACCGTTTCGATTGGCCCAGATACGCGTGGGGCAACATTAACGATTTCACCTTGCACTTGCGCACTTGTCGTGTAGGGCGCGTGGATATCAGAAAGGATGAGGAAGACGGCAACAAAACTAAGAGAAGCCACAACAAACCAACGAACCACTCGAGACTTTTTATAAACCAAAAACACACCCCAATATCAATTAAACCATAATCAGCCCTGCTTAAATGACCGCCATAAAACCGCTGATGTTGCTACCTATTAACATAGAGTGCCCAGCGCTTATTTTCAATGTAGCGATGTATACACATGAAAAAAAAGAAATTTCAACTTTTCCTATGACCACATACCCCGTCCAAAACATCCATATTGACCAGTGAGTCACGCCATTTAATGGACTATGCAATAAAACTAAAACCTCTTTTCAACATCAATCAATAGTCCTAAATCGTGCCAACACTTAATATTCCCTCATCGAAACGGAATCAAGTTACTCAAGGAACGTTCACTACTCTTTTTCTGAGGTCTACCATGAAAACAACACCTTTAATCGCTGCGCTCTTCACTGTGTTATATACGAGTGCAAGTTTTGCCAATGTCATCGTCGATACTAAAGGCGTCGATATGGAAAAATACAACGCTGATATGTATGAATGCCAACAGCTCTCCAGTCAGGTTCAGCAACAAGCTGTAGCAGGAGTAGGACAATCCGTCGTAGGCGGCGCAGCACGCACTGCCGCTCTAGGCGCAGCGGGTACGGCAATTGCTGGCGGCCATGGGTCACAAGGAGCGAAAGTAGGCGCTGGTGTTGGAGTGGTAGGAGGGTTTCTACATCACCGAGCAGATGTGAGCCATAGCGAAGCGCAATATTCACAAGATGTCGATCAGGTTATGAAGCAATGCATGACCGGTCGCGGCTATAACGTCCTGAACTAGGAAGTAATATTATGAATTTAGTCTTAGATTACGGCTCCCTTGCCATCTTATTTTTGGTGTTATTAATTTTGGTTTACGGACTGATAGTCGTGCATGATATTCCTTACGAGATAGCAAAAAAACGCCAACATCCTCACGCCGATGCCATACATGTGGCCGGATGGATCAGCTTGTTCTTCTTACATGTTCTTTGGCCACTACTTTGGATCTGGGCCACCATGTACGACGGCAATAACCAGCAATGGTTAGGGGAGAAGTCCTCCGTTTCAAAACAAAATTATGAAGACCTACTCATTCGAATCAACGAGCTTGAAAAATCAGGCGGGGAGAAATAATGGAAACGCTCATCATCCTAAGTTATGCCGCCCTTTGCGTGATCATATTCCGAGTATTCCGCGTTCCTCAAAACAAATGGACAATTACAACGGCTTCCGTGATTGGTATGTTTATCGTTGGGTGGATCTTTCTCTATATGGCGATGTATCAACCTGTGTCAAGAATGGCACGAGTGTACAGTGTAACCACCCCCATTACCTCGCAAGTCGAAGGCCTAGTGACGAAAGTCTTTGTGAAAGGGAATCAATCGGTAAAAGCTGGAGACCCGCTTTACCAAATTGACCCAACACCGTTCAAGGACAAAGTTGCACGCTCTGAAAGTGACGTAAAAAGAACACAATCCGCCATCGAGTTTTATGAAACAGAGCTAGTTCGATACCAAAAACTTGGGCGTAAAGGGTTTTCTTCGCAAGAGAATATTGACAACATCGAGACGGAACTTCTGGAACAACAAGCTAATAAAAACAAGTATCAAGCTCAACTTGAATTGGCACAATTCAACTTAAGCAAAACAACGGTTACTGCCCCAACAGATGGCTATGTCACTCAAGTTGCATTGCGACCTGGGATGAAAAGCAGAGTTATACCATTTCAAGGTAATTTGACCTTTGTGCACAAAGAAGACAAGCAGCTATTTGCGGCATTTAAACAAGCGCCCGCTCGCTACGTTAAAGTAGGTTATCCTGCTGAGGTCACATTTAACACAATTCCAGGACACGCCTACAAAGCGCATGTCGTACAAGTCAATGATATATTTGCACAAGGTGCTATTGCCCCATCAGGCACAATGACTTACGCAGAGAAGATACCAGCAGGTGGACGCATCCCAGTAAAAATAGTGCTTGATAACCCAGAGCTTTTGAATGGCATGCCAATTCCTTCAGGCACCGATGCCCACGTTGCGGTGTACTCACCAAAATGGGAGATGTTTAGTGTGGTTCGAAAAGTGATTCTAAGAATGCAAAGTTGGCAAAACTGGTTGTTCGAAGGATAAATACCAAAAAGGAGAACATCGCTGTTCTCCTTTTTTTGCTTGGCTCATCATTCACACATTCAACGTTGTCGTCAAACTTTCAACCTAGACTTCACATCTACCTGCTACACGACACCAACTAGCGCTTCTTTAATCGCTTTTCTAAACCATTCGTGGCCCGTGTCATTTTTTTGTGACTGGTGCCAAGTCATATAGACAGGCACATTTTTTACCTCAAAAGGAACAGGAAATACATTAATCCCAAACTTATCAGCGAGGTCTTTTGCATGCCATTCACTGGTCACCGCTAGCCATTCTGTTCTAGACACAAGCTGCAATGCCGTTAAAGTAGACCCCGTTGAGTAAGCAACTTTTCGAGTTGGCAATAACTCTTCCATCACTACGGAATCAAGCGCATTAGTATTCAGTCTTTGCGTCTTCCATGTGACATGCTCTTCTTGCATAAAGTCATCACGTGTTAACGTGTCCTGAATACGAGGGTGTGTTTTACTTGCTACCACCACGAGTTTCTGTTCAAACAATAATTCATTATGATAACCATGCTCACTGAGCGGAATGGTTGCCAAGATAACATCAACGCGCCTACGTCTTAAATCATCCTGACGGTCTTGCTCATTAAGATGTTCAATATCAGCTTGGATAGTCACATGTGGCGCGTTCTCTTTTTTATAATGAGTCAGTGCTGGCACCAAAATTAGGTCTATATCTTTATGGCTGGAAATTCGGAATGTTCTTTGGCTCTGGCTAGGCTCAAAATCATGACGAGACGTTGAACTATTAACCAGCAAACTCAAGGGTTCTTGTATTTCAGAGTGAAGTTCTATTGCGAAGTTAGTGGGTGTGATACCTCGCCCTTTGCGAATAAAAAGTGGATCTTGATATTGATCCCTCAAACGGTTAAGCGTATGACTCACCGCTGGTGCGGTAATATTTAAGACTTCAGCAGCCTCGTTAACACTCTTCGATTTCATCACTGCGTCGAAGGTTTTTAATAAATTCAGGTCCATATTCTTTCTCACTACTCGTCATCTTGTAACCATAGTACATGATGTTAGCAATGCCTCGAGCTTCTCGTGCAACGCGGATTTTTTCTGAAGAAGAAAACGAATACTTGAAAAGAAAATTCACTCTTCTAAATTCATTACGAATCATAACCTCATTATAAATGACACATCAAACCAACAAGCCGAAAATAATGCAATCAATCTAGTTCATTGGTGTATTCAAATAATACAAAGCAATGAACTCATGTAAATAGCACTTTTCTCTTCGGCTGGCTGGCTGGCTGGCTGGCTGGCTGGCTGGCTGGCTAATATTAAGAACAGACTTGAATGGCTTCACACAATCATAAAAATACCAAAGCTAACGGCAACACAACAAGCGCAATGATGAAGCTCATTAGCCAACACGTACTCGCCAACGTATTGTCCAAATTGTAAAGTACTGACGGCAATGTCGACATAAATCCTGTTGGCATTAACGCTAAGAGTAGACAGACACTTGCTAACAGTCCGTAATCAAATGACCACAAGCCCATCACGGACAGTAAGCCCACCACCACACATAGCGCAAATACAATCCGTAACAACGACGAAAAAACAGCAAGCCTCACCCATTCTCGCCCTCCTTTTAAACAGAATGTCATGCCAACAGCCGTAATCATCAATAAACTACTCAACGGCACCGTAACCGCGATAATGCTTGCGACAAAGTCCGGTCTTGGAATTGAAAACGCATTAAGCAATAAACCCAGAAAGACCGCCGCGAGCGCTAACAAAAATACTGGGTCTTTGAAACGCGAACGCTGCCCTGTGTCGACTGTATCTAACGAAACGCTAGTCGAGCGAGAAAACGGAAATACCCAGCCAAAATAAATCAACTCTTCCGTTAGTTTGAATAATGCTAAATACGCGACCGCATTCTCGCCATACAAGATAAACACAATTAAACTACCTAATGCACCCAAGTTATAAAAACTGGACACCGGTAACAACGCGCCAAACTGTTTTGGCTTCAAATCAAATACACGCTGACTGATAAAACCTACAGCAATACCAGACACAATAACGGCGAAACCAATCAATGGTAGAGAAAGAAGTTCTGGATTGATGCGTGGCAATTGCCACAAAGAACACAACACACTAAACGGAAGCAACGTATATAAAGACGTTCGAGTAAAAAACAGGCTAAGCTGTCGATGAGGGAAAACAGCAACGCGTTGAATTACATTACCAACAATAAAACCAAATAGGATTAAAGGTAGCATCCAGACAATATTCATGATCAGTTCTCACTCGAGTAACGAGCTATGGGGGAAACACGTAACTCGAGTACAGCTATAAACTCTATACGATCAGAACTTCAACGCCAGTCAATTCAAACTGACGCTTAAACTCCGGTGAAATTCCACTATCAATCACCAAGGTGTCAATACGAGAAATATCAAGTACCTTGTTAAACCCAATCCGGCCAAGTTTAGAAGAATCGACAACGGCAATAACGCGTTGAACACACTTAGCCATGACATCGGTAATCGCAAAACCTTCGTTGAACGTGGTAATGCCTTTTTCAGGATCGATGCCATCGGCACCGACAAACAAAACGTCAGCTTGTACGCCAGTCAAACATTGTTCAGCTTGATATCCATGTAAGGATTTCGTTTTTCCGCGATAAGTACCACCAACAATAACCAGGGTGGTATCTGGAGCCTCCATTAAAGCCGAGGAAGCCGGAAGGTTATTGGTAACAATGGTATAGCCCCCTTCATGAGCAAGCTGCTCTGCTATAAGGTGAGTGGTACTGCCGCTATCGATAATGATCGAATCACCCTTAGACACCAGTTCAGCGGCGGCCTTTGCGATACGGTTTTTTGAACCTTTGTTGATGTCATATCGACTATCTAACTGCACTTCATCGTCACTTTGTGTGAGTGGCAAAGAGTTCATCGACTGAGCTCCACCAAAAAAGCGCTTGAGTTTCCCTTGCTGCTCTAACATTTTAAGATCAGCACGAAGTGTGACTTCTGAGGTATTAAAAAGCGCTGAAAGCTCCTTCACTGATACCTGTTCTTTTGTTTTCAAAAGTTCGAGGATTTTTTCTTTTCGCTTTAATGGATTCATTTACCAACCTTACAATGACAAACAGATAACTTTCGTTTCATTTCGATTCTAAGTAATTGCAGTCAACTTGAACATGATTTAAAGCAAACTGCAATTTAATTAGGTAAATAGACATGAATCAGATAGGTTACTTGGCAATCACTCCATCTAAGTCCCACAAGTCTTCCCAGCCTTTCGAAGCTTCCCAAAGAAACACTTGACCTTTAATTAATCGATTATTTGCGTCTATTTTCGAAATAGCCAGCATTTCTTGTTCTGAAAGCGGATTTTCTGTCACACACCTCAAATTAGATACGAATTCATTTTCTCGAACAGAGAAAGGAATAGGGACGTGACCACGCTGAACTGCCCATTTGATACACACAATGGCGGGGTGAACATTGAGGCGTTTCGCCGCTTCCACAATCACAGGGTGTTCAATATCGACAAGATCATCCTCTGTTTTATCACGATCAGGGCGAGCTGGGGAACCAATTGGACAAAAACCAACAGGAACAATGTCATTATCTCTTAGATAGTCGTACATTTCTTGTTGCTGAAATAATGGATGACATTCCATCTCATTGACAGCAGGTTGAATGCGGGCATCACGTATCAATAACTTCATTTTAGGCACTGTCATGTTTGATGTGCCAATCGCTTTCACAAGCCCCATGTCTACGAGTTGTTCCATCTGACGCCAAGTTTTCATAAAGCTTTCATGAATATACGGTTTTGCATCGGGACTACGAGAATCGACATTACAACCGATCGGATGAAAGTTAGGAAATGGCCAATGAACCAAGTACAAATCCAAGTACTTAACGTTCAGATCTTTCAGTGTTTTCTTACATGACGCAATCACATCGTCATGCTGGTCATTCCAAACTTTAGAATTGACGAAGAAGGCTTCACGAGGCAAATCCAAATCTACCATTGCCTTAGAAAGAACTTTACCTATGTGATGCTCATTGCCATATATCGATGCGCAGTCAAGGAATCGATACCCTGCTTTAATTGCCCCCATGACAGCCTCAGAGACTTCCTCAGGCCCAAACCTATCTGACCCAAATGTACCAAGACCAATAGCAGGCATTTGTGCACCCGTCCTCAATGTCTTAGTAGGGATTTTGTTGATTTCGACGGTATTCTCAAGTGTTGATAATGACATTTTAAATCTCCATATGCCCCCTCACCGAAATGAGGGGGAGCTCCATTAGTAAAGGACCGCTTGTGCTTTCTTGCTATCGATGTTTTCTTGTGTGACGTATACAACACCAGTATCGATGTACGATTCAGTGTTATTGCCGGCAAGGATTTCTGCAACGGTGACGACGCCCATAAAGCCCATACCATATGAAGACTGAACAACGGCTCCGTTTAATACACCATCACGGATAAATTTCTGGATATCCGCATTACCATCAAAAGCTACCGCTACAATTTTACCCGCATAGCCACGTTGCTGAATGGCTCGAGCCATACCAACCGCCGTTGGCTCATTTGAACCAAAAATACCCACCAAGTCTTCGGTAGAGGCAATAACATCAACAGTCTGATTCATTGCTGTTACCATGTCTGCGTTAGAGTAAAAAGGACCAACAACTTCATAACCTTCCGCTTCTATCGCGTCTTTAAATCCACCATCTCGCTCCATCGCTGACCCAGAGCCTGCAGTGAAGCTCATCATGGCTATTTTTCCTTTCTTACCATCTAACGCTTTGATCATTTGTTCTGCTGCTAATTTACCTGCCGCACGATTATCGGTAGACAAGAATGCTTGATGGTACTTATCATCATCATTCAGACCCGAGTCAATTAGAGCAACTGGGACACCACGTTCCCAAGCCATTTTTAGCGCAGGAACCAGTGCGTTAGGATCCGTTGGAGCAACGACCATGCCAGCGACACCACGGTTCAAAGCATTTTGAATCATGTTTACTTGCTCATCGACTGCCGTTTCTGCTGCAGGTCCTTGGAAGGTAATCTTGTATCCATCTAATCCATTTGACGCATCAACGGAACCACCTTTCACATTTTGCCAAAAGTTAGAGTTTTCTGTTTTAACGACTACTGCAATTTCTTTTTCTGCCGCAGAGACATCTGTCGACATTGCAGAGAAAGATAGGGCCATTCCGATAGCAGCAAAAGTAGCTAATTTATTAACTTTCATATTATTTGCATCCTTGTTGGATTTTTTTGTAGGGGTTTTGACTTTTGTTGTCCTATGCATACGGTATTGGTCGTATGCAACGGTTGCGATAATTACGCCACCAATGACAATTTGTTGAACAAAGTAACTCACTCCGTTCATGTTCAAACCGTTACGCAATACACCGATAATGAATGACCCGATAACCGCCCCGGTAACCGTGCCAACACCGCCCATTAAAGATGTACCGCCCACAACGGCTGATGCTATTGCGTCTAACTCGGCCATCACAGAACCATTTGGTTGTGCGGTAACCAGTCGACTTGCGATAATGACTCCGGCTAGCCCAGCAAGCATTCCCGACGCCATATACGCGGCTGTTTTCACTTTTTGTGTATCGATACCCGATAGACGAGCCGCTTCTTCATTCGACCCTATCGCATAGAGATATCGACCCAATCGCATCTTCGTCAATAAAAACGAAAACCCAGCAACAACAAGTAGCATGACAATCACCGGATAAGGGATTCCTGCAAACTTCACGATTGGAAACCCATTAGGTCCGATTTCAGCGACTCGAAACAGCGCTCCGTTACCAAGATAAGAGAACGATTCAGGCATGCCAGATACTGGCGCAGCGTTCGTGATATAAAGCGCAACACCACGAGCTATCATCATCATGCCTAACGTGGCAATAAATGGGGGAAGGCGAAGTTTCGACACGCACAACCCATTGAACAAACCACATAGAGCCCCTGTGAGTACACCGACCGACATTCCAATAGGGACAGGTAAACCTGCATTGACAGCAATACCGGCAGTAACCCCTGACAAGGCCATCACAGAACCAATAGACAGATCAATACCACCCGTTAGAATCGTCAGCATTACGCCAATACCGATGATTGTGATGGTCGACGTTTGCAAACCAACCGTCATCATGTTGTTCATCGTCATAAAATGTGGACTTGCAAGAGAAAATGCGATGAGTAGCGCTAAGAGCCCCCCTACCGAAGCCAATTTTTGTAATAATGCTTTATGGTTATCACTCATTAGATCGCCTCCTCATATAAAGGGAACATATTTTTCACTCCTGTTGCGTACTGCATAATTTCCTCCTGAGAGGTATCAGCTGTATTTAACATTGCTGTCATCTCTCCCTCTTTCATTACAATGACTCGATCAGACATACCAAGAACTTCGGGCAGCTCAGAGGAAATCATAATGACTCCCACTCCCTGGCTCGCCAGTTCGTCCAACAGTTCATAAATAGCGTACTTAGCACCGACATCGATACCACGAGTAGGCTCATCAAATATCATGACTTTAGCGTCTCTAAACAGCCATTTGCCAATCACGACTTTTTGTTGGTTACCGCCGGATAAATTCCCAACGAGTTGTTCAATCGTTGGCGTTTTTATTTCCATTTTGTCGATATATTCATTAGCCGCATTGACTTCTGATTTGTGAGAAATAACACCAAGTGGGCTACTGACCTTATCCATCGAAGCCATCGTGGTGTTTTCACGAATAGACATAGACACTGCGATCCCGTTTAGCTTTCGGTCTTCAGATAAGTACGCAACACCCGCTTTTATCGCATCTGAAGGCGTATTGATGGTCTTGCGTTCGCCGTGTACAAATAGTTCGCCATTACTCAGCCGATCAGCACCAAACAGTGCACGCGCAAGCTCCGTACGTTTAGCTCCGACAAGTCCAGTTATTGCTAATATTTCACCCTTTCGTAAATCAAAGTTAAGTGGCTTAAATACCCCATCTCGAGTGACGTTCATTGCTGAAAAAATCATATCGTCACAGATTTTTGCTTTCTTTTCAGGGAAATGGTTATCAAGCGTTCTGCCCACCATTTTTGCAATAATGTCGTCCATTGAAATTTCATTAAAGCGGTGGTTTGACACGTATTGCCCATCGCGAAAAATAGTGATGTGGTCACAAATTCGTTTTAATTCATCCATTCGATGTGAGATATATACAATGGCCACACCGCGAGATTTGAGCTTGTCAACGAGCTTAAACAACGCATCAATTTCTCGGTCTGTCAGTGCCGACGTTGGTTCATCCATGATCAAAATTTCCACATCAAAACTTAACGATTTAGCAATTTCGACCATCTGTTGTTTCGCCACAGAAAGTGTATTAACGATATCCGTTGGTTGAACATCGATATCAAACATTTCCAGTAATTTACCGGCTTCTCTTCTCATCGTGACATAATCGATGAGGCCATGTTTTAGAGGCTCACGAGCGAAAAAAATGTTTTCAGCAACCGATAAATGAGGGATCAGGTTAAGCTCTTGGAATATCATAGATATCCCTGCTTTCTGTGCTTCGAGCACAGAACTAAACTCAACATTATTACCCTGGTAAGTCATAAAGCCACGGTCAGCTTTATGAACACCGATCAGGACTTTCATGAGAGTGGATTTGCCCGCACCGTTTTCACCCATTAAGGCGTGAACTTCCCCTGCACGGAGCTGAAAATTAACATCTTGCAGAGCTTGAACTCCGGTAAATGCTTTATCTATTCCACTCATTGTTAATATTGGACTACTCATAACTATTCCTTAGTTGGTCGGAGTCACACCTTTTTTTAAAATCAAGTTGCCATACTTCCGGGTGGTACCTGTAACCACAACACAACTGGCGCGTTTTGCTCGTTCATAAAATGCAAATCTTTCGACAAAATGCATCTCAGTACCCACGGGTAGTTTCGACGAGTATTCTTCAATCAAACCTATCGGATAGTCATCACGACCAACGGTTTGCATCATTACTGCTTTATCATCGACATATTGATCGAGTTCAATGAGCTGGGTGATGGCTTCGGCAAGTTCAGACACCTCACACCCTCTCGCTTGAAGAACACAGTCATTAAATGAATGAGCTGGAAAATGAATATCCGATAAAATCACTTCGTCACCGTGGCCCATTTTTGCCAAGATATAGAGAAGTTCAGGTTCTATGATCGGGTTGATTTTTTTTAGCATATTATTAATCCTCTACAGACGACCCGAACTACGACATATATCTATTTTTTGTCGAATGACTTGTGCCATCGATTTTTTCGCTTCAATATTGTAAATCCTTGGATCATTTACCGTTGGGTCATTGGCAAAAACGTCTTTTAGTGTGTTGGCATAAGCGATTTTCAATTCTGTTGCGACGTTCACTTTGGTAATACCCATCGAGATACAGCGGGATACGTCATCCGCTGGTACGCCCGACGCTCCGTGTAACACAAGTGGAACGGTCACCATTTGAGCTATTTTCTCTAAACGCTCAAAATCCAGTTTTGGTTTTTCTTTGTATAAACCATGAGCGGTTCCAATTGCGATTGCCAATGAGTCCACACCGGTTTTATTGACAAATTCGACTGCTTGTAATGGATCGGTGTAAGGTTCATCAACAGAATCAACAACTAAGTCATCCTCTTGTCCGACCAGCTGTCCAAGTTCAGCTTCAACGCTACAACCGAAACGATGACATAATTCAACAACAGCTTTAGTGATAGATATATTGTTTGTGAATGTGTCGTGTGAGCCATCTATCATCGCGGAGCGAATTCCGGCTCGGACTTTCATCTCAATATCATCAATGTTGGTGTGGTGATCGAGGTGCAATGCGACCTGCATATTTCTATCCTGAGCCGCTGCACGAACTAGAGCTACCAACTCAGGGGTTCCTGCGTACTGATATGTTGAAGGGGTACCAGCTAAGATGACTGGGGATTCCATCTCTTTTGCTGTATCCAAAACACAGTGTACCGACTCAAGATTATGAATATTAAATGCAGGGACCGCATACGCGTTTAGCTTTGCATGTTCCAATAAAAATTTCGTATGTATTAACGACATTACTTTTGACTCCAATCCAACAGAATCTTGCCTGAAGGGCTTTGGCCATCCAGTTCGCTGACTCGTTCGACAAAATTGTTAGGGCTATATAAGCCATCAATAAGATCTTCAATATTTATCAGGCCACATGAGAATAAGTCCTTTGCGAGTTCCCATTCCTTACCTGGATACGGTGCTGAGTAATTCATCCAACTACCTAGCAGCGTTAACTCTTTACGCAGAATTTGTCCAAACTCTTGATGAGTCATCGTAAGGTCTTGGTGCAAGGTTCCAATCAAAGCAACGGTAGCTTTGGGCGCTGCCATGTTGATACAGAGCTTAACGGTCATTGGGCTACCTGCCGTTTCTAAAATAAGTTGAGGAGCGCTTTCCAACTCTGATTCAAATGCTTTCATTTGAACAACTGCATCTTCCGATTGAGAATTAATAACAAAATTTGCTCCCATCGCTTTCGCTTTGACCAACTTCGAATCATCAATATCAATAGCGGTCACACTAGCAGCACCTAACGCTTTTGCTGCTTGAACGGCAAGCAGCCCAATCGTACCAACACCGACCACCACCACATTTTTTCCTTCGCAGCCACCTGACATCAAAATCGGATGAAGGCTCACAGTCAAAGGTTCAAAAAACGCGCCCTCTTGCGACGAAACCGAATCACTTAATTTAAAACAACATTGGCTGGGTACCTTGACGAACTGTGCATTCCCTCCTTGTATTCGAGACCCAACAAAACTGTAATTTGGACAAAGGCTGTAATTACCCACTTTACATTGAGGGCATTCACAACAAGGAATTAAGGGAGCACAGGCAATACGATCTCCAATGCACAGCCCCTTAACACCTTGACCGACTTCGATTACTTCACCTGAAAACTCATGCCCTAAAACAATGGGATAAAAATGAGCTCCATCATAAAAAATTCGTGGAAGGTCTGACCCACATAACCCGGAGAAGTGCACCTTCACAATAACGGTGTTCTCTTCTACTTCGGGCTCTGTGATGTGGGCAACCTCTAGTTTTTTGTTTGATTTAACAGCAATACTTAGCATTCAAACGTCCTACCCTTAACTTGATTTCATAATCTTACTTTATCTTTCGATTTCTTATTATATTAGGTATGATGACTTTCAATTACCAACAATAGGTTTCAAATAACACTGTTTGATCACAAAAATAGTCTAATAAACAATCAAAAGAAGGACTTCGAAATGTATTTAGGCATCGATTGCGGAACTCAAGGAACCAAAGCTGTAATTTGGCATGAAGGAAAAGTACTTAGCAGTGCTTACACTTGTCACCCATTGATACAAAACGACAACGGACAGCGAGAGCAATCACCAGAATGGTGGGTCGACGCGATGGAATCTTCAATTAACCAAGCCTTCACAGGGTTTGAAAACCTGAGAAATACGATAAAAGGTATTGGAATATCAGGACAGCAGCATGGTCTAGTATTACTTGATCAGCATGACAACGTTATATGTAACGCATTGCTTTGGTGCGACACTCGACCAGAACATGAATTGAAAGAATTTGAAACCTCAAAAGACATCAATATCGCTAAAGAAATTGGTATTCACGTGCCAGTGGCGTTCACGATTTCCAAATTGCTCTGGATAAAACGACACAATCCCGCCGCATTCAGTCAAATTCACAAAATTCTATTGCCGCATGACTACTTGAATTTCCGCTTAACCGGTCGCTATGCCATTGAGGTCGGTGACGCATCTGGCACCGGATGGTTCAACACCAACAACAAAACCATTGAGCAACGTATATTGTCTCTGCTCAACTTACCAGACAGGTATCGTTTGCCAGAGGTATGCGATTCTCACGCTGTTTTTGGACGAATAACACCTGAGTTCGCTAATAAATTCGGCTTCAATTCGAATGTAATAGTGTCTAGTGGTGGAGGTGATAACATGATGGCAGCTATTGGTACAGGCAATGTTGATAGCGGGATGCTTACTATCAGCTTAGGTACATCAGGCACCGCTTTTGGGCATTCTCAAAAACAAATTGAGAGCCAAAACCACCCTGATATCAATGGGTTTTGTTCATCCTCCGGTGGTTATTTACCACTGGTAAGTACGATGAATGTCACTACGGCAAATAACCAAATCCTCTCAACGATAGGGAAGGGTCTCAATGAATTTGATCAATTGCTGGGCGCTTCATCGATAGGATCAGAAGGACTCGTATCACTCCCATTTTATAATGGTGCGCGGCTTCCAAACGTACCAAGTGCTACTGGTGCTCTTTTGAACATGACCGCTAACAACGTAACACAAGAAAATTTATTACGCGCGACCGTTGAAGGTGTGACTTATAACCTTTCAAGGGGTATTGATACGCTCAGACAAGCAGGTGTAAAATTTGACCGAGCATGCGTCATTGGAGGCGGAGCAAACAGTAGAGTGTGGCGACAGCTCATTGCGGATGTAACGGACCTAACATTACTAACCCCTCAATGTTCAGAAGCAGCGGCAACAGGAGGAGCGCTCCAAGCATTATGGGCTAAACAGCATGACGATGGGTACCCCATACCAATCAGCGATATTTGCCAGCGGTATGTGCAATTTGATAATACCGACACTATCACACCGAACCCGACGCATCATGCGCAATACAAGGTACTCTCTCAGCGCTATCATCAAACTGTTGACCAGTACTTAAGAACATCATTCACATAGTCAAACCTCAAGTCACACAATACAAAAAGGCTTGGTCATCAATACGGCCAAGCCTTGCAACATTTCTACTCCATCTTATTCGTTAAGCTCGTGGGTTTGGTGCACACGCATAATCGTATTGTTCCAATACTTCTTGGATCTTAGAAAAAATTAGTTTCAATGGCGTCGCATTGAGTTTTCCTGACAACACTCGTTCATACTGGTTAGGTAAGTATTGGCTTAGAAGCCCGAATGGAATGTTCACATTATCTAAGTTGTTAACCATTAAATTCAAAGCATCCACAATCCGGTCATCAGACCAATAATAACGGATACGATCAGACAAACTGAAACTCAATTGAACCTTCGCATCAGAGAATTTATCACTGTAATACTGTTCCCAGTATTTTTTATCATCCATCAGTATTTGATTAATCACTTCTTTCGCGTGGCTTTGCTTTGATGCATCAACCAATTCTTTCTCTATCTCTGCCAATGCGTAAATCGCCTCCCTCATTGCGAATGTTACCCACGGACCTACTTTTAATATTGCAAAATGATCATTCACCAAATGATGGAGATTTTCTTTCGTTTGGTAGTCAGTAGAGTGTGCTTCGTAAATATATGGGGTTGACTCAATAAACGTGGAAAGTTCTTTAGCTTGCTCAGGGTTATAATGAATCACATTCGAATGATCGAACTCCACTGCGGGTTGAACGACAATACCCACAACGCGATCGAGGGCGTGATAAACCCCCTCTTCTTCAAAGGCTTGCTTATGTGTTTCGATCGTCAAACGTGCACTGTCTATATCCGTAACGTGAACCGATTGAATTGCTTCTTTTTCACCACCGGGAACGGGGACCTCTGTACCAATGACATACGTGAGTGTTTCTTTAAGCTCATCAGAAGCGGAAGACTCTGCTACTTTTGCTAGCTGAGCAGCTCGGCGCGCGACCTCCATAGGATCCAAAGGAACCGGGTCATCGGCACAAGACATCGACGTGTCCAAATGTATTTTGCTATACCCAGCTTCTACATACGCTTTTATTAACGCCTTCGATTTTTCCATCGCTTCTGACGCAGGTTCTGACTGCCAGCAATTTGGACCAAGATGATCACCGCCAAGAATCAGTCTGTGTTTTGGAAAAGAAACCTGATCAGCAATTTGATACACAAAATCACGAAACTGAACAGGGTTCATTCCCGTGTAACCACCAAACTGATTAACTTGATTAGACGTAGATTCAATCAAAACAAGATTATTTGATGGTAATTCAAATTGTAGTGCGGCTTCGATGACCCAGGGGTGAGCAGAGCACACTGAGCATATCCCTATATTTCGTTGTTTTTTATGCGCTTCTAATATTCTTTTCATTTTCAGACCTTCTTGTTTCATTTTATTTTGATTATTATTGATCTAAATGAAAGCAATTGTAAGCCCAGAAGGGAAATAAATAAAAACAATTGAAAGCAAATGTGTGCTTTACGATGCCTAAAATACTCTAAAATTGAGACAACAGACCGTATTATTGCGTTGGAATTGAGAGGGAGGCGAATCACTGGCTGAACGTGCCAGACGAGTAGCAAGCTTAAGGTTTGTTACTTAGTGCTTCTCTCATACATATTTACGAAGGCATCGTTATCTTTTTGTAAGCAGAGGAGAAATGTAGTACATCACATAGAGGTAAATAAATGGGCAAAAAAAATCCCCGAACAGTCTTCGGGGATTTTTATGAGAGTGACAGTCACGCTATCCGAATCAATCTAATTCAATCAGATTCTTCTCAAACACATCATGTTGATCTTGTACGTCTTTCGAAGGGCCGCCAGTTAAAGCACTCACTGCAATGATTGAAATCGTAGAGAGAATGAACCCTGGAACGATTTCGTATACATCAAAAATCCCACCGCTGATTTGTTTCCAAACCACAATCGTAATACCACCCACTAGAATACCGGCAATCGCGCCATTTCGGTTCATACCAGCCCAATACAAGCTTAGCAATACCGCAGGACCAAACGCGGCACCAAAGCCAGCCCATGCATAGGAGACCAAACCAAGAACCGAGCTATCTGGTGTCATGGCGAGTACTAACGCAACAATAGAGATAGCAACAACACCAATACGGCCGATTTTAACCACCTGCTCAGATGTCGCTTCTTTATTAATGACTTGCTTATAGAAGTCTTCTGCAAGCGCAGAAGAAGACACCAACAATTGTGAATCCGCGGTACTCATGATCGCTGCCAGAATAGCCGCCAATAAGATACCCGCAATCACTGGGTGGAACATCGCATTGACCAGCAACATGAAGATTTTCTCACCATCCGCCAGTACGTCACCACCAGAGTTCGTCACGTAAAGTAAGCCAATCACACCGACCAACATCGCACCTATCATCGATAAAGCAGACCAAACCACAGCGATACGACGAGCGGTTGTCAGGTCTTTGTTGCTACGTGTTGCCTTAAAACGTGCCAAAATATGAGGCTGACCAAAGTAACCCAGACCCCAAGCGACAAGCGAAATAATCGCAATAGCTGACAATGGCTCACCTTTCGTATCATTCCACAATGTGAGAAGCTCTGGATTGATGGCATTTAAGTCATCGATCACTTGTCCGAAGCCGCCTTGCATCGCTGCAATCGGGACAATCATCAATGCAGCAGCCATTAATAGGCCTTGCACTAAATCCGTCCAAGACACCGCCAAGAACCCACCAAACAACGTATAAGAAACCACACATACGGTACCTATGATGACAGCCGTGGTGTAATCCAAGCCAAAGACCGTTTCAAACAGTTTACCGCCTGCCACTAAACCTGAACTGGTATAGAAAAGGAAGAAAAGCAAAATAAAGAACGCAGAAATAACCTGAATCATTTTCGAATTGTCGTTGAAACGACGAGAAAAATATTCAGGTAAGGTTAGCGCGTCAGTCGTAATACTGTAAGTACGCAGGCGCTTGGCACATAGTAACCAGTTAAGCCAAGTTCCCATTAATAAACCACCAGCAAGCCAAAACGCTTCAATGCCAGCAGCATAAGCGTAGCCTGGTAGACCAAGCAATAACCAACCACTCATATCAGACGCACCCGCCGACAAAGCCGCAGGCCATGGTCCTAATGAGCGTCCGCCCAGAAAGTAGTCGCTTGAGTTTGATGTGCGCTTATAGGCAATCACACCAATGGCAAGCATCATCGCTAAATACGCGATAAAAGTTGTCGTAATAGCAAAGCTATTTTGAATCATTATTATTTCCTCATCCTAGAATTCAGCCTTCACCCTGCGTTATCAAAGTGAAGGCCGATAGGGGGCATTAGCAAAAATACCGTTTAACTACCGAGTTCTAACAAGGTAGCGTTCCCCCCCACTGCTGTAATATTGATGGTTCGAGTTCGTTCTGTAATGAACCTCAATACTAAGTTTGGATCGTGTGACGTTAGCATGGACGTCAGATCCGTTTCAGACACCAATAAGCCGATCGCGCTATCACGATTCGCCAATTGGTGATTGACCTGCCATAGCGTTTCTTCCGAGCCCACCAAACCTACCACTCGAACATCTAAGTCGATAAAGGCACTGGCTTCTTCCAAAGGAACGATATGAACAAGCTGTGATGGCAGCTGAGAACGCTCAACCGCCGAAACTAAAAGTTGATTAAAGGCCGTGTTGTTTGAACTAACAATCACCCCATTACCTGAGATTAATGCCGCCGTGATTTGAGCCGTTGCAGCGATGCTTGCATGAGCGTCTTCACTTTCAACGACAATAAGCACTACACCACGACCCGCCGCATAAAGCTCGTTCGTTTCACCCGTTGGGCCTGGCATCAAATGAGGGGTAGCCAACAAAACATTCGCTTGTTGGATGTGATAAGCCATCACGCTTGCCAGCGTCCCGTTGACTTCGTTCATGTTGCGTTGAACGGACAGCACACACTCACGTTGTTGTGCAAATTCAGTGACGTTCCACTGCTCCCAAGCACTGTAAACATCAGAGAAAATCGTTGTGTTATTGACCATGGTTTTTCTCCTTATTTCGACACTTGGATAGCATCAGTAAAACGATATAGATAGTGAGGTCCGCCGGCTTTTGGACCGGTTCCAGAAAGGCCTTGCCCGCCAAATGGCTGAACACCAACCACTGCGCCCACTTGATCGCGGTTAATGTAGCTATTCCCCACTCGAGTGTGTTTTTCGATCCAGCGATAGGTCGATTCATTACGACTGTGGATACCCAGTGTCAATCCGAAGCCCGTTGCGTTGATGCGCTCCACCACATTAGGTAACTCTGCCGCTTTAAAACGAACAATGTGCAAGATCGGACCAAACTGTTCTTCTTTTAAGATGGAGATATCCTCAATCTCAAAAGCACTTGGGGCGACAAAATCACCTTCATCACATTCGTTACCTAATGACAATTGCGCCACTTTTTTGCCGTGAATATGCATCGTTTCAATATGGGCAAGCAGCTTTTCTTTGGCTTTTTTATCGATAACAGGGCCTACATCGGTGGAATGTAAGTAAGGTAAACCCACACTGAGTTCCGCCATTGCACCTTGGATCAGATTGATAACGCGGTCTGCAATATCGTCTTGCACAAACAACACACGCAGCGCAGAACAGCGTTGACCAGCAGACGCAAACGCGCTGCGTACAACATCACGTACCACCTGTTCAGGTAATGCGGTAGAGTCAACAATCATGGCGTTTTGGCCACCAGTTTCAGCAATAAACGGAACCGGAGCGACCTGACGCGCGGCTAGGGTGGCATTAATGCGTTGCGCGGTAGGCGTTGAGCCGGTGAAGGCCACGCCAGCAATCGCATCGTGAGAGGTCAGTGCATGACCTACGTCTGCGCCATAACCGGTGATTAACTGAATAACGTTGGCAGGGAAGCCCACTTCAAGCATGAGCTCTACGGCTTTAACCGCTATCAGCGAGGTCTGCTCCGCAGGTTTGGCGACAACGGTATTGCCCGCAACCAACGCGGCGGAGATTTGACCGAGGAAAATAGCCAGTGGGAAGTTCCACGGACTGATGCAGACAAAGACACCACGCCCACGACGAGTAAAGGTTTTCGACTCACCATCAAAACCGAGCAGTGACTGAGCGTCAAAAATATGAGGTTGTTTCGCGTAGTAGCGACAGAAATCAACCGCTTCACGAACCTCATCAATCGAATCATGAATGGTCTTACCGGCTTCTTGATGACATAACGCCACCAGCTCATGCAAGTTATCTTCTAGCGCATCCGCAAGGCGCAATAAACACTCGCCGCGTTGCTGATAGCTGACTTTTGACCAAGATTCAAACCCTTGCTCTGCGACACGAATGGCATCTGAAACCTGTGTTTGATTCGCCATCGCAACTTGACCAACCACCTTGCGACGATCGTATGGTGCGGTCACCGTATCAAGCGTGGCACCTTCCTTGATCATGCTTTCGTAAAGCGAGACTCCATTAATGATCGGTGCGCCTTTCCACTGCTTGCTCAGGAACGCGTCGACTTTATGTTCGTACTCTTTCACTTCCGATTCAATATCGACATTAATACCGATTGCGTTTTTGCGGTCAGCAAAAATAGTCGGTGGTAAATCAATCTGATCGTTATGCAAGACCGAATTAGCGTTCAAGGCATCCACGGGGTGCACCGTTAAGGTATCAACTGGGCATCGAGCATCAACAAGACGATGGACAAAACTGCTGTTCGCCCCATTTTCGAGTAAGCGACGTACGAGATACGGTAGCAGGTCTTTATGGCTTCCCACTGGAGCGTAAATACGGACCGGTTGTTTGTGGGTCTCCATCACATGGTCATACAGAGAATCACCCATGCCGTGTAGACGTTGGAATTCATAGTCCGTATGCGGTGCCATCGTAGCAATCGCCGTCACCGTATGTGCGTTATGACTCGCAAACTGAGGGAAGATGTTGCCGCGAACGTTATCGCTCAATAGGAATCTTGCACAAGCAAGGTAGGCGACATCCGTCGCTTCTTTGCGAGTAAACACTGGATAAGCATCATAACCGGCTTGCTGAGACCATTTTACTTCGCTGTCCCAATACGCGCCTTTCACTAAACGAAGTGGAATCAAATCCCCTTGTTGCTTTGCTAACGCATTGATCCACACAAGAACTGGCAAGGCACGCTTTGAATAGGCCTGAATCACCAAGCCAAACTTGCCCCAGCCTTTTGCAACGTCGCTACGGTACACTTTCTCGAACAGTTTTAATGACAGCTCAAGGCGGTCTGCCTCTTCTGCATCAATAGTGATCGCGACTTCCAATTCACGCGCACGGGTTAATAACTGAGTTAACATTTCACATAACTCCGTCAACACACGAGCTTCGTTCGCCACTTCATAGCGTGGATGCAATGCCGAAAGCTTGATAGAAACCGAAGGCGCAGGGCTCGTGTCTAGCCCGTACTTATCGCCGCCGACCGCTTCAATGGCCATCAGATAATCTTTGAAATATTTGTCTGCGTCTGCTCTTGTTAGTGCAGCTTCACCCAACATGTCGTAAGAATAAGTAAAACCGCGGTCTCGCATTTTCTTGCCATTTTTTTGCGCTTCGCTGATGCTGCGACCTAACACAAACTGATGGCCCATGACTTTCATCGCTTGATACATCGCCTTGCGAATCACGGGCTCTGAGAATTTGTTGACCAGTTTATTCATTGCATTAGCTGGGCTTTGTGCTTCTTGGTCACCCAAGCCAACCACTTTACCCGTGAGCATCAACCCCCACGTTGATGCATTCACAAAAACAGAGTCAGAGCTTTTTAAGTGAGACTTCCAATCTGCCACACTCAACTTATCGCGAATCAAGGCATCGGCGGTGGCAGAGTCTGGAATACGCATTAAGGCTTCGGCCAAACACATCAACAAGATCCCTTCTTGAGTATCTAGGCTATATTCCAATAGCAGCGCATCGATCATTTGAATCGCATTTTTATCGGCACGAATGGCCTCGATAAGCTGCGTGGTTTTTTGTGGGATTTGTTGGGCTTCGTCACCGACTGGTGCTGCCAAAGGCAAAAGCTGTTGTAACCATTGTGATTCATCCACCATGTATAGTGGAGAGATCAGTGACCAGAGTTGCTCAAGGGGTTGCTCGGCAAACTCTTTTTTAAGCACATCAGTTGCTGTAAACATGCGTCATCCTCAATCTCGCTCCAACCGCAATAGGCGGCAGGCGTACTACAATGGCAGGGAGTGTATTGTGAGTGCACGGCGATTACTTGTCAAAAACTCCGAGCTTTTTGCTGTTTTCTACGCTTATTAACAAAATTAATACAAGGTCACATCCTTACAAGCAAGACAGACGATTACAATTTGCAACTAGATTAACATATTGTTTCATTTTCAATATCGATGACAACGCCATGTTGTCTGCTCTCGCTCTCAATATCGAAAAGCAATGAGTGTATAAAGGACAAACTGGCCGCCACATTTGTAATATCCACTAACACTTCAACGAATAACTCTTCACCTAATCAGGACCACCATCCGCTATACTGTCTGCGATTAAAATCAGGTAAACCATATTAAATTGGGATGACATTGTTTAAACGCTTTTACCAACTCTTTATCGCTATCATCATTACAATGTGTACTCACTTTGTAAGCGCTGACGAGTACGTAACGTTTGAGCCATCAAGTTTAGATTCAAGCATCTCATTTGCTCTTGAAGAAAATAGTGTGTTAGACGAGTATTCAGACTCAATGACAGACGAAGACGGATCGGTGTTGAATGACAGCGCGGGCCCTTTATTTTTATCGGTCTCTCGACGCGCGATCACCGATGCCACTCAATCCGTTCAAGGGCTCATCCCAGACTATTATCTACTGATCGCATTTTTACCGCCGCCGCTATTGAAAATAGCGACGACGGCAACCTCCATGACTTCACCCCAACTGCATTGGACAAGCCGTATTAGTTCTGCTCCTTCTCGCCTGTCCGGCTGGAAAGACGCCAATACCTTGTACACCCACCAACACGCAAGATTTAGCTAATCCTCTATCAAACATTAAGAAACCACTCCCGATATCGTTAGGTTTTCATCACGTATAGCGTTCATTTTCGGCCTTTAAACGGGCGATAACGACGCTATGTTGATGACCGCTATGTGCTGATAATAACTTTGCGCTGATAAAACAATGCGCTGAGTTGCCATTCAACATTTGTCATACGTATGCATTTAATCATTCGTATACATTGTGTTTTCAGCGATCTCGAGAGTTCACTATTGATACGTTTTAGAGAATTTTCTTGTGAAAAAAAAGACCCAAAGCACCATTAATCGCTTCGCGAAATGGAAATACATTGTGCTCGCAATCAGCTTAATCATCATGCTGTTAAGTGCACTCCCCTCCTTGTATGGCGAGAATGCAGCATTGCATATTAATCATCGCGGACATACCGTGGATGCCCCCCAAATATCACAACGCCTGCAACAAGCTGGCATTACCCCGACTAGCATCGACCAGCAAGGCGACAGCACCATTGTTATCTTGTCGGACCCAACGCAACAAGCCCAAGCCCAGTCGGTCTTAAATCAATACCTCGACCCCTCTATCACCGTTGCACTTGCCATGGAAGCCGCTGCGCCAAAATGGTTGCTCAGCGCCGGGTTCTCTCCTATTGCCCTTGGTTTGGATTTGCGTGGCGGCGTGCAGTTCTTACTAGAAGTCGATATGGAACCGGTCTACCAAGCACACCGCCAAATGGTGATTGATGAGTTTGCCTCTGAAATCAGAGCAAGCCGTGGACGAGTCATTCAAGATGCTGTTCAAATTAACTTATATAACGACCAGGATGTCACCACTGCTCGTACGTTGCTGCGTAGTCAGTTTGCCAATTGGGACAGTCGTATTAGCGGCAATACCGTCACGCTTTCATTATCTGATGATGAAAAAATTGCATTGCGAACCCTTACCGTTCAACAAAATTTGCAGATCATGCGTGGGCGTCTTGCTGAACTTGGCATCACCGAAGCCTCTGTGCAGCGTCAAGGGGAAAGCCGAATTCGAATTGAATTGCCCGGCGTACAAGATCCTGCAGCAGCGAAAGATGTGATTGGTGCCACCGCATCCTTAGCATTTCATTCAATGCCTGACACGCAATCCAGACAATCTCTGACCTTACTTGATAACGATGGCCATACCGTTCATGTGGATCGTCGTGCCATTTTGGCGGGCGAGCACATTATCGACGCAAGAGCCGGACTTGGTGAGATGGGAACGTCAGAGGTAAACATCTCTCTTGATTCCAGTGGCGGACGAAAAATGTCGCAATTTACTCGCACCAACATCGGTCAGCCAATGGCAACGCTGTATAACGAATACAGCCGAGATGCCTCAGGAGAGAGCCAACAGGTAAGTAAAGTCATTAGCGTCGCAACCATTCAGTCTCAACTGGGTAGCCGCTTTCGAATTACCGGTGTAGGCAGCATGCAAGATGCCCAAGAACTTGCCCTTTTACTCAGAGCAGGATCGCTTACCGCGCCAGTGACCATAATAGAAGAGCGCACTATTGGCCCATCACTTGGTGCTGAAAATGTGAAAAACGGCTTTGCTGCACTCGCGTTAGGTCTAGCGCTTACATTGAGCTTTATTGCACTTTGGTATCGCAAGATGGGCTGGGTCGCCAACGTCGCTTTGCTCGCCAATATGGTGTGTTTATTTGGTCTCATTGCACTGCTTCCTGGCGCGGTTCTCACGCTACCGGGTATTGCTGGCATGGTATTAACTGTCGGCATGGCCGTCGATACCAATGTGTTAATTTTTGAACGGATTAAAGACAAGATGCGCGAAGGAAGAACCTTTGCACAAAGTATTGATAAGGGCTTTAACAGTGCTTTCAGCTCCATTTTTGATGCCAACCTAACCACAATGATCGTCGCCATCGCACTGTACACCATAGGTAACGGCCCCATTCAAGGGTTTGCCATCACACTTGGGCTTGGATTATTAACCAGTTTATTTACTGGTGTATTTCTGTCTCGCGCCATCATCAATCTCATTTGGGGGCGTGATCAGCGCCGTGAAGTAAAGGTCTAATTATGAAACTCTCTCAATACTCTTTAACTCACACTCGCTATGCTATGTCCGCTATTTCAATGCTGCTTCTACTGATGGCAACGCTGTTCATTACCTTTAAGGGATTTAATTGGGGACTGGATTTTACCGGTGGAATTGTCGCAGAGGTTCGTCTTGATGAAAGCCTAACGGCAACAGAGATCCAACCCTATCTAGATGAAGCATTAATGCAGGAAGTCCATATTGTCAGCTCAACAGAGCCTGGACGATGGATCCTCCGTTACCACCCTGTTGAGGATGAAACGCTGGCTTTGTCTCCGATATTAAAATCGTTCAGCCAACAGGTAGAAGTACTCAACAGTAGTATCGTTGGACCCCAAGTGGGACAAGACATGGTAGAGCAAGGGGGCGTCGCCATTTTAGCTTGCTTCGTGTTAACCATGTTGTATCTCAGCTATCGATTTGAATGGCGATTAGCGTTAGGTGCCCTTGTCGCATTAGTCCACGATGTCGTCATCGTCCTAGGATTATTCTCCGTCACTCAAATGGAATTCAACCTAACTATCCTCGCGGCCGTGCTGGCGGTACTTGGCTATTCGTTAAACGACTCAATTATTATTGCGGATCGCGCTCGTGAGCTGTTTAAATCGAAGCCTAAAAAGTCAGCCGACGCACTCATCAACCTCGCCGTAAAAGCAACGTTTTCCCGAACCTTGGTCACTTCCGGCACCACCCTCGTCACGGTATCCAGCCTGTGGTTACTTGGAGGCCCTGCCTTAGAAGGGTTCGCAATCGCATTGTGTTTAGGTATTGCATGTGGCACATGGTCATCCATTTCATTGGGGGTCACCTTGCCGCAAATCATAGGCATCAGCCCAATGCATTATCAAGTCACGAAACCAACCCCAGAGGAGGCATTGCCATAATGAGATTAATCAAACAAGAAGTGATGTTCTTACTGGGTCTGCTCACGGTAGTACTCTTCAAGTTTGGAGGGGAAAGCGTGTTGCAATCGCAGATGAGTTCTCCCGTTGGCTTATTGCTCACTGTCGGGCTGTTTGTTGTCGTGATGGCCGCAATATTTGCGGTCGTACGTCATTCCGACGCACTTGCGATTAAGTTAGGTGATCCCTACGGGACTCTCATTTTAACGCTGTCAGTGATTTTACTTGAAGTCGTGATGATATCGTCCGTTATGCTTACGGGCGATGCCAATCCGGTCCTCGCTCGAGATACAATGTTCGCCGTTATCATGGCCGTACTGAATGGTTTAGTTGGGATCACCTTGTTAATAGGGGGGCTTAAATACCACACGCAAAAATACAATCTAGACGGCTTAAAATCGTACCTTGTCGCAATTGTCCCATTGGCGCTGTTGTGCCTTGTGCTACCTAACTTCACCAGTGCTGATAAATCAGGAGCAATGTCAACCGCACTGATGACCATGCTTGTCTTCGCTTCTGTTGTTTTATATGGGGTATTTTTGTTCATCCAAACCCGCAGTCACACCCATTTCTTTATGGATGAAGATCATCAAGATGAGCATGAATTCCATGGGCCACTGGGCAGCAATTTATACCACTCAATCATGCTGGTGGGTTACTTACTCATTGTCATTTTACTGGCCAAGAGTTTAGCGATCCCAATTGATGGTACCGTGGGGTTGCTCGGTGCTCCTGCGGCATTAGGTGGGCTTATTGTTGCCATTTTAATTTTAGCCCCAGAGGCGGTGGGCGCTGCGAAAGCAGCGCTCAACAATCAGTTACAGCGAGCTATGAATTTGTTCTTTGGTTCGGTGCTCGCCACTATTGCTTTAACCGTTCCCGCCGTTTTATTGATCTCCACTGTCATTAGTCAGCCAATCCAGCTGGGTCTAGCTCCGGCAGAGATGGTATTGCTCGTTACCACATTACTCATGACTGGCATCAGTTTTAGTAGCGGTAGAACGAACTCTTTAAATGGCGTCGCGCACCTCATACTGTTCGTTGCATACATCGTTTTGATGTTCGAATAACACGCTTTATTTAACCTTGTGCGATCTCCGCACAAGGTCTTTTTATTCATATTGAAGGATTTTGTATGCTGGACATTTTTACTGCGATTTGGCACCACGACTTTGAAGCACTTCAGCAAATAAGTTCGTTAAACGGTTTTTTGATGCTGCTTGCTTTCATATTATTACTCGAATCAAGCTTTGTTTTCTTACCTCTACCCGGAGACAGCTTAGTCCTTTTCGTGGGTGGCCTGGTTGGGCTAGGGATCCTTGATTTTTATCCGGCGGCAGGCGCGCTTTGCTTCGCAGCCTCACTTGGCAGTATCAATGCCTACTTACAAGGTAGAGTGCTCCATAAAACACGCTTTGTGCCCTTTCTAAAACGAGTGTTACCCAATGATGCGTTACCCAAAGCGAAAGACTTACTCCATCGCTATGGCTTTCTATCATTGTTTATCTCACGCTTCATCCCATTTGTTAGGGTGCTCACACCGATGCTAATGGGGCTCTCAAAACTCAGTGTTTGGAGAACGGTCATCATTAGTACAACCAGCTCTGTATTTTGGTGTTTGCTACTAATGATATCGGGGAAGTGGTTAATGATTCACCCAAGGCTGAATGACTATCAAGAGCTTATATCTAAAGGGCTGCTTTTATTTAGCATGTCGCTGGTGGCAGTCGCGGTTATTGGGTTGGTATATCGCTACATGACGTCAAAAAATGAAAGTTGTAATTTTTAACTCGTATTGCTGGTTCAATATACAAATCTGAGCCAGCATCTCACCACCATATTTAATTGCCTCACCACATAAAACTGCACTTAAGATAAGTTTCTAACAATAGTTATTTTAAAAAAATATATTTTATCAACAAAAAACACATTAAATTTAAACATCAGAATTAATAATAACATAAGCATATTGTTGTTTATTTGAATTTGTGACATTAATCACACAGTAAGTGACATATATTGATACTCCCATTTATTTTTTTGAAATAGAATCACAAAAAAAATAAATCATAATAAAGAGAATAAAATTGAAAAAGACAATATTGAGCAGTGCTATATTTTCAGTGTTATTAATATCAGGGTGTGGCGGAAATTCTGACGATAATAAAGAAGCGATACCAGGTAAAATAATCACCGTTATTGACGGTTATATTGAACATGCCGAAGTCTGCGCAGACCGAAATGCGAATGGTGTTTGTGATAGTGGTGAGTCACTAGGTTTCACAAATGAAATAGGAAAGTTCAACATACCACATTCGGATTTGACTCACCCTATCATTACTCGTTCCATTGCAGGCTCTTCTATCGACAAAGACCGCATTGGGTATGTGGCACAAAGCTACGAAATGATTGCAGAGCCCGGCGCTGCTTTCGTTACCCCTTTTACGACGCTCGCAAGTGCAAAACAAATGACTGTAGAAGCCCTAGCAAACGAGCTAAGTCTTAACCACGATGTTATTTCTGGGGACTATATAGCAGCAAAAAGTGATGACGCAAACGGAGAAGACGCCATTGCTGCACACGCGCTAGCGCGTAGCCTTGTTCATGAATTACCATCAAGTGCATCTGAGCTAGATGGTGATGCGTTGTTGCAATCTGCGACCATAATTCAAGGTGCAATTGAAGATCATGTCAATGATTCTGGTACAGAAACACTAGAGGATATCGACTTTGTCCGCTCAGAGAGTGGAAACTACGAAAGTGTTGATGTTATCAATGACTTACAGTCTTACTTAGTCGGTAATAACACAACGGTAAACAACCCAGAAACGGTATGGAACATTGCAGGCTTCAACACCTATTGGGCAAAGAAAGAGGGCATATTTCCGGCCTGGCTCACTCATGACAAGCTTTGTATCGATGAAGATGACACCGTAAGTTGCGGGGAGTATTCAGTAAATAACCACACAATTTCTATTCCAGGTGATAGCGGTGACGAGCACAACGAGTTTATCTATACGTCCTCCAATCTATCTTTTGTTGTACCAGACCAAGGTGATCTTAACCTTTGGACAACAGAAGACTTAGTAAGCGCTAACCTTGAGTTCACTAAAGAAGATTTCGAGAACAAGACGTGGCACATAGTCTTTGATGACTCTAACAGTCCTGTTTCGCTGCCTACTTACGCTACATTCGATTTTAAAGGCTTCGATACAGCACTCAACAAAGGCGACGTTATAGTCATTGAAGACGGTGAAGAGGATTACGCCACCACTTGGAATCTTGACAATGGTAACTTGACCATTGTTTTTGATGAATACTCTAGTGAGAACAATATTGAATTACGTTATGCGACAACTGATGGAGCTATTATGATAGTGGCCGATTTACAGCATGACGAAAATGTATTTTTATTTATGACTCAAGATGGCGACCTTGCACAAAACATCACAAAGAAATGGAAAGAGGCTAAGTAATTAAAAATATCTGGCGTGTATTTATTACACGCCAGGTAAGTAAACACCTACAATATTTAAAATAATCAGACCAACCACTAATTTACACTCAAATACAAATAATCAAGGACAACATAAATAACCAGCCAGATATTTATAGCGACGATTGTTTATATCCAGATAACATAAATGTTGTCATAATTTATATATTGTTGTTATTTTCATCTAAATGTCGTCCATTAGACGCTATGACCTGCTTATACCAATAAAATGACTTTTTGCGAGTGCGTTCTAACGTACCATGACCCATATCATCTCGGTCAACGTAAATGAAACCATAGCGCTTACTCATTTCTCCGGTAGATGCAGAGACCAAATCAATACACCCCCAGGGGGTATAACCCATTAATGGCACACCATCTTCAATGGCATCAGCCATCGCTTCAATATGAGCTCGTAAATACTCGATTCGGTAGTCGTCATGAATCTCACCATTCTCATCAACGACATCTTTTGCCCCTAGCCCATTTTCCACGAGAAACAGTGGTTTTTGATAACGGTCATACAGCGTATTCATGGCTATTCTGAGCCCCATTGGATCAATAACCCAGCCCCACTCACTGGCTTCTAAGTGAGGATTTCGAATGGATTTAACGACATTCGCTTCGCTCGTATTTCCCTGATTCATATCAGCAGAGGCGCAGCGTGATGCGTAATAGCTAAAAGAGATAAAATCGACCGTATTCGATAGTATCTCAAGATCACCATCGCGGATATCAAGGACGACACCCTTATCATTAAAAGTACGTTGCGCATAAGATGGGTAATACCCTCGTGCTTGCACATCAATGAAAAATAGGTTTTCTCTGTCTTTATCCAGCGCCATTTTGACATCTTCAGGCTTACAAGAATAAGGGTAAAAATTGCCACCCGCTAACATGCAACCCACTTGATTCTCAGGGTTCATCTCATGAGCAATTTTGGTCACCAACGCACTCGCGACTAACTCATGATGAGCAGCTTGATACTTCACTTGTTCCTTGTTCTCACCTTCTTCAAACCGTAACCCAGCGCCAGAAAATGGACTGTGCAACAAGATATTAATCTCATTAAAAGTCAGCCAGTACTTCACCAAGCCATCAAAAGACTCGAAACACGTGCGGGCATACCTTTCAAAGAAACCAATCATTTCCCTACTACGCCAAGAGCCGTATTGATTGACAAGGTGCATCGGAACATCAAAATGACAAAGCGTCACCAGTGGCTCGATTCCGTGCTTTTGGCACTCGCGAAATAGGTTTAGATAGAAATCGATACCTTCCTGATTCGGCGCCAATTCATCCCCTTTTGGAAACAACCTTGCCCAAGCGATAGAGGTCCTGAACACCTTAAAGCCCATTTCAGCCAATAAGGCGATATCGCTTTTATATCGATGGTAAAAATCAATCGCATCGTGACTCGGGTAATAGTCGCTATCATCCAGATTGGCACAATGGTTCAATCCAAGCTTAATCGGCATACGATTATCCCCATATGGGATCATGTCGACCGTTGACAGACCTTTATTTCCTTCTAGATATGCCCCTTCAGCTTGATTGGCAGCTATCGCGCCCCCCCATAGAAATTTGTCTGGAAAAACTGACATTTTCATTCCTTAAACATTCATTAGCCTATCATGGCCCATCTTTAAATTAATTTCAGATATGCCATTTAAAATCAAACAGTTGATCATTGATATATCAGCCGTTTAATCATTTTATTGCCCATAAAGTTACCAGTAACACTATGACTGTAAACGACTATAAATAGAATATTTCAATTGTGCGGAATGACTCATAATTTTGGCTATAACGAAGAAACTTAAGAAAGAAAAATGCACCAAAATCAGTGAGGCTCATAATTGAACGTGACTCAGCTCATGCCATCGGGACTCGTTTTGTATTATTATATCATTCAAGAATAAAAGAGATGCCCCCTCCTCTTCCGTTTGACCCATGCTCAATAAGGTAACGCTTTGTCCTCCCATTCCTACATAAGAAAAAACTTTTCGCTTGCGTGGCCGCTCGCGTTTAACGCATTGCTGATGCAATCCATGTTAATGATCGATACCTTGATGGTGTCCCCACTTGGTGAGATCCCTCTTGCGGCAATGGGCATTGCGACCACCGTGGTGGCGTTTATTCTTGGTATTCAAATGGCATTGGCCAATGGTACTCAGCTGGTATTGAGCAGAGCCGTGGGATCGCAAACGTCAGGCGCACTATCGAAAGCCTTTTTATCAGGCATGATTATTAACTTGTCAGTCGCCTCATTATTTTGGTTACTGCTCACACTCTTTGAGCAACCGTTGCTGCACACCATTACTGATGATATGTCGCTACATACGGAAATCAGTGGCTACCTAGATGTTTCCAAGTATCTGGTCTTATTTACCTCGGTCACACAGGTTATCACAGCATTATTTAATAGCATGGGACGCACAAAAGTTCCGCTCAAAGGGTACGTCCTTGAGCTACCAATTAATACGGCTCTCTCTTATATCCTCATTTACGGAGTATCACTTTCTGAGGGGGTAAGCATTGAAGGAACAGGGGTTCAAGGGGCTGCATTAGGCAGCGTCATTGCCATTGCGATTCGTCTCATTTTCTTGTGCTTATGTGTGCACCTTGATTCCGCTATCACACTCAACATGCGCGACCAACTGTCGACGTTAAAGCGTAACATCCGCCTACATTTTGTAGAGATTTTCCCTGTCGCCGCCAACGTAACAATTTTGTCTATTGGTGCGACTACGTACCAACTCATGTACTCACAACTGAATATCAACGCCTATGTTGCCATCACGTTAGTGTTCCCTTGGATTCGAGCAGGAACACAATTTATTACCGCGTGGGCACATTCGTCTGCCATCACGATTAGCCAAGCAATAGGCTCTCGTAAAATGGATGATCTAACGAAAAACGTGGATACAAGTATTGACGTCGCGGTAGGCATTTCCGTTGTCTGCGCTGTGTTTTTTGCTGGGCTCAGCCTCGTCATTGCCAATGTGTATCCCGATTTGGATCCATCAACCTATGAAGCGCTTGCCATTATCGCGCCACTCTACATCTTTTTGCCTATTATTCGCGGTTACAATACCGTGCATGGACACGTACTGAGAGCGCTTGGCAAGACAACGGCTGTATTTAAAATCAACTTCACGGGACAATGGGTAATCTCTATCCCATTGTGTGCGCTTATAATTTTTGGTTTTGATGGTTCAATATTTTGGGCATTTGCTGTGCAGCCATTTGAAGAAATCGTTAAAGCCTTGCCTTTCAGAGCCCTCGCAAGAAAATCACTCAAAGAGTTCGATATGAAGAAAGCCGATGCGCTTATGTATGATTAATCAATAAACAATAAATCAATTAGACCGTCCTCTAAGTCCTAACTAATCCAAGTAAAAGAATCGCACATTGGTTAGGACTTATACCTTATTCTACTCTGTAAACTGCCACTCGTTCGGTAAATAACGCGACAAAATGACATATTGACTAGGTTATCCAGGCCTTTATTTCGATACCATTATCACTAACCGCTAAGTCAGTCACAATTTTTGACGATTATACTGTCTTACACGTGACGACCGTCAAGCTACATATTCTTACACCTAGAAACAAACTCTTAGATCATACAATATTATTGAATACTAAGTTCACGGATATGAAGAGAGTTTATGATGCGAATGACTAAGATTGCGGCTGCAATTACCCTTTCAGCAGGTTTATTGGTGGGCTGTAATGGTCCAGAGCTAGTTCAAGAGCCAGAGGTAACGCCCCCAGCACCGACTTCACCTTTAACTGGTGCATACTGGGATATTAGCGATTCCGGCTCAGCAGCCGCGACTGCAAGTGCGACAGATCTGCCGAATGTTTATGTTTTTGATGGTACTGATCAAAAATACTACGATGATGATGCTACTCCTGGCACATATAAAATATACACAACGACTTATACTGAAAACCTCGACGACGATACGATCGAGTTTACTTATTACAGTGCAGATGGCCCAACAGTTGTTAACGGTAGTTACTCTGTTTCTAATGGTACATTGTTGACTATTACAGATACTAGTTACGGTGATCTATCTGGTTCAGATCAAGCCCAAAATGATGACGTCAAAGACGCTGTTCAAGCTGCAAATGATGAGTTAGGCCTCAATAACGCCGTGCAAATTCTCGATACTACTGGCAGCACCATTGATCCTGAATTTAAAGGAGACACAGGGAAGCTTCGCTTACAGTTGGAGGACCCAGCAGCCATCACTTCAGGAAAAATTACTGTTGACTTAGTCTATGAGGTTGATGAAAACACTGAACAGGAAGCCGATGGTTCGGGAGATAGCGCCTATATATCACTCTATGCAGGCGGAACCTCAAATAGTAACCTTCATGGCGAAATAATTTTGACCAGCAGTGGCAGTATTAAGTTCCGCGATGCATCAGGCACTCAAGTCGATACTGGAGGAACATTCAAAGAAGGTGAAAACTTGGCTGTCGAAGCCAGCTGGGCTGATGATTCCTTCACATTCTCAATCAACGGAGTGTCATACGACGGCCAAGTAAGTGAAAACGCACCCGTCCAAATTATATCCTTAAAACTAGGTGATAATGGCAACACAACTAATTATCGACTAGTTGCTGACAACCTAAAAGTTTACTCTAACGATGTTGAAGCCGATACTCTTGTTTTCGAAGATGACTTTGAAAGCTATTTAGTAGGGAGTTCATTATCCGACAATCTAAATTATGCAGATAGCTCAGAAGCAACTGTCATTGGTACCAATGATGACACTACCGAACCTGGTGATGTGACTGATGACTTTGAGTCGTATGATATTGGTGAATCGATAGATGTTGCGAGTCAAAACTTATGGTCAGTATCAAATATAGTTAGTGACAGCAACGGTTCTACATCAGCAGTTGTCAGTAAAGGACCTCTTGCTGATGATTCACAGACGCTGTTTCTAACAGATGCTAGCTCTGATACCAAGCCATTTGCAATGCGTAGCTTCTCTGGTGCAGCTGCGACAGGTTCCGTATCACTTGATGTTTACACTCCAGAAACAAATGAAAAAGCAACATACATTCACTTAGGGGTTGGTAAAAACAATTCTGATCGCTACTTCGAAGTAAAACTCTCTGGTGGCAACCTAAATTACTCTACTTCTAGTGAAGGTGATCAGAAGATAACTGATGCCGCTCAAGGTCAATGGCACGCCCTTACGGTTGATTGGAGCAATGGGCTTATTGATGTGTCTCTCAATGGCAGCAAAGTAGCAACTGGTATTTCGCAAGCAGATACAGGATTCTCTGCTAGCAACATTCCAACGCAACTAACTTTATACACGGGTGACAACAGCAATATGACAAACACAGCTTACTTCGACAATGTCGATTCGGACTTGTTCTAAGCTGAAACCTTTCTTCACTAAATACAGCTCGGCCTTTTGGTCGAGCTTTTTAATTCGATTTAAATAAGGACGCCCTCGATGGTATTTAAAACGATTAAATTTACTTTCCTTGCTGCGGCTTTTACAACACCATTTTTCGCCACCGCGGTCGAGATAAAACCCGCCACGGGCGAACAAATCGCTCCGGTAAACTACATTCAGTTTCAGCACATTCTCAGCGAGTCTAAGCTCCAAATATCGGATCCTGCAGGCAAAGCCGGCAACAAAAAAGACGTCGCGCTCGATAGCGACTTTACCGGTATCGTAAACGAAAATTTTTATGTTGATAAAGGTTCTGAGGCCTTTGTTTTTAAAATGAATGGATTTAAAAAACGCAACGAATTACGCGTATTAGAAAACTTCAAATCCAATGACCCCAACACGTTCTACCGCCTTAGTGCTGATCTCATGCCGATTCATCCTCGCGAAGCCGTGAAAGATAGCGAGAAAAAACGGGACGAAATGACCTTCTTGCAAGTACACAACAAAGGCACATATGACGACGGAAATCACGGCACAGGCTACATTCCTCATCCACTACTTCGTGTCGTTTATGACGCTGACCGTCAAGGTAAGCAAGATCACTATTGGGCTGTAATTAAGAATAACGCCGTCGACTGTGGTTCGAAAAGCGGCAATAAAGGTAGCGTTGAGTGCAAAAGTGCCTATCTTCGTGTTGATCTTGGTCCTATAAACCAAGATGCTCCTACACATTTTGACATCATTGTTGGCGACCAAAAGTTGGTCATCAATGTTGACGGTGAAACCAAGCTTGATCATGACATTACTTATTGGAAACACATGCTGAGTTACTTCAAAGCGGGAATCTATAACCAGTTTAAACATGGTACCGGTGAAGTGCACTTCTATAGCCTTGACTATGCTATTGATAAGAAGTAAGCATTGTTGTTTTAGGGCACGTAGGGTGCCTTTTTTTATTTAGATTTGAGTGACGAATATGAACCGTAAACCCTCGATTCTTCAAGCTGCCATTGTTGCCTATTCTTCCTTATTATTGTCCGCCTGTGGTGGGAGCAGCAGTGAAGACACACCATCAGATGTATACAACCCTCCTGTTGATGATTCCGGGCAATATTATGTAATCAGTAGCACGGATCTTATCGCGGATGGTGCCAATGGAATGGCAACCTATGACTTGATAGAGAGCATACTCGGTACCGGCTCTATTGAAGCGCCTGATCTCTATGGTGACGCTAATCATCAGCACATTGATCATATCACGGAAGACAATGACAACATGGTCGGTAACTACTTCCGTTTTGTCTTACACAGAGATGAAGATAAGGACCGCGATAAAGACTATACCGATAGGCAACGTAACGAAATTAAGGTGTACGATAAGTCGGATGACTCTCTAAAAGGAGTAATGGACAAAACCTTCGAATATCGTTGGAAGTTCAGGGTCGGGGATGACCTCGCGGTCACCAGTCACTTTACCCATTTATTCCAGCTTAAAGCGGTAACCGATGGCAGCGATCCGGTCAGTCAACCGCTGGTCACGATTACCGCCAACACTAAGAGCGGTGAAAGTGGGCTCGAAGTGAGACATGTTACGGCCGATAACACCAAAACCATGTTATTGCATACCTCTCAGATGGATATTGACTGGGCAACGCAGATACAAGGCCAGTGGTTAGAGGTCATGGTGAGAAGCACATTTAGCGAAAAAGGCGCACTGTACTTATCGGTAACACCGCTTGGTGAGCAAACCCCGTTGTTTGCCGTTAATGAAAGTAATATCGAATTGTGGCGCTCCGCGAGCAATGCGAGCGACGGTAATTTTGTCAGACCAAAATGGGGAATCTACCGCTCTCTGAACGATATCGCCTCTCTCAACGAGGGTGAAGACGAGGTTTGGTTTGCTGATTTCTCAATTAAAGAAGTAGAGAAAATCACGGAGTAAACCGTGTCAGAAATAACGGAGTGATTGGCATTGTTCATACCAATCACTCCGATAAATACCAAAGTCGTCGTTTTAACGCACTAAACCGACCACTCTAATACCTGCCAATTCTCTCTATCACTCAATGCTTTGAGTTTCGGACATGGGTTTACTAAATAAGCAAAATCCGCATATTCACATAAAGGAAGGTCGTTAATCGAATCCGTATAGAAATGGATCGAGGTGTAATGTCTATCGCCTGCTTCCAACCATTGCTTTAGCCTTAAGACCTTACCGTCACGATAGGTTGGAATGCCTTTAATCTGTGCGGTATAGGCATTTTTGTCTTCGATTAAATCAATGCCCATCGCCGTATCAATGCCTATGCGTTGACCAATCGCTTGGACAAGAAAACTAACGGAAGCAGAAATGATAACCGTCTCAATCGCATCACGCTTTAGCTCAGCCAATCGTGCTTTTGCTTGCGGAAAAAAACGCGGCATAATTTTTTCATCGATGCACTCATTCACTAAACTTGCGACTTGAGACTTACTCACACCCTGCAGCGGTGCCATGGAAAAAGAAAGGTAGTCTTCCATGTCCAGTTCCCCCTGAGCGTACAGTGTCATCAAGCGCTGATCTTGCTCTAGGAAATCCACTTGTATCGCGATCCCTTTCTCGACCAAAAATTCATTCCAAAGCATGGCACAATCCGCATCAAATAGCGTCTCATCCATATCGAATACATAAAGGGGTTTTGACATTCTAAGCTCTCACAGGTTGAATTTCGTTTAAATTGAATAACAGTTCTAGCTGACTTCCCACCGCCAACAAACGCTCTGAAGATCGATTTAACAAGTCGACCGTCAGCTCACAATCGTCGATATCAACTTGATAACGAATGACATTGCCAAGTAACTGATGATGAAGAATCGTGCCGAATTTAGGGGTGGATATATGCTGACCGTAATGTCGTCCCTGTTCTTTTACGTAAATCGATTCAGGACGAATCGCGACTTTCGAATCCACATCAATATTGAACAATGACTTCGCTTTTTGTGCATCAACAAGGTTGTAGTGCCCCATAAATCCAGCAACGAATTCATTAACAGGGTGCGTATAGATATGCTCTGGCGCGCCTTGCTGAACAATCTCCCCTTGGTGCATCAAAAAGATACGGTCTGACATAATCATGGCTTCTTCTTGGTCATGAGTGACAAACACGGTGGTCAAGTTCAATTCTTTTTGTATTTTCCTAATTTGTTGGCGCAAATTCTTTCTGATTTTAGCGTCAAGGGCCGACAATGGCTCATCGAGCAGCAAGATACGCGGCTTCACTACCAAGGCCCGAGCAAGCGCGACACGCTGTCTCTGCCCGCCAGACAACTGATGGGGATATTGCTTTTCTTTGCCGTCTAACTCCACCAGCTCAATGACTTTTGCCACCTCTAATGAAATAGTCGCTGAATCAAGGCGCTGCATTTTTAATCCGAAGGCAATATTGCCTTCCACCGTCATGTTTGGAAATAACGCGTAGGATTGAAACACCATCCCAATGCCACGCTGTTGTGGCGCTAAATGGGTAATATCGACACCATCAACCCAGATCTCTCCACCTTCGACAGGATTGAGTCCGGCAAGGCTGCGCAGTAACGTTGATTTACCACAGCCACTCGGTCCCAATAATGTAATAAATTCACCTTGCTCGATATTAAACTCAATATCCTCAAACACGGTATTGGCACCAAACCGTTTGGTAAGTTGCTTAACATTGACATAACTCATAAGCCGCCCTTTTGTTCGCTGTGACTAAAACGACTGGCAAGCCAAGTCAGTAAAAAAATGAAACTGAAGTAAGTCATCACTAACGCCGACGTGAAGTGTCCGCTAGTCTGACGCATGTTGTAGAGATAAATTTGTAGCGTCTCAAAACGAGTACCCACCAGAATATTGGCAAAGACAAATTCACCGAGTAAAAAGGAAAAAGACAAGAACAAGGAGGCCAACAAGCCCTTTTTAAGATTCGGAACGATGATCAAGAGAAAGGCTTGGGTCGTACTTGCGCCCAACAGGTGCGCAGCATCCATTAAGTCGTTAAGATTGATCGCCTCAAAGCTGTTCGAGATTGCTCGATACATAAACGGCAACGCAATGGTGAAGTAAGTACCAATCAAAATCCACGGAGTGCCAACCAGCGGTATCGCACTATCAGCATAGATTTGCAGTAATCCTACTGAAGACACCACTGGAGGCACCGCAAACGGTAGTAGAATCAACACATTCATCAGCTTGTCTAATTTAGGGAAATAGTAAAATACGACGAAAATAGCGGGAAGAATAAGAGCAATACTTAACGCCAATGCGGCAAAACAGACCAATAATGAACGCCCAAACGCCGCGAGAAAACGCGGGTCAGTCAGCAACTTTAAGTACCAATCAAGGGTAAAGCCGTCAGGTAGAATCGTCGCCCCCCACTTAGATGAAAGTGAGTAGACCAAGGTCGCGATAATAGGCACCAGCATAAGGCCAACGATGCCATAGACAATGAACTTGTGATAGTAAGTGCTAACATTACGTGTATTAGAATAATTACTTTGAGGCATGATAACTCCTCGATAGCAGCCACTGATTGATAATGGTAATAAACGCCAATATCGCCATCAGTATCACCGAGATCGCAGCGGCCAGATTGGGCTCCAAAAACAAGTCACCCGATACCAAACTGGCAATTCGAACGGTGATAACGTTATAGTTTCCTGCCGTCAACGCATACACGCTCGCATAAGCGCCCATCGCGTTCGCAACTAATATAATCAGGGTACCCAGCAACGCAGGGGAAAGAACAGGAAAGCCAATCTGCGTCCAATATTGCCATGTTTTTGCCCCAAGCAAAGCGGATGCAGATTGCCAATCATCTTGCAGTGCGTCAAAGGCGGGATACAACAACAGCACCCCTAGCGGAATCTGGAAGTAGATATAAATAACCAACAATCCCCATTTCCCGTAAAGGTTAAACTCTTCAATAATGCCGTACTGCTTAAGCAATAGGGTCACTGCACCATTGACGCCAAGGATGATGATAAACGCGAAAGCAAGCGGAACACCGGCAAAGTTACTGCTCATATTCGTAAAGGCGATAACGCCATCACGCAATTTACTGTCCACACGACGCAATGATGACACCAGTAAGGCCGCTATGGACAGTCCGATTACACTTGACCAAATAGCAAGCCAAATACTGTTGCTAAACGCTTGCATCATGAAGCTAGAATCAAATACTTCCAAATAGTTTTCGAATGAAAACTCACCGTCATACTGAAAGCTGTTTAAGAATACCCAGCCCATTGGAGCAAGCTGAAACCAGTAGAAAAACAATGCAAACGGGACTAATAAAATCGCCTGCTTCAACGCCTTCCAACGTCGCTGTTTATGCTGTGAACTCTGATCAATTGCAGATTCTGACCGTGACGGCGTGAGTGTTGAGGAATTCATAAGGCGATAAACTCCGGTGGAAAAGGCTTGGAATGTTGAAGACCAAGTAATTGGCAGCACATTCCACATATTTCTGTCTGCTTGAGATCGATAGAGGCATGAGTAAACGCATCGCCAATCACAAACAAAGGTACCTCCCGTTCTTCAGGCAAAATACCACCATGTGACAAATCATCATTCATCCCATGATCGCTTGTCACCAGGATCTGATACCCCTCCGCCAGCCACTTTTCAATATAGTTAGATAAGTAAATGTCAGCATGACGTGCTGTATTACGATACTGCGAAGAATTTAAGCCAAACTTGTGCCCAGCATCATCAATATTCATAGGATGAATCAGTAGAAAATCCGGTTGATGTTTTTGTCTTAACGACTCGGCGTCAAGAAACAATGCCTCATCCGGGTAGTGATCCCAATGATAGAAATGACCGTGTTGTATGTTCAATTGCACATCATCGGTAAAGCGATCGCGCACGGCGTCATAGGGTGCACGATTATACAGTTCACTGACCCAATGATAGGCCGCTGCGGCGGTCACTCGGCCTTGTTCTTTCGCCAAACTGAATACCGAATCATGCTTAGACAAGCGCACTATTTGATTGTTAACAATGCCGCTAAGAACCGGTGTAACACCCGTCAAAATACATTCATAAAGAGGCCGAGACATGGAGGGAAGCTCACACTGCAGCGGATATAACGTTGCTTTTTGTTGCTCGATTAACCCATTCAAGTAGCCCATGCAATCGCGGGCTACTTGATAATTGAGGCCATCGAGAACAACAAGGATAACCTTATTGCTCATGTTCAACCCTTATTGCTGGTGGATAAGCACGTTTTCTTGCCATTGACGAGGCAAGCGACGAGCAGACTTTTCCCATGCTTTAAAATCTGTCACAGGGTGAACGTTGTTGTACTGGTCGTTTGCAATCAATTTAGCTTGCACAGAATCAGGCAGGGTGACATTGCTGCGAATCGGACGAGCGTAGCCTTCGGCAAGGTTGATTTGACCGCGGTCACTAAAAATATGCTCACGTGCCAGCTTTGCGGCATTAGGGTTTTGAGCAAATTTGTTGATGATAGTGGTATAGCCAGAAATAACCGAACCATCTTGAGGAATCGTCACAGAAAAACGATCACGGTCGATTTGATCGCGATAATTAAGCGCGTTAAAGTCCCAAAGAATAGCGACTTCAACTTCCCCTTTTTCAAGGTTAGCGATGTTCGGATCGTTAAATGATAAGCGACCTTGTTTAGCTAATTTAGAGAAAAATTCAATCGCAGGTTTTAGATTACTTTCATCACCGCCATTAGCAAATGCTGCAGCCAATACGGCATTATTGGCTTGCGCCGCAACACCGACATCCCCAACAGTGACCTTGTAGTCCCCATCGAGCAGGTCTTGCCAAGATTTAGGGGCATCTTTGACTAGGTTACTGTTAGAAATAAACGCAATAGTCCCAGTATAAGCTAATGCCCAGTGACCGTCTTTATCTTTCGCCCAATCCGGAATATCATCCCACGTTGTGGGTTTATAGGATTGCGTTACACCCTTTTGAACCGCGACGCGTGCAAATGCAAAACCTACATCACCAATATCAGCCGTTGCGTTTTTCTTTTCCGCTTCAAACTTTGCAATTTCTTGCGCCGAGCTCATATCCGTATCTTGATGTTTCAAGCCATAAGTAGACTGTAAATCGCTCCATGTATCTTTCCAGTTCGCCCAGCTATCGGGCATGCCGACACTATATACAGCCCCTTCTTTTTTTGCCGCTTCGACTAAAGTTTGAATGCTGTCTTCTTTGGCAAATGCCGACGACGATACCGTCGCGATCAACAACGTTGTTGCAGAAAGTTTTGCGCAATTTAGCAAAGTTTTCATTGTCTGTTTCCCTTTGGACTAGGTCAGTAAGTTCACTTTTTATGCTATGTCCAAAATGTGACAATTGGTGGGCGCTAATTTGACGCTTTTATTTAAATTAGATGGCAGATTCATGTCACTTAAACCAATTTTTATTACAACAACATCATAAGATGCCTGTCATTAAACTGTTACGCAGTTCCAGTAGCTTGTTTAGAATCGGATTCTTGGACTAGATCAGCATGCATGCCCGTACCCAGCTTGGTAAAATTAAAACCACTCTTCGATCCCAAATTGAAGGTGATATTCTCGTTGCGGGGGAAAAGCTCCCCTCAGAACGAGAGCTCAGTGAACTCTTTTCGACGACTCGTATCACCATTAAAGATGTCTTGACGTCACTGGAAACGGAAGGCTTGATCTATAGAGAGAAACGCCGTGGGTGGTTCGTATCGCCACCTAGGATAAGGTACAACCCATTGTCTCGCTGTCATTTCCATCAAATGATCCGCGATCAGAATCGAATTGCAGAAACCAAACTCGTCAACACTCGAAGTGAGCTTGCCAGTGGAGAGTACGCCAGGGCATTGATGGCTGAAAAAATTACGCCAATCCACGTCATTGAAAGGTTGAGATACATTGATGGGCGAGTCGTGTTGTTTGTCGAAAACTGTTTAGTCGCGACATTATTTCCAGGGATTTTAGACGAGAATTTGACGTTATCGTTAACGAGTTGCTATCGAGATAAATACCAGTACATCACACAACGTTCCCATTTTGATGTCATACCAACATCCGCGCCAAGCCATGTTGCCCAAGCACTCAACCTTGCTGAAGGGCAACCGGTTCTAAAAATTTGTAGAGTCAATTACAAACAAGATGGGCAACTGATGGATTGCGAATTTGAGTACTGGCGGCCAGACGCCGTGATGATCTGTATCGACAGCGAATGAAAACGTACAAAAATTAAAATAAGATCGAAACAATATGCGTATAAGCACTATTCAAGAAAAACGTTTCCTGTAGCGAGAAGGCGAGACACCTTGCAAGCGAGAAAAAGCATGCGTGAATGTGCTTTGTCCAGAAAACCCGGTTAACTCAGCGACTTGACCAAGGTTTAAATGACCTTGCTCAATCAGCCTTTTTGCTGCATCCACGCGCTTGTTCAAAACATATTGGTGAGGTGTGATACCGAGCTGTTCCTTGAACAACATATGAAACTGACTTTCTGCCAAAAACACACTACCTGCTAGTTGTGAAACAGATATTTTATGGCATAAGTGCTGATCAATATAACGATCGATATGCTCAAGATCGAAGCGCGAATCGCGCATAGACGTTTTTAGCTCAGAAATATGACGCTGCAGAAGCGCAATCACAGTATCGTTACACGCACGACTTAATAATAAGTCATCAGGGCTACTGGTCATCTCCGCTACCAGCATCCGGATCAGTTTCTGAATCTGTGTATCCAGCTGAAAGTACGTTCGATTATGAGATAACTCATTGATACGATGGAGCAATACGGGGTCATCATCGTTGGGTATAGGTAGGTTGAGAACCAAAATATCGGGTTGATCAATGACACCACCGAAAGCATGATCAAGGCCTGAAGTCACCACACAACCCTGCCCTGGTCCCACCAAATTCCCAACGCCACCCACATCAAACTCAGCATGACCTTTTAAACCGATCACAACTTGCGAATAATGATGCTCATGAGAGTCCATATGTGAGGGTAGACGGACAATTTCAGCCGGTTTTGGGGAAGCATGATCAAGAGGATGATTTGATTTATTCGGCATGTTTCTCGATGTCACTGTTCGCGGTGTAGAATCCGTGAGTATAGCGATTTACCTCTATATTGGAAAAGATATTCACCGTCGATTCACCGAAACCGTTATAAATGCCCATTATTCAGTCCATTATGCACACTCAAAAAGGATCCTCACTTGATCAAGCTTCCGGAACCATGATCATGAAGCAGTAACTTACGGTGGTTGTAATTTGAACTATTTCACATTTTAGTTATAAAAAAACCGCGGTGATCGCGGCTTTTATTGTAGTAATAGTCTTATATTTCAGTCACTAAGGGGCCAAACGCTCGATATCCCAATGCCCTTCATTATCATCTGTAAAGAGAAAGCGATCATGAAGTCGATGCTCTCCACCTTGCCAAAACTCGATCGATTCAGGGCGGATTCGGTAGCCTCCCCAAAATGATGGCACAGGGATCTCACCTTTTTCGAACTTCTTCTTTAGCTCAAGGTACTTACCTTCCAGGACACCACGAGCCGAGATACGACTGCTTTGTTTGCTGGCAATTGCCGCGAGCTGACTGTCTTTAGGGCGTGACGTGAAATACTTCATATTTTCCAAGGTAGACAGTTTTTCTGCGGTCCCCGTAATATGCACTTGTCGCTCTAATGGATGCCATGGAAAATGCAGGCTAACTTTCGCATTTGCCTCAATATGCTGAGCTTTACGACTGCCTAAGTTGGTATAAAAGACAAACCCACTTTTATCTACATTTTTAAGTAGTACGATACGCTGGAATGGCTGACCGGATTCATCAACCGTTGCAACGGTCATCGCCGTTGGGTCTGTCAATTTAGCCTCAACAGCCTGTGCTAACCATGCATTAAATTGATCGATCGGATCTGCTAGTAAATCCTGACGGCGCAACCCACCCTTTGAATATTCGCGGCGGATATCTTCGAGTTCCATAACCATTCCTCTACGTTTTTTTGAATTTTGCGCTTATCAGCACGAGAAAACAAGCCTCTATCGGCCAACTCATCATCGATTTTCGTCATTGATGTTCTAGTTTATCTCTATAAAACGTATCAACCACTCAAAGAAGACAATATTTTTATATTTCATAACTTTGCATTCACAAAAGTAGTACTAAACTTTACTATGTCTATGCAGACACAATCGCTTACTAATTTAATGATACTCAGTAACCTTCGTCGTTATTGCAAAGTAGGTCGAGTCTTCACAACGCAACGGTTACAATTTGACCACTGTAATAATAGTATTAAAACGATTGGATAGATTCGTCCAATGTGAATCGCGGATAGAGCATGAATAAAAGCGAATACAACAAGGTTTCTGACGCCGAGATCGATTATATCGATGACAAAACCGCGGCTCTACTACTCAACACGCCCACCAGCGCAAGAATAATGCTGTGGATTGTGGTGCTGTTTTTCATTTGTGCGGGCATATGGGCATCTTGGGCGGAGATCGATAAAGTCACTGTAGGTCAAGGGAAGGTCATTCCCTCATCTCAGATCCAAGTCATTCAAAACTTAGAGGGTGGCCTGGTCAAACAGATCCTTGTAAAGGAAGGGGATTCTGTCACCGCAGGACAACAACTGCTTCTCATCGATGATACGCGCTTTCGCTCTGACTTTAGAGAGCGAGAGCAGCAAGTACTCAATTTAACCGCCAATGTTTTACAGTTATCGGCATCCTTATCCAGTGTCATCATTAATGAAGATGTAGATAGTAATAAATGGCAGCAATCTGTCACTCTCGATACGACAAAACTGGCGTTCCCTCTTACATTTGAAACCGACTATCCAAAGCTTGCCAGCAGACAGAGGGCCGAATATCAGCAAGACCTCAATGAGCTTAGGAACCAACTTTCTGTCGTTGATTACCAAGTTCGTCAAAAACAGCAAGACTTGGTTGAGATTCAAGCAAGGGTTCGCAGCCTTAGACAAGGCTATAACCTAGCGCGAGACGAACTCAATATCACGAAGCCTTTAGCCGATGAAGGGGTAGTTCCCAAGATTGAGTTGCTAAAACTGCAACGCCAAGTGAACGACACAAGAAGGGAGCTAACCTCGACCGAACTAAAAGCGCCCGCATTGCGCTCAGCTATACAAGAATCAATGTTAAGCCGAATCGACATTGCTCAAAAGTTTCGCTCTGAACAGCAAGAGAAGCTCAATCAAGCACAAGATAAGCTGTCCTCAATGACGGAGTCTGCGGTTGGTCTAGAAGATCGAGTGAATCGAACCAACGTCGTCTCTCCTGTAAATGGCACCGTTAAAACACTCAACGTCAACACCGTGGGTGGCGTAATTCAGCCGGGTATGGACCTGGTCGAGATCGTACCGACGGAAGACACCTTATTGGTGGAAGCAAAAATTGCCCCCCAAGACATCGCCTTTTTACGTCCTGATTTACACGCGATCGTTAAGTTCAGCGCGTACGATTTTACTAAATATGGTGGATTAGACGGCGTACTCGAACACATTAGCGCTGACACCACACAAGACGAAGAAGGCAATAGCTTTTACATCGTAAGAGTGCGCACCGAAATTACGAACTTTGGTCAAGGCGAGGAGCTACCGATCATTCCGGGTATGACGGCTTCCGTCGATATCATCACTGGCAAACGTACGGTATTAGATTATCTATTAAAACCGCTTATTAGCGCTCAAAATAACGCGCTGAAAGAATAAAGGCGAACGGTGCTAAATAATACGCGGACAGGACGTCTGCAAAAAAGACTCCAGCGATGTGTCATCAGTATCACTACCGCAACGTGTTTAGTCGTGGCAGGCTATTCTGGTGCATACTCCAAGCAAGAGCAGGTGTGGATTAATACGGTATCGAAAATCTATGGTGCACGCGCAGGAAAACGGGTAGAAACATGGCGAACCGTGCTGTCGGATTTGCAAGGACAGCCTGAAAAAGTGCAACTGGAGAAAGTAAACGCATTCTTTAACCAACTTAATTTTGTTGATGATATTAAATTATGGGGAAAGAAAGATTATTGGGCGACACCATTGGAGTTTCTGGGAAGCAATGCAGGTGATTGTGAAGACTTTACCATCGCCAAATACTTCTCTCTTTTAGAACTCGGCGTCTCCGACAAAAAGCTTCGCTTGGTATATGTTAAAGCCATTGAACTGAATCAATTTCATATGGTTTTGGCGTATTATGAAACCCCTCGTGCACAACCTTTAATATTGGATAACCTAATCGGCGAGATTAAACCCGCATCAAAAAGAAATGATCTACTGCCGATATACAGCTTTAACGGTCGCAACCTTTGGGTGATGAAAACCACACAAGGGAAACTGGCTGGTAAGTCGTCGAGACTGAAATTATGGAATGATTTGCGATCGAGAGAGCGCTCATTGAAGTTAAGGAAACCTAAGGTAAATTACGACGAGTAAACAATTATGACACTATACAGACAGCTAGTGGTTAGCATGATAGCGGTATTTATCCTGCTCTTGACGTCGGTGTTTATCATCGAGTTTAACACCACAAAAAACTTCCTTGAGCAGCAACAACGTTCTGAAGTCAACAATACCATCAATACCGTCGGGTTAGCACTTGCGCCTTACCTAAAATCACATGATACCGTTGCGGTAGAGTCCGTCATTAACGCTTTATTTGATGGCAGCACCTACTCATCAGTGAGCTTGGTTTTCCTCGAAACCGACCAAGAAATTGTTCGTAGCTACCCAATTAAGCCTAATGGTGTTCCAACGTGGTTCACAAACCTTGGCATATTTAGTCCAATACAAGATTCTCGAGTCGTGACAAGTGGTTGGTTGCAATTAGCAGAGGTAAAAATCATTAGCCATCCTGGGCACGCTTACGCTGAGCTATGGCTTGCCTTAGAACGCTTGGTTATCGCTTTTGTGACTATCTTTGTTCTCGGTATGTTGGCTATAGCCCTCATTTTGCGCCGAGCACTAAACCCTCTGAGAGCCATCGTTGAGAAAATGGAGCAAGTTGCCCATAAACAATTTGGGGACCCGTTAAAACGGCCAAAAACCAAAGACCTTATTGCGGTTGTTGACGGCATAAATAGCATGTCTGAACACGTGGAAGAATCGTTTAAACAGCAAGCAAAAGAAGCGCAAAAACTTCGCGAACGTGCCTATATGGACCCCGTTTCTCATCTCGGAAATCGAGCGTTCTATATGGGGCAATTGAATCAATGGCTATCAGAGTCATCACTTGGTGGGGTTGCCATTCTTCATGCAGAGTTTATTAAACGAACCTATAAGGCAGAAGGATACGAGGCAGGGGATGGGTTAGTGAAAGAACTGGCTGATTTGTTGTCCCTCAGCATCAATATTCCTAATACCGTGATCGCACGTATTTCTACCGATGAATTTGGGTTCGTCTTCCCTAGCATTGATGAGAGTGAGCTTAAGCTTGTTGCCAGTAATATTGTCAGCTGCGTACAAGACCTAAACTCAGACCCAACCGGCCTGAGCAAAGCCAAGTCTGCTCTGGGTGTTGTTTTTAATGAAGAGCGTAAAAATTCGACCCAAATACTGTCTGTATTAGACAATGCCTTAACAAAAGCTAAATCTGATCCAGCACTAGACTACGGCTATGTATCTAATGAAATTACGGGCTCGATTCTAGGTAAGCAGCAATGGCGTAGTATGGTCGAAGAAGCGATCAGTAATGATTGGGTGACATTCCGCTTTCAAGCCGCCAATAGCAGCTGGGGAGAGACTTACCATAGAGAAGTATTCTCAGCTATCGAAAAAGACGGTCAACGCTTTACTGCCAACCAGTATCTTCTGCCCTTAGAGCAACTCAATGCCAGCCATATCTTTGATGAACATGTGATTGTATCGGTGATTGATAAACTCGAAAAACAAGAGATGTCAGATCCGATTGCCATCAATATCGCGCCAACCAGCATTGCTCAACCAAGCTTTATCCGTTGGATCACTCAAACATTGTCGAAGCATCGCAGCATTAACGAGAAGTTGCATTTTGAGATACCAGAAACCTGCTTTATTAATAACCCTCACCACACTGCATTATTCTGTAATGCGCTGCGAAGTGAAGGCGCAAAATTTGGTGTAGATAACTACGGTCGAAATTTTCATTCGTTGGAGTATATTAGCGAATTTAGGCCCGACTATGTAAAACTCGACTATCTCTACACACATCAATTAGATGATGAAAAACAGAAATTTACCCTAACGTCAATTTCTCGAACCGCACACAACTTAGGTATAAAAACTATCGCCTCTCGAGTGGAAACGCAGACTCAGTTAGACTTTTTATCTGAGCATTTTGTGGATGTATTCCAAGGCTTTATCGTCGATAAATAACAAGGTGCCGATAGCATGAAGGACCCTTTACTGAATTCGCTGATTTATATCAGCCGATACTACGGGCTAGCCAACTCCCCTGAGGCGTTGATCAATGGCTTGCCGCTGTCAGAAGGTAAACTGACACCATTTTTGCTTCCCAGAGCTGCTGAACGAGCAGGATTGGTCGCAAAAGAGAACCGCTCAAAGCTTGACGGAATTCCGTCTATTGTGTTCCCTGTCGTTTTATTATTAAAAGGCGGAGATGCTTGTGTCCTAAACAGCATTGATGCCGAGAACAATGCAGCAGAAGTCATCACGCTTGAATCTGGTTTAGTTCCTATTTCAATTCCTCTTGATGATCTTGTCGAACAGTTCATCGGTCGCTACTTCTTAGTGAAGAAGCAGTTTCGCTATGATGAGCGCTCTCCCGAGGTATTAAAAACTCGTGATGGCCACTGGTTTTGGGGCACCATTTGGGAATCAAAACACATCTACCGTGACGTATTAATCGCCTCGCTTGTTATTAATATCTTTGCTGTCGCAGCCCCACTCTTTACTCGGCTTGTCTATGACAAAGTCGTACCCAACCTAGCGTTCGAAACACTATGGGTGTTGGCTGCAGGTATCTTTATTGTCTTTGGTTTTGATTTAGTACTCAAACTGATGCGGAGTTACTTCATTGATGTCGCGGGGAAAAAGTCGGACATACTTATTTCTTCTAAACTGTTCAGTAAAGTAATGGGAATCCGCATGGAATCTCGGCCACCGTCTGTTGGGGCATTCGCTCGTCACCTGCAAGAATTTGAGTCAATACGAGAGTTCTTTACCTCAGCGACCATTGCGTCTCTCATCGATCTCCCCTTTGCACTACTATTTTTGCTCCTCATTTGGTTAATGGCTGGCAACTTGGTGATTATACCTATTGTAGGCGTGGTCATTCTGATCATTTATTCCTTACTTATCCAAGCGCCTCTTCGACGGGCTATCGAGGAGGGATCTCGACTCGCTTCTCAAAAATACGCCAACCTTATAGAGAGTCTAGCGGGGTTAGAAACTGTCAAGATTTTTGGTGCGCAAAGTCAGTATCAATACCGCTGGGAAGAAGCCGTCGCACACATGGCTAACTGGAATATCAAAAGTAAGCGCATTACTGATGGCATCCAAAATACCGCTGGCTTTGTTCAACAATCTTGCAACGTGGGGATGGTTATTCTCGGTGTCTATCTGATCTCGGATGGTGAACTGACCATGGGCGGACTGATTGCCGCAACGATGCTAAGTAGCCGTGCCATCGGGCCGTTGGTTCAACTTTCATTGCTATCTACCCGCTATAATCAAGCTAAATCCTCCATGACGATTATTGAACAAGTAATGGCGATGCCTGATGAGCAAGAAGAAGGTAAGCGTTACATTCACCGTCCAATCATCCATGGCAAGATAGAGCTGGATCGCGTGACCTTTCACTATCCAGACTCACCAATGGCCTCAATTAGAGATTTAAGTTTAACCATCGAGCCTGGAGAAAAGGTCGCGATCATCGGTCGGATCGGTTCGGGTAAAACGACGCTTGAGCGCCTAATTATGGGTTTGTATCAACCGACTGAAGGACATGTACGCATTGATGAAACCGACATTGCACAGCTTCATCACGTGGATGTGAGACGAAACATTGGTTGTGTACCTCAAGACTGTAACCTGTTTTTTGGTTCTATTCGCGACAACATCACTCTTGGCCGACCATTGGTTGACGACCGAGATGTTATGGACGCAGCAAACCGCGCAGGGGTAACGGTGTTTACTCAGCAAGATCCTGCAGGATTAGAACGACAAGTGGGTGAGGGTGGATTATTGCTTTCAGGCGGTCAAAGACAAGCGGTGGCCATCGCTAGAGCTTTGCTAGCACGTCCACCAATCCTAATTATGGATGAACCCACAAGCGCAATGGACAATCGCTCTGAGTTACATATCAAGACTCAACTAAAACAACTTAAGGATTCTGAAACACTGATTTTAATCACGCATAAAACCTCAATGCTCGATGTAGCAGATCGAGTTATCGTGATGGAAAAAGGGGCCATTATTGCGGATGGTCCAAAGGCGAAGGTTCTCAACGATTTAAGGCAAGGAAAAGTGAAAGCGGCCGGTTAACTTTGTACCGCAACGTTCACACCAAGCTAACATAACCAACAGTTAACATGACTCAAAACGACCATAACTAACGTTACCAAAAAAAAGGTGCTGTCTTTAAAAGACGCACCTTTTTTCATCAATGACACTGACCATCGATCTTAACTGTCATGAATAATCACGATATTGTTGAGGATACTATTATCAACACCAGTGACGCCTTCAAGCTCGATTGTCACGGTCTTACCTTCGCCCTTGTCGACATTGATAAAGGTATTCCCCCCCTCTTCCGTGACTTCTATGATGTTACTATCAAGCAAGCCCTGCAACGTATCGTCATCTTCAAACAAGTCAATAAAATCAATCACATCTCTATTGCCGTCTTGTTGCGAGAAGTCGGTAATCACATCATGGCTGCCATCTAGGTCAGAGCTGGTCCACTTGAAGGTGTCATCGCCTAAGCCACCGGTGAGTCTGTCGTTTCCTTGACCACCAATAATTAAGTCATCACCATCAGTGCCTGTGATGACCGTTACACCGCTTCCTCCTTGCACCGCATACTCAACATCATCAACATCTTCAACATTACCATTAGGAACAATATTGACGTCAACCGTCGCCGTCTCTGTACTTGCCAGTCCTTCAGAATCAACCGCACTGTATTCAAATTGGTCCGAAACCTCTGCATCGACAACATCAACCGATTGCAAGACGAATCCAGCCTTTTTGCCATTGTCATCGACGGCTATTATCCGCATTTCATCAAATGGTAGATCAGAAGAAACGGGGATAGAGGCCTGATGATCAACAATCGAATTGGTGTCCATCTGAATAGGCACATTAGTGACAAGCTCACCAGCAGCATAGAGGTATACGAATATTTTCGCTTGTCCGCCACCATTAACGCTTGCGCTAAATTGCCCGGTAAGACTTCCTACCCCAACCAATGCTCGAGTCATTAAACCAGGTGTAAACTTAACTGACATGTACTCTTTCGTCTGAGCTTCGGTCTCTTTGCCTTGACCATTTTCATCGGCACGCTTGGTATAATAACCTCTTTGTTTCGCCGCTCCAGCGCCATCAAAAGCAATGGATTCCAGCTCAGTATCGACATGAGGTAGGTTCCCACCATAGGTTCCCCCAGTAACGACAAGCCCTTGGTCAGCTAAATCACTGAGGCTCGATCCATAACCTTGAGACGTCGCATCAAAACCAACATCAAGGTCGTAATACACGTTAACGCTGTCCTCTATCAAATCACCGACATCGAGATCAAAGCGGTCCCCAGAACCACTCAAGAAGTAAAGCTGTCCAAACTCTGGCTCATCTTCAATTTTCACCAATGTTTGCTTAGCCGCGCTCAAATCATCTTCAGCATCTGTCACAAACTCCGCAAAATTAAGCGGAATCGTATCGTCTTCAGCAAACGTTTCGAAATCAACAACGTTAGGTGCCGTGTTAGCACTAGGACTTGGGCGTTCAGCCACAACCAACTCTATCGATTCGGAAACAACCTGATCCGTTGTAGGATGAGTGTTATCGTTTTCCGACGATATTGCTTCAACCGTGAGCGGATAAGTACCCACGTTGTCAACGAGTACCTGAAGTTCTCCTAATGACTGCCAACCAGACAGGTCAACTTCTAGTGAGTCGCTTACTTCAACGGTTTGAATTCCATTAGTGACAATAGTGCCTTCTGGGAGGCCCTTGAGAAGTAACGTCAAAGACTCGGAGCCATCATAATCCGTCAATGCGGATGTAATATCACTCAGGTCGATGTAGGTATCTTCATAGCCATAATTATGGCGAGAACTTAACGTAATGTTATCAAGCAATGCCCCGTAGCTATCGACTTGGTTCGACTCAAATAGGACGCGATAATTGCCATCATCTGGTGTTTGGAACACAAGACTTTCGGAGTTCCACTCTCGATTAACGCTATCATCAAACGTATACAATTCCGTTCTAACATCTTGATCATCAACTAAGAACACCTGAACAGGTGAACCATTTACTGCGCGAGCAGCGATGTCAAAAGACAAGGTATAGAACGAACCCGCTGTCCCTTCAAAATCAGTATATAAAGAGTCATCAGTATGACGGCGACCTTCAATCTCAAAGATTTTATTATCACTATCTGATGACAGATCACCTAAATACACCCCTTCTCGACCGACTTCGCCAACAAAACTGGTGTTTTCTGTCCCCCAGTCCCCAATAGAACCATTGCTATTGAGCTCTGCATCCGAGACATTACCACGCCATGAGCGCCCACCAAGATCCACATTCTCAAAGTTAATGGATGCAAGAATGTCCTCTCCAGATACTTGCAGAATTGGCACATCGGTCACAGGTTTCACTGTCACATTCAAATCACTTTGCTCGATAAGCGTGTTGTTTTCATCAAGTGCTTCAACTCGCAATGTAAAATCTACATCACTGTGCTCTTTCGGCTGAATAGTCAGTTGACTTAGCTGATCCTTATCAAGCATGACTGCGTTGTCATTAATGGCGATTTCATTGATTCCAGAATAAAGTTTCGCACCATCAGGTAAATCACTGATTGTTACTTTCACGGCATCGCTGTCAGCAGGGAGCGTGATATGTAACGGTATACCGCCTTCTTGGTCCTCAAAACCCGTTGAAGGTGACACGATAACATCGGCAATAGATTCAACAGAAATAGTCGCCACTGCGGTATTCGATGGTTGTAGTTCATCATCAAAAACCGTAATTTCAACGATGCGATCAGTTTCATCTGGGGTCTGGCTTGTGTTCGTGAATGAGATCAGTGATAGCGCGGCTTCATAATCATCACCACTTGCTGCGCCGAGTAAGGTGATTGACGTTGCGCCTGAAGTTAGAACAGACGTCGAGAACGAGATACCGCTGAGTAGTACACCAGAAGTTGCGCCGCTAAGCGTGACACTGTCACCTTGTTTTAGATTGGTAAATACAACCTCAGCAGAAGCAATACTGTCTTTGTCATCAAAAATGGATACATCGCTATCCACAACCGAGCTAGCCACTCCCCCTTCGGTAAACTGTGCTTGGAAGCCTGTGCCAGGTTGATTACTCGCATCTAGGTCTAACTCTGGCGCCGCATTGTCGTTATCCGCAATGTTAGCAACTGCTGAAACGACCCCGCCCACTTCAAGAGTAAAGGATTCTAAGTCTTCCAAATCGCTGTCATCAACCGTCGGTAGGGTTATCTCAAAACTGGAAACACCCTGAGGCACGATTAACTCATTGTTAATATCATCAAATGTCACACCGTTAGTAAAACTCGCGCCACTTACATCAATATCATCAGCGCTAGCCGTGTCTGAATTGGAACCAAATACCACGCCATAACGAGAATCAACCAAGGCAATACCATCGAGGTCTACTTGGTAAATCAAAGACTCACCTTCAATAACATCTTCGGTTTCTAGTGTGATTAAATTGATTGTAGGTGACACAATTTCAGGGTTGACTAGAATATTGACTGTCGCGCTATCAAAGCCGCCTTTGTCGTCAGTGACTTGATACTCAAAATCAGCGCGACCGGCAAAGCCATCAGGTAAATCAAAGATAACATTGCCATCTTCAATACGTGCATCGCCGGTGCTTTCCCCAAACACATACGTGACCCGAAGGCTGTCGCCGTCAAGATCACTGTCATTTTCTAGAATATCGCTAAGCGGCACAATCACTGGTTCGTTGTGGTCAAACACATACGCTCCTGCTCCCACTACCTCAATACCTTGTAAGAAGTAGTCCGACGAATCGGTGCCGCGTGCTGGGCCATTGGTGAAGTCCACTGACTCAAACACCAAGCTGTCAAAAGCAGCGCCATCGGTCTCGATATCAAAGGTGCCTTTATTGCCCGAATCATTGTAGAAATAATCACTGGCCACTAAGGTACCACCTAGGTAAGCACTCCATTTGCCTTGCTCATGATTATCACTTCCACCCTCATTAGCGAACAAGTTAGTGACTGAGAATGAACCCTCAACCGCAGGCTCCTTGAGTGTGATAATCAGTTCTTCTGATTGCATCTCATCACGGTTATATTGGATTTGAGATTCAGGACCCGCGTTGGTAGTACCGTCTGGAATACCAATTCGATCAGAGCCATCGATGTTGTAATTAACAACGTCGCCATCGTATTTTGCTACGATGCTTTCAACCATATCCCAACCTTGATCGCCGCCGCCCATATCACCTTGAACTAAGCGATAGCTCTCGGGATCGTCGACCGCATCAGGGTTTTGGTTGGTTCTTTCATCGTTGATGGTGACGGTTGATTCTTCACTCTCACCCCCCTCTGAATCCACCGCTTTATAGTTAAAGCTATCCTCTAGCGATGTTTCTAAGTAGCGAAGCTCCCAGTTACCCGGCCCTTCAGTGCCAAGGCTAATACCAGTAATGAACACCCCATCATCAACGTTTAAATCATCAACGGAAAAACTTAATTCATGGAACAACTGGTTATTACCAGACGTCTCCTTTTGCACATCAGGGGTATAATCAACGATACTACCATCACTTAGCGTGACCTGAATCGTAACTGCAGATTCATTGCCATTGTTGAGATCACTATAGAAATAGCCCCCCATCCCGTCCAAGCCGAGATTAATGTGTGTTGCAGGTCGCGACGTAAAGTCGATGCTCAGTTGCTCACCAGAGTTAATCCCTTGACCACCGCCAATCCCTAAGCCATGACCAACATGGTTGTCTTGCACATCGCCGCGGTATTGCGTCAAATCACCTTTATTACTGCCGATGGTCACTTCATCACCATTAGCGAGCTCCAGTACGCGATTTTTGCCATCAACCTCATCGCCCCAGTTATAAAACTCATCGTTGGTGCTTTCTAGATCGCTCTCAGTTGGCACCTCTTTAGTGCCTAAGATAAAGCCTTGTGCATCATCACTTGGTTGATAAGTAATCAACGTAGGGTCAAACAATGTTTCGTTGTTCACATCGGCTTGGGTAATCTCAACACCATTGTGATAAAGCGTGCCACCAACCGGTAACTCGGTCAGAGTGACGTTAACTTGCGTGCCATTCGCATCATCTTCAATATCAGAGATATGATCAGTACCCTCTCCTTCAATGGAGCCTGTACCCGTATCAAAGGTGACCGAAACTGGATCATTTCCAGAGATAGTAAAACTGAAGTCCTCCGACTCTGGCGGATCGTTGACCGGAACAACCTGGATCGTCGAGACAGCAACATTCGATGGCGTTCCCTGATCATCAAATACCGTCACCTCAATAATGCGATCGCTGGCATTGGGATCTTCGCTCGTATTATCAAATTCCAGTAGTTGCAGCGCAGCTTGATATTCCGCTGGCGACGCCGTACCGCTGATCGTCAAGACCAATGCCCCTGCGATTGTTTGGGTAGTTAAATTCAAGCCGTTTGGCAGTGTACTGCCCGATTTTAGCAACAAGGAATCATTGCTTTGTGGATTGGTGAGCGTCACCGTAGCTTCGGTGATGACGCTAATATCGTCGGTGATCTGAATATCGCTATCAACGACAGAGATCGCCTCATCACCTTCGGTGAAGATTGCCTGATAGCCATTGCCAATGGCACTGTCATCAAGGTCAATCTCAGGCGCGAGGTTATCGTTGTCACCCCCTGGTTCGCCATCGATTTGACCATCATCTGAAATCGTTGCATCGGAGCTAACGCCCTGCACCCCATTCGTTGTTAGGCCTTCCGGCTCAGTCACTTTCAGGGTAAAGTTTTCGTCTTGCTCATAGGTTTCATCATCTTCAATGCCCACATGAATATCGACCGTAGTAACCCCCGCTGGGATCACAATTTCACCACCCACAATAGGGAGTGCCACATCGCCATTGCCATCGTGATAACTTGCGGTTGTGTGACTAAAGTCATCATCATTCGTGGTGCCATCGATACGCTCAAGTGCAATCGTCAACGGCAAATCAGATGGGTTGCTTAGCGATAGGACAAACGGCACGCTACCAGCATCTTCGCTGACTTCACCACCACCCGAAAGCGCAAGTGTCACACGATCATTGTCGATAATGTTCGCATTAACAGCTTGTCCATCAACCGTTAGCGTAAAGCCTTCACTCGTCTCGTAACGATTATCATCAACAGTCGGTACCACTATGTTAAATGAGCTGACATTTTCAGGGACGACCAACTCACCCGTTTCTTCGTTGTAAGCAACGCCATTGGTAAACGTAACCTGTGATAAATCGACATCATCAGCACTGGCAGTATCGCCTGCGGCACCAAATTCAATACCAAAGAAGGTTTTAACGTTGGTGATATCATCTAAAGTTACGGTATACGTCAGTGTGTCGCCTTCCGTCACGCTATCAACTGCCACTGCAATATCACTGACAGCAACAGGTTCAGGATTGACGAGCACGTTAACCGTTGCACTATCAAAGCCACCTTTATCATCGGTTACTTGATATTCAAAATCAGCTCGTCCCGAGAATCCATCGGGTAAATCAAAGATGACATTTTCACCCTCAATACGTGCGTCTCCGGTACTTTCACCAAATACATAGGTGACGCGAAGGCTATCGCCGTCTAGGTCACTGTCGTTAGTTAAAATCTCAGATAAAGGGATAACAACAGGTTCGTTATGATCAAACACATACGCTCCTGCCCCTACGACCTCAATACCTTGCAAGAAGTAATCTGAAGAATCGTTTCCTCTCGCAGGACCTTCTGTGAAATCAACGGATTCAAAAACCAAACTATCAAAAGCGGCACCATCCGTTTCGATATCAAAGGAGCCTTTATTGCCCGAATCATTGTAAAAATAATCACTGGCCACCAAGGTACCGCCTAAGTACGCACTCCATTTTCCTTGTTCATGACTGCCACTACCGCCTTCATTGGCAAATAGATTCGTGACTGAGAATGACCCTTCAACAGCAGGTTCTTTTAATGTAATCACCAGCTGTTCAGACTCACCTTCAGCACGGTTGTGTTGAATTTGGCTCTCAGGGCTTGAACCCGGTACCGTTGTGCCATCTGGAATACCAATTCGGTCAGAGCCATCGATATTGTAATTAACGATTTCACCATCGTATTTAGCCACAATGCTTTCGACAAGATCCCAGCCTTGGTCGCCGTCGCCCATATCGCCTTGAACTAAGCGATAGCTTTCTGGGTCATCGACCGCATCTGGATCCTGGTTGACCCGCGCATCTTCAATAGTAACGGTAGATTCTTCGCTATACGCGCCATCAGAATCAATCGCTTTATAGTCAAAAGAGTCCTGCAAGCTTGTTTCAATGTACTGCAGCTCCCAATTACCATTACCCTCAGTTCCAAGTGTAATGCCTTCAATCAGCAAGCTCTCATCAACACCTAAATCAGACACAGAGATAACCAACTCATGATCCAAATCGGCATTACCTGAACTCGATTTCTGATAAGGGTCAAGCGTCACCATAGAGCCGTCACTTAACGTAACAGTCACAGTAACCGCCGATTCATTGCTATTGTTTAGATTTTCATCAAAGTAGCCGCCCAAGCCGTCTAGGCCCAACGTTACTGATGTGGCGGGTCTATCAGAGAAATCTATAGACAAGCTTTCGCCTTCATTAATACCCTGTCCACCACCGACGCCTAACCCAAACCCAACATGATTTGCGTCCTCATCGCCACGATACTGAGTGAGAGCGCCACCAGTACTTGTGATAATAATCCGGTCACCATCTCCTAAGGTAAGCACTCTTTCATTGTCATTTGAACCAGCTTCACCCCAATTATAGAATTCACTCTGAGTGCTATCTTGTTCTGATAAATGGCTACTATCTTTTACACCTAAAATGAAGCTCTCAGCGGTATCTGAAGCTTGATAAGTCATCTCGTCGGCGTCAAATTGTGTTCCAGCGGAAATAATATTGCCCGACGCATCAGTAACATGAAGATCAGCTTCAGTGATTTCACGAATATTGCCGTTATCGTTGTAGTACAACACCCCACTGACAGGCAACTCAGTGATCACAACATCAAGGTTCTTATCATCCGTAGCACTTCTATCATCCTCAACATCGGATATATGGTCACTGCCCACATCTTCTATCGACCCTTCACCCGTATCAAATACAACACTGGTAGGCTGGTTATCAGAAACCACAATAGAAAAATCTTCCGAGTTTGGATCGTCATTAAGTCCAGTGACCGTAATAGTAATCGTTTGGGGCTCGCTCGGTAGCCCTTCGTTGTCCACCGCTATATAAGTGAAAGTAACGTCTTCTGATTCGTTCTCCGTAAGAGATTGGAAATCACTACCCGGACTAAAGGTATAAGAACCATCAGTATTGAATGTTAAACTGCCTTTTCCATCTGGAACATCGGTCGCTAAGGCGTAAGACACCACGGTGCCATCCACATCAGAGGCCTCCGGTACCTCACGGGTGATCGAGGTGTCTTCATCGGTCATTTCATCCGCAGGCAACGCCACCGGCTTATCATTGGTACCTGTCACCGTGATGGTGATGGTTTGTGGCTCGCTCTCCAAACCTTCGTTATCAATGGCAACGTAGGTAAAGGTCACGTCTTCCTTCTGACCAT
>NZ_JBHFOL010000022.1:0-61703 GCF_053544015.1 Vibrio sp. E150_011
GTCCTGGGTCCTGGGTCCTGGGTCCTGGGTCCTGGGTCCTGGGTCCTGGGTCCTGGGTCCTGGGTCCTGGGTCCTGGGTCCTGGGTCCTGGGTCCTGCAGGATGATGTTTTTAGGTTGCGTGATGTCAAGCGATTAACATAGCTTCTGCCAAGACACCCTAGGAACTAGGAACCTCTCTTCCCTAAGCCCGCTTTCCCCCCTATACCGTCGGCACTTTCAGCAACGTGATTTCTATCGTGGTCATATCCGGTCCTAGTTGTTCAACGCTTTTGATGACTTGGCCGGTTTCTTTGTCTTTCCAGTAGCTGTTGACTATTTTTGCGTCGATGGCATCAAATGTGACGGTTTCTGTGACTTTTTGGGTGTCGTAAGAGTTCACTGCGGTCGTAAGACGCTCGTCGCCACGCTCGGTTTGCAGGGCAATACCGTCGTAACCGTATTGGTATTTGGGCATCCAGTCATAGGTGACTTGCCAAGAGGTGTTGGTTTGTTGTGTACGAGACACGCCGGCTAGGTTGCCATCGTAAAGCCCGATGGTTTTTACGATGCGACCAGATTCAGTGATGATGACAGCTCGGTCTGAAGACATCCATTTATATTGAATCTTGCCGGTTTGAGTGTTGGGCTCAGCAAAGGCTAAAACCATAAAAATTTGTGGCCCTTCGTTAATTCGAACATAGGCGCTGGCGTAGGGAAGTTTATTGATGTTCTCGGCATTGAACTCAATGTCGTCAGCCCCAAACACCGCTTCAGCCATGGTGGCATTCACGTCTTGAAAGCGTTGCGAGCAGGCGGTGAGAAAAAGTACGGCGCACGCGAGAAGATATGGCTTAAGGTTCAAACTGACGTCCTTGTGGGTGGGTCCTGCAGGATGATGTTTTTGGGTTGCGTGATGTCAAGCGATTAACGTAGCTTCTGCTACGACACACTAGGAACTAGGAACTGCTCTTCCCTAGGGCCGCTTTAAATCAAAACAGCCTCTCCTACTGTACAACTCGTAGAGAGAGGCTAATTTAGAACAACAAAAGCCTATTGGGCTGGTGATGTTACTGTTGTTGCTGTGCTGTCATCCGAAGATGCAACGGCAACGACTGTCACTGCAGCTGCAGCGCCAACAGCGATAGCACCGGTTGTTGCTGCGCCAGCAGCACCACCAGCAGCGCCACCAGCACCAGCTGCGCCAGCTTCTGCTTCCGCAAACGCTGGGCTAGCCATGCCCGCTGCAATCGCCATTACTAATGCGATTTTTTTCATGATTATATTCCTTTACTCAATTATCGATAATTCAGTGCACTCAGTTGAACACACTGAACTGCTATGTTAGTGGAAAGTGTAAAGCGTTGTAAATGGGATTTTTTTTACAATTTGCTGACAGAGGGAGGGAAAAGCGGAAAAAAGCGGCAAAAGAAGGTCCTAGGTCCTGGAAAGAGCGGTTTAGTGCTCTTGTTGAGTGGTGAGTTTTAATTTCAATATTTTTAAATTGCTTCCAAATAATCCTACTTCAAAATAACCCCAGGAACTAAAATCGCTTTTCCTAGGACCCAGGGCCGCTCTTCCCCGTTCTTCCCCCCATTTCCCCCTTCGCATTAAATCTTATATACTCAAACCAATTATCCCATTCAAATTGGAAGAGTTTTATGATCATTGTAACTGGCGGCGCTGGCATGATTGGCAGCAACATTATCAAGGCGTTAAACCAAGCAGGCCACAACGATATCCTGGTTGTCGACAATTTGAAAAACGGGCGTAAATTTCAAAACCTCGTTGATCTTGATATTACCGATTATATGGATCGTGATGATTTCTTAACGCAGGTCATGGCGGGTGACGATTTTGGCCCTATTGAAGCCGTATTCCATGAAGGGGCGTGCTCTGCGACGACAGAATGGGATGGCAAATATGTCATGCTCAATAACTATGAGTACTCAAAAGAAGTACTTCATTACTGTTTGGAGCGTGAAATTCCGTTCTTGTATGCGTCTTCTGCTGCCACTTACGGCGATACGACGGTATTTAAAGAAGAGCGTGAATACGAGGGTGCACTGAATGTGTACGGCTACTCTAAACAACAGTTCGATAACTACGTACGTCGTTTAACCGCCGACGCTGAAGCGCACGGTGAAACGCTGTCACAGATTACGGGTTTCCGTTACTTCAACGTGTACGGTCCTCGCGAGCAGCACAAAGGCAGCATGGCATCAGTGGCTTTCCACTTGAATAATCAGATGAACGCAGGTCAGAACCCTAAGTTGTTTGAAGGCAGTGCTCAGTTTAAACGTGACTTCGTTTATGTTGGCGATGTAGCGGCGGTTAACCTGTGGTTCTTAGAAAATGGTGTTTCAGGTATTTTCAACTGTGGTACAGGCAATGCGGAAACATTTGAAGCGATTGCGGAGGCTGCAATTAAGCACCATGGTAAAGGAGTAATAGAAAACATTCCTTTCCCTGATCACTTGAAAGGTGCTTATCAAGAGTTTACCCAGGCGGATTTGACTAAACTGCGTGCAGCGGGTTGTGATGTTGAGTTTAAGACCGTTGCTGAGGGTGTGGCTGAGTATTTGGCGATTGTGAATAGTAAATAGGTCCTGGGTCCTGGGTCCTGGGTCCTGGGTCCTGGGTCCTGGGTCCTGCAGGATAGTGTATTAGAGACGACACCAGTTAACGACAACCAACGGTTTTCCGTATATTCACCACAAGCACCATCTAGGGCCTAGGAACCGCTCTTTCCTAGAACCATTTTTAGTTTTAAAGGATACCACCATGAACATTCTTATGGCTCTCTCCCAGCTTGAAGTGACGGGAGCGGAAGTCTACGCCACGACGGTTGGCAATGAATTAACCGCTCGAGGTCATAATGTGTTTTATGTGTCTGACACGTTAACCAAGCCTCATGATGGTCCCTTTTTCTCTTTGCGTTTTAATAAGCGCAGTGTGCCGCGTCGTTTTTGGCATGTGGGTTATTTAATTTATCTCATCAAGAAGCATAATATTCAGCTTGTGCATGCGCACTCTCGAGCCTCGAGTTGGAGTTGTCACGTCGCGTGTAAGTTGACGGGCACGCCTATGGTAACGACCGTGCATGGTCGCCAGCCCTCACATCGAACCCGTAAAAAGTTTCATGCTATGGGTGACAAGGCGCTTCCAGTGTGTGAGGCGATTCGTAATCAATTGGGTAAAGATCTTGAGGTGCCGTCGCATAAGATGATGGTTGCTAGAAACGGCATTGAAACGCGTCACTTTTTCCCTTCAGCGCCTCCCAAAAACGATAAGCCCGTCATTACCATTATTGGCCGTCTTACTGGCCCAAAAGGGGATCTATGCTATCGCCTGCTTGATGAGTGCCTCGATACTGCCCTGTATCATATTAAAGTGGTCTCAGGTTCAGCGATGGAGCCTCGTTTTGAGCGTTTTCAAGGTGATGTTGAATTTACTGGCTACACCAACGATGTGGCGTCGCTACTCCATGAATCGGATTTAGTCATTGGTGCTGGCAGAGTGGCGATGGAGTCATTGCTTTGTGGTCGCCCTACGCTTGCTATTGGTGAAGCCAATAACATAGGTATTGTAACGCCGGCGAATGTGGCACAAGCAATGGCTACCAATTTTGGTGATATTGGACCCAAAGATTTAGATATTGATTTTTCTGCTATCGCTCAGCAAATCGACGTTGGCCTGACGACCTCGCACTGTGAACCAGAGGTTTCCAGTACGATTCGAGACAACTACGACTTAGCCAATGTCACCGATCAGCTTGAAACCATCTATCAAGATGTGGTCATCAAAAAAGTGAAGAAAGACATCCCTGTCATCATGTACCATCGCTTTATCGATAATGATGACCAGAAAGGGGTGCACGGGACTTATCTGCACGTCGACATGCTTGAGAAGCACTTTAAGCTCATCAAAAAAATGGGCTTTGAAGCGATTACCTTTGAAGATCTCAGCAAATTAAAAATGATTGATCGCCTTAATCCTAAAAAGCGCTACATCATGATTACTGTTGATGATGGTTATGTTGATAACCTCACCCTCTTACTCCCTTTATTAGAAAAATACGATTTGAAAGCGGTCGTCTATGCGGTGACCGGCGAGACGTTTAATCGCTGGGATGTCGAGAACGACGCTAACCCAGAAAAACGGGTCGAGTTAATGAACTCGGAGCAATTAAAGCAACTGGCAGACTCTGGTCGAGTGGAGATTGGTGGACACACGTTACATCATCCGATGCTTTCTACGTTGTCGCCTGCAGAGCAAGAAAAAGAAATTAATGACAATAAACACATTCTCGAAACCCTGTTAGGTAAGCCTCTCACGTCTTTTGCTTACCCTTATGGTGACTTAGACGATTCAAGTAAAGTCATCGCGCAGCATGCCGGTTATCAATACGCAGTAGCGACTAACTCCGGTCCGCTTGCATTTCACCAAGATCCGTATCAAATTCGCCGCATCGCTATTTTTCCAAAGACCGATGTATTTGGGCTATGGCGTAAAATCAAAGGTGATTACCTGTTTAGAAAGTATGGCAAAATGGGGACCCAGAGTGTGCCGTTTAAGATTCGACGTCGAAACAAGGTTCGGGTCGATGATGAATCTTGTATCAAAGCACATAAGAAATGTCGTATTCGCGATTGTAATATCACCTTAAAAGGCGATAACAATGTGCTTATTTTCGAAGAAGGCGCCAACCTGCGAGGCGTAAACGTTGAATTAGACGGCTCGCATTGCACCGTTGTCATTGGCAAACACAGTGTGATAGGCGGTGGTTGCTTTATCTCAGCGAGAGAAAAAGGCACAACCTTGACGATCGGTGCACACTGCATGCTTTCTAGAAATGTAAAACTAATGACCAGTGATGGCCACGATATTACGGTTGACGGCAAGCGCATCAACCCTGCGAGAGATATTAGTATCGGTGATCGCGTTTGGCTGGCTGACAATGTCACGGTATTAAAAGGCACATCCGTAGGAAATGGGGCAATTATTGGTATTAACGCTACGGTTACTAAGGCAATCCCTGAACGTACCATTGCGGTAGGAACCCCTGCAAAAGTCGTGCAACACAATGTAGAATGGTCAGAAGAGTTAACCTATTAAGTTGAACGTGATGAAAATACTCATAATAGGCCCGTCATGGGTCGGTGATATGGTGATGTCGCAAAGTCTCTATATTACGCTAAAACAGTTGCATCCACAGGCTACGATTGATGTTTTAGCACCGGCTTGGTGTAAGCCTATTCTAGAGCGAATGCCGGAAATAGAGACGGCCATCGAGATGCCTATTGGACATGGTAAATTTGACCTAAAAGGGCGATACCAGCTAGGTAAATCTCTACGCGGCAAAGGCTACACCCATGCCTTTGTGCTGCCGAATTCCGCCAAGTCGGCGTTGATTCCAATGTTTGCAGGGATACCAAAGCGTATTGGCTGGAAAGGTGAATCACGCTACGGCCTGCTGAATGATTTAAGACCTGAGAAGCGTATCTTCCAATATATGGTTGAGCGGTATGTCGCACTCGCCTATTCGAAATCAGAGATGCGCCAGCAGGTTCAACTCGAACGCTGCCCTCCCCCTCAGTTATATGTTGACCCATCACTGCAAGCCCAAACGCTCGCCAAGTTTCACTTGAATGCGGAGAAGCCGATCATCGGTTTATGCCCAGGGGCCGAATTTGGACCAGCCAAGCGATGGCCTGATGAATATTATGCCACGACGGCTCAGTACCTCATCGAACAAGGACATCAAGTGTGGTTATTTGGCTCAGCGAAAGACAAAGAGGTCACTGAAAAAATTCGCACGCAACTTAGTCCCGATGCTCAGCAACAGTGCTTTAACCTTGCTGGGGAAACGAGTTTGATTGAAGCTGTGGATTTACTGGCCGCCTGTCATACGGTTATCTGTAATGACTCTGGTCTCATGCACGTCTCGGCCTCTGTTGGCTGCAATATTATTGCCGTCTATGGTTCCAGCTCTCCAGACTATACGCCTCCGCTGTCTCAAAACGTTGCGGTGGTTCATACTGACATCGAGTGTCGCCCTTGCTTCAAGCGTGAATGCCCATTAGGGCATCAAAAATGCCTAACCGAACTGAAGCCAGAGGTTGTCATCGCTCAATTTAACCAATTAAATGGAACCCCATCATGAAGCATTTGTGGTACGAAAAAGGTGCTTACGCCTCTAAAAAAGCTAAGGCCTATATCGCCAACGAATTTTCACCTGAGAAAATTAAGAAGATCGCCGTAATTCGTCATGCAGCACTTGGCGACCAAGTCATTACCCGCCCTTTTCTGATTGAGGCTCGTCGATTTTTTCCAAATGCTGAGATTACCCTAGTGGGTGTTGCTAACTATCAGTATGGCTTGCCCTCTGATCTTGTTGATCACACCATTATCATGGCCGATCGCATTCAAAAGAAAGACATGTCTGTTAAACAACAATTGGACGATTTTCGTCAATTGGACGAACAAGATATTATTTTTGATCTCGCAGGGACCAGCCGCTCACATTGGATGACCTTTTTTAGCCAAGCAAAGCTAAAGTTTGGTTTCCCATATCACTCAATTATGCGTGGCACACTGTATAACATCGCGGTTTTTCGCTCTGATTTCCAACCAGAGTTAGAGTGCATGTTAGACATGCTCAAGATGCTGGGCCATAGCCCTAAGATGCCGTTAGATTTTGGCTATCCAAAGCATGATGATGTGTATGTAGACAGTGAACAACCAGAGATCCTTTATTTCAATGGCGCCTCGCAGACTCGTAAGATCCTGACACAAGAGCAAATGAAGCAACTGATGGAGAAAGTCACCACGGAACTCCCCCACTATAAGCATGTCTACCTAGAGGGTAAGAATGACTTTGAAAAAGCAGGCTTTCTTACTGATTTAACGACGCAAGATAACTTTGCTATTCAACCTTGCTTAGACTTAGACGCACTGATTGAAAGAATTGCTAAAGCGAAGCTTGTCGTCGCACCCGATACCGGGATACGAAATATTGCGGTATCAACGTATACGCCAACCGTGGGTATCTTTTATATCACGGTGCCATTTCGTTATACGCCACTGGATGGACGTCACCATATAGTCATGAATGCCAATGGCGACATTCCGTCAAATGAACAAATTATCGAAGCGATTCATTACGCTCTTTAGGTAAATTATGTCTACAAAGAAGCCGACTATTTCTATCATCTGTCCTTGTTACAATGAGCAAGAGGTCTTGCACATTTTCATGGAGCGTATTACTGCAGTTCTTAGTGACACGCAGTATGACTATGAGCTTATCCTGATCAATGATGGCAGCAAAGATGACACACTCAGCGTTCTCAATACGATAAAAGAGCAAGACAAACACGTCCGTGTCGTGAATCTTTCGCGTAACTTCGGCAAAGAAGCGGCATTAACCGCTGGTCTTGACCTTGCTCGAGGCGAGGTGGTCATTCCTATCGACGCCGATTTACAAGATCCTCCTGAGCTCATTCATGATTTCCTAAGAGAATGGGAAAATGGCTTTGATGTTGTGGTTGCCAAACGTGTTGATCGCAGTACGGATACCTGGGCAAAGAAACTAAGTGCCGAGCTTTTTTATAAATTCCACAATGCTGTTGCTCAAGTAGAGATTCCTGAAAATGTCGGTGACTTTCGCTTAATTAACCGACGTGTAGTGGATGCAATTCAGTTACTTCCTGAAAACCAGCGTTTTATGAAGGGGATTTTCTCGTGGGTTGGCTTTAAAACGTCAGTCGTTGAATATAAGCGTGATGCACGAGAAGCCGGCGAAACCAGTTTTAACGGCTGGAAACTGTGGAACTTTGCCTTAGACGGCATTACCAGTTTTAGCACCGCACCGCTGCGTATTTGGCTTTATGTGGGTGGATTCATTTCTGCGCTGTCATTTATTTATGGCAGTCTGACCATTATTAAAACGCTTATCTATGGCATTGATTCACCCGGTTATGCATCACTGATCACTGTGATACTCTTTCTTGGTGGCGTACAGCTGATTGGTATTGGGGTGATGGGTGAGTATGTCGGTCGACTCTATATGGAATCGAAACGACGTCCAACGTACATTATCGAAAGCGACGATTACCACGATAAAGATGATGCTTCTGACAAGAAGAATGCCTTAGAAAAGGGCGAGCATAGTGAGTGATCTGCTCAATCGCTTATTACAATATCGTATTGTACGATTCGGCTTAACGGGCGGACTGGCGACCGCTATTCATATTAGCGTCGCTTTTGTCTTCTTGGCTTACATCAAAGACAATGTATTTTTGGCTAATATCTGCGGATTCACTCTCGCTTTTATTTTCTCTTATTTTGCACAAACTGTGCTGGTGTTTAGGCACAAGGTAAACTGGGGGAATGCGGCTCGCTTCTTTTTGGTCCAATTTGGCTCTTTGATGGCAGCACAAGGGATTAGTGAGCTGTTTTCTAACGTGATACTTTCTGACGTTAACAGTTATCTACGTGTCATTATCGTTGTCTTCATTTTGCCTATTATTACCTATGTCGTACATAAGGTGTGGACATTCTCAGAAGCTAGAGCTTAGAGCTTAGAGCTTAGAGCTTAGAGCTTAGAGCTTAGAGCTTAGAGCTTAGAGCTTAGAGCTTAGAGCTTAGAGCTTAGAGCTTAAGATGTCGAAATAAGAAACACGAAACAAGCAGTAACCACTTGGTATTTTAATAGACCTTGGTTTTATTCACTTATACTTCAGGACGTTGACTCTCAACATGTTATCAAAATCTTTTTTAGATAAAAACTTCACCGCCCTTTACTTACTGGGCCTCATCTTGGGTCTCGGGTTTGCTTTTGTCTACGCAGACAATCAAATCCTCCTTGGCGACCAGATGCAAATGATCGAAAAGGGCTACCTCGGTGCGTACGCTGATGTGTGGTTGAACTTTGGTAATGGTGCCAGTGCGGTAGGAAATGTTCCTGGTTCGCTTTCTACGTGGTTAGTGGCGGGTCCATTGCTGGTATGGGACTCACCTTGGGCGCCAGTGTTGTTATTGTTCGCAATGCGCATCGCTTCTTTGTTCCTACTCGACTCTGTGCTCAAGCAAATCTTTGATAAACCGATGCGTTTGGCTTTCTTAGCCCTGTATTGGCTTAACCCTTGGTTACTGTACGACAGCCTTCTTTATAATCCATCTTATTTGTGCTTCTTCGCTTCTCTGCACCTTTGGAGCGCATTCAAGATGAGAGAAGGTAAGTCATTTATCTATACCTTCTTACACATCCTATCTATCGGATTAGCGATGCAGCTTCATTACTCGTGGCCTGTTCTCGCCGTCTTATCGCTGTACATGTTTTATCGCGAAATGGGCAAGGTGTCTTGGGTGGGATTTACCGCTGCGCTGGTTGTGCTAATGGTCTCTCTGATACCGTACTCCCAAGAATATCTAGCAAATGATGAACTGAGTAGAGATGATAGCGATCGCTATATTGGTTATGGATTAGTCCACGTTTATCCTGTTTTAAAAGCGCTACTTTATTGGGTTCGTTATGCTTCTTTACTCTTCTCAAACAAGGTCATCGCTTACAGTGAGTTTCATTGGTTTACGAGTATTGAGTTCCTTAGAATCGCAGCGCTGTACTTGTGGAAAGGGATTATCTTCTTAATCGGCGGCTTGTCCGTTGTGTTGTCGGCCAAAGTAAGCTGGGATTGGTGGAAGTCGATCAAGAATGACATCAAGCGCGTCCCTAATACACCGGTCATCCAAGACAAAGCGCAATGGCTCAAACTCTATGCCTTTGGTGCGGTGATTGGTGTTTTAGTCAGTGCGGCATTATCGCCAATCACGTTCTCCTATTGGCATTTAATCTTGATTTATCCATTCGCCCTGATTCCTATGATGTTTGCGATTCAGCGTTACTCGGAGAGCCATGGGCATCTAATGGCAAAAATTGCACCCGTCGTCGTTGGGTATTTATTGGTGATTAATGTTTTGGCGTCTCATGACAGCATTAAGTATTCGTATACCGTCAGCTTTAGCGATCAGGTTAATCAATATTTACTCGAAACGCCTGAGAAGTATAAATTAGACCAACGCGATGCATTCAAAGGGCTGCTATAACCATGCTACGAGTCCTTTATTCTTTACTTCTAGCACTAATTGCGCCTTTATTTCTTTACGGTTTATACAAAAAAAAACCAGGAAAGCCGTCGGTAGGCGCTAGATGGAAAGAGCATTTTGGGGTGACGCCTTTATTGGCGCTTCGCTCCAATGAAGCCGGAGGTCCCTTATGGATTCACGCGGTTTCCGTTGGTGAGGTCATTGCGGTTTCCCCCCTTATAAAGGCGATTAAACAACAACATCCGTCCCTTGTGGTTGTGGTAACCACAACCACACCGACTGGCGCAGAACAAGCAGAAAAACTCGGTGATTTAATCCATCACCGATACATGCCATTAGATTTTGGGTTCGCATTGCGTCGTTATATCCGCATTATCCAACCTAGCCAATTGTTGATAATGGAAACAGAGCTATGGCCTAACACTCTGCATGCTGCAGCAACGGCGCAGATCCCAGTTAGTATTCTCAATGCTAGGCTTTCTGAACGATCTTATCAGCGCTATCAAAAAGTGAACGGGGTTGTTCGCTCTATGTTTTCACACCTTCAGCGCATTTATTGTCAAAATAGCGATGACCAAATACGGTTTCATAACCTTGGTGTCCCGATGTCAAAAATCACAGTCACGGGATCTATAAAGTATGATATTCAAGTTGATCCAATAACTCTTCAAAATGGTCGCCAGTTGAAAGAACAACTAGGAAACCGTCCTATATGGGCCGCTGCCAGTACTCACTTTGGTGAGGATGAGTTGATTATCGAGGCACATAAGGCCTTGTTAGTCACTCATCCCAACGCCCTGCTCATACTGATACCTAGGCACCCAGAACGATTTAATCAGGTCTTTGAGCTTTGTCAGCAATTGGGGTGTGACACCGTTCGACGAACCCAAGTTCACGATAGCTTGCCAGCAAACTATCAGATCTATCTTGCCGATACCATGGGTGAAATGATGACCATCCTTGGTGCTGCAGATATTTGTTTTATGGGCGGAAGCTTACTCGGCAGCAAAGTTGGCGGACACAATTTATTAGAGCCTGCCGCATTAGGCGTGCCCACACTCATCGGCCCGAGCTATTTCAATTTTAATGAGATTACGGAGGTATTAACCTCCAGAGACGCCACCCTTGTCGTCAACGCTCCTGAGCTTGCAGCAACATTAGAACAGCTATTTAATCATCCCCAGCAATTATCAGCAATGCGTCAAGCAAGCTTGGAGGTTGTGGCTGAAAATCGTGGTAGTATACAAACCACAATAGATCGCATGTATTTATAATTATGTTTCGTATAAGAACTACATGCCTAAATAACCTCGTGTGGCTATAACCTCCTAGGTCTATAGCCACCTATTTTACTTTTATTCGTTTTAAGGGTTTAAGTTTTGATGGATATCAGCTCAAAAATACAGGCGTCGTCGCATTCAGGTGCGACGCTGCAAGTACTTCAAGAGTCTGGCGAGTACTTTGTTCGCAAGCAGATTCATTCCGCCATTGACAAAAACCTGAGTGCGATTCAAAAACAACGTCGTTTTAAATCGATTAAAACACCCAGTTACGACATCATCGCTATCCCAGTCACGGATATTGATCATCAAGAAGATGAGCTTTCTATCATGATGCCTTATATCGAAGGTTTGGGTGGTGAACAAGTTGCCTACAAAGGCTCCAAAACCGTAGCAAAAAACCTTAAAGTTGCTCTGGATTTTTATCTGATCAATGGCATCGCTCTCGGTGATGACCAGCTCTATCCTGTCGACTCTGTGATAGATAAGCTAGAGCAAATATCGAATAACTTGGAAGGTAAATGGTCTCTTTTCCCTGATCTTGAGTCACACCTAGCGACGTTCAAGCAATATTGTAATAAAGACCTATTGATGCCAATGGGTGAGTGTCATGGTGATTTAACGCTCTCCAACCTTAAGGTCACTGAAGAAAATCAACTCGCACTGTTTGATTTCCTCACGTGCGAGATTAATAGCCCTATCCAAGATGCTGCCAAGTTAATACAAGACTTCGAGTATGGGTGGAGCTTTAGAAAAGAGAAGGTCAGCGTTCGTATTAAAGGTGAGATTTTTTGTGAGCATGCTATGCCCTCTTTTCTCAAAACCCTAGACCGACTCTTCTTCTATGAAATGAGAGTCGTAGAAACTTTAACCATATTGCGGATTGCCCCTTATATCCAAGAACAGGACAATGTTACTATTGACTGGTTCAACAACGTCATGAAAAAAACCATGCGCAAAATAATAGGATAACTATGTTTACGTTAATTCTTCCCGTCGCCGGACGCTCCTCTCGATTCCCTAATATGCGTCCAAAGTGGCTGCTTACCATGCCTGATGGCAAACTCATGATCGAAAAATCAATCGAGAACATCGATTTAGATGTATTTGATCGTGTTGTGGTTGTGTGTCTCAAAGAGCACCTAGAAAAGTACACATCAGAGGAAATGGTTTTAGAGAGCTTTGAGAAAAGTTGTGGCGTAAAACCCGACTTAGTCATTCTGGATGAGCCAACATCATCCCAATCCGACACGATTTATCAAGCGATTAAGCAAGGTAATATTGAAGGTTCAATCTTCATCAAGGATTGCGACAACCTCTTTACTTGTTCACCAGAGCCTATCAACTCGGTTGCAACCATAGACCTAAATGACATTGAATTAGTCGATGCTAAAAATAAGAGTTATGTCGAAGTTGATTCTCTTGATGTGATTTCTAATATTGTAGAGAAAGAAGTCATCAGTAACTTCTTCTGCTGTGGCGGCTATAGCTTCCGTTCAGCCGATGATTTCTGCCAAACGTTTGACAGCATTTCGTCAGAAAGTGAAGTGTATATTTCACATGTTATCTACAAAATGCTGATGTCGAACGAAGAATTTGTTCGCAAAACTGCAACCGATTATCTTGATTGGGGGACACTGCGCGAATACCGTCATTACTGTAAAAAACACCTCACTGTTTTTTGTGATGTTGATGGAGTACTACTTAAAAATGGCAGTAAATTTGCCAAAAGCGGTTGGAAAACACCTGGACTTGAGGCTAACTTGCGCAAAATTGCAGAACTGCAAAAAGACGGTGGGCTGTTCCTTGTCTTGACGTCTTCTCGTCCAGAAAGTGCGATTGAGTACACTACCCAAGAGCTCGCTAAGTTCGGGGTGCGCGTGGATCGTTGTTTATTTGGTTTACCACACACTCGTCGCTACTTAATCAACGATTACTCTGCCACTAACCCTTATCCATCTGCAGTCGCTATTAACCTAGAACGTGATAGTGAAACACTTAGCCATTTATTTGATGACTAACTCGTCATATGCCAGTCGACGCTGTCGACTGGCAAAGATTACGGTACCCCTGCTATGCCTTCCATTATTCAAGATGAATCTATCACTTTTGTTGTCCAAGGCCCTGTTCAAGCGAGCTCAAGCCGTAAACAAATTTCAGGTATCACTCATCAATGCCTGAACTCTATACGCCAATACTTTCCATCCTCAACGATTATATTGTCTACGTGGGAAAACCAGCCAGTTCAGGGGCTTGATTATGATGTGTTAGTAGAATCGAAAGACCCTGGCAGCAATACTATCTATCACGACGATACACCGGTTACACTGAACAACAACCGTCAGATTATCAATACACATGCAGGACTGTCTCGAGTAACAACCCAATACGCGGTTAAAATTCGAACAGACAATGTACTCACTGGTCGACAATTTGTTGAACTATATCAGAAATATAACCAACTACCTCGAGACCCCAAGCTTTCCTATTTTAAACAACGAACGTTAACAAGTAGCACTTTTTTTCTGAGCTGCCACTACGGAAAGCCCGTTCATTTCCACAAAAGCGACTTATTTGACTTTGGTTTAACGGAAGATTTGCTAAAAATTTGGCCGTATATACTGGTCAATGAGCCTCGCTTTATCCAGCAACCAGGATATAAAGTTCGATACCCAGCTACTGAGCAATTTCTCTGTTTATCTTGGTTAGGGGCGTTACTCAACAAGCCATTACACATTAATGCAAAGGCCGATGATGACGCAGGGCTAGGTCGAACATTTTGGCCTCTGTTTTTGGCGAATAATATCATTATCGACCTACCAGAAAAACTGGGCCTTGATGTCACAGAGCGTTTTTACAAACGGGGCAATTTTGCACTTGAGTATGACCTGAAAGATTGGCTTTATCTCAATAACGCCTCACCATCGCCAAAAGATGTAAAACGTCTTTCTCGAGCACTCAAAGCTGCCACGGCTACTGTTGCTCGAGGCTTAGGCAAGCCAAAGTCACTAAGCTAATGTTTGATGAAGTAACTACCATGACCCAGAAAAGCCAATCAAAATACCAAAACGGTCCAGAAAACCGTATCGAATCAAAAGATATTACTTTTGTGATTCAGGGGCCTATTTTTCCAGACATCACCGCGAATAGTATCCATTCGCTCCGCCGTTTATTCAAAAATAGTCCAATAATATTATCAACTTGGGAAGGCAGTGATACTCGGGAGTTAGACGCTGATATGGTTTTAGTCAATCAAGACCCTGGAACCACAGTGATAGGCTATCGCCAAGACGATTCCCCAATGTGTATTAACATCAATCGTCAATTACGGTCGACACTAAGTGGCTTACGTCAGGTGAAAACTCAGTACGCGGTAAAGCTTAGAAGTGATAACATCATCAATGATTCACGCTTTGTGGATGAATTTTTCAATTACCCAAAGAGAAATGCACAATACTCTATTTTTAACCAAAGAATTATTACCAGTACGTTTTATGCGAAAGAACAAACTAAAGGTATTTCTATCCCCTACTTTATGTCTGATTTTTTCCACTTTGGATTAACAGAAGACCTTCTAACGCTATGGGATATTGAAGAGTTTTTGCCTTTTCTGTACGACAAAGAAAAAAAGGGACAACGTCAGCATTGGCAGAGCCCAAATCGCCTACTTCATACAGAGCAAATCATGTGGAGTAAATGTCTGAGCAAGTTTTTCGACGTAGCGCTAGTCGACGAGTATGGTCAGTCAAAAGATATCGAAAAGTCATATCGATATATGATTAATAACCTCATTTTACTTGATAACGAACACAGCCTAAACCTCTCGGTTCAACCGCGCTTAGAACAACCAAACCCATTCCCTTATGAGTTTATATCTCAAACACGTTGGACATGGCTTTATCAGCAAGAATTTAACGTGACATCCAGTATTGGTTATCTATTTAAACTTAAATGGTACCTAGCAAGAGTGTTGAAATTTGGTCACAAAGGTATCCTCAACAGCATAAAAACCGCTACAATTCGATACAAAACTAGATGAAAATCTAGATTACAAAACCAAACAAACCTGTATTATATTTGCACTTCATTAGTTAGGCATCACTGTGACGACATCAACTTCTTGGCTTTTGCGAACCAATATTTTTCTTCTTATCGGATTATCCATTTCTATACCTGCATCTAAAGCGGGTATGAATGCATTCCTTTACCTCTATATCATCAGTTCATTTTTCGTACTGAAACTTAAAGATGTTAGGTTGCCAAAGAAGTACCTTTCCTTAATTCAGTATTCAATTATCATATTTGGACTTGGCGGTGCACTATCGTTATTGTCCAAAGGCGATGCTAATAACCTACTTATCTATATTCAAAAGTATGCTTATTTATTGATGCCTTCGGCCATAATTATCAGCATCCATCAATTCCCAAGAGCTTTAAAGTGGTCTGCTGTCGCTTTTCTTAGTAGCTGTGCATTTTGTTTGATGATTGATCTCTATAAATTTGCTTTTGTTTTCGACTTTTTCCGAGAAGGCCCTACACGCATATGGGGCCAAATAGGCTATAGTCGATGGCCTGTAGCGCTGGTTACAGCCATCACACTTGCCTGCTTAATTGAGCTCAATCTAAAATCATTGAAATATAGGTACCTTGCTTATGTTTTCATTGTTATATCATTATTTGGACTCGCTTTGACTGGAACGAAGGGAGGGATTGTTGCTGTTGCTATAGTAGGAATGTCATACATTGGCATTAAATCCCGAAAACATCGCTTCATATTACCTCTTGCTATCATAGGCGCTGTTTTAGCATTTAACCTACCGGTAATTCAAAAGAGCATCGGTGAGCGTTTCTCACTAAAAGAATTAAAGACCGCAAACTCAACAACAGAACGTGTAACTATGTTGAAAACAGGTGTTGCGATAACAAAATTCAATTCAGATAATGACCTCAATTATCTACTTTGGGGCGCGGGACTAGATAAGCCAGAAGTGCCTTATCAACAGGCTCTAGATTCTTTAGATAGCCCGACACGAGCTACTTTATTGCTAAAAAATGAATACTGGGGGTATACCGACTTACACAACAGCTACTTTGATCAGCTCTTGAAGAACGGTGTTATTTTCTCTGTCCTATTCTATGTCTTACTAACTATGATGCTTTATCATGGCTACAAATCCATGCGTCAACAAAAATTAATACGACATCTTCCTGTCATGTATGCTGGAACTATAATCGCCTATTTAGTATACAACATGTTTTACAGCAATTTCTCAGACTACGCTATTTACTCGCAGATATATTTTATAGCGCTAGCACTGGCCTTGCCTCTCGTGACTGATACAAAGAAGGTTCAAGATGACATCAGTTCCGAAGCAAAGCTGGAATCATGAACTGGCATATTGTTGAATCAGACCAATATCGGTTTCTTGAAATAGTACACCGCGCTTGTTTTTTTCTTTAAAGAATGAGCGCTCAAGTCTTTTCAAATTAGACTTTTTCCAATCGCAGCCCGATTGCTGACGACACTTATCAAAATCAATAATCCACACCTTATCTTGCTCATCAATCAAGATATTGTGGATATTGAGGTCAGTATGATTAACTTGCGCATCATGCATCTTACGGATCTCTTGACCAATGTTTTGATACATACTTTCTGGCAACGATTTTTCTTGCAAAATAGCGACCAAGTCGCGTGCGTTCGCAATCTTTTCACTCAATAAATCGGCACGGTAATAGGGACCTACTTTTACCGCGCGAGCGGCGATGGGACGAGGTACATTTACACCCGCGGCAATTAACGTGTGAAGCAATTGATATTCTTGATAGCTGCGTGTTTGCTCCCAACCCGCAAACCAATACTGATCTTTGACCATTTTTCCAAACAAGCCACCACGGCGATAATGCCTCAATGCGGCCTCAACGGTTTGGGTTTGCACAAACCACGTGGTTCCTCGGCCCTGAGCACTGCCAATGACTTTATCTTGCGATTGCCAAAAGTCCGGTTCAAAAACCTGTTCGATCGGCTCTTGCAGTAAGGCTTCATCATACCAATACGTTATGTTGTTCTTGTTCACTGTTTCCACAAACGCTTCCTAAGCTAAGGGCCTTGGCACTGACTCCACGGCTATCGTTATTATTTTCTTGCATCTAATTTTACATTCAAAGCACTCAACTGCATAATCCTTATATCTCCCTTTTCATTTAGACACTATGGCACTTTTTAATTCCCCTCCACGCTCTATTTGTGTGCTTCGCTTATCCGCAATTGGTGATGTTTGCAATACCGTTGCAGCGGTGCAGGCTATCCAGACGTTCTGGCCAGACACTCAGATAACATGGGTGACCGGTAAGCTAGAAGCTAAACTGCTGGAAAGTATTGAGGGTATTCATGTTGTGGTATTTGATAAACAAGCAGGCTGGAAGGGCTATACAGCGCTTTGGCGGGAATTAAAAGGTCAGCGGTTTGATGCGTTGCTGCATATGCAATACGCTTTCCGGGCAAGTATTGCCACACTAGGCATTAACGCTCGCTACACGTTAGGTTTTGATGGTGAGCGAGCGCAAGACTTTCAAGGGTTATTTACCAATACGAAGGTGCCGTCTCCCAATAAAATGCATGTTCTTGATGGGCTAATGGCCTTTACTGAAGTGCTCGGCGTGCCTCATGCTGCGCCTCTTTGGTCACTGCACTACTCGGAAAAGCACGCGCATTGGGCAGACAAGTCTCTTAACCGCGATCAGCCTAGCTATCATAGTAAGCCGCGTAACCTTGTTATCGTCCCTGCGGCGAGCAAGGGATACAAAAACTGGACAGCAAACGGCTATGTTGCGGTGATCAAGCATGCCATCACTCAAGGTTGGAATGTTATTCTAGCGGGAAGTCCGGCAGCCATTGAGGTTGAACTTGGCCAAGTGATTGAGCGTCAACTCTTGCCTTCCGATACGAGCTCTCGCGCTGACTCGCCGTCTATATCACACCACGTGACCAACTTAATTGGCCAAAGCAGTTTGTTAGAGATGTTGGCACTGATCGATAAGGCCGATATGCTCATCGCGCCTGATACGGGCCCAACACATATGGCCAATGCGATGGCAACCCCCGTGATCGGCTTATATGCTCACCACAACCCAAAACGAACAGGGCCATATAATTACCAAGACTATGTGGTCTCAGCCTATGAAGAAGCCATCCAAGCAGAAACTGACAAACCCAGTAGTGAATTAAGTTGGCGAGCAAGAGTAAAAGACAAACAAGCGATGCAGCGTATTCAACCTGAAGAGGTCATCGCCATGTTCGATCGCGTTGTTGAGCAAGAGCAGTTAGGCCCTGATTTGCTAAAATAAATCGCCATGGCTAAACCGTCTACGTGAGACTCACTGCCCCCTTCATAGGGATGACCGAATTTTTGATTAAGGTAAATAACGTGACTAAACCAACCCTTGCTGTCGCTTTGATTGTAAAAAACGAAACCAAACACTTACGAGCCTGCCTGGAAACGGTTCAGGGCTGGGTGGATGAGATCGTGATTCTTGACTCGGGAAGCACCGACGATACACCAGCCATCGCGGCGGAATTTAACGCTAAATTTCAGGTGAATTCAGAATGGCCTGGGTTTGGTGCTCAACGTCAATTGGCACAAAGCCATGTTGAGTCTGATTTTGTTTTTTGGCTGGATGCCGATGAGCGCGTCACGCCAGAGCTAAAACAAAGTATTTTGACGGCGGTTGAACGCAATGAACCCAACACGATCTACCAATTTGCTCGCTTAAGCTGGGTATTTGGGCGCTTTATCAAGCACTGCGGTTGGTATCCTGACAAGGTGCTTCGACTTTATCCCACCAAGCTAACGCAATATAACGACTCGTTGGTGCATGAAAAAGTAGAAACGAATGCCTCAATGACAGTAGAAGCATTGGATGGCGATTTAATCCATTACACCTACGATGATATTCATCATTATCTCGTCAAATCAGCGGGCTACGCTAAAGCTTGGGCAGAACAGCGCGAAGCACGTGGCAAACGCGCAAGCATCTCGCAAGGTATCGTGCATGCCATTGCTTGCTTTGTGAAGATGTACATTGTGAAAGCTGGGTTCTTAGATGGCAAACAAGGCTTTTTGCTTTGTCTGTTATCGGCGCATTCTACGTTCGTGAAATACGCCGATTTGTGGGTTAGGACAAGTACGTCTCAGCCCAAGGAGTAAGCGTCTCCAGTACCACACGAGTATCAATGCGAGTCATGTTTTCTTGACTCGCTTTATCTTCTGACGCCGGTGGACAAAAAGCGATATGTCGCCCTTCAGAGTTAAGTGGTCGCCAGCGTAGTGGTGTTGCTGAGCGCTTAGACGGGAAGAAACCCACCGTCGGAACATCTAACGCCGCGGCGATATGCAACGGTCCCGTCGAGCCAGCAATAAACAGGCTTGCACAAGCTATCGAACAAGAGAAATCGACTAAGCCATTATTCTTGTCGTACACCACGCTTGCTACGTGACGAGACTCCAGTGCAACCCTCAATTCTTCGGCTTTCTTTTCCTCTCCTGGTCCAGCAGTTAATACCACCTCAACCCCTTGACTGTCAGGCGATGTTTGCTCACGAAGAGCAAGGCCTGCCACCAGTTCAGCGTATTGTTCAATCGACAGATTATTTGCCGAGCCACCGCTGCCTGCATGCACATACACCCAAGGTTTTTGACTCTCCAAGCCAAGGCTTTGCGCTAGCATCGTGCGTTGCAGGGTGAGTTGCTGCGTATCAAAACTGAAATACGGCGCTTTGGGCTCAACAACATCTATCTTATTGTCATTTAAGAAAGCTCGCACAAGATCGAGGTTGTATTCATATTCTGGCTTGGCGCTCTGCGAGCGTTTTTGTTTAATGCGATGATTATAAAATATCTGCGCGAGTTTCGTTGCCGGGGCTAAGCGATAAGGAATGCGTGCTTTCCACACCAGTAACGCGTTGTACATGGTTGAAAACAGATTGATAGAGGCATCAAACTGCGCCGCTTTCAGCTCCGCTTGCAATAACTGCTGCTGCGCTTTATCTGCCTGTTCGCCTACATCCACAATCACGTCATCTATCCATGGACAGGCTGTCGCCAATGCTACGGTGTATTTAGGCACCAAGGCGGTAATATGACAATCCGGTAAAGACGATTTCAGCATCGCGAAGCTCGGCCATGCCAACATAAAATCACCGATTTTATCGTTTCGAATGACCAGGATTTTTTTCATCATCTTACTTCTCTCTCATCGCAGATAGGGCGCGTCTCAACGTTTCTTCATAATAACAACTCGAAGACAGAATGGTAACTCTCGCGCTCGCTTAAAGAATTTAAAATCGCGCATAATTTGCTACACTGACTGAAATTTCAAAATAGAGCCAACGCCGTGACACAGAAGCGAATTTCTCGAGTAATCTATCCAGGTACCTTTGATCCTATTACCAACGGTCATCTTGATTTGATAGAACGAGCGTCTTGTATGTTTGATGAGGTCATCATCGCCATCGCTGCCAGTCCCAGCAAAAACACGATGTTTACGCTCGAAGAACGAGTGGATTTTACTCTTCAAGTCACTCAGCATCTGGAGAACGTGACGGCAAAAGGGTTTTCTGGCTTGTTGGTTGATTTTGCGAAACACGAAAAAGCCAACGTCCTCATCCGTGGTTTACGCACCACTGGTGATTTTGAATACGAATTTGGGCTTACTAATATGTATCGCCGCTTACTGCCAGGCATGGAAAGTGTCTTTCTAACCCCGGCCGAAGAACATGCGTTTATTTCATCGACACTGGTTCGCGAAGTAGCGATCCATGGTGGGGACGTGAGTCAATTTGTGCCACCTATTATTGAAAATGCCTTAAAATCAAAAAATATCGTCTAGAAAAATATTTTCGTCGATAAAATCACAATCCCTAACAATAGATTGAATATCTGTTTATTGACCTACACTTGAACATTATGTGAGACTTCGTGGGTTTTTTAATCGTACCGGCGGCAATTGCTGCGCGGTACTTATTTTGCAAAGCGATCATTACGTTAGGTAATGAGGCTGGAGTTGTAAACAATGATAAATAAACAGCGCACGCTGTGGATACTGTTGATTGGTGCCTTACTGATTCGCCTATTGTCATTAGGCTTATATCCGTTAATGGACACCACTGAGTCTCGCTACGGTGAGATGGCAAGAATGATGGTAGAAACGGGCAATTGGCTAACGCCATTGTTCGACTATGGCGTCCCTTTCTGGGGTAAACCACCTCTATTCACATGGATGAGTGCAGCTAGTGTCGAAATGCTAGGACTCTCCGAATTTGCGCTGCGCCTGCCTCATTGGATTGCAGGTGTACTCGTGGTTTGGGCATCAGCGTGGGTGGCGAAAAAGAATGGCTACAACCCGCTCGTGGCGGCGCTTGTGCTGTCGACTACGTTGGTTTTTTCTATCTCTGCCGGTGCAGTGATGACCGATATGGCGTTGACTGTCGGACTGACGCTGGCCATGGTTGGATTTTATCAATGCTGGCGCGGTGAAACGCTATGGGGCTATGTGGGCTTTGCTGGCCTTGCGATCGGCCTTTTAGCTAAAGGCCCGGTCACCATTGTTTTATTTGGATTAGCCGTATTCCCTTGGATGGTGATTCAGCACGGCATTGTTGGCGCTTTTGTTGAACTATGGCGCCGTTTCCCGCTAGTCAAAGGCACGCTGTTAATGCTTGTCATTGCTTTGCCTTGGTACATCCTTGCCGAGCGTGCAACACCAGGTTTCATCGATTATTTCATTGTCGGCGAGCACTACAAGCGCTTTGTTGAGCCAGGCTGGACGGGCGATCTTTACGGTTCAGGTCACCAAGAACAAAAAGGAAAAATCTGGTTCTTCTGGCTGCTGGCAGTACTGCCTTGGTCATTGATTCTACCAATCATGATGATGGTTCGCGCTAAGTTTGGTCTCGAACAAGCGAAGAAAAACCAAGGCTTTACTAGCTTTGCTATCTGGTGGGCACTGGCGCCGCTGATCCTCTTTTCTTTATCCAGTAATATTCTGCCAACGTACGTGCTACCAGGCACACCAGCGGTGGCATTGCTTATTGCTATATTCTGGAAACAGAAAGATACCATCTGGGTATCGATTTCAGCCCTGATTGTACCCATTGCTCTCATTGCCGCCACATATCTACTGGCAACAGGAAAAGTTGCGGATAACAGTGATAAGACCATTTTTGAAACGGTTGATCCTGATATTAGCGCGTTCTATGTTTACCCGCGCTCCTACTCTGGTCAGTACTACAGTAACGGGAAAGCGAAGGTATTTGAGTCTGATAAGCAAGTTGAAGGCTTAGACGAGTTTTACATCATCTCTTACAACGACAGACAACGTGACTTTATTCCCTTTAAGGAAAAATACAGTTGTAGTGAAGAGGCGGTCGCCGAAAGTGCCGATCGCATGGCACTGTTGTGTAAGGTCAAACCTGAAACGAAGTAGTATAAGGCCGAGTGGCTATGGACGATTAACGCCATAAATCATTACGTTTATGGCGCACGAAAAAAAGGGACCGAGTGAAATCACTCGGTCCCTTTTTTTATCTCAACAATCCATAGCGAGCGTTATACCAAAGCGGTTAACTCTCGCCATTAGAATTGAGCGCTAGCGACTAGGGTTAAATACCATACTCTGCACGGTACGCCTTCACGGCTTCAAGGTGATCTGTGCTACCACCTTGACCTTCTAGATAGGTAATCAAGTCCGTTAGGCTAACAATAGAAATCACCGCACAACCAAAATCACGTTCCACTTCCTGAATCGCAGACAATTCACCCTTGCCCTTTTCTTGGCGATCAATTGCCACCAACACACCTGCTAAATCAGCGCCGTTGGCCTTAATGATTTCCATCGACTCACGAATGGCAGTACCCGCTGTAATCACATCATCCACCAGCATAATGCGACCTTCTAGTGGGCTACCCACCAAGCTGCCGCCTTCGCCGTGTGTTTTGGCTTCTTTACGGTTAAAGCAGTATGGCGTATCCACATCATAATGATCGGCTAGTGCCACCGCTGTAGTTGTGGCAATTGGAATACCTTTGTAGGCAGGACCAAATAGCACGTCGTACTGAATTGCAGAGTCCGCCAAGGCTGCCGCATAAAAGCGACCTAAGCGTGCCAAATCACGGCCTGTATTGAAAAGACCAGCGTTAAAGAAATAAGGGCTTTTACGGCCAGACTTTAGGGTAAATTCGCCAAATTTAAGTACTTCTTTTTCTAGGGCAAATTCAATAAACTCACGCTGGTATGCTTTCATCTTTTCTCTCTCTTTTGTTGTGTTCGTCACCCCTTAAAAATGGGATCGTCCAAAGCGAGTCATGCGCTTTATGAGGTTCTCGCTTTCGTGAGGATGACGGTTATCTTTTTAACCGTTATTCAGTGTGCGTTATGCACAAAAAAATAGCCCCCTTACGGAAGCCATTCAATAATTAGTCTGCTAATGCCGCCTTCTGAGCGGTGACGATCTCGGCAATGCCGTTTTTCGCGGACTCCAGCAACGCCATGAGCTCTTCATGACAGAATGGTTCGCCTTCTGCTGTGCCTTGGATTTCGATCATACGACCATCTTCCGTCATCACTACATTCATGTCGGTATCGGCGGCTGAATCTTCTACGTACTCAAGGTCACAGAAAATGTTTTCGCCAAGGATGCCAACAGAAACCGCGGCAACGTGGCTCTTCATTGGGTTCGCTTTCAGTGAGCCTTTCTTCACAAGGTGAGCAAACGCATCAGCCATTGCTACGCTCGCACCAGAGATAGCTGCAGTACGTGTACCGCCATCAGCTTGGATCACATCACAATCCACCGTCACCATGATTTCACCCATGGCTTCAAGGTCAACGACCGCACGAAGGCTACGTGCGATAAGACGTTGGATTTCCATCGTACGGCCACCTTGCTTACCACTTGCCGCTTCACGACGCATTCTTGTATGCGTTGAGCGAGGTAGCATGCCGTATTCAGCGGTTACCCAGCCCTTACCTTTGCCTTTCAACCAACGTGGAACATTTTCTTCCACAGTGGCGTTACACAATACTTTGGTATTGCCAAACTCGACAAGAACCGAGCCTTCAGCATAAGCAGTATAGTTGCGAGTAATTTTAATTGGGCGCACTTGCTCTGCTGCGCGATCATTTGGACGCATGGACATTACCTTTAATAGGGGAAGGGTTTGGTTGGGCGAAGATTATAGCGGAGAAGGGAGTATGGGTCTAGGTGCTTGGTCCTTGGTCCTTGGTCCTTGGTCCTTGGTCCTTGGTCCTTGGTAGAAGATAGTTCGCTTGACCCCAAGGGTCTAGGACCGTCTTTTACCTAGAGCCATCTTTTTAAACTGTGCTACCATGAGTGCAGTTTGAACAATTATTAAATTCAAGGAAATTAATCCATGATCTACAGCATGACCGCTTACGCTCGTAAAGAAGTCAAAGGTGACTGGGGAAGCGCCGTTTGGGAAATTCGCTCAGTAAACCAACGTTACCTCGAAACGTATTTTCGCCTTCCAGAGCAGTTTAGAGGCCTTGAACCTGTACTTCGTGAACGCTTCCGTAAGCGCTTGGCGCGCGGTAAAGTTGAATGTAACCTGCGCTTTGAAGCAAACCCAGCAGCAAAGAGCGAACTGAACATCAATGAAGCCCTCGCTCAACAGGTCATCAACGCAGCAAAACAAGTGATGAGCCTAACCGGCGAAGATAGCCGTTTGAACCCTTTCCAAGTCATGAACTGGCCTGGTGTGATGGAAACGCCAGAGCAAGACATGGATACCATCAATAAAGAACTACTGGTCGGTTTTGAAGCAGCACTCGTTGACTTTATTGAAGCCCGCGCAAGCGAAGGCAACAACATGAAAGCGCTCATCGACGCTCGTTTAGAAGCCATCACCGATGAAGTCGTCAAGGTTCGCGCGCGCATGCCTGAGATCATTGAATGGCAACGCGAGCGCCTATTAGGCAAATTTGAAGACGCTAAGATTGAACTAGAGACTGGCCGCGTCGAGCAAGAGCTGATTCTTCTTGCGCAAAAATCAGATGTAGCAGAAGAGCTCGATCGCCTTGATTCTCACGTCAAAGAAACCACGTCTATCATGAAAAAAGGGGGCGCTTGTGGTCGTCGTCTCGATTTTATGATGCAAGAGTTCAACCGTGAGTCCAACACGCTTGCGTCTAAGTCTATCAGCACCGACATCACCGCCTCTGGCGTAGAACTTAAAGTCTTGATTGAACAAATGCGTGAGCAGATCCAAAACATTGAATAACGTTGACGCTTTAATGAAGTAGGGCGCCCTACTTTCGTTAGGTTTACCTCTAACAACCTTTTATCAAAAGACCAGTAGTTACGCTACTGGTCTTTTTGCTTTCTAGACTTAAAGCCGCCCTACCGTTAACGCCATCTCAACACTTCACTTCACTTCACTTCACTTCACGGTATGGTTACCCATCAACGCCCCATCGGCAAAATATAACCAAAATGCGTCAAGCACACCTTAGTCATTCTCTATATTTTCCAGCCCATGCAATTTACTTCGTACTCGAATCATTTACCTCTTATCAATGTCAGGAATATGTCATGGCAATAGTATCGGTTATTCATCATCAATATAAAAACAACAGCGCCATGTTTTACCCTCCTTGTTGAACACCAATTTAAACACCTAACAATCAGATGTTTAAGCCAATTTATGGCTATTATTTTATTTTTACACATTGAAGAACATTCAATGAAAGTAATGGATAGCGCTTGATAATAAAATTAATATTACTTAGAGTACTAATCGTTTGGCTATAAGCTACATCTAAAAAGGATTGACAACATGGATCCCATACTGGAAGTTAAGGGACTGTACAAAGTGTTTGGAGAAGACACTGACCGCGCATTTTCAATGATTGATGAGGGTGCCGACAAAGAGAAAGTTTTCGAAAAAACGGGCTTAACCATCGGGGTTAACGACGTTTCTCTCAGCATTAAAGAAGGCGAGATTTTTGTTATTATGGGGCTGTCTGGCTCTGGAAAATCGACACTCGTACGCCTGCTCAATCGCCTCATCGAACCCACTCGAGGCAACGTTTTCCTCAAAGGCAAAGACATCGCACACATCTCAGAGGATGAGCTTCGTCAGGTGCGCCGCAATAACATCTCCATGGTTTTTCAAAATTTTGCCCTCATGCCTCACATGACCGTGATTGAAAATGCGGCATTTGGATTAGAACTCGCCGGTATTGAATTAGATAAACGCCGTGCAAGCGCTTTGGGTGCATTAGAGCGCGTGGGGTTGGAGCCGTATTCTGAGTCTTACCCCGATGAGCTTTCCGGTGGCATGAAGCAGCGTGTTGGTTTGGCAAGAGCGCTTGCCTGTGACCCAGATATTCTCTTAATGGATGAGGCGTTTTCCGCCTTAGACCCGTTAATTAGAACCGAGATGCAAGACGAACTCATTCGTCTGCAAAATGACGATAAACGTACCATTGTCTTTATCTCCCACGATCTCGATGAAGCCATGCGCATTGGCGATCGAATTGCCATCATGCAAAACGGGGAGGTTGTGCAGGTCGGAACGCCAGATGACATTCTCAATAACCCTGCTAACGATTATGTGGAAGCCTTCTTCCGCGGCGTTAACGTGGCCAATGTCCTGACAGCCAAAGACATTGCCCGCAAACAACCTGCTGCAGTCTTCAAAAAGTCTGAACATGATGGGCCCGCTTCTGCCTTACAAATCCTAATGGATAACGATCGAGATTATGGCATCGTCGTCGAAAAAACGAGCCACTACTCGGGCATTGTATCGATCGATTCGTTGCGTCAAGCGCACAAGGAAAAGCGAACCTTGGTCAGTGCTCAGATCGACCAAGGCATCACGCTTCAACCTAACCAACCAATCAATGAGATATTAGGGTTGGTGGCCAGCGTGCCTTACTCGGTACCGGTGGTCGATGACAGCGGAAACTATTTTGGCGTTGTGACGAAATCACGACTTCTTCAGACGTTAGATAAGGGATAAATGATGTCATCAGACCAAACTAATACCGATCCATGGTCACAACCGGTGCCTCAACAAGCGGCTTCTGATCCTTGGGGGCAAGCCAGCGACGCATCAAGCTCAACGGATTGGCTAAACAGTGAAACCGTTGATACCGTGCCCTTTGACCTTCTCAACCCATTCGAGAAAGCCGTGCTGCCCGTTGATAACTGGGTTGAGTCTGGGCTCAATTGGCTAGTAGAAAATGGCCGCCCTCTGTTTCAAGCGATTCGTATCCCGATCGATTTTATCCTAAGTTCATTTGAAACCGCGCTCGTTTCAACACCTGCGCCCTTCATGTTGATCATCTTATTCTTATTAGCATGGCAGTTTTCGAATCTAAGGCTTGGTCTCGCAACGGCGGTGTCTTTTGTGTTTATCGGCCTTATTGGCGCCTGGTCAGAGGCGATGGTGACCCTTTCATTGGTGATGACATCGGTGTTCTTTTGCTTGTTGATCGGACTCCCCTTGGGGATATGGTTAGCCAGGAGCCAAACCGCTGCGAAGTTTATTCGCCCGATTCTTGATGCAATGCAAACCACTCCAGCCTTTGTTTACCTAGTACCCATCGTGATGTTGTTTGGTATTGGTAATGTGCCGGGGGTCGTGGTGACCATTATTTTTGCTCTGCCGCCGGTCGTGCGCCTTACGATTCTGGGTATTCAACAAGTGCCTGAAGAATTGATCGAAGCCGGACATTCGTTCGGCGCCAGTAAAAAGCAGATGCTGTATCGCATCCAGCTGCCACTCGCACTGCCAACCATTATGGCTGGCGTGAACCAAACCTTAATGCTGTCGCTTTCGATGGTGGTTATTGCCTCTATGATTGCGGTTGGCGGTCTAGGTCAGATGGTACTGCGTGGGATTGGCCGTTTAGACATGGGGCTTGCCGCGGTTGGCGGGTTGGGCATTGTCATTCTCGCAATCTTGCTTGACCGAATCACTCAGGTTCTTGGGGTCAACGCTGGCAATACCAAACTACGTTGGTACCACACCGGTCCTGTTTCTATCTTGTTCAAAATGTTCACTCGGAAAAGTGAGCCAACATTAAATTTACGGAGAAATGAAAATGAATAATTCATGGAAGAAAACCCTAACTGCCAGCGTGGCGTCTGCACTCGTGTTATCGACAAATGTTTGGGCTGAGAAGCTGCCCGGCGACGGCGTTAGCATTCAACCACTTCAATCAACGGTTGCAGAAGAAACCTTTCAAACACTGATTGTTAGCCGTGCACTTGAGGCTCTAGGCTACGATGTGAAGGAAACAAAAGAAGTCGACTACAATGTGGGCTACACCTCTATTGCAAAAGGCGACGCGACCTTCCTTGCCGTTGGTTGGTTCCCACTTCATGCAGACAAATACAGCCAATCTGGTGGTGATGACAAATTCTATCGCAAAGGGCAATACGTCAGTGGTGCTGCGCAGGGTTACTTAATCGATAAAAAAACGGCAGAGCAGTACGGCATTACCAATATTGGTCAATTAAGCGACCCAAAAATCGCCAAGTTATTTGATGCTGATGGCGATGGCAAAGCCGATTTAACAGGCTGTAACCCAGGCTGGGGTTGTGAGCTTGTCATTGAAGAACAGTTGTCTGCTTATAAATTACGAGACACCGTGAGCCACAATCAAGGTAACTACGCCGCGATTATTGCCGATACTATCTCACGCTATAAGAACGGTGAGCCGATCCTTTACTACACATGGACACCATACTGGGTAAGTGGCGTATTGGTCCCGAATGAAGATGTAGTTTGGTTAGAAGTGCCGTTTTCGGCATTGCCTGGTGAGCGTAAAGGCGTTGATACGACGTTATCTAACGGCAAGAACTACGGCTTTGAGATGAATTCTATGAGCATCATTGCCAACAAGGCATTTGCTGAACAAAACCCTTCTGCCGCTAAGTTGTTTGAAATCATTAAGCTGAACATCAATGATGTGAGTGCTCAAAATATGATGATGAGCCAAGGTAAAAACAGCACTGCTGATATTGAATCGCATGTGAATGGCTGGATCAAAGCTAACCAAGGCCTGTTTGACTCTTGGGTTGCCGAAGCTAAAAAAGCGTCAATGTAATCTTAGTGGCGCGGTATGGTCCAGATAAGGCGATATAATCTTATTAAAACCTTATTACAGCCACTATGAGATAAATACCACCCTAGAAAATGTAAGCACTCCAATCGTTGGTAACTCAACGATTGGAGTTCGTGCAATACGCTTATGCTTATGCTTATGCTTATCGCTATAACCTGACGTTGTAAGCTATCGTTGCAAGCCAAAGCAATAAGCGACACAACACATCACCGCGATATCGTCTCTCTAATTACAGCAGAACCAGATACGTCCCAAACAGCGCACACAGCACATAAATCACGGGGTGCACTTCCTTACCCTTGCCCGCAACGACCATCGTAAACGCGTAACTGATAAAGCCCATTGCCATACCGTTAGCTGGAGAAAAACTCAGTACGGTGAACATGATGGTGAAAAACGCGGCAATGCGAGACTCTTTCTTTTCCCAATCTATCTGCCCAAGGCGACCAATCATATAGATACCGACCACCACCATTGCTGGCGCGACCATCGCAGCAGAGAAGACCGAGAATATTGGGTACAAAAACAACGATAAGAAGAATAGTCCTGCCACAACCACAGCGGCTAAGCCCGTTCTTGCCCCTTGCGATGACGCAATACCAGATTCAGAGAACGCAGTAATAGAGGTCGTACCCAGAACAGAACCAATCACCGTGCCACCAGCATCTGCTACCAGTGCAGAGCGTGCGTTCGGCACCTTGCCATCTTTATCAATGATGCCGGCATCTTTACCGACACCAACAATCGTGCTTAGTCCATCAAAGAAATCGACGATCAAAAAGATAATCACGATAAACAATAGGTCAAACATCTTCTCGGCCGTTAAACCTGAGATATCGAAGATCGCGCCAAAGCTCCCGGCCATACTTGGTGGCATCGACACGAGCTGCTCTGGGATTGGGGCATTTGATGTACCCATGAACGTATCGGCCAATACCGTTAATACAATGGCAGAAATGAAAGAGATGAACGTCGCCAGCTTGATGTCTCTGACCATGCAGCCTAGCGCAATAAAAATACTGATGTACGCAATGATGACTTTAGGGTCAAGGATGTCCCCCATGCCCACCAGAATAATAGGATTAGAGACGATAATGCCTGCATTCTTTAGGCCCAAGAAAGCAATAAAGAGACCGAGAGAAACCGTAATAGCGAGCTTAAGATCCTCTGGTATCGATTCAATCATTGCTTTGCGAATTCGGGTCATCGACAGGATCAAGTAAATAATGCCAGAGAAGAAGATGCCGAGTAGCGCCTCATGCCACACCAATGCCACCGAGCCACTTAATAGCATCCCTTTAAAGAAGCCGTTCATGCTCATACCTGGAGCAAGCATCACTGGGTAATTACCAAAAAAGCCCATAATAAGTGTCGCAATACCAGCAGCGAGTGCCGTAGCGGTAAAGACGGAACCACGGTCCATGCCAGGGATGTCACCAAGAATGGCAGGGTTGACCGCGAGGATATAACTCATGGCAAGGAAAGTAATGAAGCCCGCATACACCTCTGTGCCAACGGTAGACTTGCGCTCAGAAACTTTAAATGTAGATTCGATAAAAGAAGTTTTCGCTGATGGTTTACTAGCCACGTCGACACTCACGATAAAACCTGCTTATTTGGATTAGGAAAAGTCGCCAAGTTCAGTCATTGAACTTGGAAAAGTTGGCGCGGATTTTAATCGACCGTGTGAATATTTCAATGAATTTCGTGCCATTTGTGAATATTTTTTATCGCTTTAAAAACAACACCTTGATAAATAAGCAAACGTTTGCCACTACATTGCAATCACGACACGGACCGCCGAGCATTTTTTATGTTCGATGCCCTCTTTTATTATTTTTCCAGGTCAAGCCCTGTGACTTGTCGAAAATAGTCAAATTGTGCTACTCTTCGCCTCCATTTTTCTGACTGATTTTTCAACAGTCTCAGTCAGTATTATGTTTCGTTAATGAAACGCCTATCACTGCGCGTTTCTCGTTTTCAATCCAGAACTATGGACTCGTACCTATGGGCAAAGGCACTTTATACATCGTATCCGCACCAAGCGGCGCAGGTAAATCAAGCTTGATTTCAGCGATGCTAGAAACCAATCCTACGTATGCTATGAAAGTGTCGGTATCGCATACCACTCGTAGCGTGCGACCTGGTGAAGAGGATGGCGTGCATTATCATTTTGTTGAAAAAACAGAGTTTGAGTCGCTGATCGCTCAAGATGCTTTCTTTGAGTACGCCGAGGTATTCGGTAACTACTATGGAACGTCTCGACTATGGATTGAAGAAACCCTAAATAAGGGCATTGATGTCTTCTTAGATATCGATTGGCAAGGCGCTCGCCAAATCCGCGCGCAGATGCCGGAAGCAAAAAGTGTCTTCATTTTGCCACCGTCCAACGGTGAGCTGGAACGTCGTCTTAACGTTCGTGGTCAAGACAGCGACGAGATCATCGCTAAGCGCATGAGCGAAGCTAAGTCTGAGATATCTCACTATGACGAATATGACTATGTCATTATCAACGATGACTTTGATGTCGCGCTGATTGATTTCAAAGCGATCTTACGCGCTGAGCGCCTAAAACAAGATAAGCAAACCATCAAATACAAAGGCATGCTCGTCGCACTGCTTTCTGAGCAGTAGAGATAAGCGTGTTTTCGTCATTGTTTCTACGTATTTTGTGGTGATTTCCTGACAAAATGCAGTAAAAAGCAAATGACCTTACTATAACGGCCGTATTTACCTATATACTGTTACACAGACGCTACTGTTGTGCAGGTGATGTTGTTGTACAGGCGATATAGCTGTACAGACGTTATTGCTGTACGACAATGTCACTAAACAGACAATACTGGTAAACATGCATACTGGTTAACCGACGAGACTAGTAGTAAACAGGCGGTCGTCAGGCTCTATTGGGATCATTTGTGATCTAGCATCCAATCCCAATAGGCTGTATACTTTCTCGTCATCTAAAATTTAGTTAATTATTGGAGTTCTTATGGCACGCGTAACTGTTCAAGACGCTGTTGAAAAAGTTGGTAACCGCTTCGACCTAGTTCTTATTTCGTCTCGCCGCGCACGTCAAATGCAAATCGGTGGTAAAGACGCATTAGTGCCAGAAGAAAATGATAAGCCAACGGTTATCGCACTACGCGAAATCGAAGAAGGCTTGATCACTAAAGATGTACTTGATGCACGTGAGCGTCAAGAACAGCAAGAGCAAGAAGCCGCTGAACTAGCCGCGGTTAGCAGCATCGCTCACAACCGTTAATTCGGACCGAGTTTACTCGTGTTCCATCGACTTTCGGGCCTACAATTTGTACCTATTCGATAGCCTTAAAGACGTTGCCCAAGAATATCTAACAGAGCCTCACCTTGAGGCTCTGCGTCAATCTTATGTGGTAGCAAGAGATGCCCATGAAGGGCAGACCCGCTCAAGCGGAGAACCTTACATCATTCACCCTGTCGCGGTTGCTCGGATCCTCGCTGAAATGCGTTTGGATATTGAGACACTGCAAGCAGCGTTATTGCATGATGTAATTGAAGACACTGAAGTCACCAAAGAAGAGCTAGAAGAACAATTCGGTACCACTGTTGCCGAACTCGTCGATGGCGTATCCAAACTCGACAAGCTTAAATTCCGCGATCGTAAAGAAGCCCAAGCTGAGAACTTCCGTAAAATGGTTCTGGCAATGGTTCAAGACATCCGCGTGATTCTAATTAAGCTGAGTGACCGCACCCACAATATGCGTACGTTAGGCGCCCTGCGTCCTGACAAACGACGTCGTATTGCTCGCGAAACCCTCGAAATCTATGCCCCACTCGCCCACCGCCTTGGTATTCATAACATCAAGACCGAGCTTGAAGAACTTGGCTTTGAAGCCCTGTACCCGAACAGGTACCGTGTTCTGAAAGAAGTGGTGAAATCAGCGCGTGGCAATCGTAAAGAGATGATCCAGCGTATCCACAGCGAGATCGAAGGCCGCTTAGAAGAGGTAGGGTTAACGGTTCGCGTGTTGGGTCGTGAAAAGAACCTGTTCTCCATCTATAACAAGATGAAAACCAAAGAGCAGCGCTTCCACACCATTATGGACATCTATGCATTTCGAGTGATTGTCGATACCGCGGATACCTGTTATCGCGTGCTTGGCCAGGTCCACAGCTTGTATAAGCCACGTCCTGCTCGCATGAAAGATTACATTGCCGTACCAAAAGCCAATGGCTATCAATCCTTGCATACCTCTATGGTTGGCCCTCACGGGGTACCAGTTGAAGTACAGATTCGTACTGAAGACATGAACCAGATGGCAGACAAGGGTGTGGCTGCGCATTGGGCTTATAAAGGCAATGGCGATCGCTCCGGCACGACAGCGCAGGTGAAAGCCCAGCGCTGGATGCAAAGCCTGCTTGAGCTTCAGCAAAGTGCGGGCAACTCCTTTGAATTTATTGAAAACGTAAAATCTGATCTGTTCCCTGATGAGATCTACGTCTTCACGCCTAAGGGCCGAATTGTCGAACTGCCTCTTGGGGCAACCGCGGTCGATTTTGCCTATGCGGTGCATACCGATGTGGGGAACACCTGTGTCGGTGCACGTGTTGATCGTCAACCATACCCTCTCAGCAAGGCGCTGAAAAATGGGCAAACGGTTGAGATCATCAGCGCACCGGGCGCACGCCCAAATGCCGCTTGGCTTAACTACGTGGTGACATCACGCGCTCGCACAAAGATCCGTCAGGTTCTTAAAACCATGCGTCGTGAAGAATCCGTCGTACTTGGTCGTCGACTGCTTAATCATGCATTAGGTCGCCATTCTATCGATACTATCTACCCAGAAAATATCGATGAAGTACTCAAAGATCTGAAACTTGAAAGCACCGATGATTTACTTGCCGCGATTGGCTTAGGCGAACTGATGAGCATTATCATCGCTCGACGTTTGCTTGGTGATACCGATGAGTTGACGCAGACCAGTTCTGTACCATCGTCGGGTAAACGCCTGCCTATCCGTGGTGCGGAAGGTATATTGCTGACTTTTGCTAATTGCTGCCATCCGATCCCTGACGACAGCATCATTGCCCATGTTTCACCGGGTCGTGGGCTTGTTGTACACAGAGAAACCTGTCCAAACGTACGCGGCCATCAAAAAGAGCCGGATAAATACATGGCGGTGGAATGGAGCGATGGCTACGAGCAAGAGTTTACCGCAGAGCTGCAGGTTGATTTGCATAATCACCAAGGCGCGCTAGCTGAACTGACCAACGTCATTGCAAAAACAGGGTCGAATATCCACGGCATTTCAACCGAGGAAAGAGATGGCCGTTTGTATACCGTGACGGTATTACTGACGACACAAGACCGTGTGCACTTGGCGGGTATCATGAAGCGTATACGCGTGATGCCGCATGCCTTACGAGTCAGACGACGTAAAAACTAGTTTTCAATGTGTTAACTTCAACGGGTTCGATAGTCATATCGAGCCCGTTTTATTTGGACCTAATCATGAATCTCGAACGCTATAACCGAATCCAAGATGTACTTCGTGCACGCCAACCTGATCTCACGTTGCTGCTAGAGGAAGTCCATAAGCCCAACAACGTCTCAGCCGTCATTCGCACCGCCGATGCGGCTGGCGTCCACAAGGTGCACGCCGTTTGGCCCAATAAACAAATGCGCACGCTCAGCCACACCTCAGCTGGCGCGCGTAATTGGGTTGAAGTGGAAACTCACGATTCGATCTCTAGCGCTATTAGTGAGCTTAAACAGCAAGGTATGCAGGTTCTTGCTACTAACCTCTCTGACAAAGCGGTCGACTTTCGCGAGATTGACTACACCAAACCGACCGCGATTATTTTAGGCGGAGAAAAAGACGGGATTTCGAGCAGTGCGCTGAACGGTGCGGACCAAGATATTATCATCCCGATGGTCGGCATGGTTCAGTCTCTTAATGTTTCTGTTGCCAGTGCGCTAATCTTGTTTGAAGCACAGCGTCAGCGCCAATTAGCTGGCATGTACAATCGCGATGTCAGTGCGTTATCACCCGAAACCATACACCGTACGCTGTTTGAACGTGGCCACCCCGTTCTGGCGAAAGTCGCTAAGAAAAAACGCCTCCCTTATCCTCCATTGGATGACCAAGGGCAGATTATCGCCGATGAAGATTGGTGGAAGGAAATGCAACAGAAATAGGCATGGTTCTATGGTTCTATGGTTCTATGGTTCTATGGTTCTATGGTTCTATGGTTCTATGGTTCTATGGTTCTAGCCAACACTATCCATGGCCTATAGCAACCTTCAAAAACCACCTTCTCGGATGCAGTGACCTTAAACATCCAAGGAGGTGCAGCCACGATGAAAACATTTCTATCCATAAGGCCCTTTCATCCAAAGGCCCATTTTACCCGAAGAACCATGTTATCCACAGGACCATAGGACCGCTCTTATTCCCTCCTGTACAAAAAGACAGTAAAATGCTTGAATATCTTTATCTCTTTCTGTGATGGTTCGTCGACATGGCTCAGCTATTATCTGCAATTTCTCTTACTTCTCTTACTGGCGTTGGCGCTAAAGTCGCAGAAAAGCTGGCCAAGGTTGGGCTTCATACGGTTCAGGATTTACTGTTTCATCTTCCACATCGCTATGAAGACAGAACACGTATCTATCCCATCGTAAAACTGCATGCTGGGTTATGGGGCTCCGTGCAGGGAAAAATAATGAGCAGCGATGTCAATTTTGGCCGAAAGAAGATGCTCTCGGTTAAGATCAGCGATGGTAATGGAACCGTGACCTTGCGTTTCTTTAACTTCACCGCTGCCATGAAGAATAACTTTGCCGACGGCAAGATGATCGTGGCTTATGGTGAAGTAAAACGAGGCCACCTCGGCCTTGAGATTATCCACCCTGATTACAAGTTTCAAACTGAGGGGCGCAGACCCGCGCTTGAGCAAACCCTCACCCCGGTTTACCCCACCACGGATGGCTTACGACAACTGACCTTGCGTAACCTCACTGACCAAGCACTTGAGCTAATGGACAAAACTGCCGTTGATGAGCTGTTACCTAGTGGTTTATATAACCATCAAATCACCCTAACAGAAGCACTACACACCATCCACCGGCCGCCTCCTAGCATTAATATTGATGACTTTGACGAAGGAAAGCACCCGGCTCAACAGCGCCTGATTATTGAAGAACTGATGGCACAAAACTTGTCGATGCTGGCGGTACGTAGCCAAGGGCAACAAGACAAAGCCATCGCCCTGCCTGAGCAAGGTAACTACAAGCAACAATTACTAAATCAACTGCCGTTTACCCCGACTCATGCCCAGAATCGAGTGGTGGATGAAATTGAGCGCGACTTACTAAAAACCGCGCCAATGATGCGCTTGGTGCAAGGTGATGTTGGCTCAGGAAAAACACTGGTGGCTGCACTTGCCGCGCTGCGAGCCATCGAACATGGCTATCAGGTTGCCATGATGGCCCCCACCGAGTTGCTCGCAGAGCAGCATGCCATCAATTTCGCCAATTGGTTTGAGAGCATGGGCATTTCAGTGGGTTGGCTTTCTGGCAAACAAAAAGGCAAAGCCAAAGAAAGCGAATTAGCACGCATCGCCAACGGTGAGGCTCAGATGGTCGTGGGGACACATGCACTCTTTCAAGAATCGGTTGAATTTAACAACCTAGCCCTAGTCATTATTGATGAACAGCATCGTTTTGGTGTGCATCAACGCTTAGAACTAAGAGAGAAAGGGGCGAAACAAGGCTTCTATCCCCACCAGCTCATTATGACAGCGACGCCAATCCCAAGAACGTTGGCGATGACGGCATACGCCGATTTAGAAACCTCGGTCATTGATGAACTGCCTCCTGGCCGAACACCAATACAAACGGTTGCACTGCCCGACACCAAGCGCGATGCCATCATTGAGCGTGTCAAAAATGCCTGTTTAAATGAAGGTAAACAAGCCTATTGGGTATGTACATTGATTGATGAATCCGAGGTATTGGAGGCACAAGCCGCAGCGGATACCGCTGAAGAGCTGCAACGGCAGTTGCCTGAGATTAAGGTAGGTTTAGTGCACGGTCGAATGAAGCCAGCCGAGAAGCAGGCGGTGATGAAGCAATTCAAAGACAATGAGCTGCATTTACTCGTTGCCACTACCGTTATTGAGGTGGGGGTGGATGTACCGAATTCCAGCTTAATGATCATCGAAAACCCAGAACGCCTTGGGCTAGCGCAGCTGCACCAGCTTCGCGGCCGTGTGGGACGAGGAACCGTCGCAAGCCACTGCGTATTGCTGTATCACTCACCACTATCAAAAACCGCTCAGAAGCGCTTAGGCGTGCTTAGAGAAAGTAACGATGGGTTTGTGATAGCACAGCGAGACTTGGAGATCCGTGGCCCTGGTGAACTGCTAGGCACCAAGCAAACTGGACTGGCGGATTTTAAGATTGCCGATTTGATTCGAGACCAACGCTTAGTACCTGAAGTACAGCGACTCGCCCGCCATGTGCATGAGCAATACCCTGTCAATGCGAAGAAAATAATCGACCGATGGTTAGGCGATCGAGAGTTTTACGCGAAGGCGTAAACAAGATTTAGAGACACGGAAAGCGTCTCTATTTTCCCTTTTCCTCGCAGCGACTTGTTCCTCCGGCATTTCGCTACTTCGTTATCCTAGCGCTTCCATTATCCACCATTTCCGTCATTCCCTGCAAAAGCAGGGAACTTATTGAAGTGTGAGTCTTACCTTAAGCTGTTCTTACCGACAACAGGAAAACTGACTTGAGCCATGAGTCCGCCCTGGCTGCGGTTTGAAATACTGACCGTGCCATAATGTTGACCGATAATACGTTTAACAATCGCTAAACCAAGCCCAGTGCCTTCACTTCCTCTCGCCGTGTCACCACGAGTAAACGGTTCAAAAAGGCGACCAATTTGGTCAGCTTCAATACCAGGGCCATTATCCTCAATGCACACCCATGCCAATTTTTTATCCGCCGTCATGCCAGTACTGACCTTAACCCAGCCGTTACCATAACGAATCGAGTTCACCACCAAATTGGTAATAGCACGCTTAATCGCGATCGGGCTGCCGTTAATATCTTTGATCGCTTCCATCGGCTCAAAATCGATCTGTATTTCATAGCCGCCTTCTGAAGAGACAATATCCGATGAGATATCGTTTAGGCTCAATGCCTCAAAGGTTTGCGTATCGACAGGCTTCAGGTAATCCATAAACTGGCCGATGATTTCGTTACATTCTTCGGTATCACTGATGATGCCTTCGGCAAGGTAACTGTCTTGCGGTGACATCATCTCTGTTGCAAGACGAATTCGAGTCAAGGGAGTACGAATATCGTGACTGATCCCAGCCATCAACAAGGTTCTGTCTTCCTCAAGCTCTTGAATGCCTTTCGCCATTTGGTTAAATGCTCTCGTTACTGAGCGGATCTCCGAGGCCCCTTTTTCGGGAAGTGGTGGTGGGATTTCCCCTTTACCCACCAGCTTAGCGGCATGTTCTAACGCCATCAGCGGACGATTTTGCAAACGAATAAATAGCCACCCTCCCATCACAACAAGGAACGCCATAATCAAACTGTTTCTAAACAGCGGCGCAAAGTCTTCTTCTTGTAATTCGGACAACGGGATACGGATGAGGGAGTTAGGCAGCGCGTCAATCTGCATCCAGAGGATATAACTCTCCGCTCCGAGAATAAGACGAACCTCAGTCGGTGAGTCTAGCTCATCGCTCATTTCTTCACTCATCAAATCAATGGGCATCGCATGATGAAATTCACTGGCCATCGCACTGTCTTTGGCGTGAATGGTCACGCCCAGTTGCTTGAGAACGCGTCGCCTCAATGGCGCATCCATCTCAATTTTTTCATCAATCGCTTTATGGTCTTCCAAGATAAACGTCAGCTCATGCGCAAGGATCTTATTGAACTGTTGTAAGCTTGGGACCAAGGCATAATTGTAGACGGCATAGTAAGAGAAGACTTGGCTCGCAATCAGCAAGGTAAAAAACAACAAGATGGATTGCGTGAATGAGCTGCGAAATCGCATAGGACAACCTTTGAGGACAATGAAATGAAAAGTGGTGGCTCATAATAAACAAAAGGCCCTGAAATCATCCAGAGCCTTTTTGGTTTTCTTGTTATGCTTCTTTGCCATCAGGCACAAAGACATAACCCAAACCCCAGACGGTTTGAATATACCGAGGCTTGCTTGGATCAATCTCGAGCATGCGACGTAAACGAGAGATCTGTACATCAATGGAACGCTCCATTGCTGAATACTCACGTCCGCGTGCCATGTTCATTAATTTATCACGTGACATTGGCTCACGAGCATTGGTAACAAGGGCTTTCAGCACAGCAAACTCACCCGATGTTAACGGCATTGCCTCTTCACCACGGAACATTTCTCTGGTGCCTAGGTTCAAACGGAATTCACCGAATTCGACCAATGATTCTTCTTGGCTTGGCGCGCCAGGTGCCTCGATCGTTTGACGACGAAGTACCGCTTTAATGCGAGCTAGTAATTCACGCGGGTTAAATGGCTTCGGGAGATAGTCGTCAGCGCCGACTTCAAGTCCAACGATACGATCAACTTCATCGCCTTTTGCCGTCAGCATCAAGATAGGCAATGTGTTATTAGCATTGCGTAAACGACGACAAATCGACAAACCATCTTCACCTGGTAGCATTAAATCCAATACCATTAGGTGAAAGTTTTCTCTGGTTAACAGTCGGTCCATCTGCTCACTGTTAGCAACACTGCGTACTTGGAATCCTTGCTCTGATAAGTAACGCTCCAGCAATGCACGCAAACGCGCATCGTCATCAACAACTAAAATCTTGTGATTTTCTTGCATATTCGATTCCACCACTAAAAAAGCTATCTACATACTCACATCAAATGAGAACGATATAAGTATAAGAGGTAAATGTAACATTTCGTGGGCAAAATTTGCGCACAGAATTGTTAGCGTTTATGAATTAAGGGCCATGATTGTTACGCTGGTCACAAAGCCCGTCACTCTCATGTTGTTTTTTTTGTGTTATGACCTTTGGGTTGTACGAAACGAATTTAACAATGTCGTCAAATTCGTTTCTCTCACTAACCGTTTGTAACACTTTGACATCCGCTTTTGTGACGCTAAAAATTTCATAGCAACATTCCCTCGGTAAACTATACGGTATTAACAATACCAACGAAGGGGACGAGGACTTGAGACAAGACACCGGTGAACAATTTAACAAACACAATTTTGCGCAGGCATTAAAGTATTGGCGCAACTATCACGGGATGTCACAACTCGAGCTTGTAGAAGCACTGAGTTTATCTCATCGCGCGTTCCAGGGTATTAACCAACCCATGCTCAGTAAGTGGGAGCACGGCAATGGGCAGCCATCATTAATGCGTCGTATCGGAGTCGCTGCACTGTTTAGTCAAAACTATCAGTATCAAGCCGACGAGCAACGTATTATTCAAGGCGTCGACAAATATGATGACTTTTTCACCGGACATGATTCCATCTACTCTTATCGTATTGATGCGTTTAAGCACTATCGTTGGGAAGAATTACCAAGTGACTACCAAGAGCAAATCACACAAGCTCACAACTTGTATCGTCACCTTGCGCTCCCGGCATTAATTGAGTGTTTGAAAATTGATGAGATCAGTGTTGCCTTAGCAATGCATAATCAGACAATAGTCGGTCATGCCATTCTCGGTAAAAACAAATCCGGTCAAGAATGCTTATTGAGTTATCTCGCGATTGATAAGCCAAGCTACCAAGAAGTTCACCAATACATCTGTCAGCTGTTCAAAGGCAAAACAATATTAGTCAGCGCCTATTTACCGCTCGCAAAAACAATGCTTGAAGACATTTACGTGCCGATTAAATACCATCATGGTGATATCACGGTTTATGAATGCAACCTAGACACACTCAACAGCAACCCATTCTTTGAGCAACTTTTTGCTGATGCTCGTACCGTGTCGCTACTAAGCCACCATCAAAAGGTTCAACGAGATAAACGTACCGTTGTTCAGAATGATATTTCATACATAGCATAGATTGAGGTTTTCCAGTTTCATGGCAATATAACCATAACCTTGAAATACAATCACTATCTTGTGTTGAACATTGCTGAAAATGAAAACCAAATTAATTACTCGAGAAGGCTACAACAAACTCAAAGCCGAACATGATTACTTATGGCATGAACGACGCCCGGAAGTGACGAAAATTGTCACATGGGCGGCGAGCTTAGGTGATCGCTCAGAAAATGCTGATTACACATTCAACAAACGACTCCTTCGACAAATTGACCGCCGCGTCCGTTTTCTAAGAAAGTACTTACCTGATGTCACTATTGTTGACTATTCAACACAACAAGAAGGCAAGGTCTTTTTTGGGGCATGGGTAGAGATTGAGAATGAGGCTGGCGAAAGTAAGACCTTTCGTATTGTTGGCCCGGAGGAAATCTATGGCGGAGCGAAAGGCTACATCTCGATCGACTCTCCGATGGCTCGCGCACTACTAAAAAAAGAAGTCGATGATGAGTTCATGGTGGAAACGCCGGAAGGGGCAAAAGAATGGTTTGTGAATAAGATTACCTATCACGAGCCGAAGTGATCGTATCCAGGATACCCTCCACTATCGACAGATAAGACAGGCGCAATGACTTCGCGTTCAAAGGCCCTAGCACCCGCAGGTTAGACGCGCACCGTACTAAACGATGCGTGCCTTAATGCTAGTGAAACTTTTGATGCTAGTGAAACTAGAGCGCAATACCGATGTTGCTTACGCCCTGCTCTTTCAGCTCAAGACGCAGCTCTTTGATTAGCTCAACGTCGCGCTCTGTGCATTCGCGTAATGGTCTAAAAATTGCCCATTGGACATCCCACTCTTCGCAAACGACTTCATTGTCTTTTTGATTGTCGTTCGTGATCTCAATGTCTTGTTGGATTTCTTCAAGCTGAACGACGGTCATGACTGACTGCTGACTCACCTTCAATGACGATTCCATCAGGTAATCGCGGTCAAGTAGACCGTGCAATAATGTCGATAGAGACACACAAGCATCAATAGCAGGATGAACACCGTAGAAGTCAAAATCTTCTGAACTTGGAATAATTTCTTCAAGCTTTTCTAGCTGTTTTTCGAAATTGATTTTCGCCGTTTTCACAGTCAACAATTCCCACACGCTATCCAAAATATCACGGTATATTCGTGCTTCGGCAAACTGTGTGTTTTCACAAAACATCGCAAAATTAGGATACATGCGCTCGCACAAGCTGGTCATAAAAGTGATATGCTGCCAAGGCTCAAGTTTTTCGATACGTACCTGAATAGGGTTCTGTAACATGGTCGCTCTGCTGTGGTGAATAAAGACAGCGAAAGTGTAACCCCACGGATGAGGAATAGCCAGTAATGACGATGCAAAAGCATGCCTTAGCGCTTGTTACCGAAGACAATAATAAATACCTGTCTTTACTTGAGCAAAGGCAGTTGCCCGACTTAGAAATTTGCCAAAACAGCCAAGCCGCAACGATCGTGTTGGCCGCCCCTCCAAAACTGGCTAAAACACTGACTGATTACCCTAATGTGAAGTGGATTCAATCAACGTATGCCGGGGTGGATGCCTTACTCGACACGACGTCTAACCCGCATTTTCAACTCACCAATGTGAAGGGTATTTTCGGGCAACAAATCAGTGAGTACGTACTTGGCCATACCATCAATCATTATCGTCATTTCGATTTATATAAACAGCAGCAGGCCAATCGTGACTGGCAACCTCACCACTACCATTCGCTGCATGGTAAGCGAATGGCAATTTTCGGTACTGGTGCTATTGGCAGTCATCTAGCCAACGTTGTAAAAGCGCTGGGTATCATTCCTGTTGGTATCAATCGCACAGGCATTCCCCCGAGACAATCAGCATTTACTGAAACCTATCACATCAATGAAGCACACAAGGCGCTGTCCGCCATTGATGTTATTGTCTCAACATTGCCTAACACCCCCGAGACACTTGGTTTGTTTAACCAAATACTCTTTTCACCGTGCAAAGGGGCGCTCTTTTTCAATGTCGGCCGTGGTGCCAATGTCGATACGCCATCGCTACTGCGAGCATTGGAGCAAGGTCATATCGAGCATGCTTTTCTCGATGTGTTTATCAATGAACCACTCTCGCAAGAGTGCCCTTATTGGCACCATAGCCAAGTTACCGTGACACCGCACATTGCTGCGCTGAGTTTTCCAGATCAAGTAATCGACATTTTTGCGGAGAACTATTTGCGTTGGAGAGATGGTTTTCAACTGCAGAATTTGGTGGATTTTGATAAGGGATATTAATGGTTCTATGGTTCTATGGTTCTATGGTTCTATGGTTCTAGAAAAAACCACCATCATTGCATGTCAAAGGAACATATAGACAACACGCCATCTTCCAAAGACCACAGAGCGGCTCTTAACCCGCTCTTCCCTAGGACCTAGGACCTAGGACCGCTCTTTTACCGCCCTTTAACTTTAACCGCTCTTATTTCGGATACTCCTCAAACATCTTGTGCACTTGTTCTGCCACGAATACATCGCGGTCGGCGGTATCCATGGTTTCGGTCAATTGCCTCTGCGACACTGAACTCCACACCACTTCATTGGTGGTCGTTTGAATCAATTCAACATTAAGCTTACCGAACTTTTTCTCTTTTATTTGCTCAGGCGTGCGCACCCCGACACCATAACCGCCACCGCCGTAGCTACCTCCTCCAATGCCAAATCCAAACGTTGGGCCAGTTGTCTGAAGTTCAGTACCCTCTAAAATTCGATATCGGACGAGCACATCGCTGTCTACCGTCACCTTCTGAAAGCCTTTTTGAGCCATTTCTGAATCGACCGCTTTCTTTATACGTGCCGCATCGAGACCAATGGGTACATCGGGGTTTTCTTGATATTGATAGGTTTTAAAAGCAGAAAAATTCACACCAGAATCATAATCGGTAGCAACATCGGAGGCACACCCAGAGAGGGTAAGCAGTACCAAAGAAATAAATAGAGTCGGTTTTAAATTCATATCAGTCAGGGCCATTGTTTAATCTCGCTACGTTAAGCGTAGTCAACTTCGCTGAAGGTTCCTAATCTTTATTCAGTATTCTCGGTAATAAGATGTCCAATGTTTCAAGAGCTTCCATGCACAAATAAAAACGCCCGAAGACAAGCTTCGGGCGTTTAAACATAGACATCACGCGTATTGACTACGCCCGATGATTATTTGTGATAGGGCTTCGAAAGCTCGTGCACCGCGTCAACAAACACACCCGCGTTCTCTGGCGGCACATCAAGGTGAATGCCGTGACCAAGGTTGAATACATGTCCTGTACCACCGTCACCGAATCCTTCAAGGATAGTTGCCACTTCCTCACGAATACGCTCTGGTTGGGCATAAAGCATCGATGGGTCCATGTTGCCTTGCAGGGCTACTTTATCTCCAACACGCTTCTTAGCGTCGGCGATATTGATGGTCCAATCTAGGCCTAACGCATCACAACCAGTAGCCGCGATTTGCTCTAGCCACATGCCACCATTTTTAGTAAATAGTGTCACAGGAACACGACGGCCTTCATTTTCACGAATTAAGCCATCGACAATCTTATGCATGTATTGCAAAGAGAACAGGTTGTAGTCACGAGGGGTTAGCACACCGCCCCACGTATCAAATACCATTACCGACTGCGCGCCAGCTTTGATTTGTGCATTCAAGTATTCAATGACACTGTCTGCAAGCTTATCCAGCAACAAGTGCAGCGTTTGTGGTTCCGCATACATCATTTTTTTGATCTTAGTGAAAGCTTTAGAGCTGCCACCTTCCACCATGTAAGTCGCCAGCGTCCACGGGCTACCGGAAAAACCGATCAATGGCACTTCGCCTTTCAGGTCTTTGCGAATTTGACGAACCGCATTCATCACATATTGCAATTCACCTTCAGGATCAGGCAGACCGATTTTTTCGACGTCCGCTTTACAAGTAATTGGTCGCTCGAATTTCGGTCCTTCACCCGTTTCAAAATACAGCCCTAAGCCCATGGCATCAGGGATGGTTAGGATATCTGAAAAAAGAATGGCCGCATCAAGAGGAAAACGACGAAGAGGTTGAAGTGTCACCTCTGAAGCGAGCTCTGCGTTTTTACACAAAGACATGAAATCACCTGCAACCGAGCGCGTCTCACGATACTCTGGGAGATAACGGCCTGCCTGACGCATCATCCATACTGGCGTGTGGTCTACTGGCTCTTTTAATAGCGCTCTAAGATAGCGATCGTTCTTCAATTCCGTCATTCATTTTTCTCCAATTCGAAAGGCCATAGTTTAACGCTAATCATTGATGGTTTGCAGCCATAGATAACATTTCTTTTACCAAAATTTGAGGGGAGTCTGATTGCCTGCGCCATCGCTCAAAAATACAACACTTTGCAAGCGAGATCATATTATTAACAACTAAACTGGGGATGGATTTGCAACCCACTAGTAGCAATGTTAAAAATCAGTCTGCTAGCGAAAATTACAATAATATACTGAGTCTTGAACTCAGCATCTCATAACGACATCTTACTTACCCCCTCCGCTTGCGGAGGGTTTTTTTTAGTCGTTTTCAGTCGATACTCGGTTTACTGTTTCTTCAATCAACGCTCTCGCAATCGTGCCTTCTGGCGCTATATGAGGCAATGCCTCGGTATCAAACCACTGCGCATCTTTTAACTCACTGTAATCAGGCTTAACCTCACCGCTGTCATAATCGGCCAAGAATGCCATCATCATACTGGTAGGAAATGCCCAAGGCTGGCTGCCAAAGTAACGAATATTTTTTACTTTAATGCCTGTTTCTTCTTCTATCTCTCTTGCGACACATGTTTCTAGCGTTTCACCCACCTCAAGAAAGCCCGCAATCACCGTATACATGCTGCCAGCATGACGATTATGCTGCGCCAATAATATTTGTGTGCCCTTGCGTACTGCAACAATAATGCACGGAAATATACGAGGATAATGCAGGGTTCGACAATCTTGGCATTGCATCGCTAGTTGATTGTGATTGAGATGAGCCCGACCACCGCACTGCGGGCAAAAGCGCATTGACTGAGTCATATGGCCATACTGAATCGCCTTGGATAACTGACAAAAAAGGGCTTCGGGTAGCGATAACAATTCACGTAACGACGTTAATTCACGACAGCCGTCTACGTCAGCATCATTAATCCACATAACAGGTGCACCTTGATACTCCCCGATCTGAATGGCTTGCGATGCCGGCAAAGAAAAAGTTTCAGCAAGCCCAAAAGGGATCTGACCATCTTGTAGCCAAAGCTCACTTCCCGCAACCACACACCAATAAGCTGGGTGAATAGTCTCTTCACTTTTTTTTAACATCTTGAATCCTCAGCGCTTGCAGTTCATCCATTTTACTGGCAATCTAAATTCATACCAGCGGGAAAACTAGAAATTCTTAATCTGGTACCAAGAGAAACGATTTCTCATTAACCTTTGTTATGACAAAGCTTGCGACTGCACATTGTGGTCCAGATCATGAGGACATGGTCATGTTAAATAAATTCAAAAACGCACAAGCACAATGGGGTGGCTCAAGTGAGGTCATCGATCATTGGTTAGAAACAAGACAAGCGCTTATCGTTGAATACTGTAAGCTGGCTTCCTTACAACCGGCTTCAGCGCCATCTAATGTCATTGAGCTACCAAAACCATCCGATATTGGTTCGTTTTGCGATCACCTCGTTGACTATATCTCCGAAGGTCACTTCAAGATCTATGAGATGGTCATGGACAAGTGGAAAGCCACTGGGTTTAAAACCAACGAAGAGATTGATGGTGCATACGCGAAGATTGTTTTGACGACCGAGCCCTTGCTCGAGTTCAATGATAAATACGTTGCGCTGGCACACGATCATGACTTACCAAGCTTTGAGCCTGATATGTCTAAAGTTGGTGAAATCCTTGAGCTTCGCTTTGAAGTAGAAGACACATTAATTCAGCTTATTGCCGACAGTTTAGCGATTCCACCAGGCGCGTAATGCACTTGCAGCGATAATACTCGAACACGTAATCACGTAGCGAGTGGTGGTATAATCAGCCCCTGTTTACTCAGGGGTGAATGCGTTATTACTTCATGGCTTGTATCTCTATACAAACGCCACTCGGCTGAACACGACGGGTATCTAGCCGAGATAGCGGCTAGATATTCTATTGCCGTTTTCCTTCATCCCTATCTCGTAGCCTGCAAGTTGTCACGCCCTTCTTCTTATATAAAGTCGTTCCACATTCAGTATTACCCGAGGAAAATAGTTGGTTTCGCTCCAATAAAGATTGATTGTTTTGGGGCTATATCAAGTCAGGTGGGCAGGTAAGCTAACGTACTTTTGCCTCTTTCGGTGTTATATATCGCAAGTATCCAAGTCCAAATATGGTCATTCCTGCACAAGCAGGGATCTACTCACAACGTTTACGGAATCACAACGACTTCCCCACGCACTGAAACTTGTTTTTGGACAGAGGTCTCTCAAAGTACGTGACTCAACTTAAATAGAAATGAATGACACCAAAATAGGTTCACGACGCGCTGATGAAGATCCCCTTTTTCATGGGGATGACGGATATTTTTTTAGCCGTCATCCTCGCAGATGAGGTTCGCTCAAAGTGTGTGGCTCACTTAAATAGAAATGAATGACACCAGGATAGGTTCACGACGCGCTGATTAAGATCCCCTTTTTCAAGGGGATGACGGTTAGTTTTTACGCCGTCATACTCGCAGATGAGGTTCGCTCAAAGTGTGTGACTCACTTAAATAGAAATGAATGACACCAAAATAGGTTCACGACGCGCTGATGAAGATCCCCTTTTTTAAGGGGATGACGGTTAGTTTTTTTAGCCGTCATCCTCGCAGGTGAGGTTCGCCCAAAGTATGTGACTCACTTAAATAGAAATGAATGACACTAAAATAGGTTCACGACGCGCTGATGAAGATCCCGCTTTTTCAAGGGGATGACGGTTAGGCTTTACGCCGTCATACTCGCAGATGAGGTTCGCCTAAAGTGTGTGCCTCACTTAAATAGAAATGAATGACACCAAAATAGGTTCAAGACACGCTGATGAAGATCCCCTTTTTCAAGAGGATGACGGTTAGTTTTTACGCCGTCATACTCGCAGATGAGGTTCGCCCAAAGTGTGTGGCTCACTTAAATAGAAATGAATGACACCAGAATAGATTCACGACACGCTGCTGAAGCTCCCCTTTTTCAAGGGGATGACGGTTAGTTTTTACGCCGTCATCCTCGCAGATGAGGTTCGCCCTAAGTGTGGACTCACTTAAATGGCAATGAATGACACTAAAATAGGTTCACGTCACGCTGATGAAGATCCCCCTTTTTCAAGGGGATGACGGTTAGGTTTTACGCCGTCATCTTCGCAGATGAGGTTCGCTCAAAGTGTGTGACTCACTTAAATGGCAATGAATGACACTAAAATAGGTTCACGACACGCTGATGAAGATCCCCCTTTTTCGAGGGGATGACGAATAATGGATGTTTGGGTTGCTGATTAGGGTTAGCTTTTTATCCAGAAATGTTTTTGAAATTGATCCGTCTGTACTGCCATCGCATTAACCACAACGCTGCACGATGGGACACATAGTGACCTTATTACACGTAGTCGCGTTATTAGAAACTGGATAAACACGATTTAACGCGGATCAACAGATACAAAAAAGGCGCCTTTCGGCGCCTTTTTTCATTTCTTTCTGCGATTAATCGTCAGAAGAGAAGCCTGCATTAAGAAGTGCAGCTAGGTTATCCGTTGCTTGTTCAGCAGATGGGCCTTCCTGTACTTCGTCACGCTTAGCTTGACGGTCTTGGTGATAAGCAAAGCCCGTACCCGCTGGGATCAAACGACCCACGATTACGTTCTCTTTCAGACCACGTAGGTCGTCACGTTTGCCAGATACCGCTGCCTCTGTTAGTACACGCGTCGTTTCTTGGAACGATGCTGCAGAGATAAACGATTCTGTTGCTAGAGACGCCTTAGTGATACCTAGTAGGTCACGTTCGTAACCCACAAGCTCTTTGCCTTCAGCTTCCAATAGACGGTTAGCAATCTTAACTTGAACGTATTCAACTTGCTCACCTGGTAGGAATTCTGAATCACCAGCACGAGTGATTGTACACTTACGTAGCATTTGACGAACGATAGTCTCAATGTGCTTATCGTTAATCTTAACGCCTTGTAAACGGTATACTTCTTGAACTTCGTTCGCGATGTATTGCGTTACAGCGTGAATGCCACGTAGACGTAGAATGTCATGCGGAGTTTCTGGACCATCGGCAATAACGTCACCACGTTCAACACGTTCACCTTCGAACACGTTCAACTGACGATGCTTAGGAATCATCTCTTCGTAGTTATCACCGCCATCGCGAGTAATAACCAAACGACGCTTACCTTTCGTTTCTTTACCAAATGAAACCATACCTGAGTGCTCAGCAAGAATTGCTGGCTCTTTAGGCTTACGAGCTTCAAATAGATCCGCTACGCGAGGTAGACCACCGGTGATGTCTCGGTTTCCGCCAGATTTCTGAGGAATACGAGATAACGTGTCACCAACGCCAACTTCTGCGCCATCTTCAATGTTAACGATCGCTTTACCTGGTAGGAAGTAAAGTGCTGGTACATCAGTACCCGCGATCATTACATCTTTACCTAGCTCATCAACAAGTTTGATAGCTGGACGCATATCTTTACCTGCTGCTGGGCGTTGTGCCGCATCGGTCACTTCACTTGAAGATAGACCCGTTAGGTCATCAGTTTGACGAGAAACCGTTACGCCATCAATCATGTCTACGAATTGAATACGACCGGCCACTTCAGTGATGATTGGCAGTGTATGCGCTTCCCAGTTAGCCACAACGTCGCCAGCTTGAACTGTGTCGTTGTCGCCTTTCGACAGGATCGAACCATAAGGCAATTTGTGTTTCTCTTTCGTACGGCCGAACTCATCAATGATGGTCATTTCAGAAGCACGAGAGGTAATCACAAGTTTCTTGTCTTTGTTGACTACGAACTTAGCATTGTGAAGTTTCACAGAACCTGTGTTCTTCGCTTGAATGCTGTTTTCTGCTGCGGCTGTAGATGCGGCACCACCGATGTGGAACGTACGCATCGTTAGCTGTGTACCCGGTTCACCGATAGACTGAGCAGCGATAACGCCAACTGCTTCACCTTGGTTCACTAGGTGACCACGTGCTAGGTCACGACCATAACACTGTGCACAACAACCGAAGTCTGCATCACAGGTAACAACAGAGCGCACTTTCATGCTATCTACTGAGTTGTCTTCCATGATTTGACACCACTTCTCATCAATCAGAGTATTACGTGGAATCAGAACATCTTCAGTACCAGGCTTAAGAACGTCTTCAGCCACTACACGACCTAGTGCCAACTCAGAAAGTGCAACTTTAACGTCACCACCTTCGATATGAGGCATCATGTCAACACCTTCATGGGTGCCACAGTCATGTTCGTGTACTACAACGTCTTGAGCAACGTCTACTAGACGACGAGTTAGGTAACCCGAGTTTGCTGTTTTCAGTGCTGTATCCGCAAGACCCTTACGAGCACCGTGCGTTGAGATAAAGTACTGAAGGACGTTTAGACCTTCTTTAAAGTTTGCCGTGATTGGCGTCTCGATGATTGAACCATCTGGACGTGCCATCAGACCACGCATACCAGCAAGCTGACGAATCTGAGCAGCAGAACCACGAGCGCCCGAGTCAGCCATCATGTAGATGCTGTTAAACGACTCTTGTTGCTCTTCTTCACCGTCACGGTTAACGACCGTTTCAGATGAAAGGTTGTCCATCATCGCTTTCGCTACGCGATCATTGGTCGAAGCCCAAATATCGATCACTTTGTTGTAGCGCTCACCCGCTGTTACAAGACCTGATTGGAACTGGTCTTGGATTTCGCGAACTTCTTCTTCTGCTGATTCGATTTCGTCGTACTTCGCTTGAGGTACAACCATGTCATCGATACCAACCGATACACCTGACAGTGCCGCATAAGCGAAACCGGCGTACATGATTTGGTCAGCAAAAACTACGGTGTCTTTAAGACCAAGCTTACGGTAACACTCGTTAAGTAGGTTTTGAATTTGCTTCTTACCTAGCTTTTGGTTTACCAAGCTGTATGGAAGACCTGTTGGAACAATTTGCCACAACATTGCACGGCCAACGGTAGTATCTACCATGCTCGTACCGGTTATGCTGTTGCCATCTTCGTCAACCACTGTCTCAGTGATACGTACTTTTACGCGAGCATGAAGCTCTGCGCTCTTAGTACGGTATGCCTTTTCAGCCTCTTCAGGGCCAGCAAGGTACATACCTTCACCTTTGACGTTGATCTTATCACGCGTCATGTAGTAAAGACCCAATACAACGTCCTGAGAAGGTACGATGATTGGATCACCTGATGCTGGAGACAGAATGTTATTCGTCGACATCATCAGTGTACGTGCTTCAAGCTGTGCTTCTAGAGTTAGAGGCACGTGAACCGCCATTTGGTCACCATCGAAGTCGGCGTTATAAGCCGCACACACTAATGGGTGAAGCTGAATCGCTTTACCTTCGATTAGTACTGGTTCAAACGCTTGAATACCAAGACGGTGAAGTGTTGGTGCACGGTTAAGCAGTACTGGGTGTTCGCGGATAACGTCGTCTAGGATATCCCAAACAATCGCTTCTTCACGTTCTACCATTTTCTTAGCAGCTTTGATTGTCGTCGCCATGCCACGAGTTTCTAGCTTGCTATAGATGAATGGTTTAAATAGCTCAAGTGCCATCTTCTTAGGAAGACCACACTGGTGCAGACGAAGGTATGGACCCACTGTGATTACAGAACGGCCAGAGTAGTCTACACGTTTACCTAGAAGGTTCTGACGGAAACGACCTTGTTTACCCTTGATCATATCAGCAAGAGATTTCAGAGGACGCTTGTTAGAACCTGTGATTGCACGACCGCGACGACCGTTATCTAGAAGGGCATCAACAGACTCTTGCAGCATACGTTTTTCATTACGTACGATGATGTCTGGAGCCGCTAGCTCTAGAAGACGCTTCAAACGGTTGTTACGGTTTATCACACGACGGTAAAGGTCGTTCAGATCAGACGTCGCAAAACGACCGCCATCTAGTGGAACTAGAGGACGTAGATCTGGCGGTAGAACCGGAAGAACCGTCAAGATCATCCATTCTGGGTTGTTACCCGATTGAATGAAGGCTTCAACTAGCTTCAGGCGCTTAGTGATTTTTTTACGCTTAGTTTCAGAGTTAGTGGTTTCCAACTCTTCGCGCATTTGTTCCGCTTCTGCGTGCATGTCCATAGTAGACAGCAGATCTTTGATCGCTTCTGCACCCATCTTAGCTGTGAACTCATCACCCCACTCTTCTAGGCGATCCAAATACTCATCTTCAGTAAGCATTTGAGATTTTTCTAGATCAGTCATGCCTGGTTCTGTCACGACGTACATTTCAAAGTACAGTACGCGTTCGATATCACGTAGAGGGATATCCATCAACAAACCGATACGAGACGGTAGTGATTTTAGGAACCAGATGTGAGCAACAGGTGAAGCAAGCTCGATGTGGCCCATACGGTCACGACGAACTTTAGTTTGCGTTACTTCAACGCCACACTTTTCACAGATAACACCGCGGTGTTTCAAACGCTTATATTTGCCACAAAGACATTCGTAGTCTTTGACTGGACCAAAAATACGCGCACAGAATAGACCATCACGTTCTGGTTTGAACGTACGATAGTTGATCGTTTCTGGTTTCTTAACTTCACCAAACGACCATGAACGAATCATGTCAGGTGAAGATAGACCGATTTTGATTGCATCAAATTCTTCGGTCTTATGCTGTGCTTTTAGAAAGTTTAATAAGTCTTTCACAATCAGCTCCTGTGAGGAGTTAAAAGGGGCCCGCTCAAACACTTAAGAGCGAGCACCTTCCTACCAGATAATCCTATAAAAGGATTATTCGTCTTCTAGCTCGATGTTGATACCTAGCGAGCGAATCTCTTTCAACAATACGTTGAACGATTCTGGCATGCCAGGTTCCATGCTGTGGTTACCGTCGACGATGTTTTTATACATCTTCGTACGGCCGTTAACGTCATCAGACTTAACCGTTAGCATTTCTTGTAGAGTGTAAGCAGCACCGTATGCTTCTAGTGCCCATACTTCCATCTCACCGAAACGCTGACCACCGAACTGAGCTTTACCACCAAGTGGTTGCTGAGTTACTAGGCTGTACGAACCAGTAGAACGAGCGTGCATCTTGTCATCAACAAGGTGGTTCAGTTTCAGCATGTACATGTAACCAACGGTTACAGGACGCTCAAACTGGTCGCCAGTACGGCCATCAAACAAGGTTAACTGACCTGATTCAGGTAAGTCGCCAAGTTTAAGAAGTTCTTTAATAGACTTCTCTGATGCACCATCAAATACTGGCGTCGCAATTGGTAGGCCACCACGTAGGTTTTTCACCAATGTACGAACTTCATCGTCAGACAGTTCAGCAATATCAACTTCTTGACGTGTACCACCAAGATCATAAACCTTCTGCAAGAACTCACGGAACTTAGCCAGTTCCTGTTGCTCTTTCATCATCTGGTTGATCTTGTCACCGATACCTTTCGCCGCCAGACCTAAGTGAACCTCAAGGATCTGACCGATGTTCATACGCGAAGGTACACCCAGTGGGTTCAATACGATGTCAACAGGCTGACCTTTTTCATCGTAAGGCATGTCTTCAACAGGGTTGATCTTAGAGATTACACCCTTGTTACCGTGACGACCGGCCATTTTATCACCAGGCTGGATGCGACGTTTAACCGCTAGGTAAACCTTAACAATCTTAAGAACACCAGGTGCTAAATCATCACCTTGAGTAATCTTACGACGCTTAGTTTCAAACTTCTTATCGAAGTCAGCTTTTAGCTCGTCGTTCTGCTCTGCAAGTTGCTCAAGTTGAGTTTGCAGTGCGTCATCTTCTAGCGTTAGCTCTAGCCATCTCTTACGATCGACAGAATCCAGTCTTGCTTCAGAGTAACCACCTTGAAGTAATACCGCTCTTACACGCGCTAGTAGACCACCTTCAAGAATTTGGAACTCTTCAGTTAGGTCTTTCTTCGCTTCTTTAAGCTGCATCTGCTCAATTTCAAGAGCACGCTTGTCTTTTTCTACGCCATCGCGAGTAAAGACTTGCACATCAATGATCGTACCAGAAACAGAGTTTGGTACACGTAGTGATGTATCTTTAACATCTGATGCTTTTTCGCCGAAGATAGCACGTAGTAGCTTCTCTTCAGGAGTAAGTTGAGTTTCACCCTTAGGCGTAACTTTACCTACTAGGATGTCACCACCCTTAACTTCAGCACCAATGTAAACGATACCTGACTCGTCTAGTTTAGACAGAGCAGACTCACCTACGTTTGGAATATCCGCTGTGATCTCTTCAGAACCCAGCTTAGTATCACGAGCCACACAAGATAGTTCTTGAATGTGAATTGTCGTGAAACGGTCTTCTTGAACTACGCGCTCAGATACTAAGATCGAGTCTTCGAAGTTATAACCATTCCAAGGCATAAACGCGATACGCATGTTTTGACCAAGTGCCAATTCACCAAGATCCGTTGAAGGACCATCGGCCAATACATCACCACGAGCAACTGGCTCACCAGGAAGTACTGTTGGACGTTGGTTAATACACGTGTTCTGGTTTGAACGGGTGTACTTAGTTAGGTTGTAAATGTCGATACCAGCTTCACCAGGGATCAGCTCTTCTTCATTAACCTTAACTACGATACGAGATGCGTCTACTGACTGCACCATACCACCACGTTTCGCTACCGCTGTAACACCCGAGTCAACAGCTACGTTACGCTCGATACCAGTACCTACTAGAGGCTTGTCGGCGCGTAGAGTTGGAACGGCTTGACGTTGCATGTTCGCACCCATCAATGCACGGTTCGCATCATCGTGTTCTAGGAACGGGATAAGCGAGGCAGCGATCGATACTACTTGGTTTGTTGCAACGTCCATGTAGTTAACATGGTCACGCGGGTGAAGACCAGATTCGCCTTTTTGACGAGCTGTGATCAGCTCTTCAGCAAAGCCGTTTTCTTCTGTTAACGCGGCATTCGCCTGTGCGATAACAAATTGACCTTCTTCGATAGCTGACAAGTAGTCAACTTCATCAGTCACAACACCTTCTACAACACGACGGTACGGCGTTTCTAGGAAACCGTACTCATTACAACGTGCAAACGCAGATAGTGAGTTGATCAAACCGATGTTTGGACCTTCTGGCGTTTCGATCGGACATAGACGACCGTAGTGCGTAACGTGTACGTCACGTACCTCAAAGCCAGCACGCTCACGAGTAAGACCACCAGGACCCAAAGCAGAGATACGACGTTTGTGCGTCACTTCTGATAACGGGTTGTTTTGGTCCATAAACTGTGAAAGCTGTGAAGAGCCAAAGAATTCTTTAACAGCTGCAGAGATCGGCTTAGCATTGATAAGGTCTTGAGGCATGATTGCATCAAGGTCACCAAGACTTAAGCGTTCTTTCACTGCACGTTCTACACGAACTAGACCAACACGGAATTGGTTTTCAGCCATTTCGCCAACACTACGGATACGACGGTTGCCAAGGTGGTCGATATCGTCCACTTCGCCAATGCCGTTACGAATGCCGATCAGCTTCTTCATGACTTCAACAATATCTGTCTCGTCAAGAATGCCTTGCTCTAGCGCGTCTTCACGACCGATTGAGCTGTTAAACTTCATACGACCAACGGTCGATAGGTCATAACGCTCTTCAGCGAAGAACAAGCTTGCAAATAATGATTCTGCCGCTTCTTTCGTTGGTGGCTCACCCGGGCGCATCATGCGGTAGATTTCTACCAATGCAGAGATGCGGTCTACCGTGCTGTCGACACGTAATGTGTCTGACATGAACGGACCGTGGTCTAGATCGTTCGTAAATAGAACTTCTAGCGCTTTGTGGCCAGCCTGAGATAGGTTCGCTAATGCTTCCAAGCTGATCTCGTGGTTTGCACCAACGATGATTTCGCCTGTCGCCTCATTGACGTAGTCTTTAGCGGCTACTTTACCGACGATGTATTCGACCGGTACTTCAATGAAATCAACGCCATCTTTTTCAAGTTGACGGATGTGACGCGCAGTGACACGACGACCAGTCTCAACATAAGTCTTGCCGTTTGCTTCGATATCGAAAGATGCCGTTTCGCCACGTAGACGCTCTGGCACCAACTCCATTAATAGAGTTTGTTCTTTAACTTCGAAGTTAATTTTATCGAAGAAAATATCGAGGATCTCTTCCGACGTTTTACCTAATGCACGAAGAATGATCGATGCTGGTAATTTACGACGACGGTCAATTCGAACGTACAAGTTATCCTTAGGATCAAACTCGAAATCGAGCCATGAACCACGGTAAGGAATAACACGTGCGTTATAAAGAACTTTACCTGAAGAGTGGGTCTTACCCTTATCGCTGTCGAAGAACACGCCTGGGCTTCGGTGCAGCTGGGATACGATAACCCTCTCGGTACCATTAATTACGAAGGTACCATTGTCTGTCATAAGCGGAATTTCGCCCATGTAGACTTCTTGTTCTTTAATATCTTTTACAGTACCCGCTGGTGCGTCTTTATCAAACACAACTAGGCGTAGTTTAACGCGTAGTGGCTTTGAATAAGTTACGCCACGAATTTGACATTCTTTAACATCAAACACTGGCTCGCCAAGACGATAGCTAACGTATTGCAGCTCAGAATTGCCGTTATAGCTCTGAATTGGAAAAACAGAACGAAAAGCAGCCTCAAGTCCATATTGTCCTTCAGGATCCTGTTCGATAAACTTGTCGAAAGAATCAAGCTGGATCGATAGCAGGTATGGAATGTCCAATACTTGTGGACGAGTACCAAAGTCCTTACGGATGCGCTTTTTCTCGGTATAAGAGTAAACCATGGGGTTCCTCAGCTCGCTGATAAGTGACCCAAACTGTCCGCCCAAACCTAGTTACTTAAGGTGGGTAATGGGACAGTGACTAACAACTGTTTACTGTAGTGACGTTAACTCAAGCGTCGAGCAACGTTTTTTGCATGGTACGTAGGTGCTTAAACAGCGGGAAAATTCACCTACGCCCTACAGCGCAAAAAGGCCGGTGGTTAATAAACCACCAGCCAATAGCCTGTCGGCTATGAAATTAAGTAATAATTACTTAACTTCAACAGTAGCACCAGCTTCTTCTAGAGTCGCTTTAAGTGCTTCTGCTTCAGCTTTTTCTACGCCTTCTTTAAGAGGTGCAGGTGCGCCGTCTACAAGAGCTTTAGCTTCTTTAAGACCTAGGCCAGTTGCGCCACGTACAGCTTTGATAACTTGTACTTTGTTAGGGCCAACAGCAGTAAGAACTACGTCGAATTCAGTTTGCTCAGCAGCAGCTTCGCCACCAGCAGCGCCACCAGCTACAACTGCAGCAGCAGCAGTAACACCGAATTTCTCTTCCATAGCTTCGATAAGCTCAACAACTTGCATTACAGACATTTCTGCAACTGCGTCTAGGATTTGCTCGTTAGTAATAGACATAACAATTCTCTTTTAAGTCAACAATAAGTTTATTTTGCAACCAGTAAAAAGCAAGGCTTAAGCCGCAGCTTCTTCTTTTTGGTCGCGAACAGCAGCGATAGTACGTACCAGCTTGCCAGCTGAAGCTTCTTTCATGCACATCATTAGGCGTGCAATCGCTTCGTCGTAAGTTGGTAGTGTCGCTAGTACATCAGCATCAGTAACTGCGCCTTCAAATGCAGCAGCTTTGATCTCGAATGTTTTGTTCTCTTTAGCGAAGTCTTTGAAAAGACGCGCTGCAGCACCAGGGTGCTCGTTAGAGAACGCAAGTAGGCTAGGACCAGTAAATGTGTCTTGTAGACACTCAAACTCAGTACCATCTACCGCACGGCGTGCTAATGTGTTACGCACAACTCTCATGTAAACACCCGCTTCACGCGCTTGTTTACGTAGAGAAGTCATCGCGCCAACAGTAACGCCACGAGAGTCAGCTACAACTGCAGAAAGTGCACCACTGGCTGCTTCGTTGACTTCAGCAACAATTGCTTTTTTGTCTTGAAGGTTTAAAGCCATTTGGGATTTACTCCTGGTTGTTATTACACCACTCAGCATCATAATGATACCGAGAGCTAATACGGTGCATTCCCATAAGCCAATTGATTTCGAAAAATCAACCCACTTTAAGTCGGGCACCGTCTACGTAGGTTTAATTAAGTTCTATTCGAAAATAAAACGCCTACGGTCTTGGACGGAGACTGATATTCAACAAGTGAATTTTCAGCCTCAACCACAAATTTTGATAGGCGCAAAATTATACATAATTTTTACGCCTATGCAAGCTTTTAAGCGATTAGGCTATTAAGCTTGAGTGTTCAGGGTACCCTGATCCACAGTAACGCCAGCACCCATAGTAGTAGAGATGCTCACTTTCTTCAGGAAAACACCTTTCGCTGAAGACGGCTTAGCTTTCTTAAGAGCAACTAGAAGAGTCTCTAGGTTCTCTTGAAGCTGGTTAGCTTCGAAAGATACTTTACCGATTGTAGTGTGGATGATGCCGTTTTTGTCGTTACGGTAACGAACCTGACCAGCTTTAGCGTTCTTAACCGCTTCAGCAACGTTAGGTGTTACAGTACCAACTTTAGGGTTTGGCATAAGACCGCGTGGACCTAGGATAGTACCTAGTTGACCAACAACGCGCATTGCATCTGGAGAAGCAACAACAACGTCAAAGTCCATTACGCCTTTTTTCACTTGCTCAGCAAGATCTTCCATACCAACGATGTCTGCGCCAGCTGCTTTAGCGGCTTCAGCGTTTGCACCTTGAGTGAACACTGCTACGCGGATTTCGCGGCCAGTACCGTGCGGAAGTACAGTTGCACCACGTACGTTCTGGTCAGATTTACGAGCATCGATGCCTAGGTTAACAGCAACGTCTACAGACTCTACGAATTTAGCTGTTGCTAGTTCTTTAAGAAGAGCTACAGCTTCGTTGATGTCGTATTCTTTAGTTACTTCAACTTTGTCGCGGATTACGCGCATACGCTTAGTAAGTTTTGCCATGATCTTAACCCTCTACCACTAGGCCCATTGAACGAGCAGTACCCGCAATAGAACGTTTCATCGCTTCAATATCAGCACCAGTCATATCAGCAGCTTTAGTTTCTGCGATTTCTTGGATTTGAGCATCAGTAACAGTACCCACTTTTTCAGTGTTAGGACGGCCAGAGCCAGACTTAACGCCAGCAGCTTTCTTAAGAAGAACAGCAGCAGGTGGAGTTTTTGTTACGAACGTGAAAGAACGGTCACTGTAAACAGTGATAACTACTGGAGTAGGTAGACCTTTCTCAACAGATTCTGTTTTTGCGTTAAACGCTTTACAGAATTCCATGATGTTCACACCGTGTTGACCTAGAGCAGGACCAACCGGTGGACTAGGGTTCGCCATACCTGCTGCAACTTGCAACTTGATATAAGCTTCAACTTTCTTAGCCATGATATTTCCTAATGTTTGGGTTCAAACGCTAACCAATCGATCAGCTCCCCAGTTTTCAATAAATACTTTCTGCAGTAATACCTGCAAAAAGGCGCGAAATTATAATCATAATTCGCGCCTTAAACAACCCTAAAAAGGTGTTTTTTTAATCAAGTTTTTCAACTTGACCAAACTCGAGCTCAACCGGTGTTGCACGACCAAAGATCGAAACAGACACTTTAATGCGGCTCTTGTCATAATCTACTTCTTCAACGGTACCGTTAAAGTCAGCAAATGGACCATCGTTCACACGTACCACTTCACCCGCTTCGAACATTGTTCTTGGACGAGGTGCTTCACTTGCTTTCTCTAGACGGTTAAGAATAGCGTCAGCTTCTTTGTCAGTGATAGGTGCAGGACGGTCAGAGGTTCCACCAATGAAGCCCATGACACGTGGCACACTACGCACCAAGTGCCAAGATTCATCGTTCATTAACATCTGAACGAGAACATAGCCTGGGAAGAACTTACGCTCACTTTTACGACGTTGGCCAGCGCGTATTTCCACAACTTCTTCAGTTGGTACTAGCACTTCACCAAAGTAGTCTTCCATCGCGTGCATTTTTATATATTCGCGAAGAGACTGAGCCACACGTCCTTCAAAACCAGAGAAGGCTTGAACAACGTACCAGCGTTTTTTCGGAGCTTCACTCATGAATTAAGACCCTCTATATCCCGGTTACTAAAGCCACTAGACGTACCATAATTCCATCAATACCCCATAGCGCCAGTGCCATAACAACACTAACAGCTAAGACGATTAACGTGGTTTGCGTCGTTTCTTGGCGTGTAGGCCATACAACCTTACGTACTTCAACTCGTGCTTCACGAGCGAACAAGATCGCAGCTTTACCTTTAGTCGTTGTTGCGGCAACACCAAGTGCTACTGCGATTAAAACAACCACACCTGCAGCGCGGATTACTACGGATAGCTCTCCATACAGGTAATTACCCACAACAGCGGCGGCCAACAGAGCAAAAGCGACAATCCACTTCATTACATCTGCTGCATTCGAGCTTTCAGGAGCTTCAGCATTTGCTTTCATAAAACCAACCTGTGACAAGTCTTTACTAGACGACAACAACCCCGCTGTTGCAGGGCTTATTCCTTTGTGCTGGTGAAATATGAGTCAAACCAACACCCTACAAAAAGACTCAGCAAGTATTTATGACTTACTCAGTCTTCAAAATCCTTTATTTATTCACCAAATTGGTGAATTTTGCGCCTCTATAAATAGTAGCGCAGAAAAAGGGCATCAAATGATGCCCTTTTTACTAGTGGTTCGTCAAGATTTTGCTAAAAATTAAGCAAAGATCTTAGCAACAACACCAGCGCCTACAGTACGGCCACCTTCACGGATAGCAAAACGTAGACCTTCGTCCATTGCGATTGGAGCGATTAGCTCAACAACCATTTGGATG
>NZ_JBHFOL010000023.1:0-57720 GCF_053544015.1 Vibrio sp. E150_011
GAATAAATCCAATCAATTAAGTAGTGCAAGAATGGCGGTGAGGGAGGGATTCGAACCCTCGATACGGCTATAAACCGTATACTCCCTTAGCAGGGGAGCGCCTTCAGCCTCTCGGCCACCTCACCGTCTTGCGGAGGCACATATTACGATTTACCAAAAATAAGTCAAACACTTTCTTGGCAAAAACTTGAAAAAACAGGTTAACCGTTGGCAATTTAATCAAACTGCCACATAAGCACATTTTTGCTGTTTAAATTTCGAACGAAGACAAGAACATGATCACAAACTATCGTTAATAAAAAGGCCAGCAAAATGCTAGCCTTCTTTAAAAGAAATTAGTAGTTGCCTGGTGCAACATTACCATTTCCTTTCTCTGCCTGAATGCGCATGTAAATTTCTTCACGGTGCACTGAAACTTCTTTAGGAGCATTAACACCAATGCGAACCTGGTTACCCTTTACACCCAATACAGTAACAGTGACTTCGTCACCAATCATTAATGTTTCGCCAACGCGGCGAGTCAAAATCAGCATTCTTTGCTCCTTGAGTAATCTCTAATTATCTTGCTACGAAACTCATTATCCAACAAAAGTTATATTTTCGTAAACTATCTTATGACAAATAATTACCCCAAACAGACCAGTTTCTCTTCTCTTGAAACCGTTTCATTGGGGATAATGTAGTTATCATGCAGTACGTTAGTCGCTTTGTCGATAGTCCCAGACTCTATAACTAGGGTAAATGAGTGTTTATCTTCACAAAAGTGTAGGACAGATATTTCAGCTAAGTTGAGAAGTTGTTGAGATTGTGAGGAAAATGATGACATTACCTGACCAACAACGGTCACTAAGCCAACTTCTTGTTTTTCGATAACCAAACCATCTAATAACGACGTTATCTTATCAAAAGCCTCTTCCTTGATAATCAGTGCGCAATGCTCCGCTTTCTCGACCCAGTATTCAATCCCAACGCCACATAACATCGATTGTTGAACGATATGTTGTTTATTCTTGTACGGAACCGTTAAAGAGAGTAATTGTTTTTGTACAGCAATACCTAAAATGCCCGCAGTCGGCTCATCACCTTGGACAAGTGTGCCTTTTCCAGACTGAAAGCTTGAAAGTACTCTCAAAGGAACTTGATGCTGCCACGCATACTCGACACAAGGCAAATGCAATACTTTAGCTCCCTTTCTCGACATTTCGGCCATTGCAGGGAAGTTAATATTCTCTAGACGTTGAGCATTGTTAACCACTCTTGGGTCGCCCGTATAAATGCCATCAACATCGGTATAGATTTGGCACTCATTCGCCCCAAGGACGCCAGCTAATGTCACTGCCGTCGTGTCCGAGCCGCCTCTCCCTAGCGTGGTGACATCGTATCTCTCATTGACCCCCTGAAAGCCAGCAATAATGACAATCTGGTCGTCATTTAGATATTGCTTTATTACTTGGGGATTAATATCGCTAATCGTTGCATTGTTATGCTGGTTATTGGTCTGAATCTGAGCCTGAGAACCCGTCAAAGAAATCGCACGATAGCCCAGCTTACTTAATGTCATTGAAAGAAGCGCCATTGATACTTGCTCCCCCGTAGACAATAAAACATCCAGTTCACGAGCGTTAGGGACACTGTCTATCTGCTTTGCTAGGTTAAGCAATCGATTGGTTTCGCCTGACATTGCTGACACAACGACAACTAATTGACTGCCCGCTTTCTTTTCTCGAATAATTTGTTCAGCGACATGTTGGATTCGTTCAATCGACCCAACAGACGTTCCACCAAATTTTTGTACGATTAACGGTTTTTTCACCGGTTTCCACCTTCCCAAGACAACAATCAAGTGCCCTTTATCAAAATACGACCGTAGAGAGATCGTGATTTAATCCGAGATGCCTTATCAATCTCAAGGCAACACCAAAAATCAATCACACGTGAAATATGACGGCATTAATCCGCAATACCCACATGTCTTTTTTATTCATACCTAGACGTAACAATGCCCAATTAACCACCGTTAATTGGGCATTGTTGTCATGTTATTAGATCGCTACAAACGTTCTTCTAACCAACCACGAATAGACTGGAGTGCGTCAGGCAGCGCCTCAACATCCGTACCGCCAGCTTGTGCCATATCAGGACGACCACCACCCTTACCACCAATCTGCTCGGCAACCATTTTAACAAGGTCACCCGCTTTAACTTTACCGATAAGATCTTTGGTTACGCCAGCAATGAGGCCAACTTTTCCATCCGCTACGTTGGCAATTAAGATAATACCGCTACCTACTTGGTTTTTTGCATTATCTACCATTACGCGTAGGTTCTTATTGTCTGCGCCTTCAATTGCAGCAACAAGTACCTTGGTCCCAGCGATATCTTCAACTTTACCCATGATGTTTGCGCTTTCTGCGGCAGCCATCTTGTCTTTCAGCTGTTGAATCTCTTTTTCTAGAGTCTTAGATTTCTGTACAGACTCAGCCAACTTATCTTCAAACGCATGCTGTTGAGCTTCCAGCGCATCGAGAGCCGTCTCACCGGTAACCGCTTCAATACGACGGATGCCAGCGGCAATCCCGCCTTCTGAGGTGATCTTGAATAAACCGATATCGCCAGTATTGCGAGCGTGGATACCACCACACAGCTCTGTCGAGAACTCACCCATAGTTAATACGCGAACCTCATCATCATATTTCTCACCGAACAGTGCCATGGCACCTTTCTTTTTCGCTGATTCAATATCCATGACTTCAGTGTCAATGCTGTGGTTCGTACGGACTTGTGCATTAACCAGACGTTCGACCGTCTTAATTTCATCTTTTGTCATTGCTTCAAGATGAGAAAAGTCGAAGCGTAAGCTATCTGCTTTAACTAAAGACCCTTTCTGAGCAACATGCTCACCTAGTACTTGGCGCAGTGCTGCATGTAGTAAGTGAGTTGCCGAGTGGTTCAACGTAATCGCTTCGCGACGCGACGCATCAACGATAGCTTCTACGTCATCGCCTTTAGCGAGTACACCTTCAACCAACTCACCGTGGTGTGCAATCGCATTACCAAGCTTCTGGGTATCGTTAACTTTAAACACCCCAGCCGATGTTTTTAAAATACCAGCGTCACCACATTGACCACCTGATTCGGCATAAAATGGGGTTTCTTCAAGAACAACAATCGCGCTATCACCAGCCGACAATGTTTCTACCTCGTTGCCTTCAACAAACATTGAAGCAATCGAGCTTGAACCTTGAGTTGCCGTGTAACCACAGAAATCAGTATGAGTATCAACTTTGATTGTTGCGTTGTAGTCAGTACCAAACTGTCCCGCTTCACGGGCACGCTGGCGCTGTGCTTCCATTGCCTTCTCAAAACCTTCCTCATCAATCGCAAATTCTCTCTCACGAGCAACATCATTGGTTAAGTCAGCTGGGAAGCCGTAGGTATCATATAGCTTGAATACCGTTTCGCCATCGAGGGTTTTTTCTTCGCCTAATGCATCTAATGCGTCGTTTAGAATAACCATGCCACGCTCGAGTGTGCGGCTAAAGTTCTCTTCTTCAATGCGCAATACTTTTTCAACAAGTGCTTGTTGCTTTTTGAGCTCTTCGCCAGCGGTACCCATGACCGTTGCCAATGTACCGACCAACTTGTAGAAAAATGCACCCTGCGCGCCTAGCTTGTTACCATGACGAACCGCACGACGGATAATGCGACGCAATACATAGCCACGGCCTTCATTTGATGGCATAACACCATCAACAATTAGGAATGAACATGAACGAATGTGATCAGCAATAACACGCAAAGACTGGTTAGATAGGTCTTCGTAGCCAATCGTCTCAGCCGCATCTTTAATCAATGTTTGGAAAACATCAATTTCATAGTTTGAATGAACGCCTTGCATAATCGCAGAGATACGCTCAATACCCATGCCAGTATCGACGGATGGCTTCGGTAGCGGCTCCATCGTCCCGTCAGCATGACGGTTAAACTGCATAAATACGTTATTCCAGATCTCAATAAAACGGTCACCGTCTTCTTCAGGTGTCCCCGGGCGTCCGCCCCAAATGTGCTCACCGTGATCATAGAAAATTTCAGTACAAGGGCCACATGGTCCTGTATCGCCCATCTGCCAGAAGTTATCTGACTCGAACGCTTTACCACCTTTTTTGTCACCAATACGAACAATACGATCGGCAGGTATACCAATTTTCTTATTCCAAATTTCAAACGCTTCGTCATCAGTCTCGTAAATCGTGACGAGTAAGCGCTCTTTTGGCAATTTTAGTGTTTCAGTCAGGAATTCCCAGGCAAAACCAATCGCATCGTCTTTGAAGTAATCACCAAAACTGAAGTTACCCAGCATTTCGAAGAAAGTATGGTGACGAGCAGTAAAGCCAACGTTCTCAAGATCGTTGTGTTTACCACCAGCACGTACACAGCGTTGTGATGTGGTTGCGCGTGTGTAGCTGCGTTTCTCAGAGCCTAAGAAGCAGTCTTTAAACTGGTTCATTCCGGCGTTAGTGAAAAGCAACGTTGGATCATTGTGAGGAACCAATGATGAACTTTCTACGATTTGGTGCCCTTTGCTCTCAAAGAACTTAAGGAACGCGTTGCGAACCTCATCTGTGCTCATGTACATGCAGCTTTTCCTGAAATAATTCGAGTTAGATTTTGGGGACATATTGTAACCCCATGAATAAGGATTCGCCTAGTCTTCTCATAAAAAAGCCCAGAAACAAAGCGATTTCTTCGGACAAACTTGCTCACAAACGTGATGTATGCTGACACAAGCTTTAACAGTGTTTAAACAAGAACGATTGTGGTCAATTCGAAAGGCAGACTTGAAAGCGCGCTAAAATGAATGAGGGAATCGGTAGGGTAATCGATAAAAACCAAAGGCGACAAAACAACAAAGCCCCGCAATGCGAGGCTTTGTTAATAAAAGTTGAGGTTAAAACTCTTCTTCAACTGGCTCTTCGCCCGCTGTTGGTTCTTCTGGTACTGCTGGTGTTAACAACATTTCACGTAGCTTCGTGTCAATAGCCAATGCCGCTTCTGGATGCTCACGTAGGTATTTACCCGCGTTTGCTTTACCTTGACCAATCTTGTCACCATTGTAGCTATACCATGCACCCGCTTTTTCTACGAGTTTGTTCTTCACGCCCAAATCAATCAGCTCACCTTCACGGTTAAATCCTTTGCCGTATAAGATTTGAGTCTCAGCTTGTTTAAATGGTGCAGCAATCTTGTTCTTAACAACCTTGATACGTGTTTCATTACCTACGATTTCATCGCCTTCTTTGATAGAACCTGTACGACGAATATCTAAACGTACCGACGCGTAGAATTTCAGTGCATTACCACCTGTCGTCGTCTCTGGGTTACCAAACATCACACCAATTTTCATACGAATTTGGTTAATGAAGATACACATACAATTTGACTGTTTAAGGTTACCGGTTAGCTTACGCATGGCTTGAGAAAGCATACGCGCTTGAAGGCCCATGTGGCTGTCGCCCATTTCACCTTCGATCTCAGCTTTTGGCGTCAACGCTGCCACGGAGTCAATAACCATAACGTCAATCGCACCGGAGCGTGCTAAAGCATCACAAATTTCAAGCGCTTGCTCACCCGTATCTGGTTGAGAAACCAATAGTGCATCAATATCAACACCCAGCTTTTTAGCATAGATAGGGTCAAGAGCGTGCTCGGCATCGATAAATGCACACGTTTTTCCAACACGTTGCGCAGCCGCAATGAGTTCAAGCGTTAGCGTTGTCTTACCAGAAGATTCAGGGCCGTAAACCTCAACGATACGTCCCATCGGCAAACCGCCAGCTCCAAGAGCGATATCCAGAGAAAGCGAGCCCGTTGAGATAGTTTCAACATCCATCGTACGGTTATCACCAAGACGCATGATAGAGCCTTTACCAAATTGCTTTTCAATCTGACCTAGTGCTGCTGCTAATGCCTTTTTTTTATTCTCGTCCATTACTTTCTCCACAATTATCCGGCTGGGATAACACGCTATGCGCAATTCTTAAAATAAGTGAGCGGCTCGTATTAAAAGTGACCGCGATATGGTTTTATTATACTGTTGATTCATACAGTGTCTATACCTGTATGATATTTTTATTCGGTTTATTTCAATGCTGAGCCTTCGAGCACGGAATGATACAAGATGAGCAGCGCGTGTAATACCGCTTGCTGCCTGACTTGTGCTCGGTCTCCATTAAAACAACATGTCTGTGTCAAACGCCACCCATGTGACGATGCCCAGGCAAAGCATACCGTCCCAACGGGCTTATCATCACTTCCACCACCTGGGCCAGCGATACCGCTGACAGCGACGCTCAACGTACCATTAGAGTATTGCAATGCACCATCGGCCATTTCAATAACGACAGATTCACTGACAGCCCCCTCTCGATACAACGTTTCAGGCTGCACCTTTAACATTTCAAATTTGGCTTCATTACTGTAGGTTACAAACGCTCGATCAAACCACGTTGAGCTGCCAGCAATATCGGTAATAGCCGTAGCAATCCCACCGCCAGTACAAGATTCTGCCGTGACCAATACTTGTTGTTTGTCTTGTAACAACATACCGAGCGTTAAGCTGAGTTCTTGAATGTTGTGCATAAACTTAATCCTTCTACGCGCTTAAAGCCAATCCATCTTTTACGATAGTATACTTACTTTCAATGTACCTCTAACTCGCAATCGTCTCTTTCCGCTCACGATGGTTTCACGTATCCTAGCAACACTCGAAACCAGCAGCAAAGATGTCACAGTGAAATCGGAACAAAAACACACGCCAATGATGCAGCAATACCTGAAACTCAAAGCTGAGAACCCAGAGATATTGCTTTTTTACCGCATGGGAGATTTCTACGAGCTATTTTATGACGATGCTAAAAATGCCTCGCAGTTGCTCGGAATTTCTCTCACCAAACGTGGTGCTTCGGCTGGTGAGCCGATCCCAATGGCTGGTGTCCCTTTTCACGCCGTAGAAGGTTACCTAGCCAAATTAGTCCAATTAGGTGAGTCGGTTGCTATTTGCGAACAGGTGGGAGATCCTGCCACCAGCAAGGGCCCAGTCGAGCGTCGGGTTGTTCGTATCGTGACACCGGGAACCGTGACTGACGAGGCGTTGCTATCCGAGCGTCTTGATAACCTAATTGCAGCGATCTATCACCATAACGGTAAATTTGGTTACGCGACGCTGGATATCACCTCAGGTCGATTCCAACTTTGTGAACCAGAAACCGAAGAAGCCATGCTTGCGGAGTTACAACGAACGGCCCCAAAAGAACTGCTCTTTCCAGAAGACTTTTCGCCCGTCGACATCATGGCCAACCGGAATGGCAATCGCCGCCGCCCAGTTTGGGAGTTTGAAATTGACACCGCTCGCCAGCAACTCAATCAGCAATTTGGAACCAAAGATCTCGTTGGTTTTGGTGTAGAACACTGTCTTTTAGGGCTTTCAGCTGCAGGCTGCTTGATTCAGTACGTCAAAGACACTCAGCGAACTGCATTGCCTCATATCCGCGCTCTGACACTTATCAGCCAAGAACAATCCGTGATTTTAGATGCCGCGACGCGACGAAATCTAGAGCTAACGCAAAACCTGTCTGGTGGTTACGACAATACCCTTTCTGAGGTGCTTGATCACACTGCAACTGCAATGGGCAGCCGTATGCTTAAGCGTTGGATCCATCAGCCAATGCGCTGTCAGAAAACGCTCAATTATCGTCTTGATGCGATTGCTGAAATTAAAGAAGAGACGCTATTTGGCGAGCTGGCACCTGTCCTTAAACATATTGGTGATATTGAACGGATCCTTGCTCGCCTAGCATTACGCTCCGCAAGACCTAGAGACATGGCCCGCCTTCGCAGTGCGTTACAACAACTGCCTGAGCTTGCCACTTGCTTAGAATCAGTATCACACCCGTACTTACAGCAACTCGCGCAATTTTCTGCCCCGATGAATGAGGCCTGTGAATTATTGGAGCGGGCAATAAAAGATAACCCACCGGTCGTTATTCGAGATGGTGGCGTCATTGCTGATGGTTATCATGCTGAATTAGATGAATGGCGCGATCTGGCCAACGGTGCCACTGCGTATTTGGATAAGCTAGAACTGGACGAGCGTGAACGTCACGGTATCGATACGTTAAAAGTAGGCTACAACAATGTACATGGATTTTTCATCCAGGTCAGTCGTGGTCAAAGCCATTTAGTGCCGCCCCACTACGTACGTCGCCAAACCTTAAAAAATGCCGAACGCTACATCATTCCTGAACTAAAAGAGCACGAAGATAAGGTATTGAGCTCTAAATCAAAAGCACTTGCGATAGAAAAAAGGCTTTGGGAATCCCTGTTCGATTTACTACTTCCTCAGTTAGAGCAATTTCAAAACCTTGCCTCTGCACTTTCCCAACTCGATGTACTGCAAAATTTAGCAGAACGAGCCGAAAGCCTAGATTATTGCCGACCAACCATTAGCGATCAGGTCGGGCTTCATATCCAGGGCGGTCGCCATCCGGTTGTTGAACAAGTCATGAGCGACCCGTTTATTGCTAATCCGATCTCACTCAGCGCTGAACGGCAAATGCTGATCATCACGGGTCCGAATATGGGTGGTAAATCCACTTATATGCGCCAAACCGCACTGATTGCCCTACTTGCCCATATTGGTTCTTATGTCCCAGCTGAAAGCGCTGACATTGGTTCTATTGATCGTATTTTCACTCGAATAGGGGCATCTGACGATTTGGCATCTGGACGCTCAACATTCATGGTTGAGATGACCGAAACCGCCAATATTCTTCACAACGCCACACCAAATAGTTTGGTGTTGATGGATGAAATAGGACGCGGAACCAGTACCTACGATGGCTTATCTCTCGCATGGGCAAGTGCAGAATGGTTAGCATCTAAAATCGGTGCCATGACATTGTTTGCTACGCATTATTTTGAGTTAACCGAGCTGCCGAATCAAATGCCACACTTGGCCAACGTTCATTTGGACGCCGTCGAGCATGGCGATTCCATCGCTTTCATGCACGCCGTTCAAGAAGGTGCCGCAAGCAAATCGTATGGTCTCGCCGTTGCTGGGCTGGCTGGTGTCCCTAAAACCGTGATTAAGAACGCCCGTCAAAAACTGAATCAACTTGAGCAGCTGGCCCAGAAGCCAACGCCTTCATCCTCGCAGGTTGATATTGCGAATCAACTCAGCCTGATCCCCGAACCGAGTGAAGTTGAAGAGGCCTTGGCTAGTATCGACCCTGATGAGCTCACCCCAAGACAAGCGCTGGAAGCTCTGTATCGATTAAAGCAGTTACTGTAACGAGTAGCCTGGTTCAGACGCCCAATAAAAAACGACCTCAGGGGTCGTTTTTTATTGTTATCGATAAAGGGCAGTCAGTGCGGGGTTAACGATTAAAAATGTGATGACGGCAGTTAAAGCGGGCAATGCGTCGCACACAGCTCTCTATTTAATACCACATCCAATACTTGTTCCTGTCCATCCAGTTCTACGGTTAGCTGATACGCATCAGCACTATTGGGGGACGCAAGATCAGTATAACGAGGGGCTTCGATTTGAAACAGTGCAGATGCTTGTTGTTTTCTTACGTCGATCGGTAATGAATACGTCATTCCATTGAACTTGACCAAAGCCGATAACAAGCCTGGGCGATAGGTTTTGTAATACAGGTCAACCTTAAACTCACACCCTCCGCCATGATGCCAAATTTGTTCTGTTGCCACGTACTCTAAACGAACATGAGAAATAAACTGTAAGTAAGGCATTGCCCATATCCCCATTCGAGGATCATTTCCAGCCGCATACTCGCCAAGTGGGCATTGTTTCAAGGGAGGGTTGGATTCAATGAGCAGGTCATCTTCATCATACTCGAGAAACAAGACCTCAATCCTATTTCGACCTTCTTGAAGGTGCGCTCTTACGTCTTTTCGATACACTAATTCACTGCCATCGCAATCCATCACCGCAACGCCGTTCACTCTGATCTCAGCAAAATGGTCGACGCCAGCGAATACTAGGTCCACCGCAGGATGCGATAACTCTTGCTCATTAAGGTCAAAGTCGTGCATCAAGTGCCACTCTTGCTCTGCGATCGCTTGTTCAGACAACGCATTAGGAAGAATTTGGCTAATCGCACCAGGAAATTGCAGGTCCCCTTGCGGAATAGAGAGATCCGTCAGTGGGGATAACTGCCAGAAACCAGACATGTTTTTTTGCATTATAACAATGAGACCTACATCATATTTTTCGCAGTATAGTCAAATTGTTTATATAAAGATACAGTTGTTAATAGTTATCAACGGACACAAAAAAGGCCAGTATTACTGACCTTTTTCAAAAAACGACGCTTATTCTTCTGCGTCATCTTCTTCCGTGTACAGAGCATCTTCGCCTTCATAATACGTACCCCACCCATCATAGATGATGTCGTATTTTTCTGCGAGATTCACAAGCTTCTCTACTTGTGCATCAATTTGCTCTGCGTTCAACTTTGATTCCATCGTAGCATCGCAACATAGCAGTTTGTTGCCATCTTCATCTTCAGTTTCTTCTGCTTCGAGAACTTCAAAACCCAACTTAAAAGCTTCAACAACCGCTTTTTCTAGGCGGTCAAAGTCTTCAGCGAAGAAATGGTGTTCAATCTCATAAAGAGAGTCTGGATCACTACCATCTTCTATAAGAGCTTGAATGATATCGCGAGTGTCTTCCTTTTGAATTTCGATCAATTCTGCAACGGTGACATACTCATCTTGTTGAGACATAAAAGTGCTCCAGCTAAAATTAGGTTAACGGGACGAATAATACGGTATGTCAGTGTAAATCGAAAGATCGAAGCAGGATCTTTCGCAACATATTTTCATTCTTCGCCAATTTATCCATTAAGATCCAGATCACACATACACAAATTTAACATTTCATCGTTACATCGCTCTCCCTTTTGAAGAAAAAAGCCGAGCCCAATGATGACACTTAGTGTCATGTCGACAATTTATGAATGTATTTTGCATATCACCTCAACCAGAAACTCTACTCTCCTACTACGTTTTACTCATTCAATAGCCACAAATTGGCCCAAATTTGTTTATTTATGCATAGATTATCGATGATTAGCGCCCTTTCTATCCCTGTAATCATGAATATTCAAGCATTCTACTTTTTATATACCCTGCAAAAATCCAGAAAATTTGTCTGCTTACGTGGCAATTTATCACGATTAGTCACTGCAATATGGTTCATTTACAGCAACAAACGCCAGTTTTTGAGCTTGCATCTTGATAACAAGCTTGTCATAAATAGCGCATTCAAATTTGAAAGGAATCACAATGAGTACGTTGCACGTCGGATCAGAAGTGGGTCAATTACGCAGAGTTTTGCTGAACCGCCCAGAAAGAGCGCTTACCCACCTCACACCATCAAATTGTCACGAACTTCTTTTTGATGACGTGCTTGCTGTAGAAGCGGCAGGGGTAGAACATGACGCCTTTGCTGACACGCTACGTAGCCAAGAAGTTGAGGTTTTGCTCCTCCATGATCTTTTAGTTGAAACCTTGGCGGTCACCGACGCCAAATCATGGTTACTAGAGACTCAAATCTCAGATTTTCGTTATGGGCCTATCTTTGCTAATGAGCTGAAACGCTACCTTGCAGACATGGATAATGAGCACCTTGCCACCATTCTACTGGGTGGGCTTGCCTATTCAGAGTTACCAATCAAAACCTCATCCATCTTACAAAAGATGAGCCGCCCACTCGACTTTGTCATTGAGCCATTACCCAACCACCTATTTACGCGCGACACGTCTTGCTGGGTGTACGGCGGCGTCTCATTGAACCCAATGATGAAGCCAGCTCGACAGCGTGAAACCAATCACTTACGTGCCATATATCGCTGGCACCCTACCTTTGCAGGCCAAGATTTCATCAAATACTTTGGCGATGAAGACTTGCATTACGACAATGCCAATATAGAAGGTGGTGATGTCCTTGTTATTGGCAAAGGCGCGGTTCTCATTGGTATCTCCGAACGCACAACGCCACAAGGCGTGGAGAACTTAGCGGCAAGCCTTTTCAAAACAGGGCAAGCCTCACAAGTTATCGCGATTGATCTGCCTAAGCATCGCTCTTGTATGCACCTTGATACCGTAATGACTCATATGGATGTTGATACATTCTCTGTCTACCCTGAAATTATCACTGATAAACTGGATACTTGGCGATTAACGGCTGAGCCAAAAGGCCAGATACAAGTTGAAAAACTGCCTAACTATTTAACAGCTCTGGAAAGTGCACTCGACGTAGATAAATTGAATATTATCACCACTGGTGGTGATAATTATGAAGCAGAGCGTGAACAGTGGAACGATGCAAATAACGTTCTCACCGTTAAACCAGGAGTGGTCATTGGCTATGAAAGAAATGTCTATACCAATGAAAAATATGATAAAGCAGGCATCGAAGTTTTGACTATCCCTGGGAATGAACTAGGACGCGGGCGTGGGGGGGCTCGTTGTATGAGCTGCCCAATAGAGCGAGACGGTATCTAAATAAAAACCGAAAAAAACGTCTAATATAGGCGTTTTTTTACATCACGACAAAAATAAATATTCACTTTAAAAGCATTTATATGTATAAATAAACTACTTATTATTCACTAGGTACGGAACATGGCTTATAACTTACGTAATAGGAACTTCCTTAAGCTTTTAGATTTTACGCCCAAAGAAATCCAATTTCTTCTCGATCTTTCTTTGTCTTTAAAATCAGCAAAATATGCAGGGACAGAACAAAAGAAACTCGTCGGGAAAAATATTGCACTGATCTTTGAAAAAGCCTCTACCCGTACCCGATGTGCATTTGAAGTTGCCGCTTTTGATCAAGGCGCTCAGGTCTCATACCTAGGCCCTTCGGGCTCGCAAATTGGTCATAAAGAATCAATGAAAGATACCGCACGTGTCCTAGGTCGCATGTACGACGGCATAGAATATCGAGGATTTGGGCAAGAGATCGTTGAAGAGTTAGGTGCCCACGCTGGCGTACCGGTTTGGAATGGCCTAACCGATGAATTCCACCCTACGCAAATTTTAGCCGACTTCCTCACCATGTTTGAACACGGCAAAGGAAAACAGCTGCATCAAATGTCATTTGCTTACCTAGGCGATGCACGAAACAACATGGGTAATTCTCTAATGGTTGGGGCCGCTAAAATGGGGATGGACATTCGCCTAGTCGCCCCCAAGGCATTCTGGCCAGAACCAGAACTTGTTGAGGAATGCCAACAGATTGCTCTTAATACAGGAGCGACCATCACCCTAACAGAAGACGTCACTCAAGGTGTAGACGGTTGTGACTTTCTTTATACCGACGTTTGGGTCTCCATGGGTGAACCGGCCTCAGCTTGGGAGGAGCGTATTACTCTCATGAAACCATACCAAGTAAATATGGCGATGATTGAAGCGACGGGGAACCCCGATGTAAAATTCATGCATTGCCTACCCGCTTTTCATGATGACCAAACCACTATCGGCAAAGAGATAGCTGACAAGTTTAACCTTAATGGGTTAGAAGTCAGCAACGATGTCTTTGAGTCCGAGTATTCCATCGTATTCGATGAAGCAGAAAATCGCATGCACACCATAAAAGCCGTCATGGTCGCAACACTTGGCAGTTAATAAAAAGTGGCGAATTAACGCATAAACCTTTGATGTAATCGCTTGCGCTCACAATTGTTAAGGGTATAATTCTCCGCAATTTGTCAGGGGGATAGGACATGGCGCAACCGAGTTTCATTACATTGCTAGGCTTTCATACGTTGATTAGCTTTGATGCATTGCTAACTCGCGATAAGTACTTCGCTTATCACGCACCGGTATTATCTTCTTTTGATGACTAAGCCTCCCATTATGGGGGGCTTTTTTATGGCTGCTAACTCTGGTTTAGTTTTTAACTATAGGGAAGATAAACATGGCGAATACGCTCTACCAAAAGCACATTATCTCAATTCCTGAGCTGTCTCGTGATGAGCTCGAACTCATCGTAGAAACCGCAGGGCAACTTAAATCAACCCCTCGACCTGAGCTAATAAAAAACAAAGTCATTGCGAGCTGTTTCTTTGAGCCTTCAACCCGAACTCGCCTATCCTTCGAAACCGCAATCCAGCGTATTGGTGGTAGTGTTATTGGCTTTGATAGTGGCGGTAACACGTCCCTTGCGAAAAAAGGCGAAACGTTGGCAGATTCTGTGCAAGTTATCGCTTCGTATGTGGATGCCTTTGTCATGCGTCATCCACAAGAAGGCGCCGCACGCCTCGCTTCTGAGTTTTCAAACGGCACACCGGTTATCAATGCGGGTGACGGCGCAAACCAGCACCCTACGCAAACCTTGCTTGACCTGTACAGCATTTATGAAACCCAGGGTCGCTTAGACAACATCAATGTGGCTTTTGTTGGTGACCTAAAATATGGTCGTACCGTGCACTCTCTCACTCAAGCATTAGCAAAGTTTAATAACGTTCGCTTTTACTTCATCGCACCAGAAGCGCTCGCAATGCCAGATTACATCTGTGAAGAACTGGAAGAATCAGGCATCACCTTTAGTATGCATCAAGATATGGAAGAGGTCGTACCGGAACTCGATATCCTTTACATGACACGCGTACAGAAAGAACGCTTTGATGAATCAGAATATGCACATATAAAATCGGCTTACATCTTATCGGCTGAAACGCTGAAAGAAGCACGTGACAACCTAAAGGTGTTGCACCCACTTCCTCGTGTTGATGAGATTACCGTTGATGTCGATAAAACGCCTTATGCCTACTATTTCCAGCAAGCTGAAAATGGGGTGTACGCGCGTGAAGCACTATTGGCTCTCGTGTTAAATGAAACGTTGTAAGGCAGGTATAGCATGACAAGAGAAACACAACTACAAGTCGAAGCCATTAAAAATGGCACAGTGATCGACCACATCCCAGCGAACATCGGTATCAAGGTATTAAAACTGTTTGCTATGGACCAATCTCAGCAGCGCGTCACGATTGGTTTAAACCTTCCATCGTCGGCTCTTGGGTGTAAGGACTTACTCAAAATAGAAAACGTCTTTGTCAGCGAAGAGCAAGCAAACAAACTGGCTCTGTACGCGCCTAACGCGACCGTGAATCAAATCGAGAATTATGAGGTTAGTAAAAAACTGGCCTTAGCACTGCCTGAGCATATTAACGGTATATTTGAGTGCCCAAATAGCAATTGCATCACGCATAATGAGCCGGTAGAAAGTAGTTTTAAGGTGTTCGAGAAGCATAGTGATATTCGCCTGAAGTGCAAATACTGTGAAAAGGTATTTGCGAGAGAAATTCTTACTGAGCGCTAATCATCGTTATGTTATTAATCAAGCCGACTAAAAGTAGGCTTGATTTTTATTGGGGCTAGAGGCAGTCTAGTTCCTCTTATTCTTTTATCACAATGGAACACTAAGAATGACTAAAGTACTTCATACAGAATCAGCTCCTGCTGCCATTGGCCCTTATGTTCAAGGCGTCGACCTCGGTAATATGGTGCTAACCTCTGGTCAAATCCCAGTAAACCCAGTAACAGGGGAAGTATCAGACGATATTTCAGAGCAGGCACGTCAATCACTAGATAACGTTAAGGCTGTCGTTGAGTCATCAGGTCTTACTGTCTCTGATATTGTTAAGATGACGGTTTTTGTTAAAGATTTGAACGACTTTGGCACAGTGAATGAAGTCTATGGTAAGTTCTTTGATGAGCACCAAGTCGCTAACTACCCAGCTCGCTCATGTGTTGAAGTCGCACGACTACCAAAAGACGTGAAGATTGAGATCGAAGCTATTGCGGTTCGTAAGTAACGGCGACCTAAACGTTTCATCCGATACCAAAAAGGGTTGTTCACACAACCCTTTTTTTCACTCTCGGTGACCTTCCGCGATGATTACTTGCCCTTATTGAGCTCAATCACTTCTGCGTCAAGTTGTTCCAATTTCTGCACCATTTGCTCGCGGCAACGGTTAGCAAGTTCTCGAATGTCCTCTTTTGCACACCCTTCAACAGAAACGGGAGGCAGCATCTCAACAATGATATGCCCGTTATCCCATTTGTTGAACTTTAAGTGCGCCGTGCTACTACAAACAATCGGGATAATCGGTACATTAGCGCCAATCGCAGCATGAAATGCTCCGGTCTTAAATGGCAACATGCCTCGCCCTCTAGAACGCGTACCTTCAGGAAACATCCAGACAGATAAGTTGCTTTTTTTCATGCTATCGACAACTTGATCTATCGTTCCTTTCGCCTTACTGCGATTAGCACGGTCAATCAAAATGTTTCCGGTAAGATAGTAGAGCTGCCCAAAGAATGGCATCCACGCCAAGCTTTTTTTGCCTACGGTCACTACATTTGGAGTGACGGCCGAAGAAACGGTAAACAGGTCCCAGTTATTTTGATGGTTAGCAATATAGACATGCTGGCCACGGTGATACGCATCTTCAGGTAGCCTAAGTTCAAGTTTGATGCCAAACACCTTAGACATTGCGCCAAAATAACGTCCAAATCTAAATACATGCTTTGGGTTTCTTGGGCTTAATAAACAATACCCACAACCAAAAATGAACATGACGATAGCGAAAATAGCCACTGCAATACAGCGGAAAAAAGCAATCATTTTGTGCTCCGAAAAATCTCAAAAAAAAACCGAAACCTAACGATTTCGGCTCATCAATATCACTTAAAGTGCTATTCAGATGCTTGAACGCGAGTAATATTTGCGCCCAGTAAAGATAGCTTATCTTCAATCCTGTCGTAACCACGATCAATGTGGTAAATACGATCAACAATGGTTTCGCCTTTGGCAATACAACCCGCGATAACTAAGCTCGCTGAGGCTCGCAAATCTGTGGCCATCACTTGAGCGCCGCTCAACAATTCTACATCGCCACAGATAACGGTGTTACCTTCAATGTCTGCTTTTGCGCCCATTCGTATCAGTTCAGGCACGTGCATGAAGCGGTTCTCAAAGATGGTTTCGGTAATAACACCACCGCCTTTCGCCATGATATTTAATAGCGTGAATTGCGCTTGCATATCAGTTGGGAAACCAGGGTGTGGCGCAGTACGAATCGACACAGCCTTGAGGTCACGACCGGTCATATCAAGGGAGATCCAGTCCTCACCACTTTCCACCTTCGCACCGGCTTCTTCTAGTTTCGCAATAACTGCCTCTAGAAGATGTGCGCTGGTGTTACGGCAAACGACCTTGCCCCCTGATACCGCTGCGGCAACTAAAAATGTTCCTGTTTCAATGCGGTCTGCAACCACAGCGTGCTTACCACCAGACAAACGCTCAACGCCTTCGATAGTGATAGTATCAGTACCTGCACCAGAGACTTTAGCTCCTAATGCATTCAAGAAGTTGGCAGTATCGACAATCTCAGGTTCACGTGCGGCGTTATCCAGTACGGTTTTACCTTCCGCCAGTGTCGCAGCGCACATCACTGTGATAGTGGCACCCACACTCACCTTGTCCATCACGACATGCGCGCCTTTCAACCGGCCATCAACTTCTGCTTTCACATAACCATCTTCAAGCGTGATCGTTGCGCCTAGTTGTTCAAGGCCATGAATATGCAAATCGACGGGTCTCGCTCCAATCGCACAGCCACCCGGTAGGGATACTTGCCCTTTACCGAATCTAGCCACCAATGGACCTAAAGCCCAAATTGAAGCACGCATCGTTTTCACGAGATCATAGGGCGCACAAAGTTCATTAATTTCGCTGCCATCAACGTGCACGGAGCCGTTACGATGGACTTTTGCTCCGAGGCGCGTCAGCAGTTTCATCGTAGTATCGATATCACGTAGACGAGGCACATTGGAGACTTCTACCGGCCCTTCAGCCAAAATAGAAGCAAATAAAATAGGCAGTGCTGCATTTTTAGCACCTGAGATTGAAACCTCGCCTTGTAGCGGGGTTGTCGATCCAATAATTTGAAACTTATCCATTACTTAACCTTAAAGTGACATCAACTTTTTATCTCGAGCCCACTCTTCTGGAGTGAAAGCCTTGATCGAGACGGCGTGGATGTCGTTACGCTGAATATATTCCATCAGAGGCTTATAAATCATCTGCTGTTTTTTTACTCGGCTCATGCCTGCGAATTGAGCATCTACTGCAATCACTTCGTAGTGGCTACCTTCACCTTTAACATGCAGCTCTTCTAGGTTTAGTTCACTTTGCAATAGTTCCTGTACTTTTGTGCTATCCACAAGATACTCCTAAATGTGTTTCTCAATTACCGATTCAACATTACTTAGCTGAAACAACATTTTCAGCTCGTCGGGCACGAAGCTGAGCATTATATGACACTTTCGATTTTTTGCATGCTCTATTAAGTGAATTAGCATCACCATACCAGCAGAATCTATACGTTCTACCTCGTTAAGAGGTACATTAACGTTAGATTCTGGATAATTAAATACTTGCAATCGCTTCCAGAGCTTCGGGACCGTGTCCCGAGTCAGGGTGCCAACGAGTAGAATAGTGTCAGGTTCGCTAAACTCTACGCTCGCATTCACTGTCCGGACTTCCCTTCAAATTGAATTGACACCTGAGACAATGCTTCTAATTCTTCCGCCACCGAAAGTATCCCCTCACGGCGTATTTTTGTGTTCCATTCTGATTGCTTACTCGACAGTAAACTGATGCCTTCAGCAATCATATCAAACGCTTTCCAATCACCTGTTTTTTTATCTTTTCTCAATTTAAATTCAAGATTAATGTTCGGTCTTGGTGAATCCATTATGGTGACTCGAATGCCTGTAATCGTTGTTTTTTCATCAATCACTGGCGTTGGACCAAATTGTATCTCTTGCCCAGTATACTGGGTCAGGACTTGTGCATAAGAGGTCACCAAGTACTCACGAAAAGCTTTCGCAAATTCTAAGACGTCTTCTCGTTTCGCCCCTTTTAAGTTAGGCCCCAACAGTTTCAATGCCGCATAACGATCATTAACGTATGGCATCAACTCTTCTTCGACAACAACTTTCAAGTAATTAGGATCATCTTGGATTAATGATTGCTCTTCTGCCAATCTGGAAAAAGTGCGGTCGGCGACTTGTTTCATCATGTCGTAGGGCTTGCTCTTATCTATATCTTGAGCGGAAACACTAAACACACTGAAAATTAAAGCCAACATCATGCATATTCTGCTCATCTTATTACTCCTGTTTCGCATCATCAGACTTTCCACCGATGCTATAAAGCACTTGCCCTATCATATCTTCGAGTACTAACGCTGACTTAGTATCCTCAATGCGATCACCATCAACTAGATACGTCTCGTCATCGAAAATAAAACCAGGAACTAGGCCGATGTATTGCTCACCTATGAGTCCTGACGTGAGAATTTGTGCACTTGACGTCTCAGGGAATTGATATTCAGAATTGATAGCAAGGTTTACAACAGGTAAGTAGCTCTCTTTATCAAGGTGGATATCACTGACACGCCCGATAACGACCCCACCGACCTTGACAGGGGATCGAACCTTTAAACTACCGATATTATCAAACCGAGCTTGCAAGGTGTAAGTATCACTTGAGCCAACACCTTTAACGTCAGCCACTTGAAAAATGATAAACAAAATTGCGCAAAGTCCTGTCAGAACAAAGCCGCCCACCCACAATTCTAACTTTCGAGTTTGTTGCATTCAAAAATCCTTTATTCTCAACTTCCAAACATTAATGCAGTCATAACAAAGTCCAACCCTAAAACGGCCAATGATGAATGAACCACCGTTCTTGTCGTTGCTTGACTAATCCCCTCGGAAGTAGGAATGGCATCATAACCATTAAACAAAGCAATCCAGGTCACCGTGATGGCAAATACGATACATTTCAAGGCGCTATTACCGATATCTCGCCCCAGTTCGACCGATGACTGCATCGCAGACCAAAAACTACCATGATCAATGCCCTTCCATTCCACGCCGACGAGCTGTGCTCCCCAAATACCAATCGACATGAAGATCATGGCAAGTAACGGCATTGAAATAACACCGGCCCAAAAACGAGGGGCAACCACTCTTTTTATCGGATCAACGGCCATCATTTCCATACTTGATAACTGCTCTGTTGCTTTCATCAAACCGATTTCTGCCGTTAACGCCGATCCCGCGCGTCCTGCAAACAATAAAGCGGTAACAACGGGCCCAAGCTCTCGCAACAAAGACAAAGAGACCATTTGACCTAGGCTTCCTTCCGCACCGTAATCCACCAGCACCACATAACCTTGTAGGCTTAACACCATGCCAATAAACAAGCCGGATACGGTAATAATAGCAAGTGATTGAACACCCACACTGTAGAGTTGCTTGATCAATAAAGGAAAGTTCTTCACTGGCTGTGGTCTAGATAACAACACACCAAGCAACATAAACGTTGCCTTTCCCCACGATTGACAAGACATCAGTGTGCGATGACCGATTCTTTGTACAAACTGCAACATATTAAAAGAGGTCCTGTTCAAGTGGCTCCGCTGGATATCGAAACGGTACCGGTCCATCAGCGTCACCCACTAAAAACTGCTGAACCCTCGGGTCTGGGTTATTTCTAAGCGCTTCAGGTGTTCCTTTAGCAACAATTTTCCCATCGGCGAGTAAATACACCCAGTCAGCAATCGACATCACCTCTGGGACATCATGCGATACGACAATCGATGTCAAGTTAAGGGCGTTGTTTAATGAACGAATCAACTCAACTAACACTCCCATAGTAATAGGGTCTTGCCCAACAAATGGTTCGTCATACATGATCAAATCGGGGTCAAGGGCAATCGCACGTGCCAGTGCTGCTCGCCTTGCCATTCCGCCAGAGAGCTCACTTGGCATTAGCTGCGCAGCGCCTCTCAAGCCGACGGCTTCGAGTTTTAATAGAACTAATGTTCGTATTAATGCTTCAGATAGTTGCGTGTGCTCCCGAAGGGGAAAGGCAACATTGTCGAAAACCGTAAGGTCCGTAAACAACGCCCCGGATTGGAACAACATGCTCATTTTTTTTCGGACTTGATATAAGCGCTTGCGCGACAGCGTCGGAATATTGTCGCTTTCAAACCAAATTTCACCTTGGTCAGGGTATAGCTGCCCGCCGATAAGCCGTAGTAAGGTTGTTTTTCCAATTCCGGATGGCCCCATGATTGCTGTCACTTTCCCTTTCGGTACATGCAATTCAATATCATCAAAGATGACGTGTTTGCCTCTAGAAAATGACAACCCCTTCACGGAAACCAAGTCATTGTTTGACATACATTTCCTTATTAAAAAGCCTAAGTCCCTCAAGCCTTATATTCTAATGATAGCAGCCCATAATTAAAACCTTAAAATAGATAGCATTTACTTTCTATCGTCTGCACAGTCATTAGTTCATCACATTTTGAGCCATTAATGACCGTAACATTCAGGCGACAAACTAATTTCACACTATTATTAGCGTATATGGTTCTGAAACTGATTGTTATTTTATTTGTTGATTAGCTTCCATTTTAGGTGCTAAACCGTCAAAATTACCCGCCAAATATCTTAGAAAAAGTAACTGGAATTAAAGCATGCTTGAAGCAGTGGTGTTTCTTATTATTGGTCTTGTTTTCCTAGTGTGGAGCGCAGACAAACTCGTTTATGGTTCCGCTGCGCTTGCGCGAAACTACGGTATCTCACCGCTAGTCATTGGTATGACGATTCTGGCTATGGGCTCTTCTGCGCCCGAGATGATGGTATCAGCCACCGCAGCACTTGACGGAAAAACAGATACTGCCGTCGGGAATGTGCTCGGCTCTAATATTGCCAACATCGCTTTAATTCTCGGTATTACCGCGATGATAAAACCACTATCTATTTCTTCAGGTATTCTGCGTCGTGAACTCCCTCTGATGATTGCGGTCACATTAATTGCAGGTGTATTACTGTGGGATAGCCACCTAGGCTTTTATGAAGGTATTGTGCTGTTTGCACTATTTGGCGCTTTTATTCTCGCGATGATCCGAATCAGTAAGACAGAAAAAGCCAGTGGCGGTGATGTCATGCTAGACGACCAGGAATCGGAGATCCCTGAAGGCGTAAGTAACATCAAAGCCATTATGTGGGTGGTTATTGGCTTAATTATTCTACCTATTGCGGCCGATCGCCTCGTCGATAGTGCCGTCACCATTGCTCAATATTTTGGTATGAGTGATCTTGTGATTGGACTGACGATTATTGCGATCGGTACCAGCTTACCTGAATTAGCGGCCTCTCTGGCTGGAGTAATGAAGGGCGAAGATGATATGGCCGTCGGTAATATCATTGGCTCAAACGTATTTAACATCTTGGCTGTTATGGGTATTCCAGGTGTTTTAAACCCATCAATATTAAGCGAACACGCGATGGGTCGTGACTTTTGGGTCATGCTTGGGGTGTCTTTACTTCTTGTCGTGATGGCGCTCGGAAAATCGAAAAGCATTAACCGAATAGAAGGCTTCATCTTGTTTGCCTGCTTCCTAATTTACCAAGTCTATCTCTTCACCAACATGGCTGCGTAGGAGTCACATTATGTCTTCATTTGATTTTATTAGTGCAGCGAAACGCGTGCTAGACACCGAGGTTCTTGCTTTACAGCACCTAGAGCGCTATATCGACGAGCACTTCTCGGCCGTTTGTCACAGCATCCTCAACCATCAAGGTAAAGTTATCGTGATGGGTATGGGCAAATCTGGACATATAGGTAAAAAAATTGCTGCCACGCTTGCTAGTACGGGAACATCGGCATTTTTTGTGCATCCCGGCGAGGCAGCTCACGGCGACTTAGGCATGATTGAAGCCAAGGATCTCGTTATTGCAATATCAAACTCTGGTGAATCTCATGAGATCATCAGCCTATTTCCGGTATTCAAGCGTCTTGGTATTACGACCGTTAGCATGACAGGGAAGCCGGCGTCTACGATGGCTAAGCTTTCAGATCACCACTTACAGATTACGGTTCCAAAAGAAGCCTGCCCATTAGGGCTAGCACCAACCTCTAGCTCAACTGCTACACTCGTGATGGGGGATGCGTTAGCCATTGCCTTGCTGGAAGCGAGAGGGTTTAGTGAAGAGGATTTTGCATTGTCTCATCCGGGAGGTGCTTTGGGTCGCAAGCTGTTGCTAAAATTAAGTGACATAATGCATTCTGGTGATGCGTTACCACTCGTCACACCGAATACGTTGGTTCGCGACGCGTTGCTAAAAATCACGGATAAAGGCTTGGGGATGACTGCTGTCGTCAATGAATCACAACACTTGCTTGGTATTTTTACCGATGGTGATTTACGCCGAATCTTAGACAAGCGTATTGATATCCATACTACGAGTATTGGGGATGTCATGACGGTCTCTCCAACAACCGCGACCCCCAATATGCTTGCAGCAGAAGGATTACATCTGATGCAATCTAAAAATATTAACGGCCTAATTTTGCTAGAAGAGAACCGGGTTGTTGGTGCATTAAATATGCATGACCTACTCAAAGCGGGAGTGATGTAATGCCACAAACGATTGAAACGCTCTATGGTGCAATGGATAAAACCGCCTTCGCGCGAGCATCTGAGATAAAACTCCTCATTTGCGACGTTGATGGTGTTTTCTCTGACGGGCTTGTCTATATGGGTAATGATGGCGAAGAGCTTAAGACATTTCACACTAGAGACGGATACGGCGTCAAAGCACTCATGAGCGCCGGCATAGAAGTCGCCATTATCACAGGCCGCACGTCTAAGATTGTCGAGAATCGAATGACTGCGCTGGGGATATCGTTAATCTACCAAGGCCAAGATGATAAAATAGTGGCTTACAAAGACATCTGTGAAAAACTCAATATTTCAGCAGAACAGACCGCCTATATTGGTGATGACTTAATTGATTGGCCTGTTATGGAACAGATTGGACTGAGTGTGTGCGTGGCTGACGGCCACCCCCTTCTTGCCAATAAAGCTGACTATGTCACATCGATCCAAGGAGGACGAGGGGCAGTCAGAGAGGTGTGTGATATTATCCTTGAATCAAAAGGGCAACTCGAGCTTCATAAAGGTTTGAGTATATGAGTCTACCTCGTACTCTATATGCCGTATTGTTAATGATATCCCTTGGGTGTGGTTACTATCTTTATAGCAAAGAGGATAGTAATGTCATTCAGGTTACCCCTAATGTTGAGCTTCCTGCATTTAACGGCAAGAATCTACACAATATTTCTTACGCTGATAACGGCGTACGAAGCTACAGTATTAACTCAGCATATTTAGAGCACTTTTCAAAAAAAGGCGAAACCGTATTCGACCGACCTGTATTGAAGATTTATGTCGAGGGAACCACCCAAGAGTGGGAGATTTCAGCGGCGACCGCCATTCTCGATAAAAAAGACGTATTAACCCTGTATGACGATGTAATTGCTAGAAATTTGCTTGATGAGTCAGGTTTCGATACCTTATCAACAGACCAGATGAGCATTCAGTTAGACAATCGGGATTTTTGGGCTGATACTAACGTTCTAATGTTAGGCCCACAGTTTGAAACGCGTGGTGATGCGATGAAAGGAAACTTCGCAGATAACCTCGCAGAGCTTTACAACAAAGTGAATAGTAAATATGAAACTCTCACACCTTAGTCTTGGGCTTTGCCTGTTTTTACCAGTCGCCGCTTATGCACTTTCGACGGATACGGAACAACCTGTGTATATCGACTCCGATACTCAACAGCTTGATATGAAAAGTAACAAGGTTACCTTTGCTGGCGATGTAAAACTAAAACAAGGTAGCATCAATATTAATGCTGACACGATCATTGTCACGCGAGAACCTAAGACCGGCGCATTGCAGGTTATTGAAGGGTTCGGCGATCTTGCGACATTTTCTCAGCTCACCGATGATGGTAAGACATTGTACGGTGAAGCTAAAGAGCTTCACTATGCCTTGAAAGACGACCAATTAACGATGACCAATCAAGCGATGTTGTCGCAAGACGGTAGCATTATCAAAGGAACAAAAATTCGCTATAGAATTTCGTCACAAAAATTGATCGCAGATGGTAGCCCTAACGAACGTGTGTCGACCGTTCTTCAACCTCAACCAGCTCAAGAGTAGTACTTCGGAATATGGCGCTATTAAAAGCAACGCATTTAGCAAAAAGTTATAACAATAGAAAAGTCGTCACCGATGTGAGCTTGTCTGTAGAGTCAGGTCAGATTGTTGGATTGCTGGGCCCTAATGGCGCGGGAAAAACGACATCTTTTTATATGATAGTAGGCCTTGTTGCTCGAGATGAAGGTTCGATTACCATTGATGACGAAGACATCAGTATTTTACCGATGCACAGTCGAGCAAAAATGGGGATCGGTTACCTGCCACAAGAAGCCTCTATTTTTAGAAAGCTAAGCGTGGAACATAATATTCTAGCCGTATTAGAAACACGTAATGAGCTCACCCAAGAAGAACAACAGGATCGCCTTGAGGATCTTCTCGATGAGTTCAATATTCAACATATCCGAAAAAGCGCGGGCATGGCACTCTCTGGTGGAGAGCGCCGTCGTGTAGAAATTGCACGAGCCTTAGCTGCGAACCCGCAATTTATTCTACTTGATGAGCCTTTTGCAGGGGTTGACCCCATCTCTGTTATCGATATCAAAAAAATCATCGAACACCTAAGAGATAGAGGCCTTGGCGTATTAATTACCGACCATAATGTCCGTGAGACGCTGGATGTCTGTGAAAAAGCCTACATCGTCAGCCAAGGTCACTTGATTGCTGAAGGCACACCGGAAGATGTTCTCAATAATGAACATGTAAAACAGGTTTATCTCGGTGAACAATTCCGACTATGATTTAATAGTCAGGTATCATATTTATTAATAGGCCAACAAGACTGCATGAAACCCTCATTACAACTTAAGCTAGGTCAACAGTTAGCAATGACACCACAACTGCAACAAGCAATTCGCTTATTGCAGTTGTCGACGCTCGACCTTCAACAAGAAATTCAAGAGGCTTTGGACTCCAACCCACTACTTGATGTTGAAGAAGCAACCGACGAGCCGCCTGCTAATGAAGAAAAAAACAACCTAGAGAGTAAAGAGGAATCCAGTCCAGAGCTCAGCAGTGAGCCGGAACCTAAAGACAGCTCAGAACTGATCGAGTCTTCTGAGATTACCAACGACCTCGAAATCGACACGACATGGGATGACGTTTACAGCGCAAACACCGGCAATACGGGTATCAGCGTCGACGATGACCTTCCTATATATCAAGGTGAAACCACACAATCACTGCAAGATTATCTTATTTGGCAGCTAGACCTAACCCCATTCTCAGAGACAGACCGAGCCATTGCACTCGCCGTGATTGATGCAATCGATAGCCAAGGTTACCTCACTCAATCGTGCGAAGAACTACTTGAAAGCGTAGATATAGACGATCTTGAACTGGATGAAGTCGAGGCGGTACGCAAACGCATTCAACAGTTTGACCCACTCGGTGTCGCCTCGGTTAACTTACAAGATTGCCTTTTACTTCAACTGGCGACGTTTCCGGAAGATACGCCTTGGTTAGCCGAAGCAAAATTAGTCCTGTCTCATCACATCGATCAATTAGGCAATCGCGATTACAAGCTCGTCATTAAAGAGACTAGACTGAAAGAAACAGAACTGAGAGAAGTACTGTCACTTATTCAACAGCTCGACCCTCGTCCTGGCAGCAAAATCACCCCAGATGAGACTGAGTATGTCGTTCCAGATGTGTCTGTTTTTAAAGACAGAGGCAAGTGGGTGGTTCAAATAAACCCCGACAGCGTACCTCGATTGAAAGTCAATCAACAGTATGCACAATTAGGGACAGGAAACAGCCCAGATAGCCAATATATTCGCTCTAACCTTCAAGAAGCTAAATGGTTGATTAAAAGCTTAGAAAGCCGTAATGAGACACTTCTTAAGGTTGCGAAATGCATTGTTGAACATCAACATGACTTCTTTGAATATGGTGAAGAAGCGATGAAACCTATGGTACTCAATGATGTGGCATTAGCCGTCGATATGCATGAATCAACGATTTCAAGAGTGACCACTCAGAAATATATGCATACACCTCGTGGTATTTTTGAATTGAAGTACTTCTTTTCAAGCCATGTTTCTACAGATAATGGCGGTGAATGCTCGTCAACCGCCATTCGAGCACTGATCAAAAAACTTGTCGCTGTCGAAAATACAGCCAAGCCTTTGAGCGATAGCAAAATCGCCGCTCAGTTAGCTGACCAGGGTATTCAAGTTGCTAGACGCACTATCGCTAAGTATCGAGAGTCGCTGGGTATCGCCCCTTCTAGTCAGCGTAAACGCCTACTTTAAGGCCAATAACCAAAAAGGAAAGTCTATGCAAATTCAAATCCAAGGCCACCATGTTGATCTTACTGAGTCAATGCAAGACTACGTTAATGACAAATTTCATAAACTAGAACGCTTTTTTGATCATATAAATACCATTCAAGTGATATTACGAGTTGAAAAATTAAACCAGATCGCTGAAGCTACGCTCCACATCAATCACGGTGAAATTCATGCGGCGGCAGAAGATGAGAGTATGTATGCGGCCATCGACTCACTCGTCGATAAGCTCGTCCGACAATTGAATAAGCACAAAGAAAAAATAAGTAATCACTAAAATGCAAATAAGTGAAGTATTAACATTGGACTGCACCAAGAGTGCAGTCCCTTGTACCAGCAAAAAGCGCGCACTCGAGATCATCAGTGAAATCGCGGCACAAAAGACAGGTCAGAACTCTACAGAGTTGTTTGAGTGCATGTTGAACCGAGAGAAAGTAGGCAGCACGGGTATCGGTAACGGTATCGCCATCCCTCATGCGCGCATGCAAGATAGTGACAAGGCAATAGCGGTCCTTTTGCAGTGTAACGAACCGGTTGAGTTCGACTCTATCGATAATCGACCTGTTGACCTCATGTTTGCGCTTTTAGTTCCAGATGCTCAATGTAAAGAGCACCTCAAAACCTTGTCTTGCATGGCCGAACGCCTGAACGACAAAACCGTCCTTAAGCAATTGCGCAAAGCACAAAGTGATCAAGAGCTCTACGACATCATTGTCAGTCACTAACGGTGCGGCATCGAAATAAATATACTGAATCGAATTAAACATACTGAGTCAAGATTATGAGATTGGTCGTTGTAAGTGGGCATTCTGGAGCCGGTAAAAGTGTTGCGCTCCGAGTTTTAGAAGATTCTGGTTATTACTGCGTTGATAACCTCCCCATCGATCTGCTCGAACATTTTGTTGAGAGCACGAAAGACTCCCAACAAAATGTGGCGGTCAGCATCGATATTCGCAACCTTCCTGACAATCTCAAACAGCTCAGCCTCAAGCTCGATGAGCTCGCAAAGAGTCATGATGTTAAGGTCCTCTTTCTTGACGCAACTAAGCCAGTTCTACTGACTCGCTATAGTGAGACAAGGCGAATCCATCCTCTATCGCAACAAAAAGAGAAGCTATCACTCGAGCAAGCCATTGATCTTGAGCATAAGCTGTTAAAGCCCATTAAAGAGCAAGCTGATTACCTTATCGACTCCAGTCATCGCTCGATTCATGACCTTAGTGAAACGATTCGCATTGAGCTCGAAGGAAAAGAGAAAAAAGAATTGGTGATGGTATTCCAATCTTTTGGATTCAAATACGGTATGCCAAACGATGCGGATTACGTGTTTGATGTTAGGTTCTTACCTAACCCCCATTGGCAACCTGAATTGAGACCTTTAACAGGGCTCGATGCACCCATTAAGTCATTTCTAGAGTCCCACCCAGAAGTGATTGAGCTAAAACTGCAAATACAGCACTTTATCGAGCGTTGGCTACCAATGTTAGAAAAAAACAATCGCAGCTATCTGACGGTCGCTATAGGCTGCACTGGCGGCAAACACCGCTCAGTCTATATCGCACAGCAAATCGGTGAGTACTTTGCTCACTGCGGCCAGCAAGTCCAAATTAGACACGCGTCACTAGAGCAGCATCAATAGGAGTCTCATGTCTACATCTCGAACTGTCTTGATTCAAAACCGCTTAGGGCTCCATGCACGGGCGGCCGTTAAACTGGTAGAGCTTGCGCAAAGTTTTAACGCCACCGTCACCATTTGTAATCACGAAAATAAAGAAGCGACGGCTGATAGCGTCATGGGGTTACTGATGCTGGAATCCGCGCAGGGTGAATTTATCACGATTAAAGCGGATGGCCCTCAATCCAATGATGCACTCCAAGCCGTGTGTGAACTGGTTGAACACCGTTTTGATGAAGACGAATAAACCAAATTCTTAACGAGTAAAAATATCACACAGTCATTCATACGTTGTTATTAATTAACGTGTAGAATTAAACTAATATTCAATAAATTAAAGCAGTTAAGTTCAAGGGGCAGCCATGGCAGAGCAAATAGAATTCGACCAAGCTCACCAAACTCTCCAAGAAGTAAGCGAGGCCCTAGAAAATGGTCGCTTTGTTTACGTACGCAGACAGCTTCAGGATATGGAACCTGAAGACATTGCCCACCTTCTCGAGGCCTCACCTCGTAAAAGTCGCGACGTCCTTTGGCAACTCACCGATCCTGAAGATTATGGCGAAATTCTTGATGAATTAAATGAAGACGTCAAAGATAATCTCGTCTCGAAGATGGCTCCAGAGAAGCTGGCAGAAGCCACTGAAGGCATGGACACGGACGATGTTGCCTATGTCTTGCGAAGCTTACCTGATGACGTCTCACGAGAAGTTCTTTCTCAGATGGATAGTGCCGATAGGCAGCGGGTTGAAACCGCCCTATCTTATCCAGAAGACAGCGCCGGCGGTATTATGAATACCGACGTCATCACGATCCGTGGTGATGTCGATGTAGACGTTGTTCTTCGTTATCTACGCATGCGTGGTGAGCTTCCTGAAGCCACTGATGCCCTCTATGTCATCGATGAAGAGAGCATGCTAATAGGACACTTATCTCTCAGCACCATCTTGACCACTCAACCTGACGTAAAGGTTATCGATGTCATGGATGACGCAGACGAGGCTATCCATGTGGAAACCAGTGATTCTGACGTTGCCTCCTTGTTTGAACGTCGAGACTGGGTCTCAGCACCAGTAGTAGATAGTGACCACCACCTTGTTGGTCGTATTACTATCGATGATGTGGTCGATATCATCCGAGAAGACGCTGAGCACTCAATGATGAGCATGGCAGGGATGGATGATGATGAAGATACATTCGCACCTGTCGTCAAATCAGCAAGGCGTCGAAGCGTATGGCTTGGTGCCAACGTCCTAGCAGCACTTGCTGCGGCTTCTGTATCTAATATGTTTGAAGCCACCTTAGAGCAAATGGCCGCTATCGCCGTGCTGATGACGATTGTCCCATCGATGGGTGGCGTCGCCGGAAATCAAACGGTGGCCTTGGTCATCCGTGGGTTGGCACTTGGTCATATTGGTGACAGTAACAAGCGAGAGCTGCTCTTAAAAGAAGCCGCTATCGGCTTTTTGAATGGTATTCTTTGGGCACTGATCATCGGAGGCATCGTCGTCGCCTGGAAGGGCAACTGGATGTTAGGGGGTATAATTTCCGCCGCCATGCTAACCAACTTGCTGGTCGCCGGGATCGCTGGTGTAACCATCCCGATATTCTTAAAGAAAATGAATATCGACCCCGCACTCGCTGGCGGAATGGCATTAACCACCATCACTGATGTCATCGGTCTATCTGTCTTTCTCGGCTTGGCAACGATCCTGCTAACTTAAGGTACCAGCAAAACGCACCTATTTTGCTAGCCTTATGCATCTGCAGGCGTTACACAACACACATTATATCAACGATATTTAGATAAAAAAAAGCGGAGCCCTAGGGGCTCCGCTTCTATTTGAGAACGCTAGTTTAATAGCATTACTTCTTAGCAAGTTTCTCTTTGATACGAGCTGACTTACCAGAACGCTCACGTAGGTAGTACAACTTGGCACGACGTACTGCACCACGGCGTTTAACTTCGATGCTATCAACCATTGGAGAGTGAGTTTGGAACGTACGCTCAACACCTTCACCGTTCGAGATTTTACGAACTGTGAATGCAGAGTGAAGACCACGGTTACGAATAGCGATTACAACGCCTTCGTATGCCTGTAGACGCTCACGGTCACCTTCTTTTACTTTTACCTGAACTACAACAGTGTCACCTGGTGCAAATTTAGGTAGGCCTGATTTCATTTGCTCTTCTTCAAGAGCCTTGATGATGTTACTCATGTTCTTAAATTCCTAGAATAAACTGATACTAAAATAAATAGGTTACTGCTTACTTTTTATCTAAGCGATACGCTTTAATAAATTCGGCCAGTAATTGTTCCTGTTCGTCAGTCAGAGCTAGGTTTTCCAGGAGCTCCGGTCTTCTTAGCCAAGTACGGCCCAACGACTGTTGTAGTCGCCAGCGACGAATGTCTTTGTGATTTCCAGACTTCAATACACTCGGTATTTCTAGTCCATCCAACACTTCAGGGCGCGTATAATGCGGACAATCCAGCAAGCCATTTGCAAAAGAATCTTCTTCTGCTGACGCGAAATCTCCAAGTACCCCAGGTATAAACCGAGACACTGAATCAATTAGCGTCATGGCTGGGATTTCCCCACCCGTCATCACAAAATCTCCAATTGACCATTCTTCGTCAACTTCAGTTTGGATGATGCGCTCATCTACCCCTTCATAGCGACCACATATCAACACAAGGTTGTCGTTCTTCGCTAATTCCTCTACCCCTTGCTGATCGAGTTTTCGACCTTGGGGAGAGAGATAGATCACTTTCGTCTTACCCGGTGACGCAGCTTTGGCTGTTTGAATGGCATCGCGCAAAGGCTGAACCATCATTAACATACCAGGACCACCACCGTAAGGTCTGTCATCGACAGTGCGATGTTTGTCTTGAGTGAAATCACGAGGATTCCATGTCTCAATAGACAGCAGACCTTTTTTAACCGCTTGACCTGTTACTCCGTAGTCAGTAACGCTGCGGAACATGTCTGGAAACAGGCTAATTATGCCAACCCACATCTGTTCTCTCGCTCTATTGGTTACCAGCTACTGGATTAGAATCCAGGATCCCAGTCAACTTCGATCCGTCGAGCTTCGCGATCAACATTTTTGATCACTTGCTCTTCAAGGTACGGTACCAACCGTTCCTTTTGCCCGAAAGCATCTTTAAGATTTGCTTTCACTACCAAAACATCGTTTGAACCAGTTTCCAACATATCGATTACTTCACCTAAGTCGTAACCTTTTGTGGTAAACATTTTCATTCCAAACAATTCACGCCAGTAGAATTCATCTTCTGACAGCTCAGGCAGCACCGCTGGGTCGATTGCAATTTCAAAGTTAGTCAGTAGGTGAGCTTCTTCTCGAACCTCTAAACCTTCTAGTTTACACACCATAGCTTTGTTATGACGCTTCCAACTTTCAACCTTAACCTCAACCCATTTGCCCTTTTGGTTAATATACCAAGGGCTGTAATCAAAAAGGTTTTCAGGATCGTCTGTATAGGAAAAAACTTTAAGCCATCCACGAATGCCATAAGTAGAACCGAATTTACCTACAACAATTCTTTCGCTTTGGTTACTCATCGTGTCTTTACCTTTCATCGACATACTGCTTACTGCTTACTGAGCTAATAATTAAGCCGCTTTTTGAGCGTCTTTAACTAGCTTAGCTACGCGGTCAGAAACTGTAGCGCCTTCGCTAACCCAGTGGTTAACGCGCTCTAGATCTAGACGTAGGCCTTCTTCTTGACCTTGAGCAGTTGGGTTAAAGAAACCTACTTTCTCAATGAAACGACCAGTTGCAGCATTGCGGCTATCCGCAACTACGATTTGATAGAATGGACGCTTCTTCGCGCCGTGACGTGCCAAACGAATGGTTACCATATCGTCCTCTTTGCTTTCTCAATAATAAAAATGACCTCAGAAGTGTTTCTCTTATGAAAAACCTGAGGTCTCGTGCCAAATAAAGCCCCGGAATTTTACTCTTATTCGGATTCAATGCAAGATATTTAGCTATTTTTTCACCAGCATAAAGTGACGGCGAGAGGTGTGATTGAGTTAACAGTTTGAAAACTAACATCACTACGTAGTGAAACCTCATAGCAGTACTGATTAAAAAACAAACAAAAGAACAATATTAGACGCCGTTACTGCCATCAGATTTGCTCAACGACACTCAAGCAATAACGCGTTGCCTTGCATAAAAAACGGGTTACAACACCAAACGGCGTGTAACCCTATATTTGTACTCGGTATGCTTATGTTATTTTCTTGCTCGAACAAGCAAACATTTCATAAACGCGGTAGCCAAATGCCAATTAACGGCCGAACGGATTAAAACCGCCGCCACCGCCGCCACCCATCATGCCTTGCATGTTACGCATCATGCCGCGCATGCCACCTTTTTGCATTTTCTTCATCATTTTTTGCATTTGGGTAAACTGCTTCAGTAAACGATTCACATCTTGGACTTGAGTACCAGAACCCGCTGCTATACGTTTTTTACGTGAGCCTTTGATAAGCTCTGGACGCTGACGCTCTTTCATGGTCATAGAGTTGATGATAGCTTCCATTTGCTTAAACATCTTGTCATCAACTTTGTCTTTCACATTATCGGGAACATTAGACATGCCTGGCAGCTTGTCCATCATTCCCATCATGCCACCCATGTTTTGCATCTGACCAAGCTGTTCACGGAAATCTTCAAGGTCAAACCCTTTCTTTTCCTTGAATTTCTTCGCCATTTTTTCGGCTTTATCGGTATCAACATTGCGCTGTAAATCTTCAATAAGAGACAGCACATCGCCCATGCCCAAAATACGAGACGCAACACGGTCAGGGTGAAACGGTTCTAACGCGTCGGTTTTCTCACCAACACCCAAGAATTTTATCGGTTTTCCCGTAATGTGACGCACAGATAATGCAGCACCACCACGCGCATCACCGTCGACTTTAGTCAGAACGACACCGGTTAACGGCAGCATGTCACCAAATGCCTTCGCGGTGTTCGCCGCATCTTGACCCGTCATGGCATCAACAACGAATAAAGTCTCTACAGGATTGATGGCAGAGTGAAGATCACGAATCTCTTCCATCATCTCGTGGTCGACGGCTAAACGACCCGCGGTATCGACAATCAATACGTCGTAAAATTTCTTCTTCGCGTGCTCAATTGCATTGTTAGCAATATCAATAGGCTTTTGGTCAGCGGAAGATGGGAAGAAGTCCACACCAACATCGCTCGCGAGTGTTTCTAGCTGTTTAATCGCAGCTGGACGGTAGACATCGGCAGAGACGACTAAAACTTTCTTCTTTTCGCGCTCGTGGAGCATTTTAGAAAGCTTACCGACACTGGTCGTTTTACCGGCACCTTGTAAGCCTGCCATCAAGATAACGGCAGGTGGCTGTGCAGCGAGATCTAACGCTTCGTTAGATTCACCCATAACAGATTCAAGCTCTGCTTGAACTATCTTGATGAATTCTTGACCTGGCGTCAGTGATTTAGAAACTTCAACACCAACAGCACGCTCTTTAACACCTTTCACAAATTCGCGAATAACTGGTAAAGCAACATCGGCTTCCAGAAGTGCCATGCGGACTTCGCGTAGCGTGTCCTTAATATTCTCTTCGGTCAAACGACCTTTACCGCTGATGTTCTTCAGCGTTTTGGATAGACGATCCGTTAAATTCTCAAACATTTTTTTCTCTTCGCTTAAAAATTGCGATCAATTATGGTGAGTATACCTTAGCCAGCGATCAGAGTCATACTTAACAAGATCAAATACTAATCAATACTTTTTACATATGACGTAGCTCATTGAGTCGATGCAAGGTATAATTCAAGCTCTAAACCATAGATATTTAGGCAAAATGGACAGTTTAATCGCAACTTCCGCGGCCATTTTTTATGTGCTCGCCATCGCTACCATCATCCCAGGCCTTGTTCATCAGGTCGGGATCCGGACGAAAACTGTTCTTACCAGTGCCTCACTCGCCTTGCTTTGTCATGCGTGGCTACTCAGTGATCTCATCTTCAGTGGTTCAGGGCAAAACTTAAGTATCCTCAATGTCGCGTCACTGATTGGCTTTATTATTTCGCTGTTTATGAGCGTTGCCATGATGAAGACTCGCATCTGGTTTTTGTTACCCGTTGTCTATAGTTTTGCGGCTATCAATTTAAGTATTGCAGCCTTCGTACCCACCGCTTTCATTACTCATTTAGAGCATAACCCTAAGCTATTAATCCATATTTCTTTAGCGTTATTTTCATACTCAACCCTCTCCATTGGGGCACTGTATGCTATCCAGCTTGCGTGGCTCGATCATAAGCTAAAAAATAAAAAGGCATTGGGCATCAACCCTAACCTTCCCCCATTAATGATGGTGGAAAGGCAACTTTTCAAGATCATTTTGATTGGAACAGGGCTACTCACTGTGACATTACTTACAGGGTTTATCTTTGTTCAAGACATGTTCGCCCAAGGAAAAGCGCACAAAGCCATACTATCTCTCATGGCTTGGTGTATCTATACCGTTCTTTTGTGGGGGCATTACCAAAAAGGATGGCGAGGAAAAAAAGTGACGTGGTTCGCGATTGCTGGTGCCATGTTGCTAACACTCGCGTACTTTGGTAGCCGTTTCGTTAAAGAAATCATTCTAAACTAGCCCAATCTAGCACTCGGCTCACTGTTATCTTAAACGAGCATTGACATCGAGCGCTAGTTCGACCATTAATTGACCAATTATTTATTAAAGGAACTGATACGTTTTGGACGACATCTCGACCGGTATTTTATTTGCCATTCTCGCGGGTCTCATTGTAATTTCCGGCTACTTCTCGGGTTCAGAGACAGGGATGATGTCTTTGAATCGCTATCGACTCAAACATCTTTCTAAAACTGGGCATAAAGGCGCGAAACGCGTCGAGAAACTTCTCAACCGTCCCGATCGCCTCATTGGCTTGATTCTTATCGGTAACAACCTCGTTAATATTCTCGCCTCCGCTATTGCTACGGTCATCGGCCTGCGTTTGTATGGCGATGTCGGTGTTGCCATTGCAACGGGTGCGTTAACCCTGGTTATTTTGGTATTCGCCGAGGTGACACCGAAAACACTCGCTTCTTTGTACCCTGAGCGAGTGTCATTCATGAGCAGTATCTTGTTGACGATTTTGATGAAGGTTCTTTCACCACTCGTCATCTTGGTCAATTTCATTACCAATGGCTTTATTCGGTTGCTCGGTGTCAATGCTAGCCACAACGATGAAGACCACTTAAGCTCTGAAGAATTACGTACAGTGGTGAACGAAGCTGGGTCACTGATTCCTCGACGTCACCAAGATATGTTGATATCGATCTTGGATCTTGAGCATGTCACCGTTAACGACATTATGATTCCACGCAATGAAATTACTGGCATCAACATTAATGATGATTGGAAGTCAATCGTGCGCCAGTTAACCCACTCACCCCATGGCCGAATTGTACTTTATCGCGATCAAATCGATGAGGTCGTAGGCATGATCAGGCTGCGCGAATCCTACCGTTTGATGTTAGAAAAGAACGAGTTTACCAAAGAAACACTGCTGCGCAGTGCTGATGAAGTCTACTTCATTCCCGAGGGAACCCCACTCAATGTGCAAATGCTCAAGTTTCAACGTAATAAGCAACGGATCGGTCTTATCGTTGATGAGTATGGTGACATCAATGGCTTGGTAACGTTAGAGGATATTCTAGAAGAGATTGTTGGTGAGTTTACAACCTCCATCGCACCAACACTGGCAGAAGAAATCTCACCACAAGGTGATGGAAGCTTTTTAATTGAAGGCAGTGCCAACATTAGAGATATCAACAAGGGGTTAAAATGGACACTTCCTACTGATGGTCCTCGTACTCTCAACGGCCTGATGCTGGAGTATCTTGAAGATATCCCAGAGAGTCACCTCAGCGTCGAAGTCGCAGAGCATCTGATGGAGATTGTGGAACTTGAAGAAAATCGTATCAAGATGGTCAAAGTCTTTCCGAAAAAAGTTCCCTAAGGAAAGCCCCCTTCACTACGGATAACGCCTGCAAAAAGCAGCAATAAAAAACGGCACCTATCATCGGTGCCGTTTTTTATTGTTGTCATTTCTTAACTTACCAAAATGATAAGCTTCAACTAGTTAATATTTGGCCCTAACCACTTCTCGGCTTCGAGTCGATCCCAACCTTTTCGGTCAGCATAACTGAGTAGCTGATCTTCTTGAATTTGAGCAACCGCAAAATAACGGGAGTCAGGGTGAGAGAAATACCATCCTGATACTGATGCCCCAGGCCACATAGCATAACTCGTGGTTAGAGACATATTTATCGCTTCTTCGACATTCAGTAAATCCCAAAGCGGTCCTTTCTCTGTATGTTCAGGACAAGCAGGGTAGCCCGGTGCTGGTCGAATACCTTGATACTTTTCACGAATAAGGTCTTCATTGTCTAAGGCCTCATCTGGCGAATAACCCCAAATATCTTTTCGAACACGAACATGTAGATATTCAGCAAAGGCTTCCGCTAATCGATCGGCCACCGCTTGAATCATAATGGCGTTGTAATCATCACCGTTCGCTTTGTATTCATCCGCGAGTTCGCGTTCACCAATTCCACCCGTAACCGCAAATGCCCCGATCCAGTCCTGTTTGCCGCTGCTTTTCGGGGCAATATAGTCCGAAATGCAGTAGTTGTAACCCTTAGGCTTTTTGGTTTGCTGTCTAAGGTTACATAGCAACTGCTTCACCTCAGTACGAGACTCATCGGTATACACTTCAATATCATCGTCCACACTAGCCGCAGGAAACAAACCACAGATCCCTTTCGCTTTGAGTAACCCTTCTTTTTCAACGCGATCGAGCAGGTCATTGGCATCTTTAAATAACCGTTTCGCCTCCTCGCCGACTTCTTCGTGCTCAAATATTTTCGGGTACTTACCCATCAATGTCCAAGTCATAAAGAATGGCGTCCAGTCGATATATTCACGCAACGTTGCGACATCGAAGTCATCGAAGATATGAATACCAGGCTTCAGCGGTGCCGGCGGTGTATAGGCATCCCAGTCAATCGCTACTTTGTTTTCTCTTGCTTGTTCAAGAGTCACTGGCTGAGTACGTGGTTTTTTACGGCCGTGCTGATCTCGCACACGCTCATAATCAATATCAAGCTTGTTTACAAAATCAGACTTGAGCTCATCAGACAACAGTGACGTACAAACGCCCACGGCTCTTGAGGCGTTGTTTACATAAACAACCGGTTGGCTGTAGTTCTGCTCAATTTTTACGGCAGTATGAGCCTTTGATGTCGTCGCTCCACCAATCAGCAATGGCAAATCAAAGCCTTGTCGCTCCATTTCTTTGGCAACATGCACCATTTCATCCAGTGAAGGGGTGATCAGGCCTGACAGACCGATAATATCCACATTCTCTTCTTTCGCGACCTTGAGGATTTGTTCACAGGACACCATGACGCCAAGGTCTATAATCTCGTAGTTATTACATTGCAGCACAACGCCTACAATGTTTTTACCGATATCGTGTACATCACCCTTAACAGTGGCAAGCAAGATCTTACCGTTGTTGGAGCCTACCTCTTTCAATGCATCGATAAACGGCTCTAAATGGGCCACCGCTTGTTTCATGACTCGCGCAGATTTCACTACCTGCGGCAAGAACATCTTACCTTCACCAAATAGATCGCCCACCACGTTCATGCCATCCATCAAAGGACCTTCAATGACGTGGAGTGGTTTTTCAGCGTTCAATCGAGCTTCTTCGGTATCAGCAACAATAAATTCAGTAATACCCTTAACGAGCGCGTGCTCCAAGCGTTTTTCAACCGGCCATGTTCGCCATTCTAATGCGCTGGCGTCTTCTTCTTTACCCACACCTTTGTTGGCATACTCTGTCGCAATGTCTAACAGACGCTCTGTACCATCATCTCGGCGGTTTAAGACTACATCTTCAACCGCTTCACGCAGCTTATCTGGTACGTTGTCATAAATCTCCAGTTGCCCAGCATTAACAATGCCCATGTCCATACCGTTTTTAAAACAGTGATACAAGAACACAGCATGAATGGCTTCACGTACGTAGTTATTACCACGGAACGAGAATGACACGTTAGAAACACCACCAGAGATCATGGCATATGGTAAGTCACGTTTTATATCAGCGACGGCTTCAATAAAGTCTACCGCGTAGTTATTATGCTCATCAATACCGGTGGCGACGGCAAAGATATTCGGGTCAAAAATAATATCTTCTGGTGGGAAGCCTACTTCATCCACCAGCACGCGGTAAGCCTGCGTACAGATTTCAATTTTTCGTTCACGCGTGTCAGCTTGCCCAACCTCATCAAACGCCATAACGATAACCGCAGCACCATAGCGGCGGATTAATTTGGCTTGTGCGACAAACTTTTCTTTGCCTTCTTTTAACGAGATCGAGTTGACGATGCCTTTACCTTGAATGCACTTCAAGCCTGCTTCGATCACCTCCCATTTGGAGGAATCGACCATAATGGGCACTTTTGATATTTCAGGCTCAGAAGCACAAAGATTCAGGAATCGCACCATACAAGCTTCAGCATCGAGCATGCCTTCGTCCATGTTGATGTCGATGATTTGCGCACCATTCTCAACCTGCTGACGAGCCACTTCTAGTGCTTCATCATAAAGCTCTTCTTTAATGAGACGTTTAAAGCGCGCTGAGCCTGTCACGTTGGTGCGCTCACCGACGTTGATAAACAAGCTCTCTTTATCAATAGTAAGAGGCTCAAGCCCTGAAAGTCGACAGGCCACAGGAAGTTCAGGCAATGGACGAGGGGACACACCTTCAACAGCCTGTGCCATTTGACGAATGTGCTCTGGTGTCGTACCACAACAACCGCCAACAAGGTTTAGGAAACCACTTTGTGCCCATTCACCAATATGTTCAGCCATATCTTCTGGCGACAAGTCGTATTCGCCAAATGCATTCGGCAAGCCTGCATTCGGGTGGGCTGAAACGTAGGTCTCTGATATACGCGACAGCTCTCCAACGTATTGCCTTAATTCATCTGGCCCTAACGCACAGTTAAGACCAAACGCAATCGGCTTCACGTGACGCATTGCGTTATAAAAAGCTTCGGTTGTTTGGCCTGATAAGGTACGGCCAGAGGCATCGGTAATGGTGCCCGAGATCATAACGGGCAAGTCCACGCCCATCTCTTCAAAAACAGATTCAACGGCAAACGAACATGCTTTCGCATTGAGAGTATCAAAAATGGTCTCGATCAAAATAAGATCGGATCCACCCTTAATCAATGCTCTTGTTGACTCAGAGTAAGCAATCACAAGCTCATCAAAAGAAACATTACGGTAACCGGGATCATTCACATCGGGAGATAAGGAACAAGTACGGTTGGTTGGCCCCAGTACACCTGCTACAAACCGAGGTTTATCTGGCGTTTTTGCTGTCCATTCATCGGCGACTTCACGCGCAAGCTTCGCCGCTTCAAAATTGATTTCATCGCTCAACGATTCCATGTCGTAGTCGGCCATCGCAATTGTGGTGGCATTAAACGTATTGGTCTCGAGGATATCCGCACCGGCTTCTAGGTAAGCGCTATGGATCTCTTTGATAAGAGAGGGCTGGGATAAAACTAACAGATCATTGTTGCCCTTCAGATCTGATGCCCAATCAGCAAAGCGCTCACCTCGATAATCGGCCTCTTCCAATTTATAGCCTTGAATCATCGTCCCCATCCCACCATCAATAAGTAGGATTCGTTTTTTCAATTGATTCTCAATCAGTTGTCTAATGCTGCTTACCACAATACTGCCTCGTTCCTTGCTGATGCTGCCATCCTATCATAGTAGTTTTAGAAATCTAGACGTCTAAAACTACTTTTTGACTGCTTTATTTACCACCAAACTAACCAAGTCCGATCGCGGTAGCAACTATTTCGTTACTTCATTTATACGCAGCTGAACAAAAACAAAAGACGGACAATAGAAAGTCGTTCTATAACTAAAGAACATGTTTTTATAATTAGTGATTGATCTTCACTCACGACAAGAACAGAATCCCATTCACAATTTATTACAATTAAGGAACCTCAATGTCCGTTTATCAGACTCTTTGTTTTTTGTCTGCCGCTGCCATGTTGATTGCGTTCATCAATAGTAAAATAGGCAAGATGCAAACCACCATTGCGATAACCGCAGGATCCATGATCCTTTCTTTGCTCATTCTCATCGGCGGTCAAAACGGCTGGTTTGATTTGTCAGAGGCAGCGTCAGATATGGTCAGTAGCATCGACTTTGAGGACTTTTTGTTGAAGGGGATCTTAGGATTCTTGCTGTTCGCAGGCGGACTCGGTATCAAACTGCCTCACCTTAAAGATCAAAAATGGGAAATTACCGTACTGGCGCTTGGGGCCACATTATTTTCGACATTTTTTATCGGCGCCGTACTGTACGGTTTTTGCAATCTTATCGGTATACAGTTTGATTTAATCTATTGCTTACTGTTTGGTGCACTGATTTCACCGACCGATCCCATCGCTGTTTTGGCCATTGTAAAAAAGCTGGACGCACCAGAGCGAATTTCAACTCAAGTAGAAGGCGAATCACTCTTTAATGACGGTTTTGGCCTTGTTATTTTTGTCACGCTATACACCATTGCTTTTGGGTCAGAAGCGCCCAGCGTATCCAGCGTCACCATGTTGTTTCTTCAAGAGGCTATTGGAGGGATCCTCTACGGTTTTGTGTTGGGTTTAATATTCCATTACTTAATTAGCGCCACTGATGACCACTCAATGGAGCTACTCCTCACGATCGGTATTCCAACGGCAGGCTATGCCTTTGCTGACGTTTTACACGTTTCTGGACCGCTTTCAATGGTGGTATCGGGCATCATGATCGGGAACTGGACACGATATATTGGCTTTTCCAAAGAATCAGAAAAGCACCTCGACCACTTCTGGGAGCTGGTTGATGAGTTTCTAAACGGTGTACTATTCCTATTAATCGGGATGTCGATGCTGTTGTTCCAATTCCATCAAGAAGATTGGATATTGATGGCATTTTCCATACCACTCGTCTTAGGCTCTCGCTACCTCAGCGTGGCGCTCTCCTACGTCGGCTTTAAGCGCTTTCGTCGTTATAATCCATGGTCGGTGAGGATATTAACTTGGGGAGGCTTACGAGGCGGCTTAGCGCTTGCTATGGCACTGTCTATCCCTGCTGGTGTGTGGGTTATTGAAGACAAACTTATCGACGTCAAAGAAATCATCCTCGTGATGACCTATTCCGTTGTGGTTTTCTCAATCCTTATCCAAGGCTCAAGCATTACCCCAATGATTGAGAAAGCTAAGCGAGCGGAAAGAGAAATGCGTAATGAGGACCTAGCTGAAACTGAAGCCGCGACCTCTTCAGACTCAACGAAGTAACGTATTGTCAGTCAAAAAATAGAGTAATCCAAAAGCTGATAATTCGCTTTTTATGCTTAAAGGCGTCATCCACACTGAGTGAGGATGGCGCCTTTGTATTTTCAGTAATAACTACCTGTAGCGAATGACAAGGCTGTTCCGCACAATCGGTGAGTTGTACAAAGGCAATAGCCAATTAAGCACGCAGCATGCGCTGCAAACGATAAAGGAATACAAATGAGAGAGGAACAAAGGGTGATAGCCTAATGGAGATGATATGTGCAAAGCTGAAATGCAAAAAAGGCCTCATCTTTCGATGAGGCCTTTTTCTAATGTGGCTCCCCTTGCAAGACTTGAACTTGCGACATACGGATTAACAGTCCGCCGTTCTACCAACTGAACTAAAGGGGAATTATCTGTGTCAACATCAGGTCCTAAGACCATTATTTGTTAAGCACCAAATAATGGTGCCTCGAGGCGGAATCGAACCACCGACACGAGGATTTTCAATCCTCTGCTCTACCGACTGAGCTATCGAGGCAAAAGAATGGTGCCGACTACCGGAGTCGAACTGGTGACCTACTGATTACAAGTCAGTTGCTCTACCTACTGAGCTAAGTCGGCACACTAAATTCTCTATGCTTCTGTTCGTGTTTCTAATCTTTTTTAAAAAATATCTTTCTAAAAAACTATCGACACCAACAAATCAAATTGTGGTGCCCGGAGGCGGAATCGAACCACCGACACGAGGATTTTCAATCCTCTGCTCTACCGACTGAGCTATCCGGGCAACGGGGCGCTATTAAACGTATTTTCCGTTCTCCCGTCAACAGGTTTTTTAAAAAAACTTTAAAAAACCGCTCGACCGCTGCTTTTTTCAGCAAAAGTAATCATTACTTTTTACCCGCGTTAAAATCTTTCTTATATTTCGTTACTTTTTCTAGGTAACGTCGTGATTCTGAATTTGGGTGTTTTTTTGTTAATGCCCAATAAACCTGGTTAGGTTGTAGTGAGTTCAGATCATTCATGGCTCTTTTTCTATCTTTACTGAATGTGTTTAATACGCCACCAGTGCCTCCGTTATACGCCGAAATCATGCTGTACTCTAATGAAGTAGGATGACGAACGGCTTTCAAATAACGATTTTTTAGAATATAGAAGTACGCGGTCCCTGTATCAATGTTCTGTTCTGGGTTAAAAAGATATTCTGGCGACGGTTCTCCTGATTTATTTTTAACGAGGTTAAATACATCTCGCCCAGCGGTCTTTGGAACAACCTGCATCAAGCCATACGCATTGGCCCAGCTCACTGCGTAGGGGTTAAAACTACTTTCTGTTTTAATAATGGCATAGATTAAATCCTCTGGAATGTCGTACTTACGCGAGGCTCGCCGAACAATATCGGCATATTGATAGCTCCGCTTAGCGGCATGATCTTTGACCATTGGGATCTCAACGTAATACGCCTTCTTGTAATCGACATTCTTTGTTTTGACCTTATTAGCAATAAGGTAATCAGCAAAACGACTCGCACGCCACGACCACTGCATTGGTTTTTGTTCTTGATCTACGACTTGATTGTAGAGAAAAGGTTGCCCCTCTAGCTTGATGCTACGAGAAGAAAATAAGTCGACACTTGCAGGGTCATCAGGGGTGAGCAGTGTTGTCACTATTGCGTTTTTAAGGTGCTTTTCTGGCTCCGTCGGAGAGACAGTCTCAATCGTGATAATACCTTTACTAAAATCTACCTCAGCTCGGCTCAAGTAATTATCAATATATTTAACGTAGTTGCTTTTACCCGCCACTTTGATTTCACTGCTGCCCCAGCGCTTTTCAATATTGCCATTAAAGCTGCCAATCAGCGCATCCATCGCTTTGGTATCTTTCAAATACTGTCCAGGAAGCTCGGCAAGATTTTTCGCAAAACGGTTGGTTGGCTCGTAATTCACATCGTAAATTTTTTCAATAAATTCACGACTGCAACCCACCAGCAAGATAGGAATAAAAAAGTAAATCAATTTTTTCATATTAGGTAATAAAAACACCACATTAGGTGGTGTTTTTGAGCGTCCTTGGTTTCTTACTCTGACGGGGGCGTATACCCATCAATAACAACGTCTTTTCCTTCGAACAGGAAGTTGACCATCTCTGTTTCAAGTAGCTTACGATGTTCCGGATCCATCATGTTGAGTTTTTTTTCATTGATCAACATAGTCTGCTTTGATTGCCACTGCGCCCACGCTTCTTTCGACACATTGTCAAAGATACGCTTTCCGAGTTCGCCAGGGTAAAGTTGAAAGTCTAACCCTTCGGCTTCTTTTTGTAGTCGGGCACAAAAAACCATACGGCTCATATTGTTATCCTTATTAAATTCGTTGTAAGGCAAGAATTAGCTGTTTTACAGGTGCAGCCAAGCCAACCTTCTCTGGATTAGACATGTTATACCAAAGACCTTGAGACTGTTCCATTATCATTGTTGGAAGCTGATTAAGCGTCACGATGATCGGGGTAATATCTAGGTGGTAATGGCTAAATGTATGTCGAAATGCAATATCCGTTTCTAAAGACTGAATCCATTCTTCGTTGATCTTTAAATGATCCAATGTCTCTGTAATATTCGCCACAGGACTTTCTGGGAAGCAAAAGAGCCCACCCCAAATCCCTGTTTGTGGGCGTTGAGCCAACCACACTTCATCGTTGTGCTTCAGAATAACAAACCATGTTTCTTTTTCGGGTTTAATTTTTTTAGGTTTTTTTCCGGGGTAGTCCAGTTGCTTGTCTTGTTTATTCGCCACGCATAATGTTGAGATTGGGCACAACGTACATTTTGGGCGGCTACGTGTGCACACGAGCGCCCCCATATCCATCATGGCTTGATTGTATTTATCCGTATCGGTTGTTGGCGTATGTGTGTCTGCAATCTCCCAAAGCTTGTTTTCCACTTTCTTTTGACCAGGCCAACCTTCTATCGCAAAACTTCGTGCCAACGTTCGCTTTACGTTACCATCCAAAATTGCATGAGGCATTTTATATACCGATGACAATATCGCTGCAGCCGTCGACCGACCAACACCAGGCAGGGCATTCATCGCCTCTAATGTTTGAGGAAACTCCCCACCATGTTCACTCATCACGATTTGAGCCGCTTTGTGTAAATTGCGTGCTCTCGCGTAATACCCAAGGCCAGTCCAAAGATGGAGAACCTCATCTTGTGAGGCCTGGGCAAGATCACCCACTGTCGGGAAGTGATCTAAGAAGCGTTCAAAGTATGGAATAACCGTCGTTACTTGGGTTTGTTGCAACATAATCTCCGACAACCAAACTTTATAAGCGGTTTTGTTTTGTTGCCATGGTAATGTTTTACGCCCGTACTTTTCATACCAGGTTAGAATTGAGCTTGCAAAAGGCGTCACATTTCTTCTCTTTTTACTTATAATTTGGGCGAAATTGCACCACACTTATCGAAAGAAGTAAAACACTGGGAATTTCATGAATAATAACGCTTGCACCTTGGCAAATTCTTTGGATAATTCCCGCTCTGATTATTGATTGAACAGGCAGACCAATGAGTGAAGTGACAACAAATGAATACACCGAAGATGGCAAGCTAGTACGCAAGATACGTAGTTTTGTTCGTCGCGAAGGACGCCTAACTAAAGGGCAAGAAGCCGCGATGGAAGCATGCTGGCCAACGATGGGTATTGATTACCAAGACACTTTTCTCGATTGGAATCAAGTTTTTGGCAATAACAATCCCGTAGTATTAGAGATTGGATTTGGTATGGGTGCCTCACTCGTTGAGATGGCAAAAAATGCCCCAGAGAAAAACTTTTTTGGTATCGAAGTACACAGTCCGGGTGTGGGCGCGTGCCTTTCGTCTGCAAGAGATGCAGAAGTCACAAACTTACGCGTGATGTGTCACGATGCCGTTGAAGTATTTGCAAACATGATTCCAGACAGCAGTTTGACTACGCTGCAGCTGTTCTTCCCTGACCCTTGGCATAAAAAACGTCATCATAAGCGTCGTATCGTACAACTCGATTTTGCGGAAATGGTGCGTCAGAAGTTGAAGCTCGAAGAGGGTATCTTCCATATGGCAACTGATTGGGAAAACTACGGTGAACACATGATTGAAATCATGAATCAAGCACCTGGTTATGCCAATATAGCGACAGATGGTGATTTCATACCGAGACCAGAAGACAGACCCCTCACCAAATTTGAGGCTCGTGGGCACCGTTTAGGTCACGGAGTTTGGGACATCAAGTACCGCCGTACCAAGTAAGTTCTCAACGATTTCGAAAGCCAACATTATGTTGGCTTTTTTGGCTCTAGTGTTTATCCCATAGGTGCGTATGAAACCAACCTTGCAAATATTGTCTCAGATCGTTAGCGAAGTCCGACCATTGATTGGCCAGGGCAAGGTTGCCGATTACATCCCAGCCCTCGCTCGAGTACCAAATGACAAGATTGGTATTGCCATCTGCACGAATGACGGCGAAATCATCAAGGCTGGCGATGCCGAAGAAGCCTTCTCAGTACAATCGATTTCGAAAGCCTTGAGCCTGACGCTTGCGATGATGCTGTATAAGCCTGAAGAAATTTGGCAGCGAGTGGGGAAAGAACCGTCAGGACAAGCTTTTAACTCGCTGATTCAACTTGAGATGGAACATGGTATTCCCCGCAATCCGTTTATCAATGCTGGCGCAATTGTTGTAGCAGATTTGCTACAAAGCCGCCTGTCTGCGCCTAAGCAACGTATGCTGGAGTTTGTAAGGTTGCTATCGGGAGATAATCACATCGTCTACGACAAGGTCGTAGCGGCGTCTGAGATGATGCACAGCGACCGCAATGCTGCGATTGCCTACCTAATGCGCTCATTTGGTAACTTTGAAAACGAAGTGATTCCTGTTCTGAACAACTATTTTCATGCGTGCGCCTTGAAAATGAGCTGCGTCGATTTAGCGAAAACCTTTAGCTACCTAGCCAACAAGGGTCAATCCGTACACACTAAAAAGCACATTGTGACTCCAACGCAAACAAAACAACTCAATGCATTACTGGCAACGTGTGGTTTGTATGACGGTGCTGGTGAGTTTGCTTACAGGGTAGGAATGCCCGGTAAGTCGGGGGTTGGTGGCGGTATAGTGGCTGTCGTACCTGGGGAAATGACCATAGCCGTTTGGTCACCTGAGTTGGATTCATCGGGTAACTCATTGGTGGGCACTCGAGTGTTAGAAATGCTATCAACACGGATTGGGCGCTCAATTTTCTAATTGATGACTCCATGCGCTGCGGTATAAATGCACCAGTCAATACGAATACAATTAAGTCAGCGATACCGCTGACTTAGATTGATGCATTAGACGATACGACCGCTAGATTTCAAAAATTTCCAGTAAATCATTTAAAAACAACTTCCCTTTTTCCGTCAGTCGCCAGCTATCCCCTTCATCAAGAATAAACTTACGCTCAAGTGCTTCTTTAATTGGTTTTTGAATCGCACTCAGATCAAGCCCCGTCCTTTCCGTAAACTCATGCTTGGGACAGGACTCTAATAATCGAAAGCGATTCATAAAGAACTCAAATGGCCTGTCACTTTCTTCGACACTCGATTCCAAATCGAGGTAAGGCTTCAACAAGTTTAAATAACCTTTAGGGTGTTTTACTTTAGTTGTCCGAATAATCTTACCATCTGAAAAACTGAGTTTGCCGTGCGCACCACACCCAATCCCTAGATAGTCACCAAAACGCCAATAGTTTAGGTTATGTTGGCATTGGAAGCCTCGCTTACTGTATCCAGAAATCTCATACTGCTCATACCCTTCAGCGGCCAACATCTGGTGCCCTTTTTCAAAGATATCCCATAGTGCATCATCATCAGGTAAGACCGGAGGCTTGGAATAAAACAAGGTATTAGGTTCGATGGTCAGCTGATACCAAGACAAATGCGGCGGCGCTAGATCAATCGCTTGTTGTAAATCTTGCAGTGCATCATCGACGGTTTGATCCGGTAACCCATGCATAAGATCAAGGTTAAAGCTATTAAGCCCAATCTCATGGGCAAGCTTGGCCGCAGTGATCGCTTCTTTCGCACCATGAATACGCCCTAGGCGTGTTAATTTTTCTTGCTGAAAACTCTGAACGCCCACCGATATCCGGGTAACACCAGCAAGACGATATTCAGCAAAACGCGCCGCTTCAATCGTACCTGGGTTTGCCTCCATCGTAATTTCGATATCATCACTGAATCGCACACGATGCTGAATCTGCTGTAACAACGTGGCTATATATTGAGGTTCGATCAAGCTTGGCGTACCACCACCAATAAAAATAGAGTGCAACGGACGTGTATCCGTTTCTAGCTGATATTTGGCTATATCAGCATCTAAGTCTTCAATCAGCGCCGTAATATACTCGTGTTGCGGTATTCCTCCCTTTAAAGCATGAGAGTTGAAATCACAATACGGGCATTTTTGTACGCACCAAGGAATATGAATATAAAGACTAAGTGGTGGTGGGATTAACATACTTATAGGCCTTTAGACTGAATCATGGAGAACAATTCTTTCAGTGCTTTTCCACGATGTGACAGCTGCTTCTTACGCGCTGGGGCAAGCTCCGCTGATGCACAGTTATCTTCCGGTACAAAAAAGATAGGGTCATAACCAAAACCTTGACTTCCCGCTCGTTCCGGTAAAATTCGTCCTTCCCACTGACCATGGCAAACAATGGGGGTGGGATCATCAGCATGACGCATTAAGACAAGCACACAGTGGAATCGAGCCGTGCGCTGAGCTTCCGGCACATCAGCAAGTAAGGCAAGTACCTTATCAATATTAGTTGCGTCTGTTGCGCCTTCCCCTGAATAGCGAGCCGAATAAATACCGGGAGCGCCATTAAGGTAATCCACTTCTAGCCCTGAATCATCCGCAATGGCAGCTAAGCCTGTTTCTTTCGCGGCATGTCGAGCTTTAATGATGGCGTTTTCAATAAATGTCGTACCAGTTTCGGCGACCTCTGACACATTAAATTCGCTTTGCGCATGCACATCAAAACCAAAGTCAGACAGCAGATCTGCCATTTCTTTTACTTTGCCTTGATTGCCTGTCGCCAATACTATTTTTTTACTCATATCGTTGCTCTCATATTGCTCATCCGCTGTGTACATCACTACTTTTCAGTGTAAAGCTGTTGAGTGAATGAGATCGGGCCGCGACCTTTCATTCCTGCATCTACATCGATAGTGAACTGATAACGCTCTTCATTCGTGATTGAAAATTGGGCGAGGTAGTATATAGCATCTCCCTCTTTTATTTCTTTAAAGTCGAGTGTTTTTATTTGCCCAATTAAATTCTTTGCATTGCCCTTAATGCCCGCTGGCATGGCTGGTTTTCCGACACTCGAACGGTCTAATACACTGATATTAACCGTCGCAATGGATTCATTACGCTTTAAACCATAACTACGGGCAATTTGAGGTGTCATAAACGTTGAGTTAAACACCACATAATGCACTTCTGCATCTTTGATAGTCTTGAATTGTCCTGCGTGGCTGACGCCTGTAACCATCATTAAAAACAGTAACCATATCGTATTTTTCATCACAATTTCCCTATAAAAAAGCCCTCATAAGAGGGCTTGAAATTCATTTGGCATTAGCGTCGGTGAGATAATTCTGATCTGCTTATGCCGCCCTAATTCACCCTTTTCAATCTGCACCAGCCCTTTAGCAACCTTACACTGCTTTGCTAGGAACTTAATAAGATGCGCGTTGGCTTTGCCATCAATCGGTGGTGCAGTAATCGCAATCTTGAACTCATCACCATGTGGGCCGATGAGCTTATCACGGCTGGCTTTGGGTTGAATATAGACATGTAATAACAGGTCTTCACCATCCCAAGCAACTGCAGTCACTACAGTTTATACCAAAGTGGTCCTACAAAATCGCCCATCAAGAAATTGGCAAATTGTAAAACAATAAACAGCACTAATACGCTCAAGTCGAAACCACCCATAGCAGGTAAAATACGACGGATTGGAGCAAGCATTGGCTCTGTTAGTTGGTGGAATACAAATTCAATCGGGCTTCTTCCTTGGCTGACCCAGCTAAGAATTGCACGGATCAATAGCACCCAGAAAAGTAAACCTCCCGCGGCTTTCAATAAGGACAGTAACCCTAAGAAGAAAAAGTCAGGGCTAAAACTAAAATTAGCGCCTGCTGCAATCAATACTAACGCCACGTATTTACCAACACACAGTACATAAGCAAATAGTAAGGTGGCCATATCTAGGCTACCAATCGATGGAATCACACGGCGAAGAGGTGCAACCACCGGTTGTGTCGCTTTAATAATAAACTGGGAGAATGGATTATAGAAATCCGCACGCGAAGCCTGAAGCCAAATGCGCAGCAGTACAACCATGATGTAGAGATCGAACAATGTCGACACCAAAAAACTCATTGCGTTCATAAATAACCTTTACGATTTTATAGGTAAATTAAAACTGTTTTTCCATTGCTTCCGCTCTAGAAATAGCGGCTTGCATGGCTTGAGAAACCGTATCGCGAAGACCTTGCTCTTCAAACGTACGTATTGCTTCAGCAGTAGTTCCACCCTTCGACGTCACTTGCTGCCTTAATGTAGCAAGGTCAACCTCTGGATTACAACATACCATTTTTGCAGCACCATACGCCGTTTGCTGAACCAATAACCTTGCTGTGGCCTCATCCATTCCATTTCGCACGGCTTCTTGTTGCATTGCTTCCATAAATAAAAAGAAATACGCTGGAGCGCTGCCTGCCGCCGCGATGACATCATTAATGCCCGACTCACTCGATACCCAACACACCTTGCCAACCGCTTCCATCAACTCGGTAGCAAACTGCTTATCTTTAACCAATACTTTATCTTCAGCATAAAGGCCACTCATTCCCTCACCAATTAGCGAAGGGGTGTTCGGCATAACACGAACAAGATTAAGCTCAGTATTGAACATCTCATCGAGTCTCTGAACTGAGATACCCGCTGCAATCGATACAAGTAACTTATCACTCAGGTCAACGCCCGCTAAACCACTCGCAACGGTTGTCATCAATTGAGGTTTTACCGCAAGAACCACAACATCAGCCCAAACTACCGCTTCAATGTTATTATCCGTTGTGTTAACACCGTAATCATTGGTTAACGCTACACGCTTCCCTTCGCTAGGGTTTGTCGCAACAATATCATTAGGCTCGTAGCCACTGGCGACAAGTCCAGCAATAATTGACCGAGTCATATTCCCTGCGCCAATAAAAGCAATTTTTCTTTGTTCCATTAAACACTTCCCAAACCGAGGGCGCTATACGCAACCTCTAAAATTAGTTACTGATTTCCGTAATCTCGTGCACCAAAAATGGCAGTTCCGATACGAACCATGGTACTTCCAGCCTCTATCGCTGCTTTCATATCACCACTCATCCCCATTGAAAGTGTATCAATGCCTGGATATTGAATCGCGAGCTGTTTATTGATGTCTCGCAAAGCAGTAAAAGCACGAAGTTGAGCATCATAGCCCGCAACATTGGCAGGAATGGACATGACACCTCGCAAAGTCAGATTAGGTAACGATGCGATTAATTTAGCCAACTCAAACACTTGTTCACTTTGAATGCCAGATTTCGTGTCTTCCTCACTAATATTAACCTGAATCAATACTTGAAGTGGACACTTCTCTTGTGGCCTTTGATCGTTTAAGCGCTGTGCAGTTTTAGCTCGATCAATGGTGTGGACCCAATCAAAGTGTTCGGCGACAAGACGCGTCTTATTGGACTGAATCGGACCAATAAAATGCCATTCAAGATCTAATTCTGGGTGAGACTCCTTAAAAAAGGTCACCTTAGATACACCTTCCTGTACATAGTTTTCGCCGAACTGTTTTTGTCCAAAAGATGCAGCATCGAGAATAGCACTCACAGGTTTTGTTTTGCTTACCGCAAGCAATTGCACGTCTCCTTGCAGTCTCCCGCATTCTTGCTCTACTTGGGTAATTTCAGAGGTTATTCGTTTTATATTTTGTTGAATACTTGTCATAGCTTACAAATCATAAGGAAATTGAATGGATATCACCGAGTTACTAGACTTCAGTGTAAAGCATAACGCGTCAGATCTACACCTTTCTGCTGGCGTGTCACCTATGGTACGCATTGATGGCGAAGTAAGAAAGCTGGGGATTCCTGCTCTCAGCCACTCAGAAGTACACAAGTTAATCTTTGATATCATGAATGACAAGCAAAGAAATGAGTATGAATCTCGACTCGAGATCGATTTCTCATTTGAGCTCCCTAATCTCGGTCGCTTCCGAATCAACGCTTTCAAACAGTCACGCGGGTGTTCCGCCGTATTTCGCTCCATACCAATGAAGGTGCCTTCTTTGGATCAACTCGAAGCGCCAGATATATTTACAGATATTGCCAATTTAGATCGAGGACTCGTTCTTATTACCGGCCCGACAGGCTCAGGCAAATCGACAACACTTGCTGCAATCGTTAATTATATAAACCAACATCAAAACAAACATATCTTGACGATAGAAGACCCCATAGAGTTTGTTCATAACAATAAAAAATGTTTAGTTAGCCAACGAGAAGTTCATAGGGATACGCATAGTTTCCAGAATGCACTTCGCTCAGCACTTCGTGAGGATCCTGACATTATTTTAGTTGGAGAACTTCGTGATCAAGAAACGATTAGCCTTGCACTCACAGCGGCTGAAACTGGGCATCTAGTCTTTGGTACGTTACACACAAGCTCTGCAGCAAAAAGTATAGACCGAATCATTGACGTCTTTCCTGCTGGCGATAAAGACATGGTGCGCTCTATGTTATCAGAGTCACTGCGGGCGGTTATCGCCCAGCAACTATTAAAGCGAACAGAGGGGGGACGTGTAGCTTGTCATGAAATGATGATTATGACACCCGCGATTAGAAACCTGATCAGAGAGGATAAAGTCGCGCAAATGTATTCCATGATACAAACAGGTGCGGCACATGGCATGCAAACAATGGAACAACATTCCAAGCAATTACTATCCCAAGGCGTGGTTCAGTTGGAAGAAGTGAATAAAAAAGTACCTCAGCACGGCTCCATGTTTCAATAGGAAAGCTATTAGCATGAAAAGTATCAATATTATCCTCGATGAGATGTGGGCATTTAAAGCATCCGACCTCTATATCACGGTCGGAGCGCCTGTTCTCTATCGAGTCGATGGCGAATTAAAAGCAACGAGTGACCCCTTGAGTGAACAAGACGTGTCATTGTTGATTAATTCAATGATGAGTAATGACAAATACAATGATTACTCTCGAACCAAAGAAGCAAACTTCGCCATTATTTTGCCAAGTGGACGTTTTCGAGTCAGTGCATTCTTCCAAAGAGAGCTCCCTGGTGCTGTAATAAGAAGAATCGAAACCAAGATACCTAGCTTTGAAGACTTGGCGCTTCCTGATGCGTTGCAGACGCTTTCTATCGCAAAACGCGGGCTCGTACTCATTGTTGGTGCCACAGGCTCAGGCAAGTCAACAACAATGGCTGCTATGACGGGATACCGAAACCAGCACAGAACGGGTCATATCCTCACCGTTGAAGACCCTATTGAATTCGTTCATGAACATCAAAAATGTATTATCACTCAACGCGAAGTTGGTCTCGATACCGAAAGTTATGGCGCTGCACTAAAGAATTCACTTCGACAAGCCCCAGACATGATACTCATTGGTGAGATTCGTACCAGAGAAGCCATGGAGTATGCAGTGTCCTTCGCTGAAACAGGCCACCTTTGTATGGCAACACTGCACGCGAATAATGCTAGCCAAGCCATTGAACGTATTATTCATCTAGTACCAAAAGACCAAAGGGAGCAACTCCTATTCGATCTTTCTTCAAATTTAAAAGGTATCCTTGGCCAGCAATTAATTCGAGATAAAAACGGTCGAGGCAGGCATGGCGTTTTTGAGGTTTTACTCAATAGCCCCAGAATCTCGGAACTGATACGGAAGGGGGAGCTCGGTGAAATAAAAGCCGCCATGTCCAAATCAAGGGAGATAGGGATGCAAACCTTCGACCAGGCACTATTTGAACTCGTTTCGAATGACAAGATCAACTATGAAGATGCCATCCACAATGCTGATTCCGCAAATAACCTTCGTTTAATGCTAAAACTAAACAATCAAAATTATGAATCGACAAACGCATTATCCGACATAAAAATCGACATGAGTTAAAGCAAGCATAAAACAGTCTATTTGAAATGCAAAAAGGCCTCATCTTTCGATGAGGCCTTTTTAGAAGTGGCTCCCCTTGCAAGACTTGAACTTGCGACATACGGATTAACAGTCCGCCGTTCTACCAACTGAACTAAAGGGGAATTACTAGTTATACTCGAGTAAAGAGTGGTGCCGACTACCGGAGTCGAACTGGTGACCTACTGATTACAAGTCAGTTGCTCTACCTACTGAGCTAAGTCGGCACATAAAAACAAGCAATGCTTATTTTTTAAAAGTGGCTCCCCTTGCAAGACTTGAACTTGCGACATACGGATTAACAGTCCGCCGTTCTACCAACTGAACTAAAGGGGAATTACTATATTACTTTGTAAAGAATGGTGCCGACTACCGGAGTCGAACTGGTGACCTACTGATTACAAGTCAGTTGCTCTACCTACTGAGCTAAGTCGGCGCACTTTTCTTTACTTGTTGCCGCTTTAAATAAAGCACCAACATTTAAATCGTGGTGCCCGGAGGCGGAATCGAACCACCGACACGAGGATTTTCAATCCTCTGCTCTACCGACTGAGCTATCCGGGCAACGAGGTGTATTAAACGGCTTTTCGGTCTTTACGTCAACACTAAATTGCAAAAAAAATATCGTTTGTTGATTTTCTATACTTAGCGTTCTGTTTTTGCTCATTTAGCGTCTAAAATTAAGCCCTGTGGGCGCACAGGGCCTTAGCATTATATGGTTAGGTTCGATAAAACTTCCGTTTTTTAGTGACGATTAGTCACTTATTTTGGTAATTGATGAAATATTATTAGGCACGTTTGACATTAAATTGCTTCATTTTTTCATTAAGCTCTTCAGAAAGCTCCCCTAATGAGCGCGTCGCACGACAAGTCTGCTCGACTACGGCACCGAGTTCACCTCCACTTTGCTCAATAAAATTAATACGATGAGAAATATCATCACTCACTTCCGTCTGCTCAGCGGCTGCCGTAGCAATTTGATGACTCATTTCGGTAATCTTCTCTAAACTCACAACGACCTCTTTAAGTGCTAACGATGCCGCTTGGGACTCAACTACCGTTGCTTTACTGGCTTCAGTACAACTTCGAATACTTTGGATTGCATTTATTGAACCCGATTGTAAGTTAGCAATCATGTCTTGAATCTCTTTCGTACTGGTCTGAGTGCGTCCAGCTAAGTTTCTCACCTCATCAGCCACAACAGCAAACCCTCGCCCTTGCTCACCTGCTCGAGCGGCCTCAATAGCCGCATTGAGAGCCAGCAGATTTGTTTGTTCTGCAATATCACCGATTACATCCAATACGCGTGCAATATTGTGAACGTCACGATCAAGATCTGAGACCGCAGTATTCGCCCCTTCGAGTTGATAAGCCAATCCCTCAATATTAGATACTGCTGAAGATATAAGTTGGTTTACGTGCTGGCTTTGCCTGTCTGCTTCATCCGTACTCAACGCTGTATCAGTGGCTGATAAAGCTACATGACTCGCTGATGAAGCCATCTCCGTCATTGCTGTTGCGATCATTTCAGTGCTTTGCTGCTGAGTCTGAGTAAGGTTTGCAATAGAAGACGCACGCTTATCAGTTTCAGTCAGTTGGTTTCGTATCGAATACGTCACTTTTTCAATACTCGATAACAGCGCAGCCAAAGAGAAATTCATTTGCTGAATCGAGTGATAAATACTGCCGTTTACTGCTTGTTGGGAGAACGTCGTTTCTATGTTTCCAGACGCCACACTTTGCACAGAACGTAATACGTCTGATGGCTCTCCGCCGAGAATCGACATAATTCTTCGCAAAGAGACCCAAAGAATTGAAAATATCCCCAGCAATATGAAAGCACATAACCCTAATTGCCACTGTGCCGTTGACCAGAAGCGCTGATTGACCTCATTGAAACCAATTCCAGTACCGACAACCCATTGCCACTTAGGTGTCCGCTCAGCAATAGAGAGTTTACTTTCAACACTGCCATCAGGAAGCTTCTGAGACCATTCATATTCAACCAGATGGCCCTGACGCCCCCCTAAGGCAGTCATGATGATATTGCCGACACTATTCCCACTACTGTCAGTAAAATCGTGGAAACTAGTTCCATGTAATTGTGGGTCAAGAGGAGCCGCAATAAATTTCATGTGTTCATCCGCTACATAAACATATTCATTATCTTTATAGATATTGTTTCTCAGTACTCTTGTCGCAATCATCTTGGCGTCATCAACGCTTATAACCCCCTCATCAGCCAGAATTTCAAGCTGAACAACCGTTGAATAAGCGCTAGTAAATAACTCGGTTACACGAGCTTTATTATCACTGTCACTCGCTAATCGTAGCGCCCACAAGCCTGTTACCGTCACTACGATCATCGCACTTAAGATAATTGCCGACAATAAATAAGTCTGCGTTTTTAGCTTCATATTATCACTCAAATTTTACAGAATAGGATACCTAACATGTTTTCGTATCATAACTCAGGTGACGAAGATCGATATTCATTATTTTAGAATAATATGAAGCAGATTAAATTTACGAAGAAAAATATGTTTTTCCGGCTTAATTTACTTATAGGATGCAGTAATAATCATGACATCAAAAAATAATAAGTGGTTAAAATCGTACGTAAGAGACGCCAAAGAGTCCGGGGGATTTTCAGGTGATATTTGAAGATGTAAAAAAGCCCTAGTCTTTCGACTAGGGCTTAGTATAAGTGGCGGAGTGGACGGGACTCGAACCCGCGACCCCCGGCGTGACAGGCCGGTATTCTAACCAACTGAACTACCACTCCGCAGTGGGTTACTCGCTATTGCAAGTGTCCATAAATTAAAGCCTGGCGATGTCCTACTCTCACATGGGG
>NZ_JBHFOL010000024.1:0-53872 GCF_053544015.1 Vibrio sp. E150_011
CCCATTGCTCTTCGCCGTTTAGTGCGCCAAGTGCAGAACCTTGGATGACTGGAAGGTCATCACCTGGGTATTCGTACTCAGAAAGAAGTTCACGAACTTCCATTTCTACTAGCTCAAGTAGCTCTTCGTCATCAACCATGTCACATTTGTTCATGAATACGATGATGTAAGGGATACCAACTTGACGACCAAGTAGGATGTGCTCACGAGTTTGAGGCATAGGGCCATCTGTCGCAGCAACAACTAGGATACCGCCGTCCATTTGAGCAGCACCAGTGATCATGTTTTTAACATAATCCGCGTGTCCTGGACAGTCAACGTGTGCGTAGTGACGCGATGGAGTATCGTACTCAACGTGAGAAGTAGCGATTGTGATACCACGTTCGCGCTCTTCTGGAGCGTTATCGATAGATGCGAAATCTTTAGCAACACCGCCGTACACTTTTGCAAGTGTAGTACAGATAGCAGCTGTTAGAGTTGTTTTACCGTGGTCAACGTGGCCGATAGTACCAACGTTTACGTGCGGTTTCGTACGTTCAAATTTTTCTTTAGACATGAGTTGTCCCTCTAGGTACGGATTAAAGTGGCTTAAATGACCACGCAACCAAAATAGTTTGGCAGTAAGTATATATCAAAAGGAAATATTTGCTTTGTAGAGCTGGTGCTGATACCCAGATTTGAACTGGGGACCTCACCCTTACCAAGGGTGCGCTCTACCGACTGAGCTATATCAGCGCTCGAAATGTGGAGCGTGCAGCGGGAATCGAACCCGCATCATCAGCTTGGAAGGCTGAGGTAATAGCCATTATACGATGCACGCAACAGGTTAACTCTAAAGAGCTATTTCCTTAGGAATATGGTGGAGGGAGATGGATTCGAACCATCGAAGGCAGAGCCGTCAGATTTACAGTCTGATCCCTTCGGCCACTCGGGAACCCCTCCATACTTATATCCATTTTCAACATCTGCTTACGTCTTAGGTAAGGAGAAAATGGTGCCGACTACCGGAGTCGAACTGGTGACCTACTGATTACAAGTCAGTTGCTCTACCTACTGAGCTAAGTCGGCATAAGTGGAGCGCATTTTATTGAATGAACCCTATCGATGCAACCGTTAATTTAAAAAAAATTTGCTTTTCCTGCACATTCTTTTCTTTCGCTCAATTTTTGTGCGCATTTTCATCGATTCAACGTGTTCTGTTGCATGAATTATTTGATTTATTCGTTGCTTGAGGTATGTTCAGCACTCTTTGTATGGAAACGTTGATGTTTGGTGAGTTATGAGCCCTTTTATGTCCTTTAATCGTGAGCAATGGTCAGCACGCCGTAATGCTGTACCGATGACACTGACCGAAGACGATTTGAAAGAACTTCAAGGTATCAATGAAGATCTCACTATGCGGGAAGCCACCGAGGTTTATTTGCCTTTGTCTCGCCTGCTCAACCTCTACGTCGCCTCTCGCCAAAGACGAAACTCAGTCCTACAAGAGTTTCTTGGACAAAACGAACACATGCCTCCCTTTATTATCGGTATCGCGGGTAGTGTCGCCGTTGGGAAAAGCACCACAGCGCGACTGCTCAAGGCGCTACTGAGCCGCTGGGAGAATCACCCAAAGGTTGAACTCATCACTACCGATGGCTTTTTATACCCAAATAAGGTGTTACTTGAAAAAGGGTTGATGACCAAGAAAGGCTTCCCCGAGTCTTATGATATGCGTCGTTTGGTTCAATTTGTCTCGGACGTGAAAGCGTGTAAGCGAGATGTTGTCGCCCCGGTATATTCCCACCTTACCTACGATATTACCGATGAGAAAAAGGTCGTTGACCTACCTGATGTATTAATTATTGAAGGGCTAAACGTGCTGCAAAGCGGTATCGACTATATTGATGACCCACATCGTATTTTCCTAACGGACTTCCTCGACTTTTCTCTTTACGTCGACGCGGACAGTGAGCTAATTGAGCATTGGTATGTGCAACGATTTATGAAATTCCGTCATGGGGCATTCACTCGTCCAGGGTCTTACTTCAGTCACTACACCCAACTGTCGGAACAAGAAGCGTCGCAAAAAGCCCGTAATATTTGGCATTCAATAAACGGCAAAAACTTAGCGCAAAACATCTTGCCCACTCGCGAACGGGCACAGCTTATCCTTGAGAAAGGGCCAAATCATTGTGTGGAAAGGGTCCATCTCAGAAAATAGCGGCTTTCTTCGCCCACCCTTAAAATGATTACGCTTTACGTAACGATATTTCACCACCGATAAAGGGCTCAATACCATTATCGGTTTCCAATAAGACGGCACCCGTTGGGTCAATGCCACGCACCGTACCTTTTACCTCTCTAGGCCCAATAATAAGCCTCACCTCTCGGCCCATGAAATTATCATGTCGATTCCAGCGCTCCACAAAGCCCTGCATTCCCTTGATTTCGTAGTCTTCCAGTGCTTGACGCCATGCGCGAACAAACGCAACAACAAGTTCATTGCGGCTAAAAGGGCTCTCAACGACATCATTAAGTGATGTCCAGGGCTGATCTATGCCTTCAGTTTGAGCATTCATTCTCAGGTTCATGCCCATACCGATGACCAGATTGGCCGCGGCTCCAGCTTGACCCGACATCTCAACTAAAATGCCCGCAAGCTTACGGTCGTTGTAGTAGAGATCATTCGGCCACTTTAGTTTGACGCCATCGATGCCCAGACTCTCTAGGGCCTCAACAATGGCAACACCCACCACAAGACTCAATCCCATAGCGGCGGCCATACCAGCCTCCAGTCGCCAATACATTGAAAGATAAAGGTTAGCGCCAAATGGAGAGACCCACTCACGCCCACGTCGTCCTCGCCCTTTCGCTTGATACTCAGAGATACAAACATGACCAGATGCCAGTTCGTGCTGTTTGTCGAGCAGATATTGGTTGGTTGAATCAATGATTGGGATTAACTCAAATGAGGAGTGTAAGCTGCGGCTAAGCGTATCCGTACAAAGCAATTCCATAGGCTGGGCCAACTGATAGCCCTTGCCTTGTACTCTGTAAATATCAACACCCCATTGCTGGATGCCTTGAATGTGTTTACTAATGGCCGCGCGTGAAATTCCCAATAACTCTCCCAGCGCCTCACCAGAGTGAAAACCACCTTCAGAGAGTTGCTTTAATATGGCGAGTTTTAACTGGTGTTCCTTCATAATAAATCCTTTAAGTACACTTCACACTGACGCCCCATGAAGCGCACCTCATGCTCCAATTCAACCGCAAACTTGTCCAAGACGGTTTGTCTGACAATGGCAGCCAATGTCACGACATCTTGCGCCGTCGCCTGATTAGCATTGACTAATACTAGTGCCTGGTTAGGGTGAACCATTGCTCCGCCCACTTTTTTTCCTTTCAGGCCACACTGATCAATTAACCACCCAGCCGCCAATTTCATCCCATCGTTAAATGGAAAAGCGACAAGATCGGGGTGCGTTTTCTTAAGCGATTCAAAATCAGACATTGATACGACAGGGTTTTTAAAGAAGCTTCCGGCGTTACCGATTTTTGATGGATCGGGCAATTTTTCTTGGCGTACTTGCACGACAATATCAAACACCTCTTGAGGCGTGCAGCTATCGCTATCCAAGCGCTGTAATGGGCCATAAGATAAATTGGGTTGCCAACGCTTATCGAGCTTGAGCCCAACGGCAACGACGATCGCTTTATTTTGCAAGGTCTGCTTGAAGATAGAATCGCGGTAGCCAAAATTACACGCCGCCCGATCTAGTCTCTTCACTTCGAGGCTATCGAGACATAAATAATCCACATACTCACAGATATCTTTAAACTCCAGCCCATACGCACCAATATTTTGAATCGGCGCACTCCCTGCACAACCAGGGATCAGAGCGAGGTTTTCTAAGCCAGCATAACCTTGCTTAACACACCATTCGACCAGTGCTGGCCAATCTTCGCCACCAGCAACATGAAGATGATGATGTGCCTCAGAGCTACTGCACTGTACGCCCATCAAGTGATTCACAAGAATAATACCGTCAAAGTGCTCGGTAAATAGTACATTGCTGCCCTTCCCTAACATTAATTTAGGCAATAAACTCCAGCGCTCATCGCAGTAGGTATCAATGACATCCTGCACGGACTCAACCGTGACGAGCTGCTGACACGTCTGCTGGATAGCAAAGGTATGAAAAGGGCGTAATTGTGCGTTATGTTCAGTTTGCATGGGCATTCATTGATGGCTTACACTGCGCCTATTCTATCTCTTCAGAGTAAGTATTGGCTATGGATACGTTAAATTTTGGTCTTTTAGACCCCATTAGGCTGCCACTAGCAAAAAAAATCTATAAGTCACACTACCCAGCAGCCAAGCCTAAGGCGGATGAACGTATCATCACCGCCAAGCAAGACCATCAATTATGTGGACTCGTGCGCTTTCGTAACATCGAAACCTATCGACTAATGACGGGGATGCTAGTGATTCCAGATTATCGTGAAGCCGGCATTGGCCATGCACTCATGCGCCACCTTGTTGCCACTGAGCTTTCCGAACGTGATTTTTGTTTTGCATTGAACCATCTCGAGTCGTTTTATTCCCAGCATGGATTTGAAACAATTAGTGAAGATGCGCTGCCCAACGCAATAAAACAGCTATATATGCGCTATATTCAAGGCGGGAAATCACTTGTTGCAATGCGTTACATTGATCCGACATAAACTTATCAACGGTTTACTATCCATACGCTATAAGAATTTGGTAAAATGCTAGGTTAGCAATTTTGCATTTAAGAAAGGTAAAGTCTCCCACATGATGGCTCTTAGGAAATCTTTTGAACAGCTGCCCTCTTTGGCGCAGGATCCAGACCAGTTTGAGGTCTTGTATTCTGCCAACGATTATCGCGAATATCTTATTCAAGCGATACGTGAGGCGCAATCAAGAATCTACCTAGTCGCACTTTATCTTGAAGACGATGACGCTGGACGCGAAGTACTCTCTGAGCTTTACCTTGCGAAACAGAGAAACCCTGATCTTGATATTGCGGTTTGTGTTGATTGGCATCGCGCGCAGCGCGGCTTGATCGGCGCAGCGCAATCAGATGGCAATGCCACTATGTATCGTGAGTTTCGTCAGAAGAATGAACATGGTATTCCCGTTTACGGCATTCCCGTGCGTGGTCGTGAGGTCTTTGGCGTATTGCACCTCAAAGGTTTTATTGTTGACGATAAAGTCATTTACAGCGGCGCTAGTCTTAATAATATCTACTTAAACTACCAAGAACGCTACCGATTCGACCGCTATCATGTGCTTGGCAATGCGAAACTCGCAGAGTCGATGGTCTATTTCATTCAAAACGAAATGGTCAGCAACCCAGCAGTCAACGACCTTTCTTTACCAGCAAAACCAACGGCTAAAGATATTAAAGCGGAAATTCGTCAACTTCGTGGCTCACTATCTCAAGCGCAATATGTGTTTGACCATGAACCCGCCAATGAGCACCAGGTTTCGGTCACGCCACTGGTTGGAATCGGTAAACGTCGCAATAAGTTAAATCACCGCATCACTCAACTGCTTGCATTAGCGACAGATGAAATATTTATCTGTACGCCATATTTTAATTTCCCCAAGCCCGTCGCTAAAGAAATCAAGAAAGCACTCAAACGGGGAGTAAAAGTCACGATTGTTGTCGGTGATAAGACCGCCAACGACTTCTATATCTCTCCAGAAGAAGAGTTTAAGACCATTGGTGGGCTTCCTTATCTGTATGAGATGAATCTTCGTCGCTTTGCCAAAGCCAATGAAGCTCACATCGCGAGTCGTCAGTTAAGCCTCAACTTATGGAAACATGATGATAATAGTTTCCACCTTAAGGGGCTGTGGGTTGATAAACGCTATATGTTGATTACGGGCAACAATCTCAACCCTCGCGCTTGGAAGCTGGATCTTGAAAATGCCATTTTAATTCAAGATAACTACGCCCATTTAACCGAAAAGTTCGACAAAGAAGTCGCCAATATCCTTCAGCACACGCAACTCATCTGCACCTATAAGCAGCTAGAGAAAATTGAGCACTACCCAGAGCCCGTACAAAAGCTGATTAAGAAAATTACACGAGTAAGTGCAGATAAGGTATTGAAACAAATACTGTAGCAGGCATGAGGTCGCGAGAGCAGTCTATCGCCTCCCACTCGACGCTGGCTTTACTCACTTAAACGATATCGGTAAATCCGGTTATCGTCAGAGACATAAACCTAGAGGCGTTTTTTCCATGTCTCATCCTAAAATACGTTAGAAAGCAAAAAGCCCTGCAAATGCAGGGCTTTTTCATATCTATCGACTCGCTAATTACTTAGCAGGGCGAGATGCGCGCTTACGCTCGTTTTCAGTAAGAAGTTTCTTACGGATACGAATGCTTTCTGGTGTTACTTCTACTAGCTCATCTTCATCAATGAACTCTAGCGCTTGCTCAAGCGTGTGCTTGATAGGTGGCGAAAGAACCTGTGCTTCATCTGTACCAGATGCACGAACGTTGGTTAGTTGCTTACCTTTCAGACAGTTTACTGTTAGGTCGTTTGAACGATTGTGAATACCGATGATCTGACCTTCGTATACTTCATCTGCGTGCTCAGCAAACAGACGGCCACGCTCTTGTAGGTTAAACAATGCATAAGTCAGTGCTTTACCTGTTGCGTTAGAGATAAGTACGCCATTGTTACGTTGACCGATTACGCCACCTTTGTGTGGACCGTAGTGATCAAATGAGTGATAAAGAAGACCTGAACCTGATGTCAGTGTTAGGAATTCAGTTTGGAAACCGATAAGACCACGAGAAGGCATCATAAAGTCCATACGTACACGGCCTTTACCATCTGGAGCCATATCTGTCAGCTCACCTTTACGTAGACCAATGTTTTCCATGATACCGCCTTGGTGCTCTTCTAGAACATCAATCGTTACCGTTTCAAATGGTTCTGTTAGATTGCCGTCTTCATCTTTCTTGATGATAACTTCTGGACGAGATACTGCTAGCTCGAAACCTTCACGACGCATGTTTTCGATCAGGATAGAAAGGTGAAGCTCACCACGACCTGAAACACGGAAACGATCTGGGTTATCAGTTTCTTCAACGCGTAGTGCTACGTTATGAACCAATTCTTTCTCTAGGCGCTCAAGGATGTTACGTGACGTTACGAACTTACCTTCTTTACCCGCGAACGGAGAAGTGTTTACTTGGAATGTCATCGTTACTGTTGGTTCATCAACAGACAGTGGTGTCATTGCTTCAACATTGTTCACATCACAGATAGTATCTGAAATTTTAAGCTCGCCTAGACCTGTGATAGCGATGATATCACCCGCATTTGCTTGATCAACTTCATGGCGATCAAGACCTAGGTAACCAAGAACCGTACCGACTTTACCGTTACGTTTTTTACCTTCAGCATTGATGATAGACACTTGTTGGTTTGGCTTAACGCTACCACGAGTTACGCGACATACACCGATAACACCGACATATGAGCTGTAGTCTAGTTGAGACACTTGCATTTGAAGTGGGCCATCTAGATCAACCGCTGGTGCATCTACTGTGTCAACAACCGCTTGGAACAATGGTTCCATGTTTTCGCCAGTAACACCTTCTTCCATCGTCGCCCAGCCGTTTAGTGCTGATGCGTAGACAGTAGTGAAGTCTAGTTGCTCATCTGTCGCGCCTAGATTGTCGAACAAATCAAAAATTTGGTCCATAACCCACTCAGGGCGAGCGCCAGGACGGTCAATTTTGTTGATAACAACAATTGGCTTAAGGCCGTGAGCGAAAGCTTTTTGCGTCACGAAACGCGTTTGAGGCATTGGGCCGTCAACGGCGTCAACGATCAACAATACAGAGTCAACCATAGACATAATACGCTCAACTTCACCACCGAAGTCCGCGTGTCCAGGAGTATCAACGATATTAATACGGTAATCGTTCCAGTTGATCGCTGTATTTTTAGCAAGAATGGTAATACCACGTTCTTTTTCGATATCGTTCGAATCCATCACGCGTTCTTCTGCTTCGCCACGAGATTCCAGAGTACCGGATTGCTGTAGCAATTTATCAACTAGGGTAGTTTTACCGTGGTCAACGTGCGCGATGATCGCGATGTTTCTTAACTTATCAATCTGTGGAGTAGACATGGGTTTTTCTTTCACTCATTAGAGGCTGCTGCTTGATTGCTGCTAGCTGGATTTCAAAAACGCTCAATAATATACCAGATAATAGGCTAGACCCAAAAAATATGTGATCAACTTCGTTGAAATTTTTGCAATTAATCGTTTTCACGCTTTATTGGCATCCGTTTTTTGCCAACAATGTTACCTGTAAGCATTTGATTAGGGTTGACATCGTTTGAAAAGCCATGCTGAATGTATGGGCGATTGATTCAACTTGGTGCAAAAAATAAATATTGCACCATTAAAGTGCAACCAATGATCATTTTGGTGCATAAAAAGAACCAATCTGGAGCAGTAAAGAATCAAACCAATGAAAAATAAAGGATTTATTTTTTGGCACGGTTTTAGCTTTATAAAAATCAGCATCGATTAACGCACTTCACTAAGCAGACGTTAATCAATGCCGATTACATAAATCGTAGCTATTAAACCGTATTAATAACACTGGAGGTTATCCAAGATGTCCGTAGAAAATGTACTATCGCTGATCCAAGAAAACGAAGTGAAATTCGTCGACCTACGCTTTACTGATACTAAAGGTAAAGAACAGCACATCTCTATTCCTGCACACCAAATCGACAATGACTTCTTTGAAGAAGGCAAAATGTTCGATGGTTCATCTGTTGCTGGTTGGAAGGGTATCAACGAATCTGACATGGTAATGATGCCTGACGCATCAAGCGCAGTACTTGACCCGTTCACAGAAGATTCAACGCTGAACATCCGTTGTGACATCCTTGAGCCTGCTACTATGCAAGGCTATGACCGTGACCCTCGCTCAATCGCGAAACGTTCTGAAGAGTACCTACGCGCTACTGGTATTGCAGACACGGTTCTTATCGGTCCAGAACCTGAATTCTTCCTTTTTGATGACGTGAAATTCAACACGGATATGTCTGGTTCTTTCTTCAAGATTGACGACATTGAAGCCGCTTGGAACACAGGTTCTGATTTCGAAGGTGGTAACAAAGGTCACCGTCCAGGCGTTAAAGGTGGTTACTTCCCAGTCGCTCCTGTTGATTCTTCTCAAGATATCCGTTCTGCAATGTGTCTTGTTATGGAAGAGATGGGTCTTGTTGTTGAAGCTCACCACCATGAAGTGGCAACCGCTGGTCAAAATGAAATCGCGACTCGTTTCAATACGTTGACAACGAAAGCCGATGAAACTCAAATCTACAAGTACGTTGTACATAACGTTGCTCACGCGTTCGGTAAAACGGCAACCTTTATGCCTAAACCACTTGTTGGTGATAACGGTTCTGGTATGCACGTTCACCAATCTCTTGCTAAAGACGGTGTTAACTTGTTTGCTGGTGATAAGTACGGCGGTCTATCTGACCTTGCTATCTACTACATCGGCGGCATCATCAAACACGCTCGTGCTATTAACGCATTTGCTAACCCATCAACAAACTCATACAAGCGTCTTGTACCGGGTTTTGAAGCACCTGTTATGCTTGCATACTCTGCACGTAACCGTTCTGCTTCAATCCGTATCCCAGTGGTACCAAGCCCTAAAGCACGCCGTATCGAGCTACGCTTTGGTGACCCAGCTGCGAACCCGTACCTATGCTACTCAGCAATGCTGATGGCTGGCCTTGACGGAATCAAGAACAAGATCCACCCTGGCGAAGCGATGGACAAAGACCTTTACGACCTTCCAGCAGAAGAAGCAGCAGAAATTCCAACGGTTGCTGAATCTCTAGAAGTCGCGCTTAAAGCTCTAGATGCCGATCGTGAGTTCTTAACCGCTGGCGGTGTATTCTCTGATGATTTCATCGATTCTTACATCGATCTTAAATCAAAAGATGTTGAGCTTATCAACATGACAACGCACCCTCTAGAATTCGAACTTTACTACTCAGTATAAGTCGCCTTCTTGATGTAAATTGCATTGTTGCAATAAGATAATAAAGCTCGCCTCGCAGGCGGGCTTTTTTTATATCGGAACAAAACACGCTTTCGCTACCCTATGAAGACGGAATGTTCATTTGCGGCATACCTTTTCATTCATATCATTAAAAATCATAGGAGAGAGTGGCATGAAAAGATTGTGGGGATTCGGCTTGTTGCTGATAAGCATCATCGTTCATTCTGCCGATGTCTATGTATGGACAGACAACAAGGGTGTACTGCATTTTAGCGATACTCCTGATCATCCCAGCGCTAAACTGATTAAAATTGCGACCCCCACTCCTGTTACTCATGAAATCACGGACATCAATGACCCCGTGAATCTCAGTGTCGAAAGAATCAAAAAAACGACGAATAAAACACAAGCAAAAAGCACGACAAAGGTGAGAATCACCGCTCCGGCTCACGATGCGACGATCCGCAGTAATCCAGGCTTTATCGAGGTTACCGGGGATATTAACCGCAACTTGGATATTGGTGACAAGCTTCAGTTGTTACTCGATGGTAAGCCTTATGGCGCGCCGAAATCTAACCCTTACTGGTCTTTAAAGTACATTGACCGTGGCACACATACACTTACGATTCAAATCCTACAAAGCGGCAAGGTTATTGCATCATCAGATACGATAACGGTGCATTTACATCGCACAACGGTGCAATAGCCTTAACAACAGCGTTGCTGCTTTTACTCGCTGACAAATTGCGCCATACTTGAATATTCATTGCACCAACTTGGTGCTTGGTGTTATTCAAAGACGTGCAATGCACCAATGACGAGCAGAGTAAGGGAAGCGAGTGCCAAATAGCGAACTGACAAATGCCATATTAAGTAATGTGGTCACCGCAACATTAATGCTGGATGAATCCTTAACGGTTCGTTATGCCAACCCTGCGGCGGAACAACTTTTTGCTCAAAGCTCTAAGCGCTTGGTGGATTCACATCTCTCTCAATTTATCCAACACGCTTCTCTCGATCTCGCCCTTTTAACCCAGCCACTACAAAGTGGACAAAGCATTACCGATAGCGATGTGACCTTTGTGGTCGATGGCAAGCCATTACTTCTTGAGGTTACCGTCAGTCCTATGTCATGGAATAAGGACTTGATGCTACTCATAGAGATGCGAAAAATCGGTCAGCAAAAACGATTAACACAAGAGCTCAACCAGCACGCGCAGCAACAAGCGGCAAAGCTCTTAGTTCGCGGACTGGCGCATGAGATAAAAAATCCACTCGGCGGTTTACGAGGAGCGGCTCAGTTGCTATCTAAAATGCTGCCAGACCCGAGCCTTAACGAATACACCCATATCATTATCGAGCAAGCTGACCGGTTACGAGCTCTGGTGGACCGTTTATTGGGCCCGCAAAAGCCTGGCACAAAAAAAGAAGAGAACCTGCACTTAATCCTTGAGAAAGTAAGACAACTGGTAGAGTTAGAGGCGGGAACAAGCCTTTCTATCGAGCGAGATTACGATCCCAGTCTTCCACCCATTTTGATGGACACCGATCAGATCGAACAAGCATTACTTAACATCACCAGTAATGCAGCCTTGATACTCGCTAAGCAAGATAACGGCCAAATCACCTTGCGTACACGCACTGTGCATCAAGCGAATATCCATGGCCAGCGTCACAAGTTGGCTGCGCGTATTGAGATTATCGACAACGGCCCCGGCATTCCAACAGAATTACAAGACACCTTGTTCTATCCCATGGTGAGTGGGCGTGAAGGTGGTACCGGATTAGGACTCTCTATCTCACAAAACTTGATCGACCAACACAATGGAAAAATAGACGTAGAAAGTTGGCCCGGTCGTACCATTTTTACTATTTATTTGCCTATTTAACATCACGGATGGGCTTGCTGTAAGGACGTTTGGCTATGAGTAAAGGTTATGTATGGGTCGTCGATGACGACAGTTCAATACGATGGGTGATAGATAAAACCCTGTCGTCAGCAAATATAAAATGCGAAACCTTTGCCGATGCAGAGAGTGTACTGATGGCACTAGAACGAGAAGTGCCTGATGTCTTGGTATCTGATATCCGCATGCCAGGCATGGATGGGATTGAACTGCTTAATCAAGTGCAGAAACGCGCCCCCGATTTACCCGTTATTATCATGACGGCCCACTCGGACTTAGATGCTGCAGTGAACGCCTATCAAAAAGGGGCATTTGAGTACCTACCAAAGCCCTTTGACATTGATGAGACACTGACGCTCGTTGAGCGTGCCATTGCACACAACCAAGAACAAAAGAAAACACTCACATCTGAAGAAGTGGTCCCGACGAATGCACCAGAAATCATTGGTGAAGCCCCGGCCATGCAAGAGGTGTTTAGAGCCATCGGGCGACTATCACGTTCATCGATCTCTGTACTTATCAATGGTGAATCAGGAACAGGTAAAGAACTCGTGGCGCACGCGCTGCATCGCCATAGCCCTCGGGCCAATAAGCCTTTTATTGCTCTCAATATGGCGGCCATCCCTAGAGATCTCATCGAGTCTGAGCTTTTTGGTCATGAGAAAGGCGCATTTACCGGGGCAAACAGCGTTCGCCAAGGGCGGTTTGAACAAGCCAATGGCGGAACACTCTTTTTGGATGAAATCGGTGATATGCCACTCGACATTCAAACGCGCCTGTTACGTGTATTAGCCGACGGTCAGTTCTATCGTGTCGGCGGCCACGCGGCGGTTAAAGTGGATGTCCGTATTGTTGCGGCCACACACCAGCATTTGGAAAAGCTCGTCGCGCAAGGTGAGTTTAGGGAAGATTTATACCATCGGCTTAATGTCATTCGTATTCACATCCCGGCCCTTAGAGAACGTAAACAAGATATTGAGAAGCTGACCTACCACTTCTTATCACTCGCGGCAGAAGAACTCGCCGTCGAATGCAAGTCACTTGGCACAGACACCGTCGACATCCTCACCAAGCTCGAGTGGCCAGGAAATGTTAGACAGTTAGAAAATACCTGCCGATGGCTGACCGTCATGGCAAGTGGCAGTGAAATTCTCCCCAGCGATCTACCAACAGAATTACTTGATGAGCCGCGAAAGCTCTCTGAAAATGAAGAAGGGGATTGGCAGAAATTGCTGTCGTCTTGGGCCCAAACCGCTCTGGAGTCGGGAGAATCAGAGATCTTGAATAAATCCCTGCCACAATTTGAACGCATTTTACTCGAGGCAGCGCTCAACCATACCAATGGCCACAAACAAGATGCTGCAAAGGTCCTTGGTTGGGGAAGGAACACCCTAACGAGAAAGCTCAAAGAGCTGTATTAACACTTGCTTCATCACCCTAAGCCACCAAAAAAAGGCCGTAGCGAGAAGCTACGACCTTTTTTTTGAACATGTTCTCTTCTTGCTAACATCACCTGAATAAAACGGCGCAAGTGTTAAATGAGACGAAGGCTAAAGGCTAAAGGCTAAACAGCCCAGGAATCACTCATCAAAAACTAGATAACACGCGAGAACTGCTGCTGACGAGCACGTTGACGTAAGTATTTGTCAAAGCACATGCAAATATTACGGATTAATAACCGGCCTCTCAGGGTCACTTCTATCGACTCTTTATCTACCGAGACAAGCTCGTCATCCACAAAGGTCTGAAGCAGAGCCAAATCTTCGGCAAAATACTGAGTAAACTTAAGGCCAAAACCCTGCTCAATAGAGTGAATATCAAGCTTGAAATTACAGATAAGTTGCTTGATGACTTCACGACGAATCAGGTCATCGTTATCCAATACGACGCCTTTCCACAACGCATGTCGTAACTCATTGACCTGCTCGTAATATTTTTTAAGCTCTTTCTGGTTCTGAGCGTAACTATTACCAATCATTGAGATAGCCGAAACACCAAACCCAACCAAGTCACATTCACCTTGCGTGGTGTAGCCCTGGAAGTTTCTATGCAGCTTACCCTCACGCTGAGCAACAGCCAGTTCATCGTCAGGGAGCGCAAAGTGATCCATCCCGATGAATTGATAACCAGCATCAGTCAGTGTCGCGATCGTGTCTTGCAAAATCGCCATTTTTTCTTCTGCGATAGGCAGGTCTTCATCTTTAATTTTGCGTTGTGCCGCAAATAAAGTGGGCATATGAGCATAATTGAATACCGACAAGCGACCAGGGCGCAGCGATAACACCTGCTCAAGCGTGGCCGCAAACGAGGCTTTAGTTTGTTTCGGTAAACCATAGATAAGATCTAGGTTAGTCGAACGGAAACCCAGTTCTTTCGCTCGCTTAACCATCGCAAAAATAAAGGCTTCATCTTGTTCACGGTTAACAAGTACTTGGACTTCTTTATTGAAGTCTTGAACACCAATACTCAAGCGATTAAAGCCTTCGTGACGAAGATGGTCGAGCATATCTAGCTCGATTTCTCTCGGGTCAACCTCAATGCTGATCTCTGCACCCTCTTCAAAGAAGAATTCGCTGCGTAAGATCGTCATTAGGCGACTGATTTGGCTTTTCGTCAAAAATGTCGGCGTACCACCACCAAAGTGCAATTGCGTGACTTTTCGGCCTTGCAACAACGTCGCACGCTGGCGGATTTCATGTTCGATAACATCAAGGTACTCGTCTGCTTTGTGGGCATGTCGAGTAATCACCTTATTACAGCCACAGTAATAACAAAGCTTGTGGCAAAACGGGATATGGACATACAACGAAAGCGGGCGGTCCTGATATTGAGTACAAGCCATGTCATAGTCAGAGATGGTGTACGCTTCATGAAACTCTACCGCGGTTGGGTATGAGGTGTAGCGTGGCCCAGAATAGTTATACTTATCAAGGATCGCTTGATCCCAGACAATCTGTTGATTCGTTTCTGAGTGACTTTGAGACATGGTAATACTTCCAATAAACTGTGTTGCCTTAACCTCCTCGTGCGAGGAGTTAGATGAGCGCTATTTTGCCATAGGATTGTGACGGATAACGCTTGAACCATAACTTTTACGTCGGCGGTGAACAAAAATGCTAGCGTGATCACTTGTTAGCCAACAAGGCTCTTCATTCCTAGCTGACTAATTTGACATTAATCTGATCATTTAGAGGGCGAACGCTGACGTGTAATTGCTTTAACTCTTCGACAATCGCATCCGCTAAGCGTGTTTCCGCCTTTTGGCGAGCAAGATTATCTCGCATACGATCTTGCTTTTTCATCTCTTGTCGAGCGTCGCCTCGCGGCATATCTTTCACGATATGAAAAAGCTCGGACGTCGCGGGGTACAGCTCATCAAAATCAATTCGCTGTTCACCCTGCACGTAGTCCATGATGTTATAAAGCCTAATCGCCGCTTCTGAAAGGTCGCATTGTCCCTGGATCGTCGCAAGACAAATGGTATCGACACTCTCAAAAATATTCGCGTTACGCTTGTTAATGGCCAGTTTTTGGTGTTGCTTAAGCAACTCCTTTTGCTTTTTAAGCTGCAGTAGCAAATAGCCCGCATAGCCAGCTAAACCAGTGATAATAAGCACACCAACAATTGCTAGCAAAGTAACGGTATTCATCTACGCTGTCCTTCCTTAACCTTTAAACTGGTCCATATTAATGCCTTCGAATTGTGACAATAATTCATCGTCACTAGAAGGTGACTTTTTCTTCGTCATCACTTCAACTGGCATATCAATATCATCAAAACCTTCTTCATCTTCGTCGTCAGGAACAACAAGACCAAGTTGGTTCATCAAAATTTCCATACGATCCAGTTTTTCATCTACGTATTTTTGTAGACCAATACCTAGATTTTCACCCGCTTCAAGACGATCAAGTAACACGTTAAGCTGAGCATCATTTTCAAGCATCTCAAGCTCTTTTTCTGCTGAGATTTTGCGCTCTTGCTTAGACGGCTTTTTCTTCTCTTCCACAATGAGTGGGATCTTCTTTTTGCTTCCAAGACGAGGATCGCGTTTTACTGACGAACCCGAATGGTGGCTTTCTGAACCATCAGAATGACGGCTACCCGCTTTTAAGCCTTTACGTTTTTTCAAACGCTTCTGTTCACGGCCATCAACATCAGCCTGTGAACGATTACGCGTAACCGCAACCGGCTCAGGAGCCATACCAGGCGTTCTCGATTTCTTCTTACGACTCATTACGTAAGTTTCCTCAATATAATTACATCATTACCAATAAACTCGATTTCTAGTCCGTCTCTCTTCGCTAAATACAAGAAAGTCGCGCGACTAAAAAATACGACATGTGTTGGGTCATTTTTATAGTGCCATGTCGAAAAGGCATCCACATCAATCACCATTTTTGTCATTAATCCCAGGTATCCTCCTGGCTTAATGAGCGTTAACCATTGTTGCCAAACATTGTTTGGCTGATACAAGTGCTCTATCACTTCGGTCGCTGTCACAAAGTCATACTCTGATTCTAGCGCTTTTGACTCTGGATAGTAATACAGGTCATACAGAGACATCGGAAAGCCTTGCTCCTCAAACATCAGAGAAAGGGTTGGGCCCGGTCCACAGCCGAAATCTAATCCAGTTGAGCCTTGAGGTAATCGTTCAGATAATGGCGACGCGACGCGAGACAAAAAACGTCGATAACCCTCATCACTTGGGTCATTGTTATGTAGATCATAGACCGCTTTTTCTTCACGAGCATCCAAACGCTGCTTTGCTGGTACAAACACCAACTGACATGTCTGGCACTGTAAGAAATCTCGCTTTTTATCGCTATGATAGTGCGATGCATTTTCTGCAGCACAAAGTGGGCAAGTTTCCACTCATTATCTCCTGAACGATTCAAGGGTGCGAAACATACCAGAAAGTGAGCGTAGAGGGGAGAGTGATCGAGTGTTTTTTCTACAATTTAGTGTAAAAAAGCCAGACAGAGGAGTAAAAGGGGGCGACTTCCCCCTAATCGCTTCGCTTACATCCAGTCGGTATTACGGATAATACCGACAGCAATCCCTTCGATAGCAAGATGCTGGGCAGTTAAATCCACCTCAATCGGAGAAAAAGAGTCATTTTCAGCGTGCAGTAATACTGTTGAGCCTTTGCGCTCTAGTCGCTTAACGGTAACATCATCGTCGACACGTGCTACGACAACCTGTCCATCACGGACATCTTGCGTTTTATGTACAGCAAGTAAGTCACCATCCATAATGCCGATGTCTTTCATACTTTCGCCGTTCACGCGAAGCAAGAAGTCAGCTTTAGGTTTAAACATGCTCGGGTCAACTTGATAGTGTGCCTCTACATGCTCTTGCGCCAAGATAGGCTCACCAGCCGCCACTTGCCCTATCAATGGTAATCCTTCATCTTCATTCGCTGCAGGCTGTTCCAAAAGGATACGAATACCGCGAGAAGCGCCTGGGATGATTTCAATCGCCTTTTTACGCGCCAATGCTTTTAGGTGTTCTTCTGCCGCATTTGCTGAACGAAAACCCAGCTCTTTTGCGATTTCGGCACGAGTGGGTGGCATACCGGCGTCTTCAATTTTCTTTCTTATTAGATCAAATACTTGCTGTTGTCGTGGAGTTAGCGGCTTCATGCATCACCTGTCTGTTTATACAGTTAACTGTGAGTATATCCAGTAAGTTTGTAATTGCAAAGACAATCGGTTGTTTTTTAGCAAATAGTCGCTGGATTACTCAGCACCTCCCCTCACGACACGAATTCTCTGTTTACATTTATTTTCATTAAAAGGTAAGACCAGTTTCTGGTATCCTTGCAGCGCTCTAAATTTGACGTCTAGGATTAAGGAGCGCACTGTTAATGCAATACCCTACCTTCGACGTTGTTTTTTTCGTACAAATTGAGGCTGTGAACCGCTATGTCTTCACGACAATCATTTTTCCGTTCTTTATTAAAGCTGCCCATGTCAGTGTTAGTCAAAGGAACGGCGATCCCATCAAACCCGATTGACGATCATAATATCGATATCACGAAACCTGTGGTATATGCGTTACCGTTCAATTCGAACGTTGATCTTCTCACACTGCAAAAACAAGCGGTGGCATTAGGGTTGCCCGATCCACTGGAGCCAATTGTGCTCAATGGAGAAGAACGGAATCGGTTTGTATTCATAGCCTCAAGACCAACCCTGTTTACACGTGACGATGACGTTCCAAGTGACTCAATCACTTTGTTTTCTGATCTACTAAAAGAGCATAAAAAAGACCCCACTCTGGATGTACAAATCATTCCGACAACCGTGCTCTGGGGTCGCAAACCCGGTAAAGAATCCGATACCAAACCTTACCTACAAGCCATGAATAGCCTACAGAAAGCCAAGGCGCTCTTTATGTCTGGACGCGACTGCATGGTGAGATTCAGTCCAGTGGTATCATTGCGTTATATGGCCGACGTGCATGGCACAGACGAATCCATTGCTCATAAACTTGCTCGCGTTGCTCGGATTCACTTTTCTCGCCAAAAACTCGCGGCATCAGGCCCTAACCTGCCAAATAGGCAGGTCTTGTTCCAACGGTTATTAAATTCTCCTGTCATTGAACAAGCCATCCAAGATCATGCTGCGACTAACGGCATTGAAGTCGAGAAAGTTCGTAAAGAAGCTCATCAAATTATGGATGAAATTGCGGCCGATTTTTCTTATAAGCTAGTGAGAATTGGCGATGTTGTGATGACATGGCTATGGAGCAAATTATACCAAGGCATCAATGTTAATAACGCTTCAACCGTTCGACGCTTAGCGCAAGATGGGCACGAGATTGTCTATGTCCCTTGTCACCGCAGCCATATGGATTATCTGTTGTTGTCCTATATTTTGTACCGTGAAGGGATGGTGCCACCACACATTGCGGCGGGCGTGAATCTAAATTTCTTCCCGGCTGGGCCTATTTTTAGACGCGGTGGTGGGTTCTTCATTCGACGCAGCTTTAAAGGCAATAGGCTGTACTCAACCATTTTCCGAGAATACCTCGCAGAGCTATTTTCTAAAGGATATTCGGTGGAATTCTTCAGTGAAGGTGGGCGCTCGCGCACAGGTCGATTACTGCAAGCCAAAACGGGCATGCTCGCCATGACCATCCAAGCGATGTTAAGAGGGCTAGATCGTCCAGTGACGCTGGTTCCTGTTTATATTGGCTACGAGCATGTTATGGAAGTCAGCACCTACGCTAAAGAGCTGAGAGGCAAGCGCAAAGAAAAAGAAAACGCCGGTCAGATCCTAAAGACCATTCGTAAGCTGCGTAACTTTGGACAGGGCTACGTCAATTTTGGCGAACCTATCCCGCTCAACCAATACCTGAATGACCATGCTCCAAGCTGGGCTAAAGATATTGACCCTATGGGTACCAGCAAACCAGAATGGCTTACTCCAGTAGTCAATAACCTTGCTACGAAGATGATGACACACATTAACGACGCAGCAGCGGCTAATGCCTTAACCCTATGTGCGACCGCTTTATTGGCGTCTCGCCAGCGCGCCTTGTCTCGCGACAGCTTAGTGAATCAAATCGATTGTTATCTCGCACTGCTTAAAAACGTGCCGTATTCCGAGACATCAACCATGCCAACCACTACGGCTGAAGCCCTAGTTGAGCACGCAGAATCACTAGATAAGTTTGTTGTTGAGTCGGATTCGCTGGGCGATATTATCTCGCTTGATCGAAACCAATCAATTCTAATGACTTATTATCGCAACAACATTATCCACTTGTTTGCCCTGCCCTCATTGATTGCACAAATGTTGATTCGAGAACACGCTTTATCACTCGAGGTCATTAAGTCCAATGTGGCTAAGCTGTATCCGTTTTTGCAAAAAGAGCTGTTTTTGAGCATCGATGCAAGTGAACTGGATAACCTCACTGATCACATTGTTGAAGAGCTTGCACGCCAAGAATTGCTTATTATTGATAACGGGTTGGTGTCGATGAATCAGTCCAACACTCAAATGTTGATGCTGCTAGGTCGAACTATTTCAGAAACCCTTCAACGCTACGCAATCGCCCTGAACCTTTTGGCGGCTTACCCTGAGCTGGATAAGCAAGACCTTGAGCAGAAGAGCCAAGACATCGCACAGCGCCTAGGTCGCTTGCATGGTATTAATGCCCCAGAGTTTTTCGACAAAGGTGTCTTTGCTTCATTGTTCAGCACCTTGAAAGACCAGCAATATCTGGATGTCGACGGCAATTGTGATACCACTCAAACAGAAGCACTGGCAAACCTCCTATATTCTTTGCTTTACCCTGAGGTGAAGTTAACCATTCAGGAAAGTGTCCATCAATCTGACGAGCCGACGGCGGAAACATCGCTTTAAGCGTTCGCGCTATCCTCACGGATTCAACATAGAATCGCTCAAAATAAAAACGCCGACTCATCATGAGTCGGCGTTTTTATAATGACAGAATATTTACCACAGGCACGTTTACTAACGAGACGAGTTACCACAGGGAGACTAATAATCCTGTCGTGATCGCCATACCCACATAATTATTATTTAAAAATGCTTGGAAACAAAGACTACGTTCTCGGTGTCGAATCAACCATTGTTGGTAAACAAACAGCGCACCAACAACAAGCAAACTCCAATAATAACTGGTCCCTAATTCATACCAATGACCAAGCGTCATGAGCATTGCCAAGACGGCCATTTGCAACAAACCAATAATAAGTTTATCTCGGCGACCAAACAATATCGCGGTCGACTTAATACCCACATTCAGGTCGTCATCGCGATCTACCATGGCGTATTGTGTGTCGTAGGCAATGGTCCACAACGCGTTTAGTGCGAACACAAACCACAAGACGACTGGCAGCTCATTAGCTTGGGCAGCCCACGCCATTGGGATTGCCCAGCTAAAAGCTAAACCTAGAAACAATTGTGGCAGATGCGTAAAGCGCTTCATGAACGGATAAATAAACGCTAAAACCAATCCCACTAGCGACAGTTGAATCGTCAACGTATTCATAGTGAGCACAAGCAAAAACGAGGCGACCGCCAACACAAGAAACAGCCCTATCGCTTCTTTAGATGACACCGTGCCAGAAGGCAACGGGCGGTGCTGTGTACGCTTAACCAATCCATCAACATTGCGATCGGCGAAGTCGTTGATAACACAGCCAGCACTGCGCATCATGACCACACCCAAACAAAATACCACCAGTACGTGAATATTGGGGATCCCTCCAGCGGCAAGAATCAACGCCCACAAGGTTGGCCATAGCAATAGTAATGTACCAATGGGTTTATCCATTCTCGTCAGTTGCCAATAGGCTTTAGCTTTAGTTGACGTCATCGATACTCTCCATTTTATAAACAGGCGAATGCGGCAAAAATAATTCGGCAACTAAGATAGGATGCCCCGCGACCCACAAACGAGAGCGGCGAGCAAATAACTCACCTTCTGACGTCGTTAATTGCGCAATTTCGAGTGCGTCACGCTTGGTATCCGCACTTGAAAAAACGGTCACACCAAGCGGTGTATTCCCTTGCTGAGAGATATCATAATCGCCCTGCCCCATTGTCGATAATGACATGAGCGTACGTCCAATCACCCACGGTTGGTCATCCCCTCGTAGGACGACCTCTCGTAACCAGCAATCTTCATGTGCTAACCGCTCAATTTCTTCTTCGGTCATCATGTCAGCACTACTCTTAGTATTACTGATCACTTCAACCGACAACGTATCGCACTCAGCATTAAGTCGATATGACAGTGAGCCTTGTTCGGTAAGCCATTGCAGCATGTTGCTACTCATAGACTGGAATTGGTCTGGGGATTGCCAGTGAGCTTGACTTAAGACTTTTAAATAGTCGGTAACTGAATCATTCATTTTACTATTCAATAACACGCGCTTAGCGCGTACAATCATTATTATGTTGAGTGGCCATATTGTATCACTCTATGAGTGATTTAACTCAGGTTGTATTGCGTCATTGTAACAAAGTTAATCGCTTGTAATATCGGCTTAATGGCGTTTATAAGAGGGAAATATGCGTAAACGTTACCTAACCCAGTTTTTCCTAATGCTAGGCTTGACTGTTTCTATGCCCGGCTACGCCTCTAATGAGCCCGTGCCTTCTCTCGCCTACTTCACGTTAGAGCCAGAATTGACGACAAACTTTTTTACCAAAGGAGACCGTTTAGGTTATGTGCAGGTGCGTATTGATGTGATGGTGGCTGACTCTGCTGACTTGAGTATTATCGAACATCATCAACCCTTAATTAGGGATGCCGTTGTTGAACATTTAGGTCGACAGAATGCCGATGTGATTAAATCGCTTTCAGGGCGAGAAGAGATCCGTCACGCCCTAGTCGACAAGCTCAACAACCTGTTACTCGCCGAAACGGGTAAAACAGTTATTGCAGACCTATTGTTTACCAAATATCTATATCAATAACGACCGTCACTTCCGACACTTAAGTATTCACACTTATTATCACTGGTCGTTACTCTCGTATTGTCATCGGCGCATTGAACATGGTGCGCCGGCACTAGGATCGCTTAAATCGGTAGCTGTCTAATAAACCCAGTATCGCGCCACTCACAAGCCCTGCTAAGTGGGCCGTATTTGCGATCGCTAAGAAAGGCTGCACAAAGCCTAACACCAACCACACTAGCATGAATCCAATCAATGGCCTTGGCATCTCTAAACCAATATCAGGTCGCTTCCACGTCAGTATCCATAAATACCCAACCAACGCATAAACCACACCAGACAAACCACCAAAGTTTGCACCATCGACCCAGTATTGTCCCGTACCAGACACGGCAGCAGAGACCAAAAATATCTCTAGGAGTTTTTTGCTTCCTAGTTTCTTTTCAATATCCCCACCTAGCTGCCACCACCACAATAGGTTAAAAATGATATGCATAGCGGAAAAGTGCAGCAAGCCATGAGTAAACCAGCGCCATACTTGCCATTGCTGACCATCTTGAGCCGGAAAATGTAATGCTGAGAAAATCGCTTGGCCCAACCCTAATTGTTGTAACGCGAAGATAACCGAACAAATGAGCATAATGCCCAAGGTTACGACCCCAGCCTTTGCTTTCAGCATAGATAGAAAGCTAGGTGTCGAGTATTGGAAAGGGTTCTTTCGTGTTTCGGCCATGTCCCAAGAGGAGGCTTGATACTTGCTATTACTTGAGTCAGCAAGAAACAACTTGAGTTCGGCTTCCGTCTCAATCTGGTCTTCATCCGTCATTAACCACAATGCAAACTGACCACTCCCCTCTGGCATCATCTGTACCTCGATGTGCCGTGTCGCCATATAATCAATAAACGCTTGCCCCATGCGGGGGCTTTGGAGAGTAATCAATCGAATCATAGTTAGTTCTCTATTGGGAAATTTGCGCGATGCCAAGCCTCAAAGCCACCATCAACATTATAAACCTCTTCAAAACCTTGGTTAAGAAGATACTGTCCAGCGCCTTGGCTACTAATGCCGTGGTAACACATCACAAGCACAGGCACATCAAAATCAACCTGTTGCATAAACTCAACCAAAGAATCATTCGTTAGATGATAAGCATTCGGTGCGTGTGCCACGCCAAATGATTGCAGGTCTCGAATATCAACCAGTCGTGCCCCTGCGTTCTCTTTTAGTAGCTGTTGAGCACGGTGAACATCAATATGTTGAAGCTGTTCCATGATTCTAAATCCTTACTTTTTTTTTGCTCCCTATCACATCAATTAATGACGAAATAAGGGCAATTTTGTTGTGTCATTTCGTGCCCGTATATTATCACTATTCAGTGCTAACAAAGTACCGACAACCTATAAGGTTATCCACCAGCGTATAATAAACCACCAGCTGTGTGTAAATCTGTGGATTGCGTGAATAAAGTGTTTTTGGATCATTTGATCCACAACATATAGTGATGATCTTGATCTTGCTGTGTGTAAAGTAAAAGGTATCCCCAAGGACAAAAGCGCTGGAGAGCACCATTACCCGCTGGTTTCTGACAGCTGGCAAATAATTTCCTCACAGACTTATCCACAAGAGAAGGAAAGCGTTTGCGATCAGTTTTTCGATCCAATAAAAAAGGCCACGATCATAAGATCATGGCCTTTCATAAATCATGGGGTTAGGGTTTAGAATTCCCCAACCGCGGCTTTCAATTTTTTCATCGCATTCTTTTCTAGCTGTCGAATGCGCTCGGCCGATACGCCATAGTTATCCGCGAGATCTTGAAGCGTCGACTTATTATCATTAAGCCAGCGCGAACGGACAATATGTTGGCTACGTTCATCAAGTGTTGATAACGCATGCCCTAAACGTGTATTGGTATGATTCTCCCAGTTCTCTGCTTCCACATTGTCAGCAAGATCTGAGCTTCTGTCCTCAAGATACAATGATGGTGCGGTATAAGAGACACCGGTATCATCATCATCTGTCGGCATTTCAAATGTAGGGTCTTGAGCTGCAAGACGGGATTCCATCTCACGTACTTCTGATGGTTCCACACCCAACTCACGCGCGACCGTTTCAACTTCACCGTTATTGAACCAACCTAAACGCTTCTTCGATTTACGTAGATTGAAAAACAATTTACGTTGCGCTTTGGTTGTCGCTACTTTCACAATACGCCAATTTCTTAGTACATATTCGTGAATCTCAGCCTTAATCCAGTGCACAGCAAACGATACAAGACGAACACCAACCTCAGGGTTGAATCGCTTCACCGCTTTCATGAGGCCAATATTACCTTCTTGCACTAAATCTGCCATCGGCAAGCCATAGCCAGAATAACCACGTGCAACATGAACAACGAATCGAAGATGTGAAAGGATCAATCCCTTCGCAGCGTCAATTTCACCTTTGTAGTGTAGTCTCTCAGCTAGTCCACGTTCCTCATCAGGCGTCAACATAGGATAACTGTTCACTGATCGGATATAGCCATCAAGACTATCTTGTGTCACTAAAGCCATTGAATACGCTTGGGTAGTCATTCATTTCCTCATTCACGTTGAGTCGATACAACACCTTCTTAACTCATCAATACTGAACCTAATCAGTAGGAGATTCAAGAAGGGGGTTGTAATTATGCACAATCAGTTGCGCTAAACAAGGGTAAAAGACGATTAATTTTCACTCATCAATAGGTATGATTCACACCTTTACGACTTTTATCTTGCTATGTTGTTGAATAGTTCAATATTTGATCAAGAGCACCACCGTGCGGCGCTCCCTCTCTCATTAAGACTGTCTTACATTAAACTGGTTCAATTTCTTTTAGATGACGCTTTGCAGAAATCCTTGCGGCACTGACCCCGAGAAAAACACCAATCATGAGTATGATGAGAGTCTCATCCCAATTGAGTCCAATCAGCCTAAAGTCACTGTCATACAACATTGCTAAGTCCGTCACGGCTCGATTTAAGACAATCGTTATCAACGCCGTCAATAACCAGGCAACAAGCGCACCTAAAAAGCCAAACCACATACCCGAATACAAGTAAGGTCGTAAAATATAGCTATCCGTTGCTCCGATCAGCTTCATTGTCTGAATGGCTTCTTTATTAGCGAGGACATTAAAACGCAACGTATTACCGACAATTAGAAATACCGAAGCCAACATCAATACCGACAACGTCATAACTAGGGTTGAAGATAGCGTTTTGATCGCATCGAAACGGCTTAACCAATCTTCGTCACGCCGAATATCAGTCACATCAGCTTGCGTTCGAAGCTTAGACACCAAGCTGCGATCCGTTTCAACACTGGTATTAGCAGGCTCAATAACAAGTACTCCAGGTAGAGCGTAACCATCAAGGAGGCTGATTGCTTGATCGAGTCCTGAATGCTCGCTGAGTTCCGCAAGTCCTTGCTGAGGCGTAATGTACTCGACCTCTTTAACCTCTTCCCAGCTTTCAATGGCATCCTTGAGCACAAGGACTCTCGCATCCGGCACGCCGGTCGTGATATAGGCCGTCACCTGAGAGTGACTGGTGACATCACCCGCTGCCGACGCGACATTCTTGCCTAGCAGGTACAAGCATGCTGGCATGGTTAATGCCATTGAAATAACCGCCAGTGTTAATAAGTTGCCTAACGGGCGTTGCCAGAGTTCACGTAGCGAAAACTTAGCTTGCTTCCAATGCACAGCAAAAAAGCCATCCGATGCTAGACGTTGTTTTTTCGGGCGTTGTTTATTTTTACGCTTAAACACCATCACTGACCTCACTTAAGAAACCTTGATTTAGCTCTAGGTAACGATACTGAGGGCGCGAGCGAACTAAATGGATATCGTGTGTCGCTAATAAGATAGAGACGCCAGCTCGGTTAAACTCTTCAAACAATTGTAGAACCTTATTCGACAACTCTGGGTCAAGGTTACCTGTTGGCTCGTCGGCAAGTAGCATCGTTGGGCGGTTTACCACAGCCCTCGCGATACCGACTCGTTGCTGTTCTCCTCCGGACAACTGACTTGGTAAGCACTTCGCTTTATCGAGCAAGCCTGTCTTATCCAAAGCGGCAGACACACGACGCTTGATCTCATTTTCAGCAATGGCTTCGATACGCATTGGCAAGGCAACATTATCGAAAACGGTTCTATCCATGAGCAGGCGGTGATCTTGAAATACAATACCAATGTTTCGACGCAAGAAAGGGATATCTTTTGGTCGGATTCGACTGATGTCATGGTCGTTAAATAGAATGCGACCATCCGTCGGACGTTCTAGTGCACAAATCAATTTCAGCAAGGTACTTTTCCCTGCTCCTGAATGACCGCCTAAGAAGGCCATTTCGCCGCGTTTAAGGTGAAAGTCGACCTTTTGAAGCGCCTGTCGTCCGCCACGATAGGCCTTACTTACTTGTTCAAATTTGATCACCGAATCATTCCCCTGATTTGGATGTTCTGCGTTGAAAAGGGATGCTATGCATCCCTTATTATCGTTATTTTTTTCTCATCGAGTCGGTTTTATCTCAACTCGTACTATTCATCGCGGCTAAACAGCGCGTCAATAAAGTCTTGTGTTTCAAACGGCCTGAGATCATCAATCCCCTCGCCAACACCAATAAATCGGATAGGAATTTGGAATTGGTCAGCAATCGCGAAGATCACCCCACCCTTAGCCGTTCCATCCAGCTTCGTCAGTGTAATGCCTGTAATTGGTGCAACATCACTAAACAGCTTGGCTTGGCTTATGGCGTTTTGTCCAGTCCCCGCATCCAGCGTTAGCATAATTTCATGCGGGGCTGAATCATCAATTTTCTTCATCACACGGACAATTTTACGCAACTCTTCCATCAAATTGGCTTTGTTTTGTAAACGTCCTGCCGTATCAGCTATCACGACATCGACACCACGAGCCTTTGCCGCTTCTATCGCATCATAAATCACGGATGCGCTGTCCGCCCCGGTATGCTGAGCAATCACTGGTACGTTGTTGCGCTCACCCCAGACCTGAAGCTGCTCCACGGCTGCAGCACGGAAGGTATCACCCGCCGCCAACATGACTTTCTTTCCTTGGCCTTGGAACTGTTTCGCAAGCTTGCCGATGGTGGTGGTTTTACCCACGCCATTAACGCCGACCATTAAAATAACGTAAGGTGTCTTTGTTGTGTCGACCTCAAGTGGCTTCTCTACATGACTAAGGATCTCTGCCATTTCTTCTTTAAGTAGGCCATACAAGGCTTCGCCATCTTTTAGATCTCGACGCGAGGCTTTTTCGGTCAGATTACCAATAATTTTCGTTGTGGTATCCATGCCAACATCAGCAATAAGCAATTGCTCTTCTAGCTCTTCAAACAGATCATCATCAATCTGTTTATCTTTGAACAGCCCAAAGAACCCGGCACCGATATTCGCTTTGGTTCGGCTTAAGCTGCGCTTAAGACGAGCAAAGAAACTCTCTGTCGGCTTCTCTTGTTCATGCACACGAGGGGCTTCTGCTTCTGCTTCTGCTTCTGCTTCTGCTTCTGCTTCTGCTTCTGCTTCGTTAGTGTGTTGCTCTATCACGCTGTCCGCAATAACATTTTCAACGACGGCATCTTCTGCAACACGTTCTTCCTCAGCCAATTCTTGAGGCTGATTGTTTTCTAATGATTCATCTTGGTGTTGCTGTTCTTCTTGAGTGGGTTGTTTGGTTTCAGTTTGTTCTTCATCACCAAAACCAAGCCAAGAAAGTAATCCGCGTTTTTTCTTTTCTGTCATCTGAAACTATCCTGAATACTGTCATTCAAATGTTTTTAAATCAGGTCCGAGCTACATGAGTATAGGCATCGCACGAGGTGTGAAAATCCCAACAAAATAAAAGTAACAAAGCAGTGAAAAGTTTTGTCAGAGATTGGTACACTTTGTCACTATCAATTTGAGCTCTTCATAGGGCTACGTATAGTATCACTTTATTGTCGGTCAAAAAATCTATGGTTAAACGTCGCAAGCAAACTCCATCACAAAAATCTGCCCCAACGGGAAGCGTGCGTATTATCAGCGGGTTATGGCGCGGTAGAAAGCTACCGGTCCATGAAGCCGAGGGTTTACGCCCAACAACGGATCGCGTGAAAGAAACCGTCTTCAATTGGCTGGCACAAGATGTTCCTCACTCTGACGTCCTGGATGTCTTTGCTGGCTCTGGTAGCTTAGGCTTTGAGGCTGCATCTAGACAAGCAAAACAAGTCCAAATGATTGAACTCAACGTTAAAGCTTATCAGCAATTGGTCAGTAACACTGCTTTACTAAAAGCAGAAAACATCCAAACGCATAATACCAGTGCGCTCACGTTCCTTGCTCAAACGGGAACACCGCATGATTTGGTGTTTATTGATCCACCATTTCGTCAAGGGTTGCTCCCAGAAACGGTTGCACTACTAGAACAAAATGGCTGGCTAAGCGAAAATGCGTTAATTTATATTGAGACGGAAAAAGAACTGACGCTCGATGCGATCCCTGAATCCTGGGATTTACTCAAAGAAAAAACCGCCGGACAGGTTTGTTACCGACTTTTTGAAAGGAACCACAAATGAACATACTCATTAAACTGGCCAAGATAGCCTTTGGCTTTATCTGGTTAATTTTGATCCTCAATATTTTTGGTGCCTTTGACGGCTTCGTTGATCGCCAAGGGGCCATTGGGCTTTACATCATGACCGCCTTTTTGTTTATCATGCACGGCGTACAAATGGCGATATTTCTGGGCGCGTTCGGTGAACATCTCAAACTCAGCACTTGGGAAAAGTACTCCATTCTAGCCTTTGGTATCTTTGCTTTACTGGATATACGACGTAAACATATGATGTAAAAAAAGCCGCTAATGCGGCTTTTTTTAACGCTGAGTTCAACTCATGCACTGACTCACTTAGTGCATCAAATAGCCCTTCACTCCATTCAAGAACATTTGTGTTGATATCATCACCAATAACAAACCCATCAATCGCTCAACAGCCTTAAGACCGCGCTCACCCAATAGTTTGTGGAAGAAGCTATAGAACATCAAAATAAAGAAAGTCGCCCCCCAAGCAAGCAACACCGCGACAGATAACTCCGCGAGATTATCGGGATGCTGCGTCGATAAGAGTAGAATCGTTGCGATCACTGACGGCCCAGCAATCATTGGAATTGCCATCGGAACAATGAAAGGCTCTTCACCCGCCGCCAACCCAGTCACGCTGCCGGCTTGTGGAAAAATCATCTTAATCGCAATGATGAAGAGGATAATTCCCCCAGAAATGCTTAATGTTTCAGGCTCAACATGAAGAAAACTTAGGATACCTTTCCCAGCAAATAGGAATAACATCAAGATCGCAAGCGCAACACAAAGCTCTCGAATCAACACCATACGTCGACGCTTAGGGTCAAGGTGTTTGAGTATGGATAGTATGATAGGAAGGTTGCCAAGCGGGTCCATAATAAGAAACATCATGGTCGCTGCAGATAATATGTCCATGGATTAAAGCCTGCTTGCGGGAGAAATTCGCGTGAGTATAGCAGGCTTATTGATTATCGCTTAATGAGAACAAACTCGCTCAACATTGAGCTGCCACAGGCCTTGTTGTTCAATGATTTTTTGCTTCTCAATGAAGAAGCTTAGTAGTGTCTCTAAGTCAAAACCTTCTCGGCTACATGTTCGAAATTCAGCATTTTTACCAAATTGATCGTGAACTGCTGTGACCAAGTCATCACGAGTCATCGCTTTGTCACGGAGTAAATTAAGTACTTTATGAGCATGGATTGCTGTCGTCATTATGGTATTCCCATTGAAATTGTATGCCGGAATATTACCCGTAATCCCTAAAAGAGGAATGATCTACCGCAAGCCAAGCTCACAAAACACCCGGAACGATAGCAGAGGAGACAATCAACGCATGAGAAAGGTAATAGCTTCCAGAGATTCCATATCGGGCTCGACCACTTCGAAAGTGGTACTTGTCCAAGCCCCACATCATGGCAGACGCGCTAAGACATAAACTACCTAAAAAGGCCTGCAGGGTACGCCAGTCAAGATGAAACAACCAGACTTCCCCTGCCGCGCACATTACATTAATTAAGGATACCCCCATCACTGCCACTGGCAGCAGAAAAGAGTCAAGGCGAGGAAGAAGGAGGAAAAAGGTAACAATAGCGATACACAATAATAGTGCTGGTAACCACAACACAAACTGGCTTTGTACCTGCCCCCAAAAGCCCACGCTATACACCACTTGCGCAACGATATAACCGATAAAGCTAACTTTACTAAATCGGGCTTGCTGTTGGCCAAGGTCGCTGATTAAAAAAATACCTAGCCCTAGAGCTAACCACCATTGGTATTCGTTGATACCGTCGGTGTTAAGCAGTAGCACTAGCAATAATCCATGAGTGACCGCACTAAAGATGACACTTCGAGTTTTGTCACCCTTTTCAGCAGCAAAAATAAATAGCAACGACGATAAACCTATCGCAAGCCAACTCCACATAATTACACCTAGTTCTTATTACCTAAACCAGTGTAAGAAGCTCGATTTTCATGTCCAGTAGTTAGACTGAAAAGTTGGACTTGTCTTAGATTAAATAAGTTCAACATTGACAGGCTTTGTTTTTCTTCAACGCATTCCAAGACGTGCAATTTAAACAAAAATAATTAGCAAACGTTTGCATCGAGAATTGGTTGCCAGTACTTTACGAGTATGAATAGCCAATCTTATTTATCACGCCAAATCCTCCAATAATAAAGCACTAGCCTTAGAAAAATATAAATCTAACCACATGTTAATTAATGCTTTTAAAGAAAAAATGTGCAGCAAATTCTGTTACGACCCGGCTTCGAATGTATCGCTTTAAAGCTATACATTCTGTTGTAAAATATCCATCACATCAGACTGAAAAATCTCAACCGATAAGAATTTAGATAAAGTCGCCACGTTCAACCACAACAAACAAAGGCTACACCCATTACATAGACCAAAACCTCAAAACAACAAGGCCAATAATGAAACAGTTAAAAACCCCACAAAAATCACTTTAAAACAATAACTTAAAATGAAATTTCGGACAAAAGACGCCAAAGAGCAAATAGTAACCTTGATAAAAACACTGTTTCTTTTGTCAAAACAACCACATTTAAGGAAGAAAACTGTCATAAACAACCGCTACGATAAGTTTGTATTGCAAAGACATCAAAAACCATGCTATTCTTACTAACGAACTAACAAATTAATAAAGGAGCAGTGTTATGATTTCATCTTCTCAAAAGCAAGGATTAGTAATGATCGCCGTCGTACTAGGTCTAATGACACTGCCGATGCTTTACTAGTTTTAACCATATTGACATAAAAAAAGGGACGCTAATGCGTCCCTTTTTTTATGTCATTGATTTTACTTGGAAAGGATATGCAGTACCTTCTCCCAGTGGATATAATAAAAACCCATCGCCATGATTGTGATTAACGCCATTAACCACACAGCAGCACGCCAAACAAATCGACTGCTTCTTGGTGTCAGCTCTTGTTCACATTCAGCACAAGTGCGCATAAAGCTACGTTTATCATCAAGTTGATAGTCATCTTCATGCACTATCTTATTGCGAATGGTCGCAATATATCTCAGTTTACCCACTACATCATGGGGCAATCGTTCTTCACAACTTGTAATGAGCTGATGCAACCCTTTTCCATCAGCTCGATACTGTTGTCGCAATAGTTTTTCTATGCGCCGTGTTTGCAACACCACGCTTTCAATATCTGACATATGCTTCCCTCCCACAACCAGCACAATGTGTGGAGCCGAAATCTCGCTGGCTAATCCTCTGCACACTCATTATTGCATTGTTATCTATTTGTATCAGAATTTCGACAACTGTTGGGTAAATTCAAGTAAAGATTTAAGCCTAAGCCAATAAGATTTTGTGTGATATGACCCCAAATTTGAAGCAAATCAACTAATTTATCCATATTTTCTGCGATTTTTATGCGATCTTTACCCCATTGTGCTTTGGGTTCGGAGAGAGTATATGCCTATTTCATTAGTGATTGCCGTTACAGTATTAATCATCATTACTGCTTTTCTATTTTTTCAAACTCAAAGACAACACGTCCATGGTGTTAATGCTCCAGAGCAAAAAATCGCCATCACTATTTTAGATAAACAGATCATCGCAACATCAGAGCCAACAGACGATGACGAGTACTGGATCTACGTCCAAAAAGGCAGCTTTGGCATAAAACGAGAGTTCCAGGTCGGTGTTCATTATTATCATCACTTAACCCCGGGCGATAAAGGCATACTGACTTACCAAGGTGATAAATTTTTGCACTTTTCGTTAAGTCGTTAGACAAGGATGGCGATAATAAGTCATTAAATTAATGGGTTAATGCTAATCAATTTACCCTTTGAGTGAGTCATGCTAGCGTAGTGCTATTAACGAACAAGGATGTCAGCTCATGCCGAACAAGTCTCATCATTATTCATGGTGGTTACCACTACTTTTTGCTTACGCGTCCACGGGTTGCAGTGCGGCTTACCAAGGTAAAGTCAATGACGCTGAAGTTCATCTCGTGGATTATTTTCAGCGCTCTGAGGGCGCTCAAGCACTGATCGATAATATGGATATACTTGATATCGATCATGCCTATGTAATGGGCCTCCCTGTCATAAAAAAATGGGACCACTCTCAACCCAAAGCACCGCGTTTCGTTTATGGTGATGATGCACCGGTCTATTACTACTCCCACACCGATGAACTAGTGGCGAGAGAAGTGGAATCATTGCCTAAAGCACAACAAGATCGCCTCCATCCTTTTCTTAGCGGTTTCAACACTACCGATCTCAATGCCGCTGAGTACATTGAAAGAGAACTGACGTTTCGCCCTAACTTTTGGCAAGGCATCGGTGAGGTCATTACGAGGCACGATCACCTCACCGCGTTAACTGCGGATGAAAAGCCACGAGCGAACCACCCCGCTCTACACAAAGTCTATGATGTCGCTGCTCGATATGATCTCCCCGTCCTACTGCATGCCAATATTACCTCACAGCGAGAAAATGAACCCCTGTACATCGAAGAGCTCACTCAAGCATTGGAACAGCACCCGGAGACACGATTTTTGTGGGCACATGCAGGAACAACCAGCACACTAACCAGAACCATTGATATGCGCTTCCTCTATCAAACTGTGGCCTCGTTACTCAGTAAACACGACAATTTATACATCTTAGCCTCATGGTCATTGATCGATGTTGTTATGCCAAAAGGACAATTAGACAGGCGCTGGGTATCACTCATCGAAGCGTATCCAGAGCGGTTTATGATTGGAAGTGATGTGGTGGGTGCATTTGGTTATCAAGAGACCGCGTTAAGTACCTGGGACCCGGTCCTATCGGCGTTACCTGCGCATGTCGCCGAAAAAATGGCTTACCAGAATATGCTATCGGTATTACCTAGTCAGCACAAAAATGAAAAACAATAATAAGAAACGTGAAAATCAACGGCCATCAATGGCTTGTACATCTTGACTCCAGCGCTGTGCGTCAGCCAGCGCTGAATACACGGATTGCTGAGTGAGCCCTAAGGTTTGCCGATGTTGCTCCATGCCATCCCAATCAGCCACCTCAAAGCACTCCTCTAATGCCAATAATTGGCCATAAGGCCCTTCACGTTGAAGCAGCGCGCCCTTAATCTCACAACATAATGGCAGCTGCTTAATGAGCTTATCCAACGATAGGTCCATCAATGCGTCCAAAATGGAAAATAATCCAATCATAAACGCTTGGTCACGATGCTGGGTGAACGGCGGGTACTTGGTCATCAAACGACAAAACTGGGCTCGTTGTAGCGAAAGCTCATACAGCGCTTTGGGCTTGGTGCTAGAAATAAATGAGGCCACCGTCAAGGAAACAAATAGCTTAAGTTTATCTTGACCCAAGTAAATCAGCGCCTGACGAAAAGAGGTGATCTCCGCTTCCAAGCGAGGGTTCATCGTATTAACAAATTGCAGTAACTTGTAGGACAGTACCACATCTTTAGCGACGATTTTTTCTACCTGATCAAAGTCTACCTCTGATAGACATACTTGTTGGAATAACTCCATAGCCACCAGCTGAGCAGCACTGATATACACTTGCTTTTGCATAATAGGCTTACTAAAGAAGAAGCCTTGGAAAAACTTAAAGCCCGCTTGCTTGGTTAATATAAATTCCTGTTCCGTTTCAACCCGCTCAGCCAAGTAATGGCGAGTACTTCCTTTCTGCTTTTGCTGCTGAACAAAGGTGCATGCTTTTTCGACCCCCATGGCCATAATATCGAGCTTCACAATATGAACAAATGGAAGAAACGGCTCCCAAGCCGAGGTATACACAAAGTCATCAAGCGCGATGGTGTAGCCCTCGCGATATAGCTCACGAACCGCATCATATAGCTCTTGATTTGGCGTGCAGGTCTCTAGTACTTCTACGACGACTTTCTCTTTCGGTAGCATGAGTGGTAGGCGTCGTATCAAGCTTTGATGAGGGAAATTAATAAAGCATCGAGAAGAAGAGATGATGGGGTTTGTGCCAAGTGACAGGTAGTTCTCTGTAATCAGCCTATATGTCGCTCTATTTGCTTCAATGTGCCCAGGGAAGGCATTGTTATCACCGTCTCGAAACAGCAGTTCATAGCCCAATGTATGGCGACGAGCATTAAATATAGGTTGGCGAGCGACATAGGTGGTATTCATGACTGCAACAGGCGCACTACGACTTCGCCGCTGCAAGTAACGCACCACAGCCAATAAACATAGAACCAAACACCTTGTTTATCTTGGCCATTACTCTGCCAGAGCGAATATAGCGCCCCATCCGAGAAGCTAAAGAGGTGTAGCCCAACATGACGGTAGCATCAATCACAACGGTCGTTGCCCCTAAGATCATCAATTGTGTGACTTGGTTACCAGTAGGGTCAATGAATTGCGGAAACAAGGCCACTAAAAAGACCACTGACTTCGGGTTGGTCAGGTTAATGAGCACCGCACTGCGTAACAATGTCCACGTCGACCGCGTATCATGTGAGGCATCCGCTGTTAAGCTTGAGGTGTCTCGCCATTTTTGGATCCCTAACCAAATGAGGTACGCCACACCTACCCATTTGATAATGGTAAAGGCCATCGCCGATTTTGCTATCAGCGCACCAATACCCGCGCCAACTAAAATGATGTGAAATGCCAGCCCGATCTGCAAGCCTGCAATTGCAGCAAGAGATTTTCGAGTCCCATAATTAAGACCATTACTGATCGAATTTACCGTACCAGAGCCCGGAGCCAGGCTAAAAACAATAGCGGTGACAACATAAGCAAGCCAAACATGATAATCCATTGCATTTCCTTACGACTGATTTACTCTTATCAGCAGAAGAGTATTTATTCTGTTTTCGACTCGAGACTAAATGGGGTCGTCAATTGATAGTCCAACACTACACACAGGTTAATTAATGACCGACTCAAATTTAGTTAGCAACCCTTATACTCAAGAGCAGGATTTTGAGCAAGTTATTCACGCACAAATAGCAGATTTTTGGGCGTGCCGCCACGAAGGGCGAGAGAAAACCAAAGATGGTACCAGCCTTTATTGGTGCAAGTTAACCAACCCAAACCATCGTAAAGCCTTAGTTGTCGTTAATGGTAGAATCGAATCGGCATGGAAATATCAAGAGCTATTCTATGACTTTTATCAGCTGGGTTACGATATTTATTCCTTTGACCATCGTGGACAAGGAATGTCGACTCATCTCGCGCCGAACCCTGAGATGGGCCATATTGGCGAATTCTCAGATTACCTAGATGACATGCAGCTATTGCTCAGCAAGTTTGATCTCCAACACTACGAAGAAAGGCACTTGCTTGCTCACTCGATGGGCGGCGCTATTGCTACGCGCTATATCCAGACTCGACCTGAGCATAACTTCGATAAAATAGCCCTTAGTGCGCCTATGTACGGCGTCAATGTCCCTTGTTATTTCAGACCATTCGTCACAACCGTCGCCCAAATCATGACGGCAGTCTATCCCGTACCTACCTATGCACCGGGCTATCAAGGCTATATTGCTAAGCCCTTCGATATCAATCCATTATCACAAAGCGAGGTACGTTATCGCTGGTTTAGAGATCTTTACGAGCAAAAACCAGAGCTAAAGATTGGCGGTCCAAGCACCCGCTGGGTATGGCAAGGATTGATAGCGGCCAAGCAGTGCACTCAGCAAACCAGACAAGTGAAGATTCCACTGTTGTTGCTTCAAGCTGGCAGTGACATGATCGTCAACAACGACGCACAAACACACTTCATTCGTAAATTACACAAAACGAACAAGCTGGCGAAGATAAACGTCATTGAAGGTGCTAAGCATGAAGTGTTGTTTGAAAAAGATGTGTATCGAAATCAAGCGATGGAGGCGATTAACGCATTTTTTAATCCCGCATCTAGCGCATAATGATACCGTTCGTATTTTGGGTAAATGAGGAAAGTTTTATATGGCCTGTTTACCCTCTTTTTCTCAAGAAGATTGCCATACAATAAGGTCTGTAGATAATTTCTTCGCCCATCATCGTTAACTTACAGAGAGACCTATGACTCTTCAATCTAGCTCCATCCATATCGTTGCTTCTGATCTAGACGGCACACTGTTAGCGCCAAACCACCAGCTCAGTGACAATACCAAACAAACGTTAAAAGCATTGCACGCTAAGGGCTACACCTTCATATTTGCGACAGGCCGACATCACGTCGATGTCTCTGGTATCAGAGAGTCCGTTGGGATACCTGCGTATATGATTACCTCAAATGGTGCTCGCGTACACGATGAGCTAGATAACCTGCTTTACAGCCAAGATTTACCAAAAGACAAAGTGCAGTCCGTCGTTGATGTCCTCAAAACTGACCCCGGCTTGTTTATTCATTTATACCAAAACGAGCAATGGTTACTGAATAAAGAAGATGAAACATTGGCAAAGTTCCACACCGACACTGGTTTTACATACCAGCTATTTGACGCAGATAATGCCCCAAATACAGGTATCGCTAAAATATTTGTTACCGACGAAAACCGAGACCACGAGCGACTCGTCCTACTAGAAGATGCGCTTATCGCTAAATTTGGCGACACGTTAAATATCGCATTCTCAACCCCATGGTGCCTAGAGGTTATGGCTCATGATGTATCGAAAGGCGAGGCACTCAAAGCTGTCGCTGAAAAGTTAGGGCTTGGTCTTGAGAATTGTATCGCGTTTGGTGACGGTATGAATGATGCTGAAATGCTGACCATGGCGGGCAAAGGTCTTGTCATGGAGAATGCTCACGAGAAAGTAAAAAAAGCACTGCCAAACAATGAAGTAATAGGCACCAACGCTGACGATGCTGTTGCTGAATACCTAAAACAACACCTTATTTCACGCGGCTAGAATTACCACTCCTGTGCTCACCCCTATAGGTTTAGTCACCTACTTATGGGCATGGGAGTCTTTTACTTCTTTTGTCTTTGATTAACGCAAGTCTAATCTTACTGGCTAACTCGCGCGAAGACATGCCAACTCACTCCAAGGCCTAGCTAGCTGTTCACTCCAAAATATCGCTATTCATTCCAAGACACCCCTGCTCGCTCTAAGATAGCGGCCCACTCCGACGGACGGACTGGCATCACCGATAGACGGTTTCCTCGTTTTACCAATGGCATATCACTCAATTCAGGCATCGACTTAAGCACGCTAAGTGGCACCACTCGATTGAACTTTTCCACAAATTCAATATCTACCATTAACCAACGCGGATTATCGAGTGTGGATTTGGGATCGTAATAATCACTGTCGACATTAAATTGAAAATGGTCAACATAGGCCTCTTTAGTGATCTTGGCCAAACCAGCCACACCAATGTGCTTACAAGATGAATGGTAGATGAGCACCCTATCGCCGACGCGCATCTCATCTCGCATCATATTACGAGCCTGATAATTACGGACGCCCTCCCAACAGGAAGCGCCTTTTACTCGCAACGTATCAATAGAAAATTCATCCGGCTCTGTTTTGAATAGCCAATATGCCATAATAGTCCTTGTTTACATCGACTCACGAAGGGAAGTATTTAATGAAAATGTCACGGTTAACACTCGCAGTACCGCTGGTATTATTACTGCAAGCGTGTTCATCTTTCAATACCGCATCCAATGACACAGCCAAACCTGCAGAGCCACGCGCGGAACTTAAGCGTCCAGAGACGGTGGTTCCTCAAACTTATCTCATACGCGGCCAAGCTATCGTCGGGCATGAATCGAGAACAATAAAGCCCTGTGGTAGTGCTCAGCAGTATTGGTTAGAGCTGCCTAAGGAAGCTCGTGAAGCGGCAGAGAAACTATCAACGGCCCCTTATCAAACTCTTTATGCCGAAGTCATTGGGTATCTTGAGGCTCCTAGCCATCGAGGCTTTGACTCAGATTACACAGGCCGCTTTGTGGTAAAGCAGGTCAATATGATCACCGCAGAGAACCCAAAACGCTGCGATCAACCTCTGAGACCCACTCAAGTCTTAGGTAACGAGCCATTCTGGAATCTCACGTTCGAAAACGCTGAACTGGCACAATTTAGTCAGATGGGCGAAGACCGACAGCCACTAAGACTAGAATCAAAACAAATTACACAGAACACTCGTCGTTACGAGTTTGATGACGCAAGCCTCACCATGACGGGCAAACTTTGCAATGACACGATGAGTGATACACTTTACGGCTGGAGCGCCGCATTCGTGATGGGTGACCGGTCTCGCCAAGGCTGTGCAACCGTCTCTAATCGTGATAGCACCCTAAGCTGGGTCGATACCTACACGGCGCAGTCTACAGAAAACACTGGCTTCACGGTTTCCATGACACTCAATGCCGATCATACGGCCATTACTCGCTATGACTACGCAGATCAATCACCCGCAACTGAAGAGCGTGGTTTTTGGCAGCAACTCAATAATAAGCAGGTACAAGTCGTGATGACACGTCACCAGCAACAATATCTGGTTTCTCAGCGAATTTTTGACCGTCAAGATGACGCATTAGTGACAACACAAGAAAAGGTTGGCGATATTCTCTACCCCATCAGTAACGGTGGCCTAACACTCTACAAAAGTCGATGATAATGAATGAGCCTCTCGTGATAACCACACCGTGCCGACAGTGTGGTTTTATTCACAACTGTTATTGCGCGACGATCCCAGCGATCAATAGCGATCTTATGGTTACCTTATTAACGCACCCCAATGAGCTCTCGCGTAGCACGAATACGGGAAAAATCGTCAAACGGTTGCTCCCTTGTACACATATCGAGCCATGGGAAAGAAAAGCGCCGCCCCCTGAATACATGACATCAGGCAAAACACCGGTACTCGTCTTTCCCTCACCAAGCAGCATTCCGTTAGCTGAATGGCAGCAGCAACACCCAGAACCAAGCCACTTCATCGTGCTGGATGCAACATGGCAAGAAGCGAAGAAGATGTTGAATCGCAGCCAATGGCTACAAACCCTACCGCAAGTCTGCATTGAAGCAGCAGAAGCTTCCCAGTACCAGCTAAGGCGGAACCAACAAAGTGGTAATCTATGTACCTTTGAGGTAGTGACTCAATTGGTTCACGAAGTTGAGAGTAAGAATACCGCGCAAGACATGCGAGTTTTTTTTGGCGACTATCTACATCGCTATCAAGCTGAGCGCTGCGGGCATGCTCGATAGAGCAGTATAATAGAGCCCATAGAGACAAACATAATCGGCGCCTTTTTATAGGCGCCGATTGATTGAAAAAATGGGAAAGAACCTACCGGCGCAGAACTCGCTACGTAAGTTGAGCAATCCTATTCGTCACGATGAGACTGACGCATCACTATTTATATCAACGTACAGTAAGCGATAACAATGATCTCAAATCACAGATTTCTATGTCTGGTAATGTGGTTAGCCTTGCCGTTACTCGCGCCGTTTGGTCCGTATCATTGAACCAACATACACTAAAGCCATGCCTTTTCGCTCCCGCTACATCCGTGATGACATGATCCCCGACGTGAAGGATCTGTGAGCGCTCACAGCCAAGATACTGCGCGGCTTTATCAAACATGTCGGCATGTGGTTTTGCTCGACCATCAGGCCCGGCTTTTAGTACTAATGAAAAATAGGGCGCAAGGCCTATCGCTTCAACGTTTACATTGCCGTTGGTCATCGCCACCAGCGGCATAGACTGACTCAATACCTTAAGCACTTGATGTGTTTCATGTGGAACATCAAAATCGCTTCGCCAGTGTAGAACAAGCTGAATCAATTCATTCGCTACCTGCTGAGCTTGGGGTACATCGTAACCCAAATGCACTAATCCCTGAACAATCTGTTGTTCACGCCACTTTGTAACATCATGCTTAAGCTCAGGATGTGCGTCCAATAATTCAATTTTAAATGCGTGCCAGCGCGCTTTATCCCATTGTTGACTGATTGGGTGTTTCGAATACAACCAATGCGCCGCTTGCTGTTCAACCCTCTCAATCACCGGGTGATTGTCATATAAGGTGTCATCCAGATCGAATGTCATCGCTTTTATGGTCGGTAGGTTGCGATAAAAACGCATAAATCAGTCCTTAGTTCTTCTTTTTTGCACGAGGGTGGGCTTGGTCATATGCCTGAGCAAGATGTTGAAAGTCCAAGTGTGTATAGATTTGCGTGGTTGAGATATTCTCGTGCCCCAACAACTCTTGAACGGCCCGCAAGTTATTGCTGGACTCAAGCATATGTGTCGCAAAAGAGTGACGGAGTTTATGGGGACTAACGTGGCTCGCAAGGGCCTGCTTTTGTCCCCATTCTGCCATGCGCTTTTGTACACTACGATGGGAGATCCGTGTACCAAGCTTTGAGACAAACAAAGCAGGCTCACCCGATTGTGCGATATCGCCTCGCAATTTTAGCCACTTTTTTGCCCATTCAACCGCTTGCCCGGAGAAAGGCACTTTACGCTCTTTATCACCTTTACCGATAACACGGATTTCGCCACTCGACATATTCAGGTGTTTAACATCAATCCCAACCAATTCAGCGAGTCGCAGTCCAGCACCGTACATGATTTCCATAATGGCTCGATCACGAACAGCCAATGGATCGTCTTCATTCACTTCAAGTAACTGAGCCATCTCATCAACGTCTAAATTTTTCGGCAGCGGTCGCTGCTTTCTTGGTGCACTGACACCCTTTGCTGGGTTTGCACTCAACATGCCACGAAGAATCAAAAAATCAAAAAAGCTACGCAGTGAGGATAAGCGCGTGGCGATACTGCTGGCTTTCATGCCTTCACGCATGCCTTTACCTGCCAATTGACGAACCCAACCCGCATCAACCTGTGTCCACTCCGTCACTCCCATCTCAAAAAGATGGCAGCTCATTGTCTCGAGTTGCTGACGATAATTTCGTTGTGTATGAAGACTCAACCCTTTTTCACTGCGCAAGTATTCATAAAAGCGCTCGAGTGGATTTTGCAGGCTTCTAGGCAGTACTTGGTCTGACATTCTCTTCCTCAAGCTGACGCCATTCCAAGCTCTCACACAAATAGGAGACGATTAATGAAAGGTGTCTTAAAAATAAGGTATCCATTTCAGGTTGGAAATGGCCGCCATCTTCACTCGAGAAAATTAAAAATCCTTGAGCAAACTGACGTTTAAGGGGTAACACAACATAAGACCCTAATTCAGGTACCGTTGTATCACCAAAGAGCAACTCTCTGTCCGCTTTTCTAAGGCGGCCAAGGTAGGCATCTTTACCGTTCAGGTGATTAGTAGTAAACCGCTGCCAACTCTCCATTGATAACGAGTCACCACCGTTGTCACTATTTAATAACTTTAGGTAACCTTTTAAGTTCAGGTCTTGGGCTGTTTGTATAATTGCCCGCACGACCCCTTGAAGGTCACGGCATTTCAACAGATTTTCCTGCAAGGACATAAATTCATAAAACGTTTTATCATTGCGCGCAGCAAGTGACATCAAGGTGGTGATTTCTTCTTCAAGTGCCTCAATACGGTCGCGGTGGCGTTGCATTTGGATGCCCACAAGCGATACTGCACCTTGCTGTTGATGAGGCAGTGATAATCTCTCGACCAAGCTCTCTCGGCCTTTAAAAAAGTCAGGATAGTCGAATAGGTACTGTGCCACCACTTCTGCAGTCAGTTCTGCACTCAGGGGATCGGCTTCAAACTCAGACAAAATGCTTCCCTTTGATTCTTTGTCTCTAGTGTCATTCATTAATGAAGACGCGAAAAAATGGCGGGCCCGAAAACGGTGCCCGCCATTAGTATAATGGGTTATTGGTTAACAGGAAATCTGCCCATCAAAAACGTGCGTTGCACTGCCTGTCATAAACAAAGGATGTCCTTCGCCTTGCCAAGAGATACTCAGGTCGCCTCCAGGAAGACGAACCGTGACTTTTTCATCCAACAAACCCTGATTAATGCCCACCGCTACTGCTCCACAAGCACCACTGCCGCAAGCTTGAGTTTCGCCAGCACCACGCTCATAGACACGGAGCTTAACCTCATTGCGGTTTACGACCTGCATAAATCCAGCATTCACTCGCTCGGGAAAACGCTCATGAGATTCAAGCATTGGTCCTAGGCGATCAACATCAGCGGTGTCCACATCATCAACAACGGTCACAACATGAGGATTTCCCATACTGACGGCGCCGCAGAACAAGGTTTGATCTTCCGCACGCATAATATAGGTTTTCTCTTTTTGCTTGGCCTTAAATGGGATCTTGTTAGGCTCAAATTCAGGCTGTCCCATATTTACCGTCACCAGATCATTTTCTTCAAGCTTAAGGACCATTTTCCCTTTCTTGGTACTGACACTGATGCTGTATTTATTCGTTAAACCTTTCATTTGCACAAAGCGGGCAAAGCAACGAGCACCGTTGCCACATTGTTCCACTTCACTGCCATCAGCATTAAAAATACGGTAATGGAAATCCGTTTCAGGGTCATACGGGGCTTCAACAATCAATAGCTGGTCAAAGCCGACACCCGTATTCCTATTCGCCAGTCGACGAATAAGATCCGGCGAGAAAAACACATTCTGGGTAATACAGTCAACGACCATAAAATCATTACCCAATCCGTGCATTTTAGAAAAGTGGAAATGCATAAGTGTCTCTTTACTCCGGTAAGATGCTTTCAAGTTCCCATAAACTTGCCAACGTTTCACGTTGACGCACAAGATGAGATCGGTCGCCATCTACCATAATCTCGGCCACTCTTGGTCTCGTATTATAGTTCGACGACATCACAAAGCCGTAAGCCCCCGCAGAGCGAACCGCCAGCAAATCATTTTGTTCTAATACCAACGCTCGATCTTTACCAATAAAATCACCGGTTTCGCAGATTGGCCCCACTAAGTCGTAACTTAAGGCGTCACCTTCACGCGGCGCAACTGGAATAATGTCTTGCCACGCCTGATACAACGCAGGTCGCATTAAATCATTCATAGCAGCATCAACGATCGCAAAGTTCTTATGCTCGGTATGCTTGAGAAATTCAACTTTTGTTAGCAAAACTCCAGCATTTGCCGCAATCGCACGACCCGGCTCAAAAATAAGCTCGAGTTCAGGGTGATTATCAAGTCGCGCTAATAACGCTTTTGCGTAATCAGAAGGTTGAGGTGGTAATTCATCACGATACACCACGCCTAAACCACCACCTACATCAAGATGGCGGATATGTATGCCGTCTTCGCCAAGCTGGTCGATAAGCGCCAATAGTCGGTCTGTCGCATCAATAAATGGAGCGATGTCGGTGAGTTGCGAGCCAATATGGCAATCAATACCCTGCACGGATAAATGAGACAAGCCTTGCGCAAACTTGTATACGTCAGGTGCACGCTCAAAAGCGATACCAAACTTATTATCACGAAGGCCAGTTGAGATATAAGGGTGAGTATGAGCGTCAACATCAGGGTTAATACGCAGAGAAATTGGCGCAATAACATCAAGCTCACTTGCGACTTGGTTAAGACGCTCTAGCTCCGGTTCAGATTCGACATTAAAACACTTGATACCGAGCTCTAACGCACGACGCATTTCTTGCGCCGTTTTACCGACACCAGAGAAGACGACCTTAGCAGGGTTGCCACCGGCAGCAATGACACGCTCAAGCTCTCCACCAGAAACGATGTCAAAGCCAGAGCCAAGGCGAGCAAGCGTATTCAACACACCAAGGTTTGAATTCGCCTTAACGGCATAACACACCAAGTGCGGGTGCTCACCCACCGATTTATCAAAGGCATTCCAGTGGCGCTCTAACGTGGCGCGAGAATACACATAAAGAGGGGTACCATATTGCTCGGCAAGTTGTGTTAACGACGTATTTTCAGCCCAAAGCTGGCCATCGTCCTGATAGTTGAAGTAATCCAAATCGAGTATTCCTTTAAAATATGGCGATGACTATTGTGTCTGCTCTGTCGCAGGGGCTTCGTCGGCTGGTAGATAAAGTGGTCCAGTTTGGCCACAACCCACTAACGTAACTGCCACGAGCATAAATATTGCCGTGATCGTCTTTTTCATTTTGCATATCGTGATTATTGATTCAATGCCCCCTATAATCGCACCACGAAATAGAAATGCAATAGGATAACAAAATGAACGACACGGAATTTCACGTACTCGTCGATACTCAAATGCAAAACATTGAAGAAGCAATCGATGATTCAGGTGCAGACATCGATTATGAGGTGTCTGGTAACGTGATGACTCTAGAATTTGAGAATCGCAGCCAGATTATTATTAATCGTCAAGAACCGATGCATGAAATATGGCTTGCTTCAAAGTCAGGAGGCTTTCATTTCAAACTCGTCGGAGATAGCTGGATTTGTTCTCGCTCGGGTGTTGAGCTTATGGCGATGGTCAAATCTGAATGCGAGAAGCACGCAGATGAAGAAATAGAATGGGCTTAAGCGTTCACCGCTTTCGATGGTCTTGAGTTTGGAGAAGCGTCATTACGGTAAGGAATGACATAGGCTTCTCCCTCTTCCGGATGAATAATCTGATAGTACTGAGGCAAATTAAAGTTAATCAGCTTATTGGCCATCCCGTCATTTTTATCAACGTTAGAGGTATAGAAACTGTTAACGCTCGAAATCATCTCGTCTTTACTGCCGCGCATCTGATGGTAAACCTCAACTTGATTCGACTCATCTAGAACGAAGATGTTGAACCCGCTGTCAGTATTCTCAAAGAAAAACTGAATTAAGCCTTCACTCGCAAAGCCATCTACCGCTTGCGGCAATTGAAACTCGTCTTCACGATCAAGCATTAATAATGGTGAGCCTTGAAGCTTATTTGTTGAGATACTGCGATAAAAATCCACAGAGTTCTCAAGCTTCTGTACTGACACACCACGACGCTCAAAGAATAAGCCATACATTTGATTAGCAAGCTTGATCGCCTTAAAGCGACGACGTTTTTCTTGATCGACTGGCTTCAAGCGCATTTCAATGCATTCTGCCAACAGTTGATAAATCGTATTTCTCAACACACCACGCAGGTTTTTGCTGTAGCAAAACACATCCACAGACTCTGGAGGTAAAGCATCTTGGTGCATTTTACCCAATATGGTTTTCAATGCATCCAGCATGGCGGTATCACCTTTAAAGTGCAACGTTCGCACCTCATGCCATGAGTTTCGATAGACTAAATCCACTGATCCAACCAAGCTTTGACCTTGTTCACCAAAGCTAAAGATGTCGACATTCTTCAAATCAACTCTCGACGATTTTCCAGACAACGAGCTCGTTGGGTCGTTTTCGAAATTGATAAACATCGCCAGTTGACTTACTTCACAAGGGCTTGCCAATGCTTGCATGCTTGGGCGCCGCTTTCGAAGAGAAAAGGTGTTACGTAGGTCACTCACCATTTGATAAAATTTATCAATATCAATATGAGCATCGCGCACGACAGAGTTTAGGTGCGTGGATTCCGTAATCAGGCCATTAAAGAATGCCCATGATACTAACTTACTGAGATATTCATGGTGCTGCAGTGCCGGTTGACCTAACAAGCGGTGAGCTATCAAAGGCTGCTTGTATAGATACCAACCCGCTGAGTAACTTTTCCCCTCTTTGACTTCAATGAAGCTCAAGTCTGGTTCATGCAAGTCTGGGGATATTTGCGGATTAAGAAGTGTGACCTTACCAGGGAGTACCTCAAACGCTGCGTATAACTTACGAGCAAGAATACTAATGTCTTGGGGACTGATCGCTGAGGTAATGTCATTACGTCGTGCAAATTGAATAAGGTTTCGATAGCTCAGCATCAAGGCATCAAGCAAGGCGTTATGCACGACCATGACTTGTTCTACCTTCCAGTTGCGTCGGTTATCCAATTCTTCTAACACAGATTGAGGCCATTGCCACTCAGCTGTCATTAAGCCAAGAGCCTCACGTCGCCAAGGTACAGAACCAATACCAGGGTCTCTCGACAATTTTTCATGTGTTTTGAGGTAGAAACAACGACGGACCAAGTCTAGACGTGTATGGTCGCCAATTCGCACGAGATAGCGCGTCACTTTCTCGAGCATTAAGTAATACGCGTCCATACCATAGAGGTCAGGTTCATGCGTAAAGAATCGACGTTTGGTATCGATACTCAAAAGTTGGGTATTCGGGTATTCCCACGAATAGGCCTCTAACAAGATGGCTTTCAGTACCGATTTATAAGGCGAATCAATACTCTTGTATAACTGCCAAAGGCTCGAACCAAAATATTCTTCCGCGGGGATGCGATTCAACCGACCAAAATCAATCCATTCATCGCAATTGACGTAGCCTTCATCACAAAGTTGAGCCACATACTCGTCGTAACATTCCTCCATCTCTGGAGGGACAATTTGCCACAACAAACGTTGACCACCAAGGCGGACAGCTGAGCGGTAAAATTCATCCAACAGCAACAAATGTTGAGATGACCCACAGTTGTCTCCAGTCATCTCTTCGGATACGTTACTGCGAAAACGCTCTTCATCCATCAAGAAGAAATTAGCTTCAACCCCTAACCCTTGCGCCCAATCAGTGATCAGTAAACACTTGTTACTGAGCTTTTCTCGTGCATCCGTCGGCATATTGGGTGAAATACACACCCAAATATCAAGATCACTCGACGTACTTTGCCCAATTGATGAGGTACTGCCCATCGTGTAGAGGCCAAGAATGTCGGTATCATTTGGTGATGGTAATGGTTGCCCGAGCGCAAGCTGGATATCATCGATGAACTGTTGCTGGAGGGTATTAGCTTCAAAGCCGTATAATCCACTAGGACTTGAGTCTTCAAAGTAACCGGGAATAATAGGATGATTGAAATGGAATAACGCAGGTATAAGTTGAAATACACGTTGCCCTTGCAGATCCATAAGCGCCAACGCGCGCTCAATACGCTGTTGATTAAGCTTATCTAGTCTTTGGATAAGAATATTAGTGTAAGCCTGCAAAGGTTATTCCTAGGTTGGATCCATTAGCTGTATCGCATGGATCTTAAACAATTATCGCTTAAAAACGTGATCAATGTAACATTTTTATCATGACGGGTAAAGTAATAGTCCGCGTCTCCGCAGTACCATCAACCCCAGAGAACCGCCATGAACATCCAAAATTGTCGTGGACAATTCTAACAGTACTCGTTGTGACAAATGCGATAAATCTCACACTATTGATAATCTTTGTGATGTCAGGCACAAGACCAAAATTCGGCGTCAGGGAAATCGCTAATCATTTCATAAAGACAGTGATAGGATTAATCCATTATCGAGACACAATGCTAACGAGAATAACATGAACCAAGCCACTCCAATCCGAATCGCCACCCGCAAAAGTCCTCTAGCCCTATGGCAAGCTCATTATGTAAAAGATGCACTGATCGCAGCCCACTCTGGACTTGAAGTCGAATTGGTGACGATGGTGACAAAGGGTGACATCATTCTCGATACGCCGCTAGCAAAAGTCGGTGGCAAGGGACTATTCGTGAAAGAGTTAGAAGTTGCCATGCTTGAAGGTCGTGCAGACCTTGCTGTCCACTCAATGAAAGATGTACCGGTCGACTTCCCTGAAGGTCTAGGGCTTGTCACCATATGTGAGCGCGAAGACCCACGTGATGCCTTTGTTTCTAATACTTACCAAGACATTGATGCGTTGCCACAAGGCGCGATTGTCGGAACCTGCAGCCTTCGTCGTCAATGCCAACTTAAAGAACTGCGCCCAGACTTAGAGATAAAAGAGTTGCGAGGGAATGTCGGTACTCGTCTAGGGAAACTCGATAACGGTGACTATGACGCTATTATTCTTGCCGCCGCTGGCCTAAAACGCCTAAAGCTGGATTCTCGCATTGCTAGCTTTATTGAGCCTGAAGTCTCACTGCCCGCTGTAGGTCAGGGTGCGGTCGGTATTGAATGTCGTCTCGATGATGAGCGACTCATTGAATTACTTCGTCCACTAAACCACAAAGATACGGCGGATAGAGTATTGTGCGAACGAGCAATGAACCTAACGCTAGAAGGTGGCTGCCAAGTACCGATCGGTAGCTATTCACTATTAGATGGCGATAGCATCTGGCTAAGAGCACTCGTAGGCGAACCCGATGGCTCTGTCATTGTTCGTGGGGATATTCATGGCAGCAGAGAAGATGCAGAAGCACTTGGAATCGAACTGGCAAATAGGCTGCTAGACCAAGGAGCGAAAGAGATCCTAGAAAAACTATACCAAGACCACGAGTAACGCCTCATGAAAGTGCTTGTAACGCGTCCTGAACCTGCTGGGACTGAACTGTGCGAGCTCATAAAAAAGGTGGGAGGGCTAGCCCTCCACCATCCTCTCATTAGGCTATCACCAACGATGCCCAGTCTAGCCTTATGTGAGACAATTCAGTCGGCCGATATTATCATTGCCGTCAGCCCAGCTGCAGTCAGCCACACTCACCAAACCCTTGTAGAATATGGCATCACTTGGCCGACAAACCGAATTTATCTTGGGGTTGGTCAAAAAACCGCACATGATTTAAGCAATTATAGCGAACAGAACGTACACTATCCCCCAGTAAGTGATAGTGAAAATTTGCTTAATCTACCTGAATTAAAAAACGTTTCTGAAAAGAAGATTGTTATTCTCCGAGGTAATGGTGGCCGAGAATTAATTTTCCAACAGCTAACACAAAGAGGCGCCAAAGTTAGCTACCTTGAAGTCTATCGCCGTACATTGATCCCCATATCTCCCAGCGACATAGATAAATGGCAATCGGCAGCACTAGAAACTATCATCGTAACAAGTGGTGAACAACTCGACTATTTGATCGCGCAGTCACCTCAACCAGTTGCCTTCTGGTTTACTCAATTAACGCTACTCGTTCCCAGTGAACGTATAGCTAAACTTGCTAAGACGCACGGATTTAAAAACGTGATAACAACGCAAGGTGCGTCGAACTCTACATTATTTGCTGCTCTCCAGCGCTTAGAAACAGGACTTAAGCATGACGAACAAAAATAAAGACGAGCAATCCCAGTCTACAGACCAACAAGACGTCAAGGCGCTAGCCACAGAAAAGCCAAGTGAAGATACCTTTCACAATACAGAGGCGACTCAACAACAACCGGCTCCGCAAAAAGAACCTGAATTTGAAGAGAAACAAGGCAAACGAGGCGTTAAACTCGGCGCGGTCGCGATTGTCATCGCCATCATTTTTGGCGGTGGACTCAGCTACCAAATGCAACAACAGGCCGGAAATTACGAAGCTCGTATCGCCACACTCGAGTCTCAGCTCAAAGAAACCCAAGTATCAGTTGCAACCGACTTGCAGGTCGTTCAACAACAGACTTTAGAGCAAGCAAAATCTGTCACTCATAAAGCAGAAGTCATACTAGAGCAACAACAAAAAAGTATTCAAAGCTTGCAGCTAGCCATTGCCGACGTCAAAGGACGTCGCCCAAATGACTGGCTTCTTGCGGAAGCCGATTACTTAGTTAAACTAGCCGGACGCAAATTATTTTTAGAACATGACGTGGTCAGTGCCACCCGCTTAATGGAATCAGCAGACCAGCGTATTGCTGCGCTCAACGACCCAAGCTTAGTCTCACTGCGACAATCAATGGCAAACGACATTACCAAGCTAAGAACCATCCCATTAATCGACCGAGATGGCTTGGTGCTTCGTCTTACGTCGCTTCAGCAACAAGTTGATAGCTTGCCTCTTGCCAATGCGATACTTCCTGATGCACCCGAGGTGAAAAAGCAGGCAGTATCAAATGATATCTACGATTGGCAAGACAATCTAATGACATCATTGAAAGATTTCTCGGAAAATTTCATTACCTTTAGAACTCGAGATGGCAATGTGATTCCACTTCTGTCTCCTTCTCAGCATTTCTATCTAAGAGAGAATGTTAAATCAAAAATAGAAACGGCCATACGAGCTGTTTATAAGGAACAAAGTGAAATTTACAAGGTGTCACTGGAAGCAGCCGACCAATGGTCAAACTCGTTCTTCGATCAAAACAATAATACGGTTAAAGAATTTAGCGCAGCACTTAGCAAATTAGGTGCTCAGAACATCCAAGTAAATTATCCCGTTAAGCTGGAAACACAAGCTCAACTATCTGATGTCATCACAGAGCGCTTGCGTCGAGAGGTAACCACTATCATTACGGAGGAGAAAAAATGATTCGATTAATTTTTCTCTTTGTCGTACTGGGTGCAGGGCTGTTTGTCGGCACTCAATTCTCTGGCCAGCAAGGATATGTCTTAATATCGATAGCTAATCAAACCATCGAAATGAGCGTAACGACATTAGTCATCTTTGTTATTGGCGCTCTTGCTGCATTGTTCTTACTTGAATATATCGTTAAAAAAATACTTTATACGAGCGTTTCGACATTCAATTACTTTAGCGTCAGGAAGCTACGTCGCTCAAGACGTTATACCAATGAAGGCATCATCAAGTTACTTGAAGGTGACTGGAAAATAGCGGAGAAAAAAGTCACACGCTGGGCGAACCATCATGACATGCCATTACTGTGTTATTTAGTGGCATCAGAAGCTGCACTTGGCCAAGGTGATAAAACGAAAAGAGACCATTATCTAACACTTGCAGCTCAACAAGACAACTCAGATCTCGCTGTAGAGCTGACGAGAGCAAAGCAAGCAGTTCGCGAAGAAGAATATGAACTAGCACTACCGATCTTAGAGTCTCTAAAGCAACAGCACCCACAAAATACAATTGTCCTGAGTTTGCTTAAGTCAACCTATCAAGCATTGGAAGAATGGCAACCGCTCATTGATTTATTACCTAAATTAAAGAAAGCGAAGCTAATCGAAGAGCTTGAACAGAATGAACTAGAAGAGCGAGCTCAATGTGGCCTTTTACAAGATGTTGCGACGCAACAAGGCAGCGAAGGACTGATTACTCATTGGGATAAGCTGCCAAGAAAGACGCGTCAGAGTTCACACCTCATAAGCTGCTTTACTAAACAGCTTATCGCTCGTAAATCTGATAGCGAGGCATTCACGGTCATTAAAGAAGCCTTGCGTAAGCAGCCGAGTGATGACCTTTATTCACTATTACCTGAGCTCAACTTAGCTGATTCACACCCAGCTGTTGTCTTATTAGAAGATACTCTGAAGAAGCACCCTAGTAATGCACTTGCACACAGTGCATTGGCCCAATTTTATTTCCGTGATGAAAATTGGCCTGAGTCTCAGAAACACTTCGAACAAGCGCTATCTATACGTCCTGACGTGTCTGATTATGCTTACTTAGCCGATACCTTGGAGAAACAAGATATGACCAAGGCAGCCGGCGAAGTATCACGAAAAGCACTCACGTTAATAGATAGATAACTAGATAGGTATAGTCACACTGTTCAGTAAAGCACCTCTATTGGGGTGCTTTTATTTTTCATTACTCTCACTCACAAACCATGACGCTCCAGTGCTTTATCCGTCAACGCCATCGTGAATTCATTCACTTTCCAATGCGTTGGACACCAACCCAGTAAAAATCGCTGAAAGTCCGCCCAAGCCAAATCAAAAATCCTCGACCACATCTCACAGACTTCGCGACTTTCCACTGTGGGTTGATAGACCTCTAGCGCATGTTTTAATGACGAAAAATAATGAGATAGATAAGGCGCAAGATCGATATCACTCTTATTAAAATCGAGCACACTAGTCAACAACAGCACAACATCTTTGACGCCAACTCCTGCTCCGACATACTGAAAATCAACACCAGAAACCGCGTCGCCTTCCTCTTCAAAGCAGAAATTTGCGAGCTTAGCGTCACCATGAATAATCGTCTTGTATGGGCATTCCTCTAACAGTTTATCTAATGTTCGAGCAGCTCGTTGATAGCGCGTATTAGTCATAGAAAGAAGCTCATCTGGACGTGTGGACAAGTGCCAGTATGCCCCTTGGTCCCACAACCCGTCAGGCTGCTCACCAAGCCAGAAAGCATGAAATTGGGCTAGCCAATTTAGAACAGACATTATCTCACTTTGCGTCGCTTGGGTGACAACTCGTGCTCGGCCTATATCTCTAAGGTCTTGCAAGACTAATAAATAATGACTGCCCTCTTTGAAGGACGAAAGGCATGCTGGTACCCAACCTGTGGGCATTCTTTTTACATAATTAGCATACCAATGGAACTCTACTTGGTATGACATTAACTTACGCTGATGAGATAGCGGAGTGTTCCAGCCTCTTGGGTGTGCAAGCTTATCAAGTTCTGGTAACTGAATATATTTGGCGATAATGCTATTTCTTTGCTTATGACCCGTCAAAGTAAGGCGCAACAGTTGGCCATACCCTCCCCACAACTCTTGAATAACTTGCATGTCATCGATTGAACTGCCTTTACCGAGCAGCGTGAGAATCTTGTGGTTTAACGAATTGACACTGTCATCCATAAAATGAGTTCCCTAGTAAAGGATAGAGAGTTAAACATGATCTGATTACTGTAAGCATGCAAAGATGGTAGCGGAAGGTACGATTAAAAGCAGCGATTATTGAAGAAGTACGTTGGTAATAGTTAACAGTTAACTGTACAAATTTTAGATAGCAAAAAGCCCGCTGAAAATCAGCGGGCTTTTTTAATAGTGGCGGAGGGATAGGGATTTGAACCCTAGAAGGGCTATTAACCCTTGCCGGTTTTCAAGACCGGTGCTTTCGACCACTCAGCCATCCCTCCGCAAATTGTTACCTAGCTAAAGTCTTATTGATTTGCTTTAGTAGATATTTGTTCAAAGCCTGGCGATGTCCTACTCTCACATGGGGAAGCCCCACACTACCATCGGCGCTACTGTATTTCACTTCTGAGTTCGGCATGGGATCAGGTGGGTCTACAACGCTATGGTCGCCAA
>NZ_JBHFOL010000025.1:0-52694 GCF_053544015.1 Vibrio sp. E150_011
TTTTTGCTCGTACTACTGAGGTATCTGGCCCAATCTGTATCCCATCAATCTGGGAAAGTGGCGCGGTTATGCCGAAGCTGGTACCAAACGATGTATTGGCCATCATGGATGTGGGTCACTACGCTGAGTCTCAAGCAAGCCAGTTTAACTCACTACCACGCCCAGCAACCGTATTGGTTAAAGATGGCGAAGCTGAGCTAATCAAACGCGCTGAAACGGTTGAAGATGTATTTGCTACACAAATTCTTCCAGAGCGTTTCAAAAAAGCAAAAGCGGAAATTGAAAAGAAAACAGCAAAGCCAGCTGCAAAAAAAGCAGCCACTAAGCGCCGTGTTGCAAAGACACCGAGCTACGTGAAAGCAGCAAAGTCTGTGAAAGTTAAAGCAACAAAAGCGACGAAGTAAGTCAGTCAGCAACCGTTGCTAATATGAGTAATCAAAGCGCCCATTGGGCGCTTTTTTGCGTTTAGGCTTCTATTCTGAATTAGTTAGTCATAAGTGAGGGAGGTATAGTCATATTGAAATTTAAGGATAAAAAGTGCCAACCGAATGCGGCTCTCCCCATACAGAAAAAACAGTAGGCATAGAAGTGAAGCGATAGAATGTAACATCGCAGATACGAAACAACATAACGGTTAACGATATGCTCGCTTCCATGAACTGGCTAATGTGTAAATGCAACATTGGTTAGCGGCTGCCGCTCAAAACAATAAGAAAATAGTATTAGTAGTGAGCTACCTGTCAATAAATTAACCACTAACACCGTTCAATAAGCACCCTTAAACTTCCGCTATTATTACCATACTTAATACTCAAATCATTGGCAAAGAGCTTGAGCTCTCCAGTGGCTGTGACTTGATAATCGCCATTCTGCCCGACAGCCTTCGCGTTAGCCTCTTCACTCCCAACTGCGGCACACAAAGTAAACCAATCCGCTTCTGGTACGCGTCGTAATTTCTTCAACATACGAATTGGCAATTCCGCTATCCCTAACCGAACAACATCACAGTTCCAGCCATCACCATCACACGAGATATCGGCACCATCGTGCCATTGATCGCCTTCTACTACAGTTATTTGATAACGCTCACCTTGTTCAACCAGTATTCCAGTAAAGTTATAGTATTGCTCTGCCGCCACAACTCGTGTCACCGTTTCACCTTTGTCGAGCACAGTCCAGTTAACTGAAGAGGCATCAATATGAGTCGTCAAGTTAGGACATTCTATCGGGGTGTTAACAAAGTCATACCAGATATTGTGAGGTGTATTCAACAGCGATTTCGAGCGATAATTATCATCACGATGCACGCGCTCGGCGACCGAATTGTGGATTAGCGGCCGTAAGCTAGGGTTTATATCATCACCTTGAATCACACAACACTGGCGGTCATGCAAGGTAAGGTTATCGATTATTGGCCACCTTTTCTGTCGATGGTTTTTACCCATTGGATTGGGGTTGCGCTGGAGATCATCAACGCCAATCATTCCCTTTATAGACTCTGGGCATGCTGCATCGATAGACGCTTGACTGGGTAAGATAAAACGGAGCGATGGACAGGTGTTGTCACGACTCATATGCTCGAGCCATTTTATCGCGTGACTCAGTGCGATATCCGATAGTCCATCACGATAATAGCCACCTCCCACATCCGAATGGGCACCAAGAAACCAAATCTCATGCACACGTCTCGCCTCATGATTCATTAGAGTAGGCTGAAAAGCTTTACGTTTCTCATCCAAACTCACCAGATGAACCGCCTGTTTTACCGTAGGGGCTAATGTGCAGCCATGCTCAAACACCACATCATAAGCTGGCCTTTTTCTCGTGTTTAAGTCTGGTAAGCCAATACTCGCAACTGTGTCAAACACACACAGAAAAACGAATGGCGTCGTGTGTTCCCCCTGAGATGAATGTTCCTTACCGATAATATTCACAAAACGGCGTGCTAATGCTGCTCCCCGAGAAAAGCCAATAACCAATATTTCATCACCTAGCTGATAGTGTGCATTAAAGTCTACTTTTGCTTTATTGAGAATAGCGGCTACATTATATCTCTCAGGCGCTAACCCTTGATTAATTACCCGATTAAGCCACCCTCCATACGTACCAACACCTTGGTAGTAAAAGCAGTTGTTAATGGTATTTTGTTGCGACTTGCCATATTGTTCGCCCTCTAGAAATAGGTTCCCTCCCATCATTAAGTGCAGTTTTAATACATTGCTTATATTGTTATCTTCTTGTTTAACTAAACCTTCAACCTTTTGTTTAGCGTCCGCAGGTTCATTTCCAGTTCCATCAAAGCTAAATACGTGAAATGCTGTCATAACCACCTCTGTAAAAAATATACTTTTAGTAACAGTAGGCATATATGTTCAACGTAGTAATACCAGCAGTCAAAAATGTTAGCTAGGTAACAATATCTAAGGTTATAAACAAGCAATATCATTAATTACCACTTATTTATTCTTTGTAAGTCAAAACCGAAGTTCCACCAATATTCATGCACATTATCAATCACTAAATCATTTGAAATGGTAATCGATTCATCAAAAATTAGTTATATAGACAAGCATCTCAAAAAGACAAATATTATCATCAGGTAAACCCCTACTAGTTTACAGTTCCGTACCCAAATATGACAGTTGTTAACCTAAGAAAATCAAGACTAAGGTCACAGTAGAACTAGGGTGATTTTGCCAACACCTATATGATGAACTAGTGTAGATATATTTAAGCAAGAAGAAAAATGACTTTTTGTAATATATACAAATAATTACGAAGACAAGGAGATGTAATGAAATACGTACTGCTCTTCACCCTGTTAGTTATGCCTTTTTGTAGTTGGTCTAACGATACTATCACACTGAAGATTTTAGATAGTTTTGACCAAAAGCACTTCACTCAAGCAGATGGTGTCACTAGTGTAAAAACAGATAATAGCATAATAAAAGTATGGGCTTGGGTTAAATTTAGCTCTGATACACCACTAATCAAAGAGCAGAAGTATTACTTTGAGTGGGAGTATGACAACGGTAACGGTACCGTAAAGTTAGAGAACCACACAAATAATGCCGACGTTTACACCCGTCAAAGGCGAGAAGATAGAATTGAGGATTACACTTGGCTAGTTAAAAGGATTTGGCCCGTCAACAAAGGAAAATACATCTTCAAGGTTAAGGTTATAGAGCCCAGTTCAAATAAACTAGTAACTTTAAAATCCTCAACAGTACATGTGGAGTAGAAAATGAAGAACCTAAGAATTTCATTTTGCATTCTGATGTTTTCATTCAGCAGTCATGCTAGTCAGAATGAAAGCCAACTTTTGCTAGATGAGCTTGATCAAACTCAAATTAAGCTAGAGCGTGACATTCAGTCTCTTGATTCAAATTTAAAGGGTCTTGAGAGTCGCGTAATTCGATTTAATAAAGATATCATGCAGATCAATAGCATAAAAGAAGGGGTAAACGAGAAGTACAAGGAAATTTCCTCTATCGAGGCTAAGTATCAAAACATTTTTGAACAAATTAGTGAACAAAAGTCTCAGAATAGCCGTCTGAATGAAAAAATAAACAGTTTAGAAAAAGAGATTATTCGTATTCAGGGTGAAATAGGCTCTTCTGAACAGCTTATTGCTTGGATTACAGTCATAGTCTCCATCATTATCGTTTTGATCGGACTGTTTTTCTCTAAGTTGTTTTTAAATTTGTATACTAATTATCATGTTGTCTGTTCTCATTTACCAAAAGATGTACTAGATAAAGCTGAAGGCCGTTTTTCAAAAGAGTAAACAACATTTGTCTCGGCACGAGCGTGTAAAGGCTAAGAGTGAATATTGAGACTTAACGAAGTAGTAAGTTGGTATCAAACCAGTCAGTACCTTGACGCCAATGCATGTTACGAAACGACATTTAAAATGAGATCGCACCCGTTATAAACAAAGATATCACCTATACCCTCCGCTTTGGGTGTGAGGATCAGCCAAATAATATCCCAACGATGGAAGGTAACAACCGGGGGGGTTTGATGTGCTTATCCGCCATTACAACCCGAGTGAATCCGTGAGTAAAGGCGAGAAAAGCTATAACCCTGTCACCATGGTTAAGAAAGTAGGCTAACTTTCGCTAAGGAACAAACAAGCGTAATAAAAATGCTGTGACACCGATTAGACAGACACTTGTATGGTAGCGTGGCTTTTTAAAGCGAATACAAGCAAGGCAGAATCAAGAGCAACCACTAGATGTTGAACCCATTCATCAATCAGAGAGCCATTACACTTAGGCTTTAATCAAAAAAAAGCTCCATCTTACGATGGAACCTAGTGAGTCATGGCCATGGAGGGTGATCAAAATAAGTGTTTAGCCTATGACCTTAAGGCCATTCACTCATCGGCTACCGTCGACAATCTGATCGCCTCAACATTAATCACTCACGATGGATTCAAGAAAGCGATTACGTCTAAATATGTCTCTCGCATCCGCTTCATTAGTTACGGCTAAATACGCTACCGTAAGCGCCTCCATTTCAGCGTAGGATAAGTAACGAATCACCGACTTAAAGCGAGCCCCACTCGATTCATTGATATAAAACCCTCGAATCCCCATACCTACGGCAAGTACAATTAACCGCTTATCTACGTGGCTCGTTATTTTAGCGCTTACCGATTTTCCGCTCTTAATCATCGACTGGACGCATTGATAGAATGTTTGTAGGGATGAAAACTCCCAGTCAAGTAGCTTGTCCATTCCCTCGAGTACGACAAAGTCGACAGTGGAGAGAACAGACGGATCAAATGGCAATGTTTTTGCGTTAACTTGCACACCAACCGATAAATCCTCGGCTCTATTAAAGGTATCCAAATCGCTACAACGTAGGGGTGAAATCGACTTAACTTGTTCGAGATTAAGTATCCCCCTTACCTGACGAACATTAGTTTGGGATTTCAAAAGCGAGGCGGCAACTCTCAATTCTTCAGCAATCTCCATTGGCTCTAACTCTGCTTCGCGGTAATCGATATCGAGACGAATGGCCTTCATATCAATATTATCAAGCGCGCTCAGAGCCTGTTTATCATTAAGGTTAAGTTTCGAACTGCTGATGAGTATGTTCGCAGGAACCATAGATCTTTGCTTGTTTTCCAGTGAAAAGACCAAATCGATTTCAATGTTATCCGTCGTTCGAGCATCTAGGCCGCGGTAGTATTCTGCCAATATCGTACTGTTGTTGACTCGTTCTAGTAATTGGGTGACGTCTAGTGTTGAGCTATCCCCAGCGTCACTATTACTGTCTCGGTGTTGTGGGCTGAACTCAGAGCCAAGCAACCTCTTGAGCAGGTCTTTCCTCATACTTTCGAATCGCAACGCCTCGTTTGAATAATCGGCGACGTTGAGCTGCTGTATAACATCAACGAAGGAATGTACGAGTTCATCTACAATGGTGTCAGCACTGTAAACATTGCGTCTGATATTCTCCTTAATAGCCGCTTGATTCTCGGGTTTTAAAAGCGCTGTAGCGTGTCGCTCAAACATTTTAGCTAACTCAGGTTTTGCCTCATACTGAGCCTCACTTCCAAGCAATCCCATTTTCTGAAATAGTGTTCCCATGGCGACGTCATATTTATCAATTTCATCTTTGTAATGGGATTTGATGTGCGTACTTGTGTGCTTCTTGATTGCTTTCGCCAACGCGATGGGGGTAACTATTACGTTCATTGGTTGATCTCCCTGATGAGCCACCTTAATGATGTATCTGTACAATTATTCAGTTACTCGATAATCCGTTCGAGATATAATGTTGAAAGGACATAACTCATTGTTACTGGCATCACGCCCACTCAAGATACACGAACTTATTAATGGTTAATCTTGTGTTATAAAGGTCCTAATTAGAATTTTGGGGTGTTACATGAAAGCAAGCCAACGTGCTTATGAATCCATACTTAATATGATTCAAACGAATGAAATCAAAGATGCTGTCGTCGAAAACGACCTTACTGAGTTATTGGACACCAGTCGCACTCCTGTAAGGGAAGCCATAGCACGATTAATTGTTGAAGGCTGGGTAGAAGTCCTAGAAAACGGCGGTAAGGTTGTTTGTAAAATAACCGTTGATCAAGCACGTGAAATATTTCAAGTCCGCATGAGCCTCGAGTCATTGTTACTAGAACTCGCTTGGTCTGAAATTGATCGAGAAAAAATCGCTCAGATAAAAGAGCAGTGCGAGCACGTTGCCTCAAACGGTGATTATGAGCACATGCCTCAAATAATGAATGACTTCTATCAAGAGCTAAATTCGAAATCAAATAACAAACTCCTAGCTGAACACATTAACGTCTTACATAACAAAGCCAATCTCATTAAAGTTGAGCTTATTGACCAGGTTAAGAAAAAATCAGTCGAAGAAGTGATCGCCCTTCTCGAGGATATTTGCAACGAAGACCAAGAAAAAGCAGCTCACCACCTAAAATTCCATTTGGCAGCATGTTACTACCGACTATTTGGCGAGCTATAAGCGTGAGTCCATACCTGTAATCTGTAATCTGTAATCAATAGTGCACAATCTCCATAACGGGAGGTTGTGCACTCATACTTACTTAAAGTTGCTACTAATCGACTTCACAATTTCACTTACGGCGACATCTTCATCTGCCCCGTCGGCCCAAATTGTTACTTTCCCTCCCCCTTTTACACCCAGCTTCATCAACGCCATAATTGACTTCGCGTTCGCCTTTTTGTTGTCATATTCAAGGAAAACATCGGCATCGAATTTTTTTGCAGACTTAACCAATAGCGACGCTGGTCTCGCATGCAAACCGGCGACATCTTTCACGATAACTTCGTCAGTCTTCATACACTAACCCCTCAGACAGTACCTGATACATCTCATCAACGCCTGTACTTCTTGTTAACGCCTCTAACGCCTCTCGTGATTGCGCATAACCCATGATGGTTTGTAGTGTCTCTATCTGTGCATCATTCGAAGACATCGCGAGCATAAATACGACACTCACCAGGCACACCTCATCTTCTGACCCCATCATTACAAATTCAACGGGGTGAGATAAAACCGCCACCGCAATGGCATCCGTAATCGTGTGTTCACGGTCGGTATGAGGGATAGCTAACCCTCCTAGCCCTGTCGGAAAAATACCTTCTCTAGCGACAATGGCATCCGAGAACGACGCTTTTACGTATCCATGCTCAGTAAGAACGTTGGCTAATTGTCGAAGTGCTTCTTCACTGGTTGAGGCATTTAAAGAAGACACCAACAATTCCTTTTTAAACAAGTTGTTATTGTTCATCTATTGCCCCATCACCATGACATCAAATTTCCGGGTCCGCTCTCTGTTTTGATCGAAGTCGACAAAATAAACGTACCCGACACTCCCTAGATTCAGCTCATTCCCTTTTAAGATGAATGTCTTACTAGGCCCAAAAAAACTTGCTCGTATATGCGCATCACCGTTTAAAATCGTGCCTGGATCCGCAGGATAGTTCGGATCATCAAGCGACATTAAGAAATCTAAGTGCTTGTCTCCAGGGTAACGATAATTTGTGTTCTCTGTTAATTCTCGAGGCACCACCTTGTCGAGGATCTTGTTCAGATCTACCTGCAAAAATTCGTCTCCGTTAAAGTCGGTATCATGGACATATTCTTCGAATATCACAGAGCAGGTGGTGTGCGCCGTTTGAATAACACAAATGCCATCAGCGATGCCGCTTTCTCGAACAATGCTTTTCACTTCATTCGTGACATTGTGATAAGAAACCCGACCCACAACGGTGTCTAAAGAAACGGTTCTATTGTAGAAATTCATGAGACTAAACTCCTTCCTTTGGCCACAGCTTCGATCATCGAAACCATCGTCTGCATTGGATCTTCGGAAGCAAAAATACCACTTGTTGCGCCAGTACCATGTGCTCCGTTTTTGATGACATATTCCACATCTTGCGGTGAAGATATCCCTGCGGCTTGCAGCCCCAGTGTTTTGGGTGATATCTCTGCGATCGCCGCCTGAGTGGAAAGAATGTACTCTTTGCTCGCCGTTTGTCCCGTTCCAATAAGCTCAGTCGGCTCACACACCATGATATCTGGGTGAAGCATCGCGATTGCTTGTGCATCTTCTAGCGAGTCGGCACAAACTATAGAGAACAGTCCTAATTCCTTAGTACGCTTTATGGTTGCGACAAGCTCAGCAAGCGTTAAAGGCCTTTCTGCATGATTCAAAAAGACAGCGCCAACGCCGGCATCGAGTAAAGCATTAGGAAGTATGTGTCCCATCCCTCGACCAACCGCGATAGGATCCATATGTTGAGCGGTGACAATAAGACGGGACGTATTTTCTTTGATCATTCGCAAGTCAACATGTTGAGCTGTAAAGAAAATATCCAGATCGTATTGAATCGCAAGTTCGTCGGCCTTCTTCGCCATAGTAAGAAGTTTGTCACCGTATAAATACGATTTAGGGTTTACCGTAAAAAATGGTGCTCTTATTTCAGTCATGTGTCTTTGTCCCATATACCGAGTAATAGTGAGAGAGTGTTTCTCCAACACGCTCGTTAATCGCTCTCTTCATCGACAGATAATCGGGGTAATGTTCTTCATTGGCGGCATTTTGCGCCGCGATGACAAAGTCGGTAAAAATATTGATTTTCGATATACCAAGAGACGCGCAAGTAGAAAGGTTTTCATCACCTGTTGAAGAGCCACCATGCAGCACGAGAGGAATACCGACCGAACCTCGTATTTCCTTTAATCGTTCGAAACTTATTTTTGGTGTACCCGAATAGGTGCCATGAGCGGTCCCAATAGAAATCGCTAACGAATCAGCACCAGTGAGATCAGCGAAACTCACCGCTTCTCGAACATCGGTGTAAACTGAGTCGTTGTGTTCATGATCTTCAAAGTTCTCTCCCGCGCCCACATGGCCAATTTCTGCCTCTACGGGTACGTTGTGCTGATGCGCGTATTCCACGACTTGCTTTGTCAGCGCCACATTACGGTCAAATTTCTCATCGGATGCGTCGACCATGACGGATGTGAATCCGCATTCGATGGCCTTTTTTATCACATCAAAGTTCATTCCATGATCGAGGTGAAGTGCTATATCGACGCTTGCTTTTGATGCAAGGAATGTTGCGATATTCGCGGCTTCTTCTAATGAGAGGAGGTCCATGTGACACTCAGCAAAAGAAAGAATTAACGGCATCTGTTTCTGTTCAGCAATTTCTACAAATGTTTTGGCCATTTCATAGTCAATGAAGTTTGTGGAGGGGACGGCATAGCCCCCTTCACGTGCATCCATCAACATTTTGTTTGTTGATACAAGCATGGTTTTAACTCCTTATCATCTGTTCCAGTTTGCCGTAAAACTCTTCAACACCCATACCTTGCAATAAAGGTAAGCTCATCAAACACCGATCACTGAAGCGGTCGGGTACCGCGGTCGTACTGATGATGATGTCAAATTCTTCAAGTCTGCCGATTTCATCTGCAATTTTGCCCTGATACATATTGACCTGATTAGAAAGATTATTGTCCGACAGCCATTCTTTTACGGTTGTCGTCACTAGAGTTGAAGTCGCGATTCCGGTACCGCACATAACCATTAAATTCTTACTCATGCTTTACTCTCCTTAACAGACGGCGTCTTTCCAGACTTTCCTTTAACTTTATTTACATAAAACAGACCGGCTAAACACACACCACCAATCGCGATGATGCCAGTCCAATTTAGGAGCTTAGTGACTAATACATAGAGGCCAGTAGTCCATAAACCGCCTTCAGCTAATGCTGTTATGGTCGTATTGCCTTGTAGGTCAAAATTCGATGCGATGGCGGCCTCTGTCACCAATGGGGCAACCCAAGTGGTGATGCACAGAATCGTCGCCATATAGAATGTGCCTGCGATAATGGTTCTAATAATATTGCCATTGAAAACAGCGGCCATCAGACATACGACAAAGGGGATGGTTGCCAAATCACCAAACGGTAATGTGTTGTTGAAAGGCAGAACAACCGCAAGTGCAATGGTGATTGGAACCAAGATAAGTGACGATGACAACACCGCTGGGTCACCAACACTCAAGGCTGCATCCATTCCGATATAAAGCTCTCTATCTGGGAATTTTTTCTTAATGAATGCATTGGCTGCTTGAGAAATAGGGGTTAACCCTTCCATCAATAGCGCCACCATTCTTGGCATCAGCATCATTACCGCACCCGTCGTCACGCTCAACTGAAGCAATTCTTTTATTTCATATTGTGCCAACAGACCAATTCCAAGACCGATTAATACGCCCATGACCGTACTGTCGCCAAAAATACCGAGTTTTTCTTGAATCGTTTCAGGGTCTCCTTTCCAATCTTTAACCACTGGAATTCGGTCAAAGAGCCAATTAAATGGCAGCGCAAATATATACCCAGGAATAGCGGTACCATGAGGAAAGGTAATATTTGGAAACTTATAGTAGCGATTAATCGTGCCACCGAGTATGTCACCAAACAGAAGTATCATTAATACATAGGAAACGGTTGCCGCAATACTAATAGCAAAGTCACCAGTAATGATATAAACCAAGGAGGAAATAAACGCGGCATGCCATATATTCCATAAGTCGACGTTCATCGTTCTCGTTAAACCAAAGAAGATGAGTACGATGTTTATTCCAATGGCGATGGGGATTGATAAGCCCCCGAGAGCAGTACCATAACTAATGGCAGCTGCAGCAGGCCAGCCTACATCGATGATGTTCAAGTTGAGGCCTAAATGCTCAACCATTTGCTGAGCGGCAGGGCCTAAACTGCTTCCTAATAGTCCGATAACCAAATTCAGACCAATAAAACCGATACCCACGGTTAAGCCTGATTTTATGGCCTTTGATATAGGCGTACCAAGGGCTACGGCAAAGACAAATATAAGTATGGGTAGAACAACAATGGATCCTAAGTCCAAAAAACTTTGTATGAGATCTAGCATAAGATAACGTCCTGATGTTAGTTAATCGTAATCATGCTAAACAACTGTCCCTCTATGTTTTTGCGTTGTATACATGATGTATACATAGTATGACCATCATAAATCCAATGTGGTGATTTACGTCACATTGGATTTATTTCGCAAGGGATAATAAATAACAACTTTGAAGTTAAACAGCTTTAATCTAATTAAAACGAATACCGACAAAATAAAAATACGCTATTTAATTACAACACTAAACAACACGCACTATATCAACCTCGGTCTCTTTATAAGATAATAATATAACTATCAGTTTGGTAATTACTGTTCATCATAGGGGCAAGTAACCTCAACGGCCGTAGCTTGTAACTTGTAGCTTGTAAATTTTGTTAGCTTGCAGTTTCTGGTTATTTAACGTGAAGCGGGGTTTAAGAATAAGTGAGCAAGCCGCCAACGATTTTAGATTCACACATGACAGTGTTTATTTTGGTAACCACCATAAAGTGGTTCAGTTTGTGACGCATCTTATTACTACGGTGTTGCTTAACGTATAAGGCGCATTGTCTGTGTAGTAAAGAGGCCTATCAAGGCGTAGCGAGTATCGTAGAGCGTGGGTGGAAACAAAAATACATGTTCTGATGCGAGTTTGTAGAATTGATACCTGCGCCTACGTCATCATGAACCGTTGCTCTACACAATTATAAACAAGAAGCGTTATATTCATCGTTATTAGGATTAGTTAGTCGTTACGGGGCCAAGGACACAAATGACCCCGATTATACCGCGTTGGTAAAATGAGCAGCTGACGAGTTGGGCAGTGAGGCTTTGACCTTTATCGAGTCAAAAACCTTTAAATAACAAGCCGCGATGGTGTTCTAAATAACGCTTATGCTGGCTAACAATCGGAAATGACATGCTGTCATGAAGACCAATAACTTCAGGTTTTTCAAGATACTTAGAGATCATCACTTTACCTTGATTATCAAACGAAATGAAACCTAGGTCGAACGCCTTATCCAAATTCGCTAGTAACAGCAATCCATTGTATTTATCCAAACGTTCTTCATTATTGGAATCACGCCAAGGTTTTATATGTGAAGCTAGTAGAAGCTGAGTATTTTTGTAACCTGTTAATGCGCAGCCACCCCACATCTGAATCAACTGAGCCCTAAAGTTTCCTTGACCGACCCTTGTATTTACAAGTATTGTCTTTTCAGTTTCAGTGAGCTTCTTATCGGACATCACCTGTCGTATATCCGCATTGACATCAACCTGCGCTAAGTCAGCCAGAAAATTATTGTAGTGAACCAGCGCAGCGCTATACATGCCTTTACCTTTACTATCGCGCTGCTTAAAAATATCAAGCATTCGAGCTCTTTCTTCCAATCGTACGAACTCTCTATAAGATCTCACCTCGGTTAGAGGCTCGCGAATCTCATTTGCATCCATTAACCAGTTTGAAATTGACCCACGTACCGCCCCTAAATAATTACTCGCGGTCTTTTCCGATTTACCGAGATCCAGTAACCATTGATAGTAAAGCGACGCTATGTTGGACAAATTACTAACCAAAGCATCTTTTATCTCATTTGACACGATATAACTTTTCATAAAATCAAAAAGCTCATCGTCAAGGTAAGCATAAGAAACCGCTTTTGAGGAGTAACGCTTGGTGCTTTGTTCCGTAAACCCCTCATTATATTTAAGGTGCCAAAAGCCTTCACTTCTAAGGTGAAAATATGGGTTTTCAGGGGTGTTTTTATCGTTGCCTTGGGCAAGGTTATTAAAATGGTGAGTAAATTGATCTTTGAGGGCTTGGTTAAATAGGATTTGATTGGTCGTAATACTACCCACATGAATGAGGTCTATCACCGCCAGTAGCATGCATACTTTATGAGGGCTCTTTTTACCACCAGCGCTGTTCATATTAAGGTTTCTAAACTTTTCCAAATACAATTCAAGCGCCATGCTTTTTCCCTTTATCAGCAGCGATAACCTTTTGCATGACCACAGTTCGCCAAACTATGTCCTGCCGGAGCTGTAAGTCATCTCCCTCAAATTCGTCTACCATCGCAAGATCAGCGTTATCAGCCAACGCCTTTAATTCCGTCACTGATACTGGAAAAGATTCTCGATCATCATTGAAACCACCATAGCGTAACGAGATAACCAAAATACCTTTGCTTTCGAGAAGACTTGCTAGGCTTTGGATTGCTTGTTGCCTATGTTTAATAGGAAGGTGCATCCACACCGCAGACAATAAAATCACATCAAACTTCTGTGCCAGCTTCGAAACCTTATCAACGCATGGTAGCTCATCATTCAGCCACAGGACTTCCCTTCCGGTTAGCCTCTCTCCTATTTCACGTAGGCTGTTGCAAGGCTCACAAGCAATGACCTGACATCCTCGATCATTCAGCCAGTGCGAATCACGCCCCGAACCCGCACCGACATCGAGCACTCTGTCTCCAGTGTTAGGCCAGTACTTACACCACACATGATGTACCGATGTTGCTGACAAGCGGTTATATTGTTCAGCAAGTCTCTTTGCATTTTGTTCGTAAAAATAGGATGTTATCGACATAACCTAAGCCTGCTATATAATCCACACCATAGTATAAGGCTTAGTTTCATAAGGCTAGAAAGTGCTTGGATAGTATTAGGTGTTTTGATGTTAATCACAGTTTTTTGAATCAAAATTGTAGCTAAATAGCATTATTTTTATTGCGTGCTTGAGAACATGTATCAAAGAAAAGCAGCCAAAGCCACACCCAATACTAGTGCTGAAAAATTTGCCATTACCTATTGGGCCGCATAGAGCCGATAACTTATTGCCGCGTTTGAGCGAGTCACGCGCTTTGGAAGATCCTCATGTTCATGAGGATGACGATATGGTGGGTGTTGACAATACTAGTGAGCCCTGCGGTGCAATAAGTGTTGTGTTTATCGTGGATACGGTGCGAGTGTAGTAAGTACTTGGGGATTGTAGCTGTAGACTCTGTAGACTCTGTAGACTCTGTAGACTCTGTAGACAAGATTATCCGCTACTTGAAACGAGAAAGCCCCAGCATTTCTGCTGGGGCTTTGAATGTGGCGGTGAGTGAGAGATTCGAACTCTCGGTACGTTGCCGTACACACACTTTCCAGGCGTGCTCCTTCAGCCACTCGGACAACTCACCGTTTTGTTGTCAGCCTTGCGTGCTGACGAGGCGCTAATTTAATGATTATCCGTGTATTGGTCAACCCTAAACTTGGAAAAAAGCGCTCTTTTTTAATTGTTTGCTTACTTTATGATTAATTCGATCAAATGTTCGTCGATTAGATGCTTTGATGGTAACCGGGAACTCGGAACCAGCGGCGGCAAGAATCTAAGAAGTAGCCATAAAGTACACCCATCCCACACGATACAACGGCATTACTCGACACGGCGGTGATGATTTGGTCCGTCGACGCGCCAACCGTGAGCAAGATAGCGGCATACACGGGTGATTGAAAGGCAACGTAGGCAATAAGGTCGGCGACCGCTTTCATAAAGCCTGAACCAGACACTTTCGCACCTTGCTTTAATGCCCAATCACGAAAAATTCCGTAAGGCATGGCAATAGCAATGTTAACTGGAATAGACAGTAGACGTGAGGCAAGTGACTGCTCAAAGGTCATACCGGACACCAGCACTTCGATCAACATGCCAGAAACAAAACAAAATACTACCATCGCGAACGTATCTGCTGCTGCGTTGCGAATGCAAAAAGGGGCTTTAGGTTTCACCGCTCAATTCCTACAGAATAAAAAACTAATGTAATAGATAAATATCAAACCAATAAACCAGACTAAACAAAACATCCAGTTATGTGCGCTATTAAATCACCATATTAGTAGTTTTACATTCCGTATTTTTGCTGAGCAGGTAAATTAATCACCATTTTTCAGTACTAAGTTAGAGATAATCACTAGATTCCGTAATATTCCTACATTACTTGCAAATACCGCCCGCATTCAGTGAGTTATCGACTTGAATAAGTAATTTAATGACGAGGTAGGGATAGCTGGTTCAGTCCAAGCCTGAGGGATGAGACGGAGGCGATAGCGGAGCGTACGAGTGAATGAAAAGACGCGCTGCCTACCTTCAGAACAAAGGTAGACAAGATGGGTACATTAATGGATGAAAGTTGTTGTTTTGGGCAACAACATATTAGGTGTTGCTCGAGGCTTTAACGGGCAATGCACCTTGGAACTGAAACAGCTTCTTGGCATGCTGGTACAAGGCGTCATCAAGGACGAGCTCATCAATCGGCTTAGCGATGATAACGTCTGCCCCTGCCCCTAACATGCGCTCTCGAGTCTCTTTAAACACGTCGGCGGTACAACCGAATATCAGCGTGTCTTTTTCGCTACTCTCCATGGCTCGAATACCAGCGATAGCATCAACGCCGTCCATGACTGGCATGTGATTATCCATGAGCACGAGGTCATATCGCTGCTCGGTAATGGCCGAAAGGGCCAATTCACCATTAACGACGCTGAACGTGCTAAACCCTTTCCTGCGCATGAAAGCCTCAATAATGATGGTATTCGTGCGGTTGTCTTCCACGATAAGGACCTTCAATCCGCTGTAATCCATTTTGCGTTCAACGTGGATAGCATCACTTTGAGGTTCGCAACAGTCAAGTTGTAAAGAGATATCAAACCGAGAGCCCTGCCCTTCTTCGCTCTTAAGGACAATGTCACCATCCATACCCAGCACAATCTCACGAACAATGGCGAGTCCCAGACCAGTGCCTCCAAATCGGCGAGTGGTACTGGATTCAGCTTGCTCAAAGGGTTTGAATATCCGTTGTTGTGCTTGGGGAGAGATACCAATGCCGGTATCCACTACCGTGATCTTCAAGATGTTTTTATTTTGCTGCGGCTCTTGCTGCAATTGTTCAGAAAAATAGACGTCGACCTTCCCTTCAGGGGTGAACTTGATGGCGTTGTTGAGCAAATTAAACAAGACTTGGCGCAGGCGAGCCTTGTCACCCTCATACCAACGGGACTCGTCTACATCGGAATGGACATTAAAGGTCAGCCCTTTCTCGTTACACAGCGTATGGTAGACGCTGTGTATGCTACCGATGATGGAGCTTAACGGGAAAGGAATACGTTCTAGCTCTAGATGGCCTTGCTCAATCTTCGAATAATCTAGGATTTCATTAAGCAGCACCATCATATGGTCGCCAGAGTCGTAGAGTGTTTTTAGATGCTTGCGCTGCTCTATTGATAACTCAGATTTAAGCAACAGCTGCGCGGTGCCTAACACGCCATTCATTGGTGTACGAATCTCATGAGAAAGCGTGGCAAGAAAAGCGGTTTTCGCTTGTGTCGACGCTTGGGCCTTAATCCGTTCTTGTTCCAGGTACACCGTTTTTTGGTTTAACGAATCAATAAGGTAACGAATCTCATCGGGGCTTTCGTAGCGCATATCAATGTTGCCGCCCTGACGAGAAGCATCGGCTTTCTTTGCGATGATAGTGATCGGCTTGATCAAATACTGATTGATCAAGTAATACCCAAACATCACACACGCAAGCAAGACGGGCAGAATGCCTAATTCAACACTCATAACGATATCAAAAACCTGATCGGCAACGAGGTGACGAGCATTGACGACTTCTAGATGCCAATCAAAGTCACCGAAGGTGCGCTTGCTGGTATAGATCTCTCGACTGACACGAAAATTGTATTCGGTGATGACTTGTTTGTTGGCGTCTCTGACGACTATCCCTAAGTCACGCTCTTGCGCCTTGCGTTTTACAAAGCGAATGAGGTTATCTAAGGACAAGTCAACGGTTGCAACACCAGCAAACTTATCATCGATGTAATAAGGCGATGAAGCGGTGATCATTTGTACGTGGGTATAAGGGTCGATATACACTTCGGACCAAGCAATTGTATTAGCCGGTTGTCCTATGACCGATGTGTACCAAGGCTCAACATTGTAGCCGTCGGCCTCTGGGTTATTCCACAGGTTTATTTTATCCACCTCCCCTTGTGCGGTTCGGTTATAAAATAGGCTTGATAGCCTCACATGGTCGTCAATAGAATACGGTTCTGGCCACAGTCCGCCACTCACCACAATGCCATCGTTCAGTTTAAAGATTTGACGTAACGCGACATCGAGTGAATGTGTATCTTCAATTGCCTGCCCAATACCGACAATACTTTTCAGTACGCCAGCTGAGCTATGTAAAGGCGCCGAAATTTCAGCGGCTAAAAACTCATTTTTGATATCTAGGTTTTCTTCGAGCTTTTCTCTTACTGGCGATTCCACCGCCCAATAAGCAATACTGCCAAACACAGCAAGAAAGATCGCAAGGTAGATCGTCAACGCAACGATACTTTTTTTCTTTAAAGACTTTCGAATCAACATAGCGTGAGAAGCAATCCTTTCTTCTATTAATATCTAGAGAGTATCAGGTATCTAGAGGGTATCAGGCATCTAGAGGGAATCCGGTATCTAATAGGCATCGAGCGATTTATTAATAGATAGTTCGACGAAGCGATAGATCTACTCAGCGATAGCTTGATACTATTGGCTATCATTTGCGTCTTAACGGTAAATCATTTTGGAATTAAAAGACATACTTTCCCTTCCTGAACTTGACGGAAAACTCTTGAACGAAGCGCAAACTCAAGGTTTTATTAGTTCAATGGCTTCAGCTCCTCATACGCTACCACCAGAAGAGTGGTTACCTTTCCTATGGGGAGGCAACGAGGTGGCACCGTTTACGTCCGGTGAGCAGCTTGAAACTTATGCTCACGCGGTCATCGAGCTATGGAATCAATACCGTCCGGCACTGTTAGACGGTGAATGGCAGTGGCCTGAAGCATGCCAGCTCGATGAAGAAGAGATCGTGACGCAACAGACCAAAGATTTCTGCGAAGGCGTTCTCCAAGGCTGGCAGCTCGCTCGTGACGATTGGGAAGTGCTGATGCCAGAAGACAGTGAAGATAATGCGCTGCTTGGGGGTGTTTTGCTGTCTCTAAGTATGTTGTTTGACCCTGAAACGTCGATTGCGACACTTCAGGCGCAAGGCATTGAAGGGTTGGAGCAGTTCGAAGAGATATACAACGCAATGCCTGTCATGCTTTGTGGCATTACACAAAAAGGCGCGATGTTAGCTGAGCAACAATAGCGGCCTAGCGGCGCTTGACTCGCTTTAATAGCTTTAATGGCTTTAATGTCGTTAATAGCTGCCTAAGCATTAAAAAGTCATCGTCGTGACGTACGAAAAAGCCTCGGCAATTCTCCGAGGCTTTTTTACAGGCGTTGTCACCAGATCAGTCTTTGCTTTAACCACTAAAAAGCTCTGAGCGCACTCAGCACGGCCGGTACGTTTCATCAACCTTTCGCGGATAGCGTTAGAAGGCTTCGGTAAAGTTAAAGTAAAACGCCGAACCGTGTTTTCCCATACCTAAGTCAAGTCGTATGTTCATTCTAGGCTGCAGTTCGTATCGGTAACCCACCCCGTAAGACAAAATGGCATGGCCTGATAAATCCTCAACGGCCTCACCCACCGCACCAACACCCGTCCACACCGTCATGCCATGGGCAGACAGCGCACCATTATTACGACGGAAGGTATGACGATATTCTGCCGTCACCTCGGCTGTGGTTCGGTCACGATATTGCCCTTGATAGTAACCTCGCATCGAGTTAGCACCACCCAACTCTGGCATATCATAATAGGGAACATCCCCAAACGCCTGTTGATACTGGCTGAGAACCGCAATCACTCGCCCCTCTTCAATACTGTAGTAATGACGAAAGTCGACGTTCAGCTTTTGGTACTCAGCTTGGCTGCCTAACGCTTCGCTAAATGCTAATGCCTCAGCTCGAAATAGTGAGCCACTCCACGCATTCACCACGACATCGCGGCTATCGTATTGCAGTGTCGCGCCTAAGCCCCAAGTAAATGGCTTGTCTTTAAATTCATTGTAATTACTGTCTAGAATGGCGGAGTCTGGATCCGTTGTCGGCTTAAAATAGTTCACACGGACTGATGGACCAACAAACCAATTGTCGACCATTCTAAAGATCAACGCGCCATCGTAGTTATTAACCGTGGCTTTATATTGAGTGGTTTCTCCAAACTCAAAATCTTGCGCGTCATCGTAACCCACACCCCAATAGTGTTTGCCTTGAGATCCGGCTTCCCATGCACCACGAAACTGGATATCGTTATTGTTCCAAAATAAATTGTGATTGGCTCGTAGCCCATAACCCGTTTCAGAGTCCACGTAGTTCCCAATAAGGAACATTGATAAGCCGGAACGTTGCAAATCTTCTTGGTCACGATCGGTTTTAAAGGAATACAGTCCACCTACCGCCACCACGAGACCTTGTTCGGGTGTATAAGCCGGACCGCCAAGAAAGCTAAACATCGGCATACCATTAATTTCTTGGTAGTTCCGTTTGCCATACTTTAGGTCGGTAATGGTGTCTGCGTAGCGATCGCTATCGGGTTCTTTTTTTAAACGATCGACCGCCGTGTCATAAGATTGAACCACTTCTTGAGCTTTATTCACATCCGACTCAAACTCGATGGCGTCTTTGTCCACCTCAAGTTGTGCATAAGACGGGATCACGAATGCATCACCAGCCTGAGCAGCGAAGGCAGTCGTGAGCAAAGATAAACAAAACGTAAGTGAAAGTGCGCGCATAACCTAAAGCATTCCTAGACTCAATGAATGAACGTTCATTCATTAGAAAAACGCGCGCATAATAAACAGAATATCTTATTGTATCAAGCTATATTTTGAGCCTAAATATTACTTACCGCTATCGGTCCGGAACCAACGCCAATGCAGGCGTCGCGGTCGGTGGCTAAATGAGCATCTAAGCAAGCATCTAAGCAAGCATCTAGGCAAGCATCTAGGCAAGCATCTAGGCAAGCATCTAGGGCTACTGGATGGCATGCCAAGAAAAGCTATCAATACGCTCATCGGCAATATAAAACAGCTTACAACCCGCTTGAATCGGCTGTTCTAAATCCGGATTCAATGTAATGCCTGTGCCTGAATCAATCGCAATGAGCGTGGCTTGATAGTCTTTTTTCATCCAGTGGAATAAAGTATCAACCGTTGTCTCCGTGGCATCATTCGGATAACGGGTTGAATATTGCGTCATACCTCGCGTAGAGCTTAATAGCTCTTGGTGCAAAGCACTTGATCCAGGATCAACAGCCGCTTTAGCAAGCATCTCAGCCCCCACGGCTGGGATACATTCTGAGTTAGGACAATGTTGGCTCAATAACTCACTCAGTGCTTCATCTTTGAAATAGACCAGCAGATGAGCGGTCGGATTTCGGTTCGCGCAATACAATGCGGCGGATAAGGTGATGTCATCTTCTGGATTATCAATCAAGATACAGCTGGCTTGTTCGATGTTCGTTTTTTCCATTTCCCTTCCGTCGGTGTAGCTGTTCACTTTGACGAAATCAATTTCTCCAGGTAATGGGTTTTCAATATCAGAACGGCTGCATAATACGATTGGCCGACGCCCGGTTTCTTCATGTTGCAGCATTCGAATTAAATGCATGGTTCTTTGGCCATTCCAGCCTAATATCAAAATGTGTTGGTCCACTTTTACTGTCCTTCTGCCTAACTGTCCTGAACGCCAATAATCTAACCCTAATGCCGCCAACCTTCCGAGAAGTGCAGCAAAAAGGCTCAAGCCTCCCGGTATAACAAAGAGTACCGTCACCCACCGTCCAGCCTCGGTCGTCGGTGACAGATCGCCATAACCAACCGTGGATGCCGTGACAATCATAAAATAGATAAACTGAGAAAAAGGAACGGTAAGATCCGCTTCTCCACTGCCCCAAAGCAGTATCCAAGATAAGGCAACATAAAGACCAAGTATGAGCGCAAGGCTTTTTAACCTGAGCTCGAACAAGTGAGAATGAAACCACTTTCTTAGCTGTAACCAAATGACCACAACATTCCTTTCTATTCGTGGGTATTGCTATTAAGCATATATGAAAAAACCAGCCAAAAGGCTGGTTTTTAATAAAATTATCGATTCTAGGTGATTAGCGCGCTACGCGTTGCCTTTCACTTGAATCTGCAGCTGCTCAGCAAAATCTAGCATGCGGTTCAACGGTATCAGTGACTTCACTCGAACGGCTTCGTCAACGAAGACTTCATGTTCTTTTCCGCCATCAACCAAAGCGCTCTCAATCGCTTTCAAACCATTCATCGCCATCCAAGGACAGTGCGCGCAGCTACGACAAGTCGCGCCAGCGCCCGCAGTCGGTGCTTCGATAAGTTCTTTCTCTGGAACCAATTGCTGCATCTTAAAGAAGATGCCTTTATCGGTGGCCACAATAAGCTGTTTATTCGGCAGTGCTTTTGCTGATTTAATCAACTGGCTCGTCGAGCCCACACAATCTGCTAACTCAACCACACTGGCTGGCGACTCTGGGTGCACAAGAATTGCCGCATCAGGGTATACCGACTTCATGTCTTTCAGCGCTTTTGCAGAAAACTCGTCATGGACGATACATTCGCCCTGCCAAAGCAGCATATCTGCACCGGTTTGATTCGCGATATACGAGCCAAGGTGACGATCTGGACCCCAGATGATCGGCTTGTCTTCCGCATCTAGATGCTCAACGATCTCGAGTGCGATACTCGAGGTCACCACCCAATCGGCGCGCGCTTTAACTGCCGCTGACGTGTTGGCGTAAACCACTACCGTATGGTCAGGGTGAGCGTCACAAAATTCTGAGAACTTGTCTTCAGGACAGCCTAAGTCTAGTGAGCATTCCGCCTCAAGCGTTGGCATCAAGATACGTTTTTCGGGGGTTAGGATCTTTGCAGATTCTCCCATAAAACGCACACCAGCAATAATAAGGGTTGATGCAGAGTGACGGTTACCAAACTTGGCCATCTCAAGCGAATCACCAACAAAACCACCGGTTTCTTCGGCTAATGCTTGAATTTCAGGATCGGTATAATAGTGGGCAATAAGCACAGCGTCTTTTTCTATCAACAATGCTTTGATTACTGATATGTGCTGCTGCTTCTCCTGGTCCGTTAATAGAACGGGCTTAGGAGGGAATGGGTATATTGTATCAATCGAATCTAAGATGTGGCTCATAGCGGGCTCTATGCTACTTCCAAATAATCCGAGTATTGTACACGGAACTGAGCCCAAGGACAAAATTAAGGCATGCTTATCTATTGATTCGCCAATAGATGACAAACAAACCAGGCGCATTCAAGGGTAGATGAAAAAAGGCAGATGAAAAAAGAGAGCTCAATCGAGCTCTCTTTTTCTGGAAGTAATGAAGTGGCAAGCGTGTGGGATAAAAAATCTCCTCACGAACTCGCGTCACTATGCCTTACTGCAGGTTAGTCTGGGCGACTTTAGCAGAAGAGCTAGCTGGGTATTCATCCACGACTTGCTGATAATACTTTTTAGCTTCCGCCGCTTTATTACCACGTTTTGCGAGATCGCCTAGTTTTACCAACGCATCGGCGCGCTTATTAGACTCTTTAAACGACAGTACCGCTTTGAAGCTGGCTTCTGCTTCGCTGTCTTGACGCTTAGCAAAATACAATTGGCCTAGCCAGTAATGCGTATTAGGTGCGAAGGTCGAATCAGGGTAATCGGTTTGAAACTGCTTAAATGCGGCAATCGCACCGGCGTAATCACGCTTCTTTAGGATCAAATCAACCGCGTTTTGGTAGGCGGTTTGCTCATCAACATCGGTACTAAACTTCCCGGTTGATTCTGCGGCTTTGCCCGCAGGTGCAACCACAGCGGCAGTGCTGCCTTTTGAGCGAAGTTTATCAATTTCGATAAAGAGCTCTCTCTGGCGCTGCAACATTTGATCCATGTTATAGCTGTTTCGCTCTAGCTCACCACGAAGCGTTGCGATTTCTTGTGTCATTTCATCGAGTTGCTGCTGCATCTGCGCTTGCACTCGATTACGGTTTTGAAGCAAACGCTCCAAACGTTGAATATCGGTCTCGTTGGTCGCAGCGTGTGCGGATGCAAGAGAAGCCACCGTCGCCGAAGATGATGTTGCAGTGCTCAAGTCGGTAACCGGTGCTTTCGCAGCGAGCACTGAGCTCGCTGCGCCGGCTAGTAACGTAAGCGTAACTGCGCGCTTAATGTTACTTGTCATAAAGGTTAAACCCTCAGTGGCCGTTTTTAAATTAGTATACTAGAACTGCGCGACGATTTTTTGCATATGCATCGTCAGACTGACCTAGAACTAATGGTTTCTCTTCGCCATAGCTAACGATAGAGATTTGGTCTGCTTGAACACCCAGTGCTTGGATGTACTTAGCAACAGCTTGTGCACGACGCTCGCCTAGTGCGATGTTGTACTCAGGCGTACCACGTTCGTCGGCATGACCTTCGATAGTCACTTTAAGCGCTGCATCTTTGCTTAGGTACATTGCGTGAGCCGCAAGCATGTCTTCGTAGTCACCCGCAATCGTTGAGTTATCAAACGCAAAGTAGATAGTTTGATTTTCACGAAGTGCTTTCTCTTTCATTTCTTGCTCGGAAAGCTGTGCACTTTGGTCAATAGGCGTTACAACGGTTGTTTCTTGTTGTTGATTCGTTGTTTCTGAACCTGTTGTTGATGCTGCGTCGTCACTTGAGCTACAAGCCGTCATAGCAAGAACTGGTAGTGCGATTAGCAAACCCTTAAAAACTTTGTTTAGTTGCATTGTTTTTTCCTTAACCTAAAATTTATTTGCTATAAAAACGGTGACCATGCAGGCGCTCGAACACGCCCATTTGTTGCCGGTAGTCTAGCTTTAAATCGTCCATCAATTGAAACCATTGAAAGAACGTTAGTCTTGTTATAAATGGAGCTATATATCACCATGCCGCCATTTGGCGCGATACTTGGTGACTCATCCAGCAGTGTTTTCGTGAGGATTTGTACTGAACCCGTTTCTAAGTCTTGTTTAGCAAGATTAAAGCCCGTGTTCGAGCGATTGACCATCACGAGGTAACGACCATCGGGGGTGATCTGCCCACCAAGGTTTTGGCTACCCTGCCATGTGATTCGTTTTGTTTTACCGTCGGACAAATTTACTTCATAAATCTGAGGGTTACCACCCCTATCCGACGTAAAAATAAGGGAATTTCCACCTGGTTTCCAATACGGTTCTGTATTATTTGACCGACCGCTAGTTATTTGACGAAGTTTTCTCGTTTCTAGGTTGAGCGTATATACATGCAGTTGCCCAGTCTTTGATAACGTGATCGCCAGCGACTTGCCGTCAGGAGAGAATCTTGGCGCACCATTGTGACGAGGGAATGACGTAATCTTTTCACGCTTACCGGTATAGATATTCATGATAAAGATTTCAGCTTGACCATTTTGGAAGCTCACATACGCCAGCTTCTTACCGTCTGGTGACCATGCTGGAGACATTAATGGCTGCTTTGAACGAAGCACGAGCTTTTCGTTGTAGCCATCGTAATCGGCAATACGCATTTGGTACGGGTACTGGTCTTTATCGTTGACAACAACGTAGGCAATACGTGTTAAAAAGGCACCACGCTCACCCGTCAGCTCTTCGTAGACCAAATCGGCAATACGGTGCGCATATTCACGTAAACGGTTGGCAGGGACAGTCGCTTTCTTTTTAAATAATACATGGTCATTAGACAGGACCAACTGGCCATCGTCGCTTAACGCTTTAGACTGACCACCAGTTAATTGACCACGCACGACATCAACCAGTTGATAGCTAATTTCATAATTACCATCGGCTTTTTTGACTATGGTGCCGGTCAGCAATGAATCGACACCGATCGGCGTCCACGACTCAAAGTTGATGTCAGCCGCATCGTAAGGCGTTTGCGGCATTTTACTGGTCGCAACCGGACTAAATTTACCACTGCGCTGTAAATCGGATGAAATAACACCCGACACATCTTGCGGTAACTCACCCTCGCCTGCCCATTTGAATGGCACAATCGCGATAGGACGTGCGGAATCAATACCATCGGTAATGACAAGTTCTAAAGCGGCATTGGCTGTTTGCGTGGTAACGCTAAACAACAATACCATTCCCATTAATATTCGCTTAATCACGAGCTCTTCCTTATTACTCTGGAACGACGGTCAGATTGATGTTCTTAAGTTGTGCATTTACATCGGCTTCTTTGGCAAGCGGGAAGGTTCCTACTTGCGTAATTGCCCTTCTTGTTGCAGCGCATAATCGGTTGTCCCCATCGAGTACCTTTACCTCACCAGCAATAGCGCCATTACCAGCAGGAATCAACTTCAAATTAACTCGACATTGCTTTCCCCGAAAACTGTCCTCAAGCAACAGTTTTTGTTGAATAAGCTGGGTGTAAATCGCCCCCATTCTCTGCAACTCAGATGCCACATGCTGTGAGCGTGCTGATGTGTTCAACTCAGATTCGCTTTCAAGCCCTGCAAAAATATCATTCATTGCGGCTTCTTGTTCTTGCCTCTCACGTTCAAGTTGTTTCAAACGTTCTTGCTCTTGACGTGCTTTCTCTGCCGCGGCTTTGGCTGCCTTTTCTTTTTCGATGCGTTGTTGCTCAGCTTTCTCTGCCGCTTCTTTTTCACGGCGAGCTTTTTCTTGCGCCTCTTTTGCGGCTTTTTCTCGCTCAACACGTTCTTGCTCAGCCTTAACGATCGCCGCTTCTTTGACGAGACGTTCTTGTTCGGCTTTGCGGACTGCCGCTTCCTGAGTTTTTCTTGCTGCTTCGGCTTTGGCGGCACGTTCGTTTTCTTGCTTAGCGCGTTTTTCAGCTTCGCGTGTCGCTTGTGCTTGCTTAGCTTGTTGCGCTTTCAAGGTGCGAATGCGCTCCTCTTCCGCTTTACGATTTCTTTCAAGCTGCTCACTTTCTCTGCGCAGTTTATCTAAGCGATCTTGCTCTTTCTTTGAGGCGGTTTCGCGTTGCTTACGAATTTCTTGAGCTTGCTGCCGAACTCGCGCAGGGTCAATGACAACAGCCTGAACCATGCCCGCAGGCTCAGGTTCTTCCATTGTAAAATCCGTACCCAAAAGCAGTGCCGCAATCAAAATCACATGCGCCAATAAAGAAATGGCAATCGGCTTTCCGTAACGGGTGGCGTTGTTTTTATTATTTTTCTTCATACTGCTGCGATGACTATTCCCTGATATCGGTCAACAGGCCTACTTTAGGTATCCCTGCTTGACTCAACTCATCTAATAACAAAACCACTTCGGCGTAGGGTGTTGCGGCATCGCCGCCCACAGCCACTGGCGAATTAGGATTAATGGACAATTCTGCACGCACCCTGACGATTATGTCTTGCAGGCTTAAACCACGTTGTACGTCTTCGTTGTTGACACTAAGGCCAAAATTTCCATCACGATCCACTTCAACAATAATAAAGCTCGCGTCGGTATCGCCGGCAAGATCAGACGCAGGCTTCGCCGTTGACGTTTTTGGCAATTCCACATCCACCCCTTGAGTAACAAAAGGTGATGTCACCATAAAGATAATCAGCAGCACCAACATCACATCGATGTAGGGGACAACGTTTATCTCTGCGGTCAGTTTTCTTTTCTTACGTTGGTAACCTGCCATTACTGTTCCTTACCGGCCATCGCTTGACGGTGCAGGATTGAGTAAAACTCTTCTGAGAACGTTGCGTAGTTATGCTCTAGCTTACCTACTTTTGTGCTCAGACGGTTATAGGCCATGACGGCTGGAATAGCGGCAAACAGTCCCATCGCGGTAGCAATCAATGCTTCAGCGATACCCGGTGCCACCATTGCGAGCGTTGCTTGCTTGACTTCACCAAGGGCAATGAAGGCATGCATGATGCCCCAAACAGTACCAAATAAGCCGATGTATGGGCTGATAGAACCCACGGTCGCTAAGAATGGTAGGTTTGCCTCAAGATCATCCACCTCACGAGCCACCGCAACACGCATAGAACGGCCAGTCCCTTCCATGATGTAAGCTGGCGAATCTGAATTAGATTGTCTTAATCTTAAAAATTCAGTGAAGCCGCTGTAAAAGATCTCTTCGCTTCCTGAGAGTTCATCTTTACGTTTCTTCACGTCTTGGTAGATCACCGACAAATCGGCACCCGACCAGAACCGATCTTCAAAGACATCAGAGGCTTTGGTCGCTTGCGTTAAAACCTTACTACGCTTGATGATCATAGCCCAAGACACGACCGACATTCCCAGCAAGATCATCATGACAAGCTTTACAAGCAAACTGGCTTGTAGAAAAAGATCCAAAAACGAAATTTCAGCGTTCACGTTTTAACTCCAATAAGATTGACGAAGGTATTGCCTTCGGCTTCATTTTAACATTATCAATACATGCCACTTTAACCAGTGCCTTCGCGAATGTCACACCCTCTGCATCGACTATTTCTTGTTGAAACGTTAATGAGGCGCGTTTAAATTCTGAAACAACGGTTTTGACGGTGAGATGGGCATCTAATCGAGCACCTCGAACAAAGTCGATATCCATGTGGCGAACGACAAAACCAATATGCTCTTCTAGTAAGATATTTTGACTCACGCCGACACTGCGCAGTAGCTCGGTACGTGCGCGCTCAAAAAACTTCAAATAATTGGAATGGTAGACCACGCCTCCCGCGTCGGTATCTTCGTAATACACGGTGACCGGGAATTCAAAATACGATGGTAAGTCAATCAAATTGATAATTTCCTATAAACAACAACGCCCTAATATAGCGTAAGTGGATATGATTGTTATTACTGCTGACAAGAAATTTGGGATAAAGTGCGAAAATTTACACTCAACTGATTAAGTTGTTACCAAAAGTGTCCGTTTGGTGTGGTTTATAAATAAAAACGGTATGCCAGAAAACAAAAAGCCCGAGCGAATGCTCGAGCTTTTTCCTAACTGACGGCTTTAGTCACTAACGTATGTTTTCTAACTAACGTACAGTATCGTCAAGTAACTCAATACAGTGAGCGGTATATAGGGGCTAAAGACGATCTGCCAAAGCCAGAATCTTGGTTTAAAACCAACGCCATATACCATGCTGGAACATAGAGCAAAGACAAAAACCAGCCCTAAGCCCGATGGAAAGCCACCGATTTGTTCTGCGTACGCATCCGGTCGCCACATGAATATCCCAACATGACCAAAACCGAGCAACAATGATATAACGCGTAACCACGTTTTATCGAGCCACTGGTGAAGGTTCGCAACCTGCGCGTTGAGACTACTCACTGTCCTTGTCCATCATTTCACTGTGTTCTAGCCACAATGCGTTAATGATGCCGAACGCACACGCTAGAAGAACACCTAAAATCCAAGCAAAATACCACATTCTATGTGCTCCTTAATAAAGTGAGTTTTTGTTTTCTTCGATGAACTTGTCATCAAGACGACCAAACATTTTGTAGTAGGTCCAAGCGGTGTAGCTAAGAATCACCGGTACCATGACAAACGCCACCCCTGTCATCAAGTTCAACGTCAGTTCACTTGAGGTTGAATCCCACATTGTCAAACTGTGGCTAGGATTCAGGCTGCTTGGCATCACAAACGGGAACATCGCAAACCCTGCGGTAAAGATGATACCGCCATTCGCTAGACTTGAAGCGATGAACGAAAACGCACATTTTTCAAAACGAGATGCAATCGCCGCGAGTAATGGCATGAACACACCTAGTGCAGGTGCAATCCAAAGCAATGGATACTTCTCGAAGTTCGCCATCCACGCACCCGCTTCACGTACTACTTCTTTATTGAGAGGATTCGACGCTGCGCCTGTATCAAGGCTACTTACAATTACGTAACCATCAATGTTTTGAATCCAGAAGCCTGCTGCAACAAAGGCACCGACAACGAGTAGACCCATAACCTGAGCGATACTGCGAGCTCGGTCATGTACCTCACCAGTGGTTTTCATCTGCAACCAAGTAGAGCCTTGCAAAATGATCATGAACAAGCTAACAAAACCACATAGCAATGCAAACGGGTTGAGCAAGCCGAAGAATGAACCGTGGTATGTCGACATCATGAATTCATTCAGCTGGAACGGTACGCCTTGTAACAGGTTTCCGAATGCCACACCAAAGATAATCGGCGGGACAAAGCCACTGATTGAAATGGCGATATCCCAAGTATTACGCCATCTTGGATCTTCGATTTTAGAGCGGTAATCTAAGCCCAAAGGACGTAGCCAAAGTGCTGCCAACGTCAAGATCATGGCTAAGTAGAAACCAGAGAACGACGTTGCATAGACCAATGGCCAAGCGGCAAACAGTGCACCACCCGCGGTGATCAACCATACTTGGTTGCCATCCCAGTGCGGAGCGATGGAATTAATCATGACACGACGCTGCGTATCCGTTTTTCCTACGAATGGGACAAGTGCGCCCACACCCATATCAAAACCGTCGGTGATAGCGAAACCAGCCAGTAGTACGCCGATTAGTATCCACCAGATAAATCGTAAGACTTCGTAATCAAACATTCTATTTCTCCCTGCTTACGCTTCGACTTGTCGATTAACTTTATCTTCAGCCGAGTCGCCATTTTGTTCAAAATGATAACGGCCTGTCTTCAAGCTACTTGGTCCTTTACGTGCGAATTTCACCATGAGGTAAACTTCAGCAACAAGGAATACGGTATAGAGCGCTATGATGGCGAACAACGAGGTCCATAATTGACTCATTGTTAATGCGGACGCCGCTACGTGGGTAGGAAGGATTTCACCCACCGCCCATGGTTGACGACCGTACTCTGCGACAAACCAACCGGCTTCAATTGCAATCCAAGGTAGTGGCATACCAAATAGCGCGGCTTTTAGAAGCCATGGCTTTTGGGTGATCTTTTGACGACACGTTTGAACAAATGCCGCACCAAAGATGAATAACATGATAAAGCCACACGCTACCATCACACGGAACGACCAGAATAACGGCCAAACGGTCGGGATTGAATCATCCGCTGCTGCTTGAATTTGGTCTTCCGTCGCATCAACCACTTGATCGGTATAACGCTTCAGTAGGAGACCATAGCCGAGGTCTTCTTTTACTTCATCAAACGCAACAAGGTTCTCGTCACTGCGGTCACCGGCGCGAAGTTTTTCAAGCAACTCATAGGCGTACATACCGGTACGAATACGGTCAACGTGTTCTTCACGTAGGTCGCGTAGGCCCGTCACTTCTGTATCAAGAGAACGCGTGGCGATGATGCCCATCACGTATGGGATCTTGACGGCAAAGTCCGTATGCATTTCGTCTTGATTTGGCAGGCCAAACAGGGTGAATGCGGCTGGAGCAGGTTCGGTGTGCCATTCAGCTTCGATTGCCGCCAGTTTCACTTTTTGAACGTCGCCTAACTCATAGCCAGACTCATCACCTAGGATGATAACAGACAGGATAGCCGCCATCCCAAAAGAAGCAGCGATAGCAAATGAACGACGAGCGAATGCTAGATCGCGGCCTTTCAAAATATAGTATGAGCTGATACCAAGAACGAACATCGCACCTGCGGTGTAACCAGATGCCACGGTGTGAACAAATTTCACCTGAGCAACCGGATTCAATACCACATCAGCGAAGCTCACCATTTCCATACGCATGGTTTCGTAGTTGAACTCAGCACCTACAGGGTGTTGCATCCAACCGTTCGCAACCAGGATCCATAAAGCAGAAAAGCTTGAACCCAGTGCAACTAGCCATGTTACGGCTAAATGCTGACGCTTACTTAGCCTATCCCAGCCAAAGAAGAAAAGACCGACAAAAGTGGACTCTAGGAAGAAGGCAACAAGGGCCTCGATGGCGAGTGGCGCACCAAAAATATCACCCACATAATGTGAATAGTACGACCAGTTGGTACCAAATTGGAACTCCATGGTCAAACCGGTGGCAACACCAAGTGCAAAGTTAATCCCGAACAGCTTACCCCAGAACTTTGTCATGTCCTTGTAGATTTGCTTATCGGTCATTACGTACAGAGACTCCATTATAGCGAGAAGAAACGCCATACCGAGTGTCAATGGAACGAACAAGAAGTGATACATCGCCGTGAGTGCAAATTGCAATCGCGACAGCTCCACTACGTCTATCATGGTAACTCCTTTTGTGTCGGCTGAACGACACGTTCTATATTAAGCGACAAGGATGACTGTTTAATTTACATTAAACTTGTTGAGACTTAGCATCATCCTTGTTGCGAATATGTACCCTAATGGTTAGTTATTTGTTAAGCTTGCGCTAATATAGCTGCGGCTAATATTACTGGTAAATTGAATCAGTTTCAAAAGGTTTATTTGCTGGCGTGCTTTGATTTACATCAATAAAGACAAAGAGTTGATTGTACGATCTTTGCTCACAATGACACAGATCAAATTTAGCGTGGATTTGTAACGAGATTGGGGAATGGGCCAGTACGGCGGTAAAGCGTAAGCAACCCTTTAGTGGTAAGGGTTATAGCCAACAACATGCTCAGATCGAATGAGTCACTGTTTAGTATTCAGCAACATCAGCATGCCGCGCCATATCAACGGCATGCCGATTAGTAGGTGTAAAATTGAAAAGTAATTTTTTATTTATCGTCGATGGGCACGGTTAACATTGCGGGAGCGTTTACCATAATCGCTGACGTTTATTGCCCAATCCGTTTACATTGGTTACTTATCAACACCAAAATGCAAATAGGCACGGTCAGAAGCAATTCTTCCTCGCGGCGTTCTTTGCAAATAGCCTTGTTGAATCAAATACGGTTCGATCACATCCTCAATGGTGTCTTTTTCTTCACCAATGGCTGCGGCTAAGTTGTCCAAACCAACTGGACCGCCTGAAAACTTCTCCATAATGGCCAAAAGAAGTTTGCGGTCCATATAATCAAACCCTTGATGATCGACATCGAGCATATTCAAGGCTTTATCGGCAATATCAGAACAAATATGGCCATCACCTTTCACTTCGGCGTAATCACGTACGCGGCGCAATAAGCGGTTGGCAATTCGAGGCGTTCCTCGGGCACGACGCGCAATCTCTAATGCGCCCTCAGGCTCCATAGACAGATTTAGGCAGGCTGCACTTCGCTGAACAATACGTTGTAAGTCAGCAATTTTATAATATTCGAGGCGTTGTACAATACCGAAGCGATCACGTAACGGAGACGTTAACGAGCCCGCTCTTGTGGTCGCGCCGATCAAGGTAAATGGGGGTAAATCGATCTTGATTGAACGTGCTGCTGGGCCTTCGCCAATCATGATGTCCAACTGATAATCTTCCATAGCAGGATACAAGATCTCTTCAACCATAGGGCTCAGTCGATGTATCTCATCAATAAACAGGACATCGTTTTCTTCAAGGTTAGTGAGCAATGCCGCCAAATCTCCTGCCTTTTCCAATACAGGTCCAGACGTCGTTCGGATACTCACTTCCATTTCATTGGCAACAATATTGGCGAGCGTTGTTTTACCTAGGCCTGGAGGGCCAAAGATCAACAAATGATCAAGCGGTTCATTTCGCAACTGCGCAGCCTTAATGAAAATTTCCATTTGGTCGCTAACATGCTGTTGTCCTTCGTAGTCGGCTAATTTTTTTGGCCGAATTGCTCTATCAATCACGTCTTCGTCTTTGAAAACTGGATTTTCTGGAGCAATTAAGCGATCAGCTTCAATCATATATTCGTCTCTATTGAACCGTTATCAAGCTTAAACCATGGTACGCAATGCTTCGCGGATAAGCGCTTCGCTGCTCATTCCAGGCTTTGCTACTTGTGACACCACTTTGGATGCTTGCGCAGATTTATAGCCTAGCGCAAGCAGCGCACTCACCGCTTCATCTTCTGCGTTATTCGACGATGACATGCCATCAATTGGCGCTGCATCGGTTGCCGGAGTAAATAGGTCACCGGCCCCCCACCCTTTCAGACGGTCTTTCATTTCAACAACAAGGCGTTCAGCGGTTTTCTTACCGACACCAGGAAGCTTCACTAATGTGGAGATGTCTTCACGCTCAACACAAGAAACAAACTGACTCGCCGACATACCGGAAAGGATACCTAGGCCCAGTTTTGGTCCGACACCGTTGGCCTTAATGACCTCTCTGAACAGCGCTCGCTCGCTCACCGAGTTAAAGCCATACAAAAGTTGCGCATCTTCTCGCACGACAAAGTGTGTATAAATAATGGCTTCTTGACCGACTTCTGGCAATTCATAGAAACAGCTCATTGGCATTTGGACTTCATAGCCAACACCCCCTACCTCAATCAATAATTCAGGGGGCTGCTTCTCGACTAGAATTCCGCGTAATCGTCCTATCACAGTGTAATTTCTCATGCTTATTGTAATAGGGCTTAGGATATAGAATAACTGGATGGGTATCCAGTTATTTAGGTGAGACCGTTCGAAGCGGCAGCTACCGCGTAATTAAGCTAATACGGTACGAAGACGCTCAGACAACTCTGTTCCCTCATTGATCTGTTGGTTCAGTTTTAGGGTAATCGATTGGATGTCTTCCGCGACCGTTTTACTGTCCGCGACTGAATGTGCGACCTCACTACTGGCTTGATCTAGCTCGCTAATTGCTTGGTTCTGTTGGCTGACAAGTTGACTTAGGTCGCTAATCTCAGTCGAAATCACCTGAACTTGCTCAATCATCTGACTTAATTCCGTCACCGTCGTCTGAATCGTTTGCTGGCCAGAGGTAATCTCTCTTTGACTATCCCCAATGAGTGCACGGATCTCTTCAACCGAGTTACTGGTTTTGGATGACAACTCTCGTACCTGCTCTGCCACCACAGCAAAACCTCGGCCGTGCTCACCAGCGCGTGCCGCCTCAATAGCAGCGTTAAGTGCGAGTAAATTGGTTTGGTCAGCCACGGTCGTGATCAGCGCCATCACCGAGACCACTTTTTGGTTACTTTGGTCTATGTTAGCGATCGCTTGGGTTGACGCGCTTAGCATGTCACTGCTGCTTTCTGCCTGGGATTTTATGGCTTCCGTTTGCTGCGTCACTTGTGACATGAAGGCCACCGAATCTTGAGTAAACGCGGAAAGCTGCTCTAGCTGTTGACTCATTTCTTCCGCAGCGCTCGCTTGAGAGGCGCTATTTAACCCTAAGGATTGCACATTGTCGGTGAGTTGCGACGACTGCGTATTCACATGGTGGATGACCTCATCCAGCTCTTCCACACTCTCATTCACCACCACAAATGTCGCATCGAGTTTCGATTGCCCCTCCGCCGATTTCTGCGCTTCACGCTCACTTTGCTGTAACGATTTTTCTGCGCGGGCAATGGCGCTCTCTTTCTGTTTTGAGGTAAAGCTTTGCGCAAAACAGATCACCAACAGCGGCAATATCATCCCAGACCATATCTCGATAGTCTGCTTACTTGCGGACAACTCTATCTGGGGATAAGCATAATCCGTCGTGTGAAGATACGTCATCGTACAGGCGACGAGCACGATAGTCAGGCTCCAGGTTAACGCCATCACGCGTGATGCAGACAGGTAAAAAGCCACAATAAGTAACGGCGCCCAAAATGATTGAGTGGAATCAACAATACCGCCACTTTGGTAAATGATATTCAGTGCATGCGTGGTCATGCCAAGAAAGCCAACATTTAGCGCTAGGGTAATACCGCGTGTCCAGCGTAACAGTGCAACAGAGATACACTCCAACACGATTAGAATGAGAGACGTCATGAACAAAGCCGCATGACCATTGCCATGCCACTTAATTGCGCTATATAAGCCCACAATAAAAGCCACAACAGCAAAAACAGCCGTAATTTCAGCCCTTCTTAATACCGTATGGGACAAGCGAGAAGCATCAAATATAAAGGTGTGCCAGATGACATTGTTTTTCATTCTAATTGGTCCGTTGACATGACTCATCGGACCAATTATAGATATTAACAATAATTTAACAATACATTCACTCGGGTTTGCCACAAAAGTGTGGGGTGCTTATCGTTAAAAATATCATCGACAACAAGGGCGACGCGTTCTAGAGCGCTGGCCACCAGCTTAGCTAGATAAGCCACTATGTATAGCATCATGTATAACATCGGAGAAGGCGCTATGCATAGCATCTGAGAAGGCGGCGAATCAGGGGAATACGGGAGATCAAGCAATAAATAGTCAGGTAGGACAATATATGATTGGCTAACTGAATCAATAATTGATAGGGCAATACGCCCTATCGATAGCGTCCACGCTTAGCGCCGGTGGCTTTACCCGCCAATGCAATGAGTGTTTTATTGGTGTTCGCATGACAAATCGCGACACCCAGCGCATCCGCTGCGTCCGCTTGTGGTTTTGCTGCAAGCTTGAGCATACTCATCACCATATGTTGCACTTGCGCTTTATCTGCCCCACCCGTACCTGTCACGGCTTGTTTGATTAAACGCGCCGCGTATTCATGGACCGGAAGGTCGTGATTAACCGCCGCAACAATAGCACTGCCACGTGCTTGCCCAAGTTTAAGCGCTGAGTCGGCGTTTTTAGACATAAACACTTGCTCAATGGCAAAAACATCGGGTTGAAACTGAGTGATAATTTCACTCACGCCTGCGTAGATCTGTTTGAGGCGTCCAGGCAGCTCTTTTTCAGACATACGAATACAGCCACTGCCGAGATAGTACAAATGCCTGCCTTGCTGACGGATGACACCGTAACCTGTAATTCGAGATCCGGGATCAATACCAAGAATAATCGACATGATTATAACGCTGCCGCGACATCGTCAGAGATGTCACCATTGTGATAGACCTCTTGGACATCATCTAAGTCTTCTAACGCATCGATAAGGCGCAAGAGTTTCGGGGCGGATTCTATATCCAGATCCGCTTTCGTTGACGGTACCAACGTTACTTCAGCGTTCGCTGCTTCTAATCCCGCTGAATCGAGTGCATCTTTTACCTGACCAAATTCAGCAGGTGCTGTATAGACATCAATGGCTCCATCATCGCCCGTTTCAATATCATCGGCACCGCTTTCAAGCGCGACTTCCATGACATCATCTTCATTTAGGCCCGGGGCGTAGGAGATCACACCTTTCTTTTCGAATAGATAGCTGACGCTGCCGTCCGTTCCCAGGTTACCACCTGACTTTGAAAAGGCGTGGCGCACACCTGAAACGGTTCGGTTTCGGTTGTCGGTCATGCATTCAACCATGACTGCGGTGCCCGCGGGTCCATAGCCCTCATAGATCACGGTTTCCATATTGTCGTCGCCTTCGCCACCCGCTCCACGACTGACGGCACGATTCACTGTGTCTCGCGTCATATTGTTGGATAATGCTTTATCAATTGCCGCTCTTAAACGCGGGTTGTTCTCAGGCTCTGCGCCGCCTTCTTTTGCTGCAACCACAATTTCACGAATCAGCTTAGTGAAAATCTTGCCACGCTTTGAGTCTTGCGCCGCTTTACGATGACGTATGTTCGCCCATTTACTATGACCAGCCATAAGGAATCCTTTGAATTCTATTTAATTGGATAAGATTGAGAAGGTGATTGTCATTACTATACCTAAATTAGGTATAAAAAATCCCGCCGGAGCGGGATTATTTGTTTGATTTCATTGTATCTATATATTCATAGCCTTACAGGCGCTTGAATCGATATATGCGCGTATGGCTAATCTGTACACCAGAAATCATCGGTACAAAAAAACGTCTTATGCGTCTTTCTCTTTGGCAACTTTCACCGCAATCGCAAGCTCATCAAGTGAAGCAGGGTTTGCAAGGCTAGGCGCATCTGTCAGTAGACATGCTGCTGCCGTCGTTTTAGGGAACGCAATAACGTCACGGATATTGTCAGTTCCACACAGTAGCATCACCAAACGGTCAAGGCCAAACGCAAGACCAGCATGAGGTGGCGTACCGTACTTCAATGCGTCAAGTAGGAAGCCAAACTTCTCGCGTTGCTCAGTTTCTTCAATACCTAAGATGCCAAATACCGCAGATTGCATTTCTGAATTATGAATACGTACAGAACCGCCACCCACTTCGTAGCCGTTAATGACCATGTCGTATGCATTTGAAATCGCCGCAGCAGGGTTTGCTTTAAGCGTTTCTGCATCCATGCCTAAAGGTGATGTGAATGGGTGGTGCATCGCGTGCAAGTTACCTTCGCCATCTTCTTCAAACATTGGGAAATCGATAACCCAAAGTGGTTTCCATGCTGATGTATCTGTTAGCTCTAGGTCTTTACCCAGTTTTAGACGCAACGCGCCAAGTGCTTCAGAGACGACATTCTGAGTATCAGCACCAAACAAGATAATATCGCCAGATTCTGCTTGAGTGCGCTCAAGGATACCGTTGATCACTTCTTCGTTTAGGAACTTAGCCACTGGAGACTGAACACCATCAATGCCAGCAGCACGATCGTTCACTTTCATCCATGCCAAGCCTTTCGCTCCGTAGATACCAACAAACTCGCCGTAGCCATCAATTTGCTTACGAGTCAGCTTCGCGCCACCAGGAACACGAATAACCGCTACGCGGCCTTTTTCGTTGTTCGCAGGGCCAGAGAACACTTTGAATTCGACATCTTTAACAAGGTCAGCAATATCAACAAGCTCTAATGGGTTACGTAGATCAGGCTTATCAGAACCAAAACGACGAATCGCTTCAGAGAACGGCATGATAGGGAAATCACCCAGATCAACTGTCAGCAATTCCTGCCACATGTCACGAACCATTTTCTCTGTCGTTGCACGCACTTGCTCTGCTGACATGAATGAGGTTTCGATATCGATTTGAGTAAATTCAGGCTGACGGTCAGCACGCAAATCTTCATCACGGAAACATTTAACGATCTGGTAGTAACGGTCAAAACCAGACATCATCAGAAGCTGCTTAAATAGCTGCGGTGATTGCGGCAATGCGTAGAATGACCCTTTGTGTACGCGGCTCGGTACCAAGTAATCACGCGCACCTTCTGGCGTTGCTTTCGTCAGTACAGGTGTCTCAATGTCGAGGAAGCCATTGTCATCTAGGAAACGACGAACAAAGCTTGACGCTTTAGCGCGCAATTTAATGCGGTCGCTCATCTCTGGACGACGAAGATCGATATAACGATACTTCAGGCGCTGCTCTTCTGAGTTAGTTTGGTTGAAATCAAGAGGCAGTACATCTGAACGGTTAATGATTTCTAGGCCTGATGCCAGAATTTCCACTTCACCCGTTGCCATGTCTTTGTTCACTTGGCTTTCTGGACGAACACGAACTTCACCCGTCAGCTTAATGCAGAATTCGTTACGAAGTTGGCTTGCCACTTCGAACACATCCGCCATATCTGGATCGACAACTACCTGAACGATACCTTCGCGATCTCGCATATCAATAAAGATAAGACCGCCTAAATCACGGCGACGATTAACCCAGCCGCACAAATCTACAGTTTGTCCTGCAAGGGACTTGTTCAGGTGACCACAGTAATGGCTACGCATAGTGAATTTCCCAATTTCCAATTATTAAAAGAATCAAATTGCCCGTGAACTGCTTATTGAATAACCACAATTACCACGTACAAAATTAAAGGTTCATTTATACTCGGAAAATCGTCTAAAATCGACCTAAATTGACAGTTTTGTTGTGTTTAATTACCGTCAGACTTCGTCTATTTGACCAAATGGACAAAATATCAACAATCCAGCAGCGGACGCCAGAATGAACGAACTGAGTTTACGATTAGGTCTAACCATGTGGTCCCACAGTGACTGGCTTCATTCCTTATATGGCTCTGGCACTAAGCCAAATGAACGCCTAGAGCGCTATGCCTCGGTGTTCCATACCGTGGAAGGGAATACGACGTTTTACGCCACACCCAGCGCCAACACGGTGAATAATTGGCATGCTGCCACGCCTAACAACTTTCGTTTTACTTTCAAGCTTCCGAAAGCCATTACTCACGATCAGCAACTTAAACACTGTAAAGCGCCACTTAAAGCATTCTTAGATACCATGCAACCGCTACAAGAAAAACTGGGTATGTTGACGATTCAGTTACCGCGTAGCTTCGGTCCCGATGCATTTTCTGCATTGCAGACCTTTCGCCAACAACTCCCTTCCGACATGCCGTTGGGCGTAGAGGTTCGTCACCCTGCTTTTTTCGATAAAAGCGACCATGAAAAACGCTTGAATCAATGGCTCGTTGAACAAGAGATAGATCGAATCATTATGGACAGTCGGCCTGTTTTTTCTGCCAAACCAGATACGCCGGCGGTCATCGACGCCCACAGCAACAAACCTAAGGTACCCGTACACGCTATTGCTACGGCTCAGCGTCCAATGATTCGATTCATCGGTCACCCTGACCTTGCGGAAAACGATGCTTTCTTTAAACCTTGGCTATCCAAACTGCCTCAATGGATAGCAGAAGGAAAACAGCCGTATTTAATGATCCACACCCCCGATAATCAGTTCGCACCAGAGCTGGCTAAGCGACTTTATTTGCAACTCAACGACTATGTCGAACTTGCGCGCCTTCCAGCATTTCCACCGAAGGAAAATGAGCAACAAATATCGATGTTTTAGGTATGTTCACTTGAGTCATTTTCATAGTTAACATCACTATAAATAAGACATCTTCATACCGATATAAAGCATACGCCCCACTAGTAAGACAGAACATTGCGTCTGAAAAAGTTTCTCATCTTTGCAGCCATACACTAGGCTTTATTGACCTTCTGTTACCCCACTCTTTCTCCTCATCGTCTGCACTTAATTTGCCCATTCTTTTCTTCTAATGACAAGCTATAGTGAATAGCGTAAAATGCGCGCCTTTTTATTACGTCTACAGAATGAGAGAGACGACATGGAAAACAAAGATACGATATTCTCTGCGCCTATCAATAAAATTGGTGATTTCACGTTTGATGAAAGGGTTGCAGAAGTCTTCCCAGACATGATTCAGCGATCGGTACCAGGCTACAGTAATATCATTTCAGCCATCGGTATGCTGGCTGAACGCTTTGCCAAACCTCATTCTGTTGTGTACGACCTTGGGTGTTCATTAGGGGCGGCAACCTTGTCTATGCGTCGCCATATTCATCAAGAAGGTTGCAAGATCATTGCCGTCGATAACTCTTCAGCCATGGTCGAACGATGCAAGCTGCATATCAATGCTTACCGTTCGGATACACCGGTTGATGTCATTGAGGCCGATATCCGCCACATCGAAATCGACAATGCGTCCGTCGTGGTACTTAATTTTACCTTACAGTTCCTATCGCCAGAAGACCGCCTAACGCTACTTGAAAAAATCTACCATGGCTTGCGTCCTGGAGGCATTTTGATCCTCTCTGAAAAGTACATCTTTGAAGATGAGGCGGCTCACGAGTTATTGATCGATTTGCACCATGATTTTAAACGAGCCAATGGCTATAGCGAATTAGAGATCAGTCAAAAGCGAAGCGCCATTGAGCACGTCATGCGTCCAGATTCGATCGCCACTCATAAACAACGTTTTAATGATATCGGATTCAGTAGTTCTGAAGTCTGGTTCCAATGTTTCAATTTTGGTTCTATGTTCGCCATTAAATAAGTCAACCCTATCGAGATTCCCATGTTTAACTTTGCAAATTTTTACCAACTTATTGCCCAAGATACACGCTTACAGCCATGGTTGACCGTACTGCCACAACAATTGACTGATTGGCAAAACGCACAACATGGTGACTTCGACCGTTGGTTACGAGCACTGGCAAAAATCCAAGACGGCACGCCAGATCAAGTCGACCTTAAAAACAGTGTGAGCTTATCCAATAATGACGCGCTGCCAGTTGGAGAAATGAAAAAACTCGAAAGCCTGCTTCGAACGTTCCACCCATGGCGCAAAGGTCCGTATACTGTCCATGACATCCATATTGATACCGAATGGCGCTCAGACTGGAAGTGGGATCGAGTACTTCCTCATATTACCCCTCTAAAAGACCGCTCTATTCTCGATGTCGGCTGCGGTAATGGTTACCACATGTGGCGCATGCTAGGCGAAGGCGCACGCTTGTGTGTGGGCATCGACCCTTCTCATCTATTTTTGGTGCAGTTTGAGGCGATTCGTAAACTCATGGGAGATGACCAAAGAGCTCATTTGTTACCGCTCGGTATCGAGCAATTACCAGAGCTTGAGGCCTTCGATACCGTCTTTAGTATGGGTGTCTTGTATCACCGCCGTTCTCCGCTCGACCATTTGATTCAACTAAAAAACCAATTGGTCCCAGGTGGTGAGTTAATCCTTGAGACGCTGGTTATCGACGGCGATGAAAACGCCGTATTGGTACCATTTGATCGCTATGCGCAAATGCGCAATGTTTACTTTTTCCCATCTGCATTAGCGTTAAAGGTATGGCTCGAGAAAGTAGGCTTTGAAAATGTTCGCATTGTTGACGAAAACGTCACCTCTGTCGGCGAACAACGAACCACGGAATGGATGACCCATAACTCACTACCTGATTATCTAGACCCTAATGACCCAAGCAAAACAATCGAGGGTTATCCAGCGCCACGTCGCGCAGTACTAATTGCCGATAATCCAAGCAGTTAAATCGATTTTTGCGCGGTTTTTCTACGATCAATACCGACAAGTAATAACTCTGACGTAGCGCTGACAATAGGGAGTATCATACTCCCTATTTGATGCGTTAAAATTCGCGTCGACCCATTCCCACTGACCACTTACTATTTAGGATTTAAGATGTACAAACGCTTGGTACCGCTTGCCGCCATCGCTCTGCTCGCTGGCTGCACTTCCGTAAACCACCAAGAACTTCACCAAAGTACCTTAAACGCGATTGAGACCTCAGAGCAGCGCATTGATAATCGCCTGACCAATTTAGATTTACAAATTAGCAACCAAAGTGACTACATCGATAGCCTTGAATCCGAAGTGATTGCGCTCACCGAACGCATCGACACATTACAAAGCAATCAAGAAAGCGCTGTTGAAAAACTTGCAGAGCCCCAGAAACAACCTGCCCCTATCATTGCTTCTAATTCATCGAAGCCCGTATTGTTAGGTTCAGTGGAGAAGGTTGAGCTGGATGCCCTAAAACGCGGCTTTGACGCTCGTGTGGATACTGGTGCCGCAACCTCTTCATTAAACGCGGTTGATATTCAGGTATTTGAGCGGGATGGGAAAGAATGGGTCAAGTTTCATCTCATCGACGATCACGCTAAAGAGCAAGAAAAACGCTGGATTGAATCTCCAGTAGTACGCTACGTCAAGATTCGCCAACCAACAAATGACAAAGCTGAACGCAGAGCTGTCGTTCAATTATGGATTCGTGTCGGAAAAATCCATGAAAAAGCGCAATTTACATTGGCAGATCGCTCTCAAATGACCCACCCTATATTACTAGGAAGAGAATTCATCAAAGATATTGCTTTAGTAGACGTAAGTCAGCAATATATACTTTCTTCTAACGAATGAATCTCTTTTGAATAACACTTTCAGGGAAAGTAAATTACAATAATAAGGTTGTTTATGACTTCACGTATTCCATTTTTTTTATCAGTTGGCGTACTGATTGCAATAGGTATCGCGCTTAGCGTCTTAAGACACGACACCTACGGTGTGCCTTGGACCCCGGGCGAAGCTCGTCAAGTTTGGGATATTGAATCTCGTGTCGAGTTCAATGGAACGGGCGAACCAGCTAAAGTCTCCCTAGCCGCTCCCTATACACAAGACGGTTTCACTCTAATCAGTGAGTCAGCCTCTTCACCTGGTTACGGCATCTCTTATGTAGACACCGATGCTGGTCGACGAGCAGAATGGTCTATCCGTGAAGCTAACGGGCCACAAACGATATACTATAAAACACAGTTTTTAGTCGATGACCAAGCGGTTGCACAATCAGAGCCACCCACTGGCGACATGGTAATCCCAACCTTTGACGGCCCAGAAGAAGCCGCGGCGATTGCTCTAATTGATCGCGCAAATAGCCGCTCTTCTGACAACATCACCTTCACTCGCGAACTCATCAAAACCCTTAACGATGTCGATAGCCAAAACTCGGCACTTATCCTCAATACGATGAATAAAACCCAAGCGGCGGCTAAGCTGTTAGCGTTTGCTGAAGTTCCAAGTAAAACGGTTGGCGTGATTGAGCTAGAAGATGGTCGTCGTAGACAGTCGATTCAGCAAATGATTCAGGTCTGGGACGGCGCTAAATGGCAAATTTTTGCGCCCGAGTCTGCAGACGGTCTCAAAAAGAACAACCTACTGGTTTGGGATGCTTCAAACGTGTCATTACTTGACGTCGTAGGCGGTAAAGACAGTAAAGTGCACTTTACTATGATCGCTCAAGAAGTCAGCGCGCAAGAGGCAACAAACAGTAAAGTCGACTCTGATGGTCTATTAAATTTCTCTATCCACAGTTTGCCGCTCGAAGAGCAGGCTATGTTTAAGACCATTATGTTGATTCCGATTGGTGCGTTAATCGTTGTGTTATTGCGCGTTCTCGTCGGATTAAAAACATCGGGTACTTTCATGCCAGTACTGATTGCGGTCGCATTTGTGCAGACTCAGCTGGTCACTGGTATTGTGGGCTTTTTGCTCATTGTCGGTACAGGTCTTGTCATTCGTAGTTACTTATCCAAGCTCAACCTCTTGTTAGTCGCACGGATATCTGCCGTCATAATCACGGTTATTTTGATTATTTCCGTCTTTACCGTAGTCGCGTTTAAGATTGGCCTTACAGAAGGACTCTCTATCACGTTCTTCCCTATGATCATCCTGTCGTGGACGATTGAACGTATGTCTATCTTGTGGGAAGAAGAAGGCGTGAAGGAAGTCGTGCTGCAAGGCGGTGGCTCTCTAGCAACGGCTGTGATTGTCTATCTGGCAATGACCAATCCATACATCCAACATCTAACGTTTAACTTTATCGGTTTACAGCTGGTCATCCTTGGAGCGATTTTATTAGTCGGTACTTATACAGGTTATCGTCTAACAGAGCTTCGTCGATTCAAACCTCTAACGGAGGATTAATCTATGTTCGACAAGATTACTAGCCCGTTTAAGCTACGCGAGCGTGGCATTATGGGAATGAACAAGCGAAACCATAGTTACATTAGTAAATACAATGATCGCTCTAAGTACCCCTTGGTTGATGATAAATTACAGACCAAGATTATTGCGGAAAAAGCCGGAGCTACCACACCGGCTTTGATTGGCGTTATTCGCAGCCAAGCCGAAGTAAAGAAAGTTCATAAAATGGTCAAAGAGTGGCCAGGTTTTGTTATCAAACCCGCTCAAGGCAGTGGTGGTAAAGGTATTCTGGTGATCATTGACCATAAAGATGGGGTGTACACCAAACCATCAGGGGCAACGATCAACGAGGTCGATGTTGAGCGTCACATCAGTAACGCGCTAGCAGGTTTGTTCTCTTTAGGTGGCAAAAATGACGTAGCGGTCGTCGAGAACCTCATCAAGTTTGATGATTGCTTCGACGGCTTTAGTTACGAAGGTGTGCCTGATGTGCGTATTATCGTCTTTCAGGGCTACCCTGTTATGGCCATGATGCGCTTGTCGACCTCGATGTCAGACGGTAAGGCAAACTTGCACCAAGGCGCCGTAGGGGTTGGTATAGACATTGCCACTGGCAAAGCCGTTCGCGCAGTTCAATACGATCAACCTGTACTGCTTCATCCTGATACAGGAAAAGAGTTGTCTCAATTGGTGGTTCCGCATTGGAAGCGCTTATTGACGCTTGCCTCCAGTGCCTATGAGATGACAACGCTCGGTTACATGGGCACAGACATGGTGCTCGACCGTGAAGAAGGGCCAATGGTGCTCGAGTTGAATGCTCGACCAGGGCTTGCTATTCAGATAGCGAACGGCAGCGGATTGCTTCCACGCCTTCAACACATCGAGTCACTGGGAACGCCAAACCCATTCGAATACCCTTCTCCGGAAGAACGAGTCGAGTACGCGGCGAAGATGTTCGGTCACCCAAACGACTAACAAACTAAACAAGAACGGTGAGTTTTATACTCACCGTTTTTTTTGAGCAAAATACAGGTACTACTAATCGATCACTTCATGCTTACACTAGTTGTCGCTTACAGACGAGGGTCGCCCAAAGCGTGTGAATCACTTAAATAGACACGAATGACACCAGAATAGGTTCACAACACGCTGATGAAGATCCCCTTTTTCAAGGGGATGACGGTTAGTTTTATTTGTGAGATCACTAACATGCCAGAGTTCATTCTACGCTGGTGAAGACTAAGCCGACTCATTTCTGAGCAGTGACTTCCTAGCTGATCGCTTTTCACCCCCCTATTACGCCTTTATGCTCGTGCAGACGAGGATCGCCTAAAGCGTGTGGCTCACTTAAATAGACACGAATGACACCAGAATAGGTTTACAACGCGTTGATGAAGATCCCCCCTTTTTCAAGGGGATGACGGTTAGTTTTTATTTGGGATAGCACTAACATACTAGAGTTCAATCTGCGCTGGTGAAGACTAAGCCGACTCATTTCTGGGCAGTGAATTCCTAGCTGATCGCTCTTCCCCCCCTATTACGCCGATATGCTCGTGCAGACGAGGATCGCCCAAAGCGTGTGACTCACTTACATAGACACGAATGACACCAGAAAAGGCTCACAACACGCTGATGAAGATCCCCTTTTTCAAGGGGATGACGGTTAGTTTTTGATATTGTTTTGGTTCAGTGAGCGCTGTCGGTAGATTCCTTTCTTCAAAGAAATGACGAATTGTTGGATGTTTTCGTTCCTGATTAAGGCTAGCTTTTGTCTGGAAAGGTTTTTGAAATTTAGGTTTAAATACGTCTCTGCTGACCCACGAGAAGTAGAGTGTCGAAATCACTCTAAACCGATACCGTCTTATACGAACGGAAACAACCCCGTGAGCACTCTTCAGCATCGCCCACAGAACGATTATCACACTCATTGAATAAGGTTAAAGAGTGACAACAAAAAAGAGGCATGACACTTATCGTGCCACGCCTCTTTGTATCTATATCCAATTAGATCTTAACCTAAGATCTGCTCTTCAAGCTCTTTTATCTGTTCTGCTTGCTTATTCTCACCAAACCCTCGCAGACCAACGACGTGTACATGCTCGTGATCTTTAAAGACCTTACGAACGAGTTTATACGTTGTACCCTTCTCTGGGCTGATGTTTTCAGGGGCCGCTATCAATAACTGCATGCCTTGACGATCACATAGCTCAAACAAGGTAGCGATAGACTTCGCATCTAAACGCGCCGCTTCGTCCAAGAACAATAACCGGCAAGGAACAATGTCCTTGCTACGTAAGCGTCTCGATTCTTCTTCCCAGCTTTGTACGACCATCAATAGGATAGATTGGCCAGTACCAATGGCTTCACCTGTCGACAACGCACCAGACTCGGCTTGCAACCAACCATCGGACCCACGGTTCACTTCAACGCTGAGTTCGAGATAATTACGATAATCAAGAAGCTCTTCACCTAATACCTGTGGCGAACGTTGTCCCATATCGATATGTGGATTAACGCGCTGGAACAATTTCGCCATAGCTTCAGAGAAGGTATAGCGCATGGTTTCAAACAAGTCAGTATGCTCACGCGTCAATGCCTCGAGCAGCTGCTCATGGCTTTCACGAACTTTCACGTTGAGACGCACACCCTTGACTTGCCCAAAGTGGATATTGGATAAGCCTTGATTGAGCATTCGAATACGATTTTGCTCTCGTTGGATGGTCTTTTTAATGATGCTAGAGACAGAATCTGAGCTCAATGCAAGACGGTTTTCACGCTGTGTCAGTTCTTCAGTCAGTCGAGCAAGCTCCACTTCCATCTCTTCAATCGCTTCTACCGGATCATCGGTGCGAATAATATCTTGGCGAATTCGTTCACGTAAGTGTTGATAAACTGCGATATAGAATAAGACCTTACGCTCAGGCTTGGCATTGTCTTCCGACAACCTTAGCGCATCACGTAAGTTTTCATTATCAGCAACCGCTAAACGTAGCGCACCTAGCGACTTATCCGACATAGAACGCAGTTCATTTGCGCTAAGATAAGCCAATTCACGACGATGCAGTCGACGTTCTACATCATTTTCTTTTGCTAGACGTAGGACGCTGCACCAACCCGCCTTGGCGGCAACCACATAAGTGCGCAGTTCAACATACTCTTTTTGAGCCTTTTTCAGGCGCTTCACCAGCCCCTTCATTTCGAGCTCTGTCGCTGTCATGGTTTTTTCATACTCGCTTTTACGAGTACGTGAGGTTTGCAGCGCTAAATGCAGCTCTTCACGACGCTTTTCTGCACGCTCAAACGCGGTTTCATCCGCAACCACACCGTAGTCTTGCAACTCAACCTTAAATTCTTGAACGGTTTCTTGCTTCGCTTGATATGAACTTTTCAGCGAGGCCATGACTTGGTTGTATTGATTCGATTGTTCTTGAGCTTGTTTCAACCCATCACGCAGGCGACCACGAGCGGCTTCTGCTTGAACCAATTTAGCCTTGAGTTGCTCACTCAATTCGCTGCTTTTACTTAGCATCTCAACGGAATCTGCATAAGCGAAATGTGGACGACGCTCTACCAAATCAGCGACGGCAAAAATCTGACCTTTCAGGGTCTGCAGCGCGACATCAAGTCTGTTGTACTCACCTTCTAGCGCATCAAACTGTTCTGGATCGCTATCCAACGCATTCGACACTTCCGCCAATTTAGCAAGCACCGCTCCATGAACAGAGACAAATTGCTTCGCTGAATTCAGTTCTTCAATACGAACCTGTAAGGTTTCAAAGCGCTCAACAAGCGTCTCATCAAATAACATGTTCGCTGCCATGGTAAGACGGTCAAGTAACACAACCGTCTGTTTGGCTTGTTTAAATTGTGAGACCACACTCTGTTCTTGTTGCTTCAGATCGTTGTTCTGACGATTACATTGCCCTAATTGCTCACGCAATACGGCAATCGCCTGCTCAGGATCCTCGTCAAAAGCGAGCTGCATGTGTTCGGCAACAAACGCATTGAACGCTTGATAAAGTCGTTGAAGTTTCTGAGCATCAAACGCAGCTTTTGCATGTAACTCGACGGTCTCATCTCTTTGCTCACGCAACAACTCTAAACGCTGATCACGCGCAGCGCGTCCAAACAATGGAATGGTTGGAAAACGTGAATAACGCAGTTGGCGTTCATTTAACTGAACGCAAACCGCGCCGCCGAGTTCGTCTGCATCAAAGGTGCTGTCATCAAATGCATCAATATCACCTTCAATGATATAGAGGTCTTCCGGACAATCATCCAGCTCGACTAACTTTTCTTTAATGCCGTCTAGGTTTGAGACCACAATAGCGTGACGAGCTGGACCATACATGGCACTAAAATACGGGGCGTCATCTAAGGTAATATCGTCATAAATCTCTGACAATAGAACGCCACCTAACGTATCGGCTAATCCCTTGAGACGAGGATCGTTTGAACCACCCGGCGAAGCCAGGCGCTCGATCTCTCTTTCAAGCTCTTCACGTTTGATCGCTAGTGTGTCTCTAGAAGACGCTGTCTGGCGTTCAGATTCATTGATCTGTTGCATTGAGGCGATCACATCAGAGCGGTCGACCAACTCTAGCGCCGATTGTTCACGTAATGCTTCTAAGGCGTTAAACGAGCGAATCCATTGTGGTGCGTGCGCTTCTAACTTCGCGATGTCAGCACTGTAGGTTTGTGCTTTCTGTTTTGTATCGCGCTGCGTATCTTTTAGCGTTTCAAGCTGTAGTTCTGTTTCCAGTACGCGTTCGCGCTGACTTTCTGACTCAAGTTCTAAATCGGCTTCACTGTTAATGACGACGCCTTGCTGCTCGACATCGGTTAGCAACTGCTTCGCTTGCTGCTGCTGTTCCATTGATTTCTCAACATCACGATACTGAGCGCGCAGTTGATTTTCATCTTTTAGCGTTTGCTGATGTTGGTTGAAATCTTTCATCAACCCTTTCGCGACACTTGACGCTTCAGCACGGCTCACGTTAGCCACTACCTGTTTGACCAACGCCAGCGCAGACTCGAATTGTTGCGCGGCTGCCGACGATAAATCGACACGATGCTTAAGCTCAAGCAGGGTGGTCGTGGTCGTGGTTTCTTGCGCTTTTAATGCCGTAAGCTGAGCCGCGGCCGTGCTTTCATCAAGATCAACTTGACCCAACAACTGGCGAGCTTTCTCCAGCGCTTGCACGGCTTGTTGATACTGCAAAGTTCGTGTTTGCTGAACATCAAGCGCTTGTTGGTAATCAGCGAGTTGAGTCTTAAGGCTATCCACCTCTTCCTCAGCTTGAACACTTTGTTCTTCTGCGATGAGTTTACGCTCTTGCGCTTCCTCAACCACCATCACCTGCTCTTCTAAACGCTCGCTCAACTCTTCAAGATCTTCCTGATAGCGAGCAATTTTTTCTTGCTGGCGTAGGGCGTTTTGCACCAGTTGTAAATGGTCTTGCGCCGCTTGATGGTCTTGTTCTAAGCCAGCCTCACTTTCCACCAGCATGGTCAACGCCTGCTGAACGTTGTTGAGCAATTCGTTTTGAGAAATAAGACTTTGACGCGAACCAAATAATTCACCACGCAGCGCCAGTGTTTGCTCTAGCTTATTACGCCTTTCATTTGCATGACGCATGTAATCAGCCGCCACGTAATTCGTTGACTCGGTGATCAGATGTTTAAACAGATCTCGGTCGGCTTGTGTGGTTTTGATCGCCTCTAGGGTCATGCGGTTTTCACGCAGCGCTGACTCCATATCTTGGAAGGCTTTCTTCACCCCACCATTCTGCGGTAATAGATAATCACGAAGCGAACGAGTAATCGCGCTTGAGATCCCGCCGTATAATGAGGCTTCAATTAATCGGTAAAACTTAGAGCGGTCGCTGTTATTACGCAACTTTTTCGGCAATACGCCGAAATCAAACATTTGCGAATGGTATTCAACAATCGAGCTGAAGGCTTTGAATTGAACGCCTTCCATCGCACTCACGACTTCTTTGACTTCGTTGATCTGGCGAACGCGAGCATGGTTGTCTGACACATTTTCGATCAACACATCGGTCGGTTTAACATGACTTGGCAAACCCTGAATAACAAAGGGCTTGATATCCACTTTCTTATCGCGACCCGCGACTTGCTGCAGCTTAACCACAAACAAAATGCGTTGATTTCGTGAATTCACCACGTCCAGCGCTGAATAACACGTACCCGGCTGTAGTTTTCCGTAAAGCCCTTTGTCACGCGAGGCTTGGGAGCTCCCTGCTTCTGTGGTGTTTCTAAAATGCAGTAAGCTTTGATCCGGGATTAATGCCGTAATGAACGAGGCCATCGCCGTCGATTTACCAGCACCATTTCCGCCGGATAAGGTGGTTACAAGACCGTCGATATCAAACGTACGAGCAAAGAACCCGTTCCAGTTGATCATGGTCATTGATTGATACTTGCCTCTTTCAATCATACGTCAGCCTCGAATTGTCCTTGCTCGTTTTCGTTGTTACTTAATTGCTCATCATTACTGGTCGATTCTTCGCTAGGAATCAAGCTTTGTTGCATAGGCGCTTGAGAGTGAGCAACTGCTTCACCATCTCGAATCAAGCGAAGTTGTGCATCTCGCATATCGTCACCCAACCTCACGTCTGCACCAAACCTGAAGACCGCTTCGCTGATACGAAACTTGCCAGTATCACCGATAGAAATCGTCATACCTAAACGGCGTAAACGACGAAGAGACGTTTTCACCTTATCAAACAGTTTTTCTTTATCGAGATCAGAGCCGGTCGCGCGATTCGTTACGAGACGCATTAGTTTGGTTTCATCTGCCAATGATAGAATCTCTTCGTAGAGTTCTTGATTGGTGAAGATACCTTCATGCGCAAGACGCTCAGGGCTCAGATAAAGGAAACACAGTACTTTACCGACTAGCATATCGAGCTCTGAAAGCACGCTTCGTCCAATCAACGTTGTAGAACGTGGTCTTAGGTAGAAGAAGCCTTCTGCGGCTTTCACCAGTTCGGTGTTATAGCGTTGATAGAATGAGGCAAGCTCTACTTCAAAATCACAAAGTAATGCGTGGTTGTCTAGGTCTTCCGACGAGACGTGTCGCCCTGCTCGAAGGGCACTATCGAGTGCGGGGAACAGGGGATTAGTGATTGCTTTTGCCAGTTTCTCTGACATGTATTCGTCAATATTTGTCGATGACATTTGCTTGTACCTTTGCGCCAAAATCGTTGATCGCTTGCCAGTCGGGCTGAATAGCCGCGTAGTCAGATTGTGAATAACCGAGTCTGACGGCTTGATCGATCACGATTCTTGCTAAATCAAAATGATGTGTTTGAGGATGGGCGGTTAAATAGTCTCTTAGCACTCGGCCTAAATCGATGGCCGCACCACGTTCTCTGTGCACTTTCAACATCTCAGCGATGCGCTCTGCAAGCTCATCATTCACTTGTTCAAATTCTTCGTATTCGACGTCTAATGGTACGGCACCCGTCACTTCTTCGTTACGCAGTACGAGGGCATCATCACGTAGGTCTGACAGTTTCTCAGCGTCAGCGTAGGTCAGATACCAAGGCGCATCAAAATAGTCCGTGACCGATTGGCGTAACCGTTGGCTAAACGCTCTGTTTTGGTCCATATCAATCGCGGTTCGGATGAACTTGTGCACATGACGGTCGTAGCCGATCCAAAGATCGATGGCCTGCTGTCCCCAGCTAATAATGCGGTCAAGCTTCATTTGAAGCCCAAACAGTGCCTCACCAACAAATTCGAGCTCATCATCACCGTAGACGATCTCTTGAATATCAAGAATCTGGGTTTGTAGTTCATCACCAGCTGCCTGCAGCGTATCTTGCAATTCTCTAAGATTCGCAGACGTTTCTGATAGCAATGATTCACAGTTATTGATCGCCTCTCGCCAGTCTTTATTTAGTAGCTCTGCGATCTGCTGCTTCACTAATTGCTGCTGTTCATCCATGACACGTTGGTTAAGATCAATCTGGTCGAAAATCTCCCCAACCGAATACTTTAAAACGCCAAAGACATTTTTACGCCAATGACCAACCGTGCCACCTTCTTGCGCAGACACAATGGCCTTCGCCATCTCATCAGCCACCATAGACAGCTGAATCGATAAACGTAGCTTAGAAAATTCGCGATGTCTGACGTAATAGTCGGTAATACCAATCGCCAATGGACTCAAGCGATAAATGCTCGCCCCATCGGTCACTTCACTGGTAAAACGACTCATGAGCTTCTGTTTTACGAGCTCATTAATCGCATTATTTGCGCGGAATGCAGATGCATCACCGGTCTCATCAAACTGCTGGGTTACGATCTTGAACGCGTCATGCAATTCTCCTTCGCCCAGCTCTTCATCAAACCTTTCGTTACTCAAAACTGCGATAGAAATGAGAAACGCCAACCGTTCTGTTGACAGATTTAATGAAAAATCATGCTGTTTAACCCATCCGACAAGTTCGTCAATAGGTTTGTCTCCAGCAGGAAGAGCGTGTTCACTCATGATCTTTCCTGTTCATTTTTTTGTGCCCATACATGAATATATCGACCCATAGAGAGATAAGGCTCTTGCCGACACAGCTGCTGCTCTAACTTCAGAACCTCTTCAGCCGTGTAATCTCCCATGTACTGCATATTGCCGATGTAATCACTAAATGAGCGAATGCCAGATTTACCATGAATCATAAATCCCGCTTCCTCAATCCACTGATACACCTCGTCTGGCTTCAACCCCTGTTGCGGCTG
>NZ_JBHFOL010000026.1:0-39946 GCF_053544015.1 Vibrio sp. E150_011
TCTGCCCCATTTTTTGTTTCAAACCAAGCACAAGAACCGTCATCCCCTTGAAAAAGGGGATCTCATTCAGCGCGTTGCGAACTCGATGTACTTAACTTAATCGAATTTTTTCAATTGTCTACGCGCTTTGTGAGATCCTCACTTTCGTGAGAATGACGAATGTTGTTAGTTGGAGGAAAAAGGAAACTAAACCGTTTTTGTCCAGAATCTTGATAGTTTGAATTAGACACCAATCTTTCTATGTAACAACTGGAACAGACGCTACCCATCTAACTCAGCATGCACTCGACTTGATAGCTCAGCTGTATCAGCATGAAAGCGTATTCGAAAAGCCACGTTATCCGCAGATAAAGCGCTAGAATATCGTCAAAAGAAGAGTAAGCCGATAGTAATTAGCTTTCAGCCCATAATACTAAACCACCTACTTTAGTCGGTGGTTGTTAAGTTCAAAAGTAAGCAGGATTTCAACGCGGCTATAAACCATTTTTACTTTGACTCCGCCAGAAACAGGAAATTGCACGCTCACTGACGTCTAGAATTGATGATGTTTTTCAGGTGTTCTATCGAGTACATTCAAGTTAACTGAGTATAGTGAATTTGTATTTATAACGTTTTCAATAACTGAATGCCGCCACTTGGGACAAGCTGGTAGCCACTGCTGATCTCTTGTTGTTGCTGAGCCGCAACTTTAAGGATACCGTCGATCACAATGGGCTCCCACGGGTCTATGTAGTCAATCGTTTGTTCAACATACACAATTTGGTTAGGCGGTGGTGGGGGAACGTGCAAACAAGCGCCAAAGAAAGGCACCAATAAGAATGACTCAATCTTGTTTCCGTTAATTTCTAAAGGCACAACAAAACCGGCAATACGTTGCTCTGTATTATTTAAGGCAGTGATTGTTTTACCGACAAGACTTTGTGGTGCACGAGCATCTAACGATTCTTCGTGGTTAACGCTCACTGGCGTTGACGAGTGACGTTCTTCAATTGGAACCATATCAAGCCAAGATAAAATTGCTTGCTCGGCGTGTATCGTGTGGCTGAATATCAGGCCAAGCACGACAAAGGAGTTGATCATTTTTTTCATAAAAAAGGCCCCGTATTTCAGAGGCACCTCGAAAGCGTAGTAAAACGAATTTCTCATAAATACGGTCAGTAGCGGCGTCTACTGCGCCGATACTGACTGCGCGTAAATTCTCTATCTATATAGACAGGCTATTCACTGACACGCGATTAATTAGAAGAGAAAGCACCGTGCATAATGCTGTGTACTGAGGTGTTATCGACCGAGCGACCATGAACAACTTCGCTGTTAACACCCCATGCCATCATTGGCACTGGTACATTCGTGTGGTTACCCCACAACCAGCTCACTTCCGGTACTTCACCAGCACCATTGGTTTTAAGCAGCTCTAAACCACCTGTTTCGTGGTCTGCAGTCACAATCACCATCGTATCGTCGCGAGTCTCAGCCCAGTCAACCGCACTTTTTACTGAGTCATCGAACTTAATCGTTTCATGAATCATGCGCTCTTCATCATTGATATGACCAGCAAAATCAATTTGTGAACCTTCAACCATTAAGAAGAAGCCATTCGGATTACGCGATAAGATATCAATCGCGACTCGCGTCATTTCTTCAACATGAGGAATATCTAGCTCTTCGTAGCTCCATCCTTGTTCCGCTTGATACTCGGTTGGCAAGACGTATGGGATTTCGTCTTCACCAAAGATAGCTGCGAACTTGATTGAAGCATCAGGATCTTGCTCTGGGAGTGCTTCTACGGCTGCTAACATATCAGTACGAGTTTTTACTACGGTGTAACCGTTGTCTTTAGCCGCTTCGCTTATAACATCAACGTCTTTGACCTGTTTACTACCACAAAGAGCAAGGTTTGGTTGAACATCACCAAACATGCTTTCAGAAAGATCTTTGAATTCGTTTCGATTTGGACCATGGGCAACGAAGGCCGCTGGGGTTGCATGCACACAGTGAGAGGTTGCAACAACACCCACAGATTTACCCAACTTCTGTGCCGTTTCAAGTATGGTTTCTAAGTCTGAACCATCACCAGGACGTGCCTGTGCAATCGTACCAGAGACCACTTTTACACCAGTAGACATCGCTGTTGCCGCTGCCGCTGAATCGGTATAGTACTGCATACCAAGTCCAGCCAACTTTTCATAACCGAGCGTATCAGCACTCGCTGTATGAATTTGACCGACATGAGATGCTGAATCCATAAACAACGACTCACCATTGAAAGCACGTGTTACATCAAGCTGTGCGTAACCCATACCATCGCCAATCATTAGAATCACATTGTTTGTTGGTGTCATCTCAACCACATCAACATCGTGTTGATCGACGGATTCAGAATCAAGTCCTTTGTTGGTGGTCAGTGTGACTTGGTAACGGCCTTGCGAATCGGCGGTGGCGATTTGACGAAACTGCTCGTTGTCATGTCTTGTGTCATCTTGTAAATCAACACCAACAGAGCTTGAGTCGGTTTGCCAGTCGTAGTTCACCACATGCGTGCTACCATCGGCACCAAGATTGATCGGTGTATCAATAGCAGTAACCTTGTCATAACCCGAGTTAGCACGAACTTTAGACATTGATACTGGCACGGCGAGTTGTCCATCACCCAACGTTGAGATACCAAAAACGTAAGTACCTGCCAGGACAGAAGAATGCATCACGCCACCAGGATAGGTGGTCAGTGCCGAAGCGCCTTCTTTTAGATCGATGAGCTGATTTTTTAGTGCGCCATAAACCAATTCATTGCCGTCAACGTTTTGTACTAAATTGAATTGGATATCTTGGTCTTGCTCGAAAGACACTGTTACTTGGTAGTTGCCGGCACCCACATAGTCAAACTGATAAGCGTCAGGTGTATCCCAATAGTTAAAATTACCAGAGAGATAGACAGGGCTGGTTAGCGCATCAACGTCAGAGTCCGTGATGTTTTCAATATAAAGAGTTGGGTTGTTGATGCCAGAGCTCGCGTCAAGGGAGAACTTAAAGGTTTGGTCTTGGCCATCAACAGCAATATCCATGTTTTGGTTTTCAAACTCGTCATATTTTCGTTGAAGTTCATACAACATGTCAGTGGTTACCGAGCTATCTTGTTCTTTCGATATCGCGAGGTCACGCTCTTCACTCCAGTCAGGGTCGGAAAGTTTGAAGGAATAACTTCCTGACTCCATTTTAAACAGCGCTATGTGCATCCCGTCGCCTTGATAATGGAACTGTGCTTCAGGTGGTGCAGACCAGCTGTTCATCGAACCTTTAATGTAGAGACGACAATCTTTATTGGGCGCTTCTGCTATTTCAGCGTCAGTACAACCGTATGGGCCAGAATCGATACTTTCAGCAATTTCTCTGTCTACGTATTCAGTCTTAGTTTCGTTACAGCCGGAAAGTATCGCCAGTGTCATTGCTGACAATACAAGTGGACTGTTGTGAAAGAATTTCATTTTTGCACATTTCCTAATTTATTTCGGGTGTGAAAGAAATTAGTCGTGAAATATGAAAGCGATGCTTAAGTTTTATTGCAGTTTATTGAATTGCATATGAAACTTTCAAAATCCGCCCTGAATTTACCAACATAAGCTGTTGACTGAGCAATTAACGAGCTCCTTCTCAGCCTCAAAAATGACAAAAGTCACCCTTGATTTTAATGTGCTGACGAAAGGTAAGCAGATCTACGCCAGCAGAACTAAGCGACTTTCCGATACCAAAAATTATCCGAATTTCTCTAATTAAGGGATTACTCTAAGAAAGTTTTGTCCAAAAATGAGCTTCACTGTGCGGGAAGTAACTTAGTTCCGTGAGCGCTGACGGTAGATGCCTTTCTTCAAAGGAATAACGAATTATTGGATGTTTTGGTTGCTGATTAAGGAGAACTTTTGTTCACAAGCGTACCAGCTCAGTCTTCGTCAGCGCAGAATAAATCAAAATGCCCGTCATCCCCTTGAAAAAGGGGATCTTCATCAGCGCATCGTGAACCTATTCTGGGGCAATTCGTTTCTATTTTAAGTAAGCCTTACGCTTTAGGAGACCATCATTTCCACTAGGATAATAGCCTAACGACTTGGCTAAACAATTAATATTACCCAACCATTGGCCTTTTTACCCCCAACATATTTTGCTCTTTGGTTTTAGTCTATCTTGAACATTAACCTCCCCGTCAAGCCACGTAAAATCAACTACATAGTCCCCTCTTTTAACAACAATAAACGGTTATCGTATCGACAAAAATCTTTCATTAGACTCAGACGCCGTTTTATCCGTTAATGCGTGCGACTCTTGAGGGCGTTTACTCCACAACTTAGCCCTTCAAGAGGTGTTTCGTGACCATCAAGGAAGACAATCACGGGGTTTAATTTTTCGGGTTAACGCTAATATTCATTATCCAATCGAGAAAGATTAGTAAAACCTATTGCTTAGGTAAACAAGCCGTGACTAACACTTCAAAACTTGACCATGTTCGTGCCAACTACAACGTTCAACACTGGAGCCAAAACTTCTTTGGCATCAACGATGATGGCGATGTTTATGTCTCACCACGTCAAGACGCTCAGCACCCTGTACCGTTGACTCGCATTGCTAAGGCTTTAGAAGACAAAGGGCTGACATTGCCGGCATTGGTTCGCTTTCCACAGATCATCCACCAACGCGTGCATGGTATCTGCGACGCTTTCAACCAAGCGATCAATGACTATGGTTACGACAATGATTACTTACTGGTTTACCCAATTAAGGTGAATCAACAAAAAGACGTGGTTGAACAGATTCTAGCGAGCCAAGCAGAAGCAGAAACAAAACAGCTCGGGCTTGAAGCAGGCAGCAAACCTGAACTGCTTGCTGTACTTGCGATGGCGCAGCGTGCTAGCTCAGTGATAGTTTGTAATGGTTACAAAGACCGTGAATACATTCGGTTAGCGCTAATCGGTGAGAAGCTTGGCCACAAAGTCTTCATCGTATTGGAGAAGTTATCAGAGCTTGATACCGTTTTAAGAGAAGCGCGCAGCTTGAACGTAAAGCCACGTATTGGTTTACGGATCCGACTGTCTTCACAAGGCGCAGGTAAATGGCAATCAAGCGGCGGTGACAAGTCAAAATTTGGGCTTTCGGCTTCTCAAGTATTGCAAGTTGTAGAGCGTCTAAAGCGTGAAGACCAATTGGATATGCTGCAGCTGGTGCATTTTCATCTAGGTTCACAAATGGCGAACATTCGCGACGTACGTAATGGCGTTAACGAATCCGCTCGTTTTTACTGTGAATTACGAAAAATGTCCGTGCCGATTGCCTACTTCGATGTCGGAGGTGGTTTGGCGGTGGACTATGACGGAACACGTAGCCAATCCAGCAGTTCAATGAATTATGGCCTTGCTGAGTACGCACGTAATATTGTCAGCACAATTGGCGACGTTTGTGCACTATACGACGAAGCTGCACCGGTCATTATTTCAGAGTCAGGTCGCTCGTTAACCGCGCATCATGCGGTGCTGATTACGAACGTCATCGGAACGGAAAGCTATACGACTGAGCAAGCGCAAGCACCAAGCAACGACTCGCCTATTTTGCTACAAAACATGTGGCACAACTGGCAGAACTTGAAGTCGGGTACCGACGCGCGAGCCTTAATTGAGATTTACAATGATACGCAAAGTGACCTGCTCGAAACACAAGCTCTGTTTGCAACGGGTGTTGTCGATCTACATCAACGTGCTTGGGTAGAGCAACTCAGCTTGAGTATCTATGGCGAACTGCACCAACAAATGGACAACAAAAATCGTTTCCATCGCCCGATCCTAGACGAGTTGAATGAACGGCTTGCTGATAAGTTTTTTGTGAACTTTTCATTGTTCCAGTCGTTACCAGACGCTTGGGGGATTGATCAGGTCTTCCCTGTTCTGCCCCTTTCTGGGCTCGACAGAGAAGAACAAACACGTGCCATCATGCTCGATATCACGTGCGATTCTGATGGGACGATTGAACAATATGTGGATGGTCAAGGCATCGAATCGACGTTACCCGTGCCCGCATGGGACAAGGACCAGCCATATCTAATGGGCTTTTTCTTGGTCGGTGCGTATCAAGAAATTCTTGGTGACATGCATAACTTGTTCGGCGATACCCACAGTGCGGTGGTCAATATAACCGACAGCGGTGACATTGATTTCGCTACGATTGACCTTGGTGACACCGTCGAGGACATGATGCGTTACGTTCACATTGATGTCGATGCGATCCGTAGTAATTATCGAGAGCTTGTTGAGCGCCATATTGATCGCGACGAACAAGCCCTTATTTTAGAAGAGTTAGAGTATGGCTTAACGGGCTATACCTACCTAGAGGACTTATAAATGAATGATTTGTTTACGAAAACTGATTATTCTCTGTATTCAAACGCCATGACATTCATGCGTCGCCCTTATGTGAGAAATCCAATAGGAACCGACGCCGATGTCGTCGTGCTTGGCGTACCGCTGGACATGGCGACCTCTGGTCGTCCCGGCGCTCGCTTGGGGCCCGATGCGATTCGCCGCGCTTCTGTTAATTTGGCATGGGAAGGTAAAAAATTCCCGTGGACCTTTAACGCCTTCGACAAACTCAACGTCATTGATTCTGGTGATCTTGTCTTTGATTGTGGCGACGCCGAAGACTTTACGTACCGATTAGAGGCAGCAACGAGCGAGATCTTAAAAGCAGGCAAAACCATGCTCGCGCTTGGAGGCGATCACTTCATCACGCTCCCTATTCTGCGTGCTTATGCCAAGCATCACGGTGAGATGGCATTGGTTCACTTTGACGCTCATACTGACACGTATGCAAACGGCAGCAGTTACGACCATGGCACGATGTTTTATCATGCGCCAAAGGAAGGATTGATCTCTGCTAAGCATTCGGTTCAGATCGGTATCCGTACGGAATATGACTATGACGAGCATGGTTTTAATGTCATCAATGCTATGCAGGCGAATGATATGAGTGCAGAAGCCATTGTCGCGCAGATTAAGGCGATCACCGGCGATAAACCTGTCTATATCACATTTGATATCGACTGTTTGGACCCTGCCTTTGCACCAGGTACAGGTACACCGGTATGTGGTGGCTTGAACTCAGACAAAGTGATGAAAATACTTCGTGGCTTGGCAGGCATCAATGTCGTCGGCATGGATGTTGTGGAGGTGTCTCCTCCTTACGATCAGAGCGATCTTACTGCATTAGCGGGCGCAACGATTGCGTTGGAACTCTTGTACGTGTTCGCCTCAAAACCTCTCACACCCTAGGGAATACTATCCCACTTTTTATTGATTTATTGGTTAATTGATTTAACAAATTAAAAAGGGGGAAACTGCTCGCCAGTTTCCCCCTTTTTCGTCTAATCACGCCACCCTTGTTGTTACACGGAGCAATGATTCATTCTAAGATTGATGACACCAACGAACGTTGGCCAACACCATCGACAATTTGCTTTCTGTCACCAGCATAAATGGCGTATCCAAATTGGCTAAATCAACGTTTTTCTTTGTAAAGTATTCACTTGGAATGCTCACCGTGACAAATTCATTTAAGCATTGAAGTTGTTCAGAGACATCTATTTTAATCGCCTCTTGATAAAAACCGTTACTTGTCCATTTTTGCAACGCAACATACACCGCACCTTGTGGTAATTCCGTCACTTTCGCTTCAAAGCTCACGCTGCCACCATCGACAGCATAGCCACTAAAGTCCTCGACACCACTGTCACTGGTTTGAACAAACGCCGCTGCGAGCCCGCCTTTAAAGCTAAGGGCAACCGCATCTTGTTGCTGCTGATAGTTATATGGCTTGGTATCAATCGACTCAAATGACATTGGGTTGTTACGTGAGACTTCCGTTCCTTCATTTTGGTGAGCATCTGCAACGCGAAGTTGAAAGTCTCCAATGGTCGATCGCACACCATAGAGTTCTAGTGCCTGATTCCCTTTCCCTTCACCAGCACTATCGCCTTCATCAAGTTCAAGGTTATCAAGATCGCGCGTCTGCACTGAATGTTGATAATTCAGGCCATAACCATATTCAAATAATGGTGCATGTTCACCCGTTGGATCTTGCTCAAAATCAGAGACTTGATAGTTTGGAATATGCGTTGGGATACGACTCACAGTCGCACTCATTTTTTTATTTGGCCAACTGTACGAAAGCTTGCCTTGGAAGTCATAACGAGCGTTGCCATCTTTATCACCCACTAAAACATCAGTAATGCCTTCACCCTCACTACCCGGTAGCCACGCTGCAACAAATGCATCCGATAACGCAATTTCCTTATTGACGTACAAGGGACGACCACTATAAAAAACCGTAATGATCTTCGCACCAAGGGCGTGTAGGCGATGAATCTTGTCAACATCAGCTCGGTAACTACGTTTAAGTTGACCAAACTCCAATGTTTGCCAGGCTTTAATGTCACCCATCATCTCAGAATAAGGATCCTCACCAATAACGACGATAGCGATATCTCCCGGTTGAACCGCTTGCTCCAACGTCGGATCAAACCTGACATTATCTTCACCTAACTCTTCTACCAAAGCCATTTTTAATGTTGTCGCACCTGGGAAATCCTCTAATGTGTTTTCATCCCCCTGCCAGGTCAGGTTCCAGCCGCCTGATTGCTTTTGAAGATCATCGGCTGCACTGCCCGTTACCAACACTTTTTGTCCTTTGGCAAGTGGCAGAATTTGGTCTTTATTTTTCAATAATACTAGTGACTTACGAACGGCTTCTCGTGCCACTTCTCGATGCGGATACGCGCCGAGAATATTTTGGTTGCCTGCGAGTATGCGCTGCGTGGGTGCCGGTTTTGTCCATAGCCCTGCTCGCATCTTAACTCTTAATATTCTCGTGACTGCGTCATCGATACGGGTCATTGGGATAACGCCCGAATGGATATCGGCCAACGCCGTGCGATAGACTTCTATCCAGTGTTCATGAACCGGCACCATTAGAATATCGTTGCCAGCGTTAATCGCATACGTCGCATTTCCGTCCGTGCATTTATTAATTTCAGCGTGGCCATGCCAATCGGTCACGATCAGTCCGTCAAAACCCATCTTATCTTTGAGCACATCGTTTAATAGGTATTTACTGCCGTGAATCTTGTAGTTGTACTGGTCTCCGACCGTCACATCATGATCGTAGTTTGCTGGATTTTCCCAGGTATTAAATGACGACATGACCACCTGAGCGCCCGCTTCCAAGCCACTAAAATAGCCCATTGCATGAATGTTTCGTAACAGGTCTTCCGAATACGCATTGACGCCACGATCCACACCTGTCAGTGTGCCGCCATCACCCACCCAGTGTTTCACATTGGAAATCACTTTGTATTCACTTTTAAGCTCGTGCTGGTCGCCTTGTAGGCCTATCACCATCTGTGACGCATAAGCATAGGTAATCTCAGGGTCTTCTGAATACCCTTCATATACTCGTCCCCACCGCAGATCTCGTGGTGTGGCAACCGTTGGTGCAAACGTCCAGTCCAATCCTGTCGCCGCGACTTCCAGTGCCGTGATCTTCCCGATACGGCGAATCAGTTCAGGATCGCGTGCTGCACCGAGTCCAATATTATGTGGGAAGACCGTTGCACTGTAGACATTGTTATGGCCATGAACAGCATCGGTGGCCCACATAAATGGAATTCTAAAGGGACGCTCTGCGTAGGCTTCCTCCGTCGCGTGCCAAAATTCATCGGCCTTGTCTGCCCAATCTTGCGCCAGTGACCGCTTATTTTCGTTCGGCCAAGCACCGCCACCATTTAAAATGGATCCTAACTTATAGCGTTTCGCTTCTTCCGGTGTTACACCTCGAAGATCAGGCTGAATCATCTGTCCTAACTTTTCTTCCACGGTCATAAGAGCAACAATGCGAGCGACTTCTTTTTCAATCGCTGGATCTACTTTGATGGCCGAATCAATACGAGGCCAATCAGAAAAATAAGGGAGTGTTGTCGTCATCTGAAATATCCTGGGGTTTATCATGCAAGGTGCCAACACGTTCTCTCGCAGAGGCGGTAGAGGGTGACAGGTGTTGGGCTCAAATCTTGCTGCGATAATATAAGCGAACGCACCTCGTATTTGTGCGCTACGTCACACGGCGCTTGCCGTGCTCCGATTACGTAGCAAAACTCAGAAACAAACCACACTCCCTCTATTCATTGTGAAACAAAGAAGAGAATAACAACTTAAAATCAATAAAAACAATGATTTGCCATGAAACTTATTATTTGATTTTAGTCAACGACACACATAACGTCATATTAAGCACAAATACTGACGATGTTCGCTAAAATACGACACTTTTCGTACTGTCCCGTACAACAATAGATACTGGTGGAACCTCGTAGCGTGGCGTATTGCCACTGATCAAATCGAGCATATACCGAATGGCGATTTCTCCCATTTGAGCAAAAGGTTGTCGCATGGTCGACAATCGAGGAATAAAGAACTCACCGATGGGCAAATCGTCAAAACCAATCACAGACACATCTTCAGGGACTCGGTAGCCCTTACGGTGTAATGCTTGGATCACACCAAATGCCGACAGATCATTGGCCGCAAAAACAGCAGTAAACGACGACCCCGATTCGATTTTATCGAGTGTATTCTGGCATGCTTCATGAGGTTCAAAATTGCCGGAAATCCAAGTTGCCTCTCCACATGGCAAGCCCGCAGCATTCATTGCTCTCTTAAAGCCTGCCAACCTTTGTTCCGTTTCTATATTTCCCCTCGCCCCCATCGCATGGAAGATCTTGGTATGACCCAATTGCAATAAATGATTCGTTGCGAGGTAAGCGCCGATCTCATTGTCGACATTAATCATGGGTAGCTGGCCACTACCACTGCGACACATTAATAACGTCGGTGTTTTCCCCATAATTGCCGCAATATCACGTTCAGGTAGTTCACCACCGATGATAATCACGCCATCGACCTGACGACGCATTAAGTCCTCTAACTCGTCTCGTTCTCGGTCAACCTCCCAATTCGTGGTTTCAATGACGATGTTGTAGCTGTGATTGTGCATTTTTTCATCCATGCCAAACAAAATACGACTCACGTAAGGCGTGTCAAACGACGGGGCAATGACACCTATCGTCATGTTACGTTTCGTCTCTGGTTCCGCTTTGCGTGACTTATGCTTAAACCCGGTCTCAAAAATTGCCAGTTCAATTGCATCGACTTTATCTTTGGCAATAAAGGAGGTTCGATTCAGGTATCGAGACACGGTGCTTGCAGAGACTCCGGCTGTTTTAGCGACATCGTAAATCGTAGCTTTTTGAACGGACATGTCTTTTTACCTTATTACGCATTAATGGATAACAACATAACGAATTTTGGGTATTTAGGTAAAAATTAACGTTAGAATTTGATACTAGCCGTTAATTAATGAATACATTGAATATTAAAAAGCCGCTTAGGCATAATTCCATCGGCTTAATCCGAGATTTATAGGACACGAAGAGACCCGGATGAGCCCTAACATTGTCACATAAACCTGAATACCAAGTTAATTTTTGAACATTCAGTCCGTGTATACGATTAATGTCTATAACACTTTGAATAAAGATGATAAGTTTATGTAAACAAAATTAACAAGGAGTTTGCAATGTATTCTAAGCTCGCAGTGGTATGTGCAGTAGGATTAGCAGCGATTTTAGCGGGATGTGCCGCACCAAACGATAATCGTAACAACCAAGAGATTGGCAACAAAATGGAAGCGGAAGCGGAGCACGAAAAACAGATCTGTACTGCTCTCGGTGACATTAACTGCGCTCAGCAGTAATCTCCAGCGTCATTTCCAATAGGTAAAGGCTATTTACTTCTTCAAGTAAAATAGCCTTTATTTTTATTACCAGAGAAAGGATGGCACTCTGGTTTCCGTGGTTTGTCTTCTAACGGTTGGTATATCTGGCTTTATTCACGCTAAGACGAATGAGTCGTTCGACGAATTGTCATCGTTCTTGGTATCAATTCTACCCCGGGGTTGTATCGTTTCGCGGCGGCATTCAAGGCAAGCTCCATCGCGCTATCACAAATCAAATCAAACTGTTGCGGTGATGAATTAATTTTAAAGGGCAAAAAGTCCAACAAACGATTATCACCAAACGTCGCTAACTTTACCTTACTCGCCAATTCTGGTCGCTCTAAGAAAACATCCAAGATCCCTTCTAACAAGGTATAAGACATGGTCACAATGGAGTCCGGCAGTTGATCGGCGTTCAACCATTCCTCCATTAATCGTTTACCTTCTTCGCGATTAAAGTGCTCGCCGTATGCCACCATTAATGGCACTGCTGCTTGCTTCGCCGCCGATTCAAAACCAAGCTGACGCTCCCTTGAAACATTTAGCGTTGGTAGAGCACCGATCAGGCCAATGCTGTTCGTGGTCTTATTTAACACCGATGAGGTTAAATCAAACGCAGCGCCGAAGTCTTCACTAATGACGCAACTAAAATGTTCATCATCTAACGAACGGTCAATGGCGATAACAGGCGTGCCTCGCTGCTGAATAGGCAGGTAGTAATTACTGGCTTGAGTAATGGAACTTGCTACAAATAAGGCGTCAATACGCCTTGATATGAGAGCCTCGGCAACCAGTTTCTCTGTTTCTGGATCGTCATCAGAACACCCAATTAAGATCTGAAACCCTGCTTTCCTAGAGTTTTGCTCAAGCAACTTAGCAATACGCGCGTAACTCGAGTTTTCTAAATCGGGGATGATCAATCCAAATGAACGGCTATGCCCTGCTCGCAATGACGACGCTGCATGATCAGGACGGTAATTATGTTGCTCAACCACCGCCATGACCTTTTTTTGTGTTTTTTCAGAAATCCGGTACTTCTGTGCTTTACCATTGATTACATAGCTGGCCGTGGTTTTTGATACGCCGGCGATCTTTGCTATTTCATCTAAAGTCATATCTCGATCCTTTCTGTGCGATGGATCATATAAATGAATTCCAACCTTACTGACAAGTTGAATTATATGCTGAATCGGTTCAGTATTAAAGCTGAAAGGATTCAGCAAAGTTCACAGTTTTGAAAAGTAACCTATATTTAGACTAGAAATACTCTACGCACTCGAGGAATAGTATCTATATCGGTAACAATTTTTAAATCGGTGGTGGAGTCTATACCGGTAATAGAGTCTATGCCGATGATAACAATAGAACCCTAACGGTGAACCACTGCGGTAATTAACCTACTGTAAGCATTAATTTGCTGAGTTTTTTTTTAAAATTTTGCTGAATCGATTCAGTTACTGTTAAGCAGCAATCAACGACGAGAAGAACAAGCATCAGAACTCGTCTGGCTCGACACATTAACAGCAACATCGGTTCCGAACGAGAATAAGTAAGGTAAGTAAACATGCTTCAATTAGACAGCAATAACATCAAACTGAACCAGTCATCTGACAACAAATTGAATGCCATCAAGGCCATTGCTAGCGACCTAACCAGCAAAGGATTAGTGCAAGATGGTTACGTCGAAGGCATGTTGAACCGTGAGGCTCAAAACTCAACATTTCTTGGTAATGGTATCGCGATTCCTCATGGCACGACTGATACACGCGACCTCGTTAAATCCACTGGCGTTGCCGTACACCACTTTCCAAATGGTGTTGACTGGGGCGACGGTAACATCGCGTACGTTGCGATTGGTATCGCGGCTAAGTCCGATGAACACTTAGGTATTTTAAAGCAACTAACAAAAGTGTTATCAGCGGATGGCGTGCAACAAAAACTAAAACAAGCCACCACTGAGAAGGAAATCATTGCGCTGCTTAACGGCGATGTTCAATTTGAAGCCGATTTTGACGCCTCTCTTATCCAGCTGAACTTCCCTGCCAGCGACATGCTGCAAATGGCGGCGGTTGCAGGTGGTCTATTGAAAAACACCGGCGGCGCTGGAGCGGAGTTTGTCGCAGACCTTGTCACTAAATCACCCACTCACCTTGGTAAAGGCTTATGGCTTGTCAGCAGTGACAAAGCCGTCACTCGCACTGGCATGGCGTTCGTTTCTACCATCAACCAATGCGAACTTGATGGCACCCCAGTTCAAGCGCTGATCGCTTTTGCGGCCTGCAATAATGCTCACGAATCGATGCTTAACAAGGTCACCGATGTTGTCTTCAAACAAGAACAAGACAAGCTGTTGTCTCTTAATACCGAACAGCTACTGGCGTTTTTTACGGGTGAAGCACTGCCAAGTAACGATGTACCAAGTGGCAACGTCGCAGTATTCAAAATAAAAAATGCACACGGGTTGCACGCACGTCCGGGTGCCATGCTGGTTGCTGAAGCGAAAAAATTCGAATCGGCTATCCAAGTCTCGAATCTGAATGGCGATGGCAAAACAGTGAATGCGAAGAGTTTAATGAAAGTCATTGCTCTTGGCGTAAAACATGGCCATGAATTGCAGTTTACTGCTGAAGGGACGGATGCAGAGCAAGCTCTGGAAGCAATAGGCAACGCCATTACTGCTGGCCTTGGTGAAGGATAAGGAGCGAACATGAGCATTCAAGTCGATACTAACCATACCGCTCTGTTCGCGCCAACGACAAAAGTCGTGACGATTACCTTAAACCCAGCTTTGGATTTAACCGGCAGTCTCGAGACGTTAAACAAGGGCTCCGTCAGTTTAGTCAACAAAGGCTCTTTGCACGCGGCAGGTAAAGGGGTCAATGTAGCCAAAGTATTGAGTGACTTAGGCGCAGACGTGACGGTAACCGGATTTTTGGGCACCGACAATCAAGAGCTTTTCTGCCAACTTTTTGATGAACTTGGCGCAAAAGACGAATTTATCCGAGTGGCGGGATCAACACGCATTAACGTTAAGCTTGTTGAAACCAAAGGTGATGTCAGCGATATCAACTTCCCTGGCGTTGAAGTCAGTCAAGAAGCGATTTCACAGTTCGATACGACGCTGAACACCTTGATGCAAACGCATGACTATTTTGTCTTTGCAGGTAGCTTACCTCGAGGTATTAGCGCTGAACAATGCGCGAAATGGATTGAGACATTGCAGAAAAATGGCAAACGCGTCCTATTCGACAGTAGCCGTGAGGCATTAGCACAGGGCTTGGATTCTCAGCCTTGGCTAATCAAACCTAATGATGAAGAGCTGTCGCAATTTGTTGGCCGTGAGCTTTCCACCCAAGAACAATGTTTGGAAGCCGCTGAAACGCTGTCAGACAAAGGCATTAGCAATATCGTGGTATCAATGGGCGCTGAGGGCGTATTGTGGCTACACGATAATTGCTGGCTACAAGCCAAGCCACCTAAGATGCGTGTTGTGAGTACCGTTGGTGCTGGCGATACCTTAGTTGCCGGGCTTTGTTGGGGCCACATGCAACTCATGCCAAAACAAGAATTGCTCTCCTTTGCTACCGCACTCTCTGCCTTGGCAGTATCCCAAATTGGGGTGGGTGTACCTAGCAAAGAAGAGGTTATATCCCTACAAAAACAAGTACAGTCACAAGAGCTGAGCCGTTAACCATCAGTTTTACAATTCTGAATTAACGCGACAAATGGAACTAAAGGTCGAATCTATGAAAATTTCAATTATTACTGCTTGCCCTAGCGGGGTAGCAAACAGCATCATCGCAGCCGGATTACTTGATCAAGCGGCAAAATCACTGGGCCATGACGCTAACACAGAGTGTCATTCCACTGTGATGGATACGAAAGTGCTGACTGAAGCGCAAGTGAACGACTCTGACGTCATTGTGATTGCCACAAATACTCCTGTCGATACTCAACGTTTTGTGGGCAAACGTGTTTACCAAGCAAACATTTCACAATGTACAAGTGACCCAAAAGCGTTTTTGACTCATGCGATTGAAAGTGCGCAGGTGCTCACGACAGAAAACGCTCAAGCGATCTCATTGCACGACAATGCAAGCACTGAAAACAGAAAAGACGCAGCCGTTAAGAGCATTGTTGCCATTACCGCGTGCCCGACTGGCGTTGCGCATACCTTCATGGCAGCTGAAGCATTAGAGACACATGCAAAACGCCTTGGTCACCACATCAAGGTTGAAACTCGCGGCTCAGTTGGCGCAAAAAATCAGTTAACTGACGAAGATATTGCCAACGCAGACATTGTCATCATTGCTGCCGATATCGAAGTACCACTAGAGCGCTTTAACGGAAAGAAAATGTACAAGACAAGCACCAGTCTTGCACTCAAGAAAACCGAACAAGAGATCAATAAAGCCTTCGTCGAGGCCACCCCATACGTCAATGCTAGTGGAAACAGTCCAGCAGCAACGGAAGAGAAAAAAGGTGTCTACAAGCACCTTATGACGGGTGTTTCCCACATGCTACCTGTCGTGGTTGCAGGTGGTTTGATCATTGCGCTTTCTTTCGTATTTGGTATCGAAGCATTTAAAGAGGAAGGCACCTTAGCCGCAGCACTTATGACCATCGGTGGTGGCAGTGCGTTTGCCCTGATGATTCCTGTTCTGGCTGGCTTTATTGCTTTCTCAATTGCTGATCGTCCAGGTCTTGCACCGGGTCTTATTGGCGGTATGTTAGCAAGCTCAACGGGCGCTGGCTTCTTAGGTGGTATTGTGGCGGGTTTCCTTGCCGGTTATTCCGCTAAGTTCATTGCCGATAAAGTGCAGTTACCACAATCAATGGAAGCTCTTAAACCGATATTAATCATTCCATTTGTTGCCAGCTTATTTACTGGTCTGGTGATGGTCTACATCGTGGGCGGCCCTGTTGCTGGCATCATGTCTGCAATGACAGAGTTCCTAAACAACATGGGCAGTGCGAACGCCGTATTACTTGGTGTGATTCTAGGTTGTATGATGTGTTTCGACCTTGGCGGTCCAGTCAACAAAGCGGCTTATACATTTGGTGTGGGACTGCTTGCTTCTCAAACCTACGCCCCAATGGCGGCGATTATGGCCGCTGGTATGGTACCAGCGTTGGGTATGGGTCTGGCGACATTCCTTGCTAAAGATAAATTTGAAGCGGGTGAGCGTGAAGCCGGTAAAGCATCGTTCGTGCTTGGTATGTGCTTCATCTCTGAAGGTGCTATTCCATTCGCGGCAAAAGATCCAATGCGTGTGATTCCATCTTGTATGCTTGGTGGCGCTTTGACTGGAGCACTTTCTATGTTGGTCGGCGCTAAATTAATGGCACCACACGGCGGGCTATTTGTGCTCTTGATTCCAGGTGCGATTTCTCCAGTGTTAATGTACCTTGTCGCTATTGCAGCAGGTACCGCAGTGACAGGCTTCACCTACGCGTTCTTAAAGCGTCGCGCTGAAAATACGAGTGTCGCGACCGCTTAACCCAAACCTTTCGAACATAACAAGACACTGTCGTTATGTTTACTACTCTAAGCGCTGCGTATGCAGCGCTTTTTTCATCCGACAAGATTTTTGTCTGTTTCCATCCACTGGCGTTAAGCGGATAGACTTATATTAACGCCGTTAGCCTGTATTGAAGCCATTAGCTGTTATGCCTATATTAAAAGGTTAGCCTGTATTAAAGACGTAAGCTCATATTAAAACGGTCAATGCATATGAAATCGGCCAATTCATAGTAAACTTAGAGTAATTTAGCCTTTACCATGAATAGATCGTATGGAACACATTAGCCAACTCATCTCTCAATTGCCCCACGCGCTTGCCGTTAAAGCGCTGCTTGCGTTGGGACTCTTGACACTCTATTACCTCGTTGGCAAGGTTGCGACTCGCTGGATCAATAAACTCGCGCAAGCGAAACAAGTATCAGTCGCTCGCACCAGCTTTATTCTTCGTACCTTTAGGATTGCCATCACGTTTATATTTGTCGCCGTGTTCTCTGTCACCATCGGTATCGGCTATGGCGATTTATCGTTGTTCTTCTCTTCCGTTTTCGCGGTACTTGGCGTTGCCTTGGTGGCCCAATGGTCCATGCTGAGTAATATAACCGCAAGCTTTTTAATCTTTTTTGTTTTTCCTTATCGAATCGGTGAACGAATTAAAGTGGTCGACAAAGACGAAGACATTTCAGGTGTGATTCAAGACATCACCATGTTTCACGTTCTGATCCGACATGACAGTGGTAATCTTATTACCTACCCCAATACCCTGATGCTGCAAAAAAGTGTTATTAAGCTTTCACCCACAAAAAAGCCGAGCACTCAGGCTCGACTTTATACTCGGCGTAAAAACTAAAAATCTAAATAATCATGCTTTAATTGACTAATTTCTTTAGTATTGAGCACGCCGGTGTTTGTGACTAAGTATGGATAGTTAGTTTTGATATCCTCGATTTCCGATGTTTCAAAAATCTTACTAGTCGTATCACCTATCGTTTCGTAAACACTATAAAAATAGCCGCCTGAGATATCCGTACTCAATTGTATCGATGAGGCTCCAGGGGCGTCACTTCCTTTGTATTTCACATCATAGACCAGGTCATCTTGTTCGTTACCTGGATCACTTGAAATTATTTGGTGAGACTCACCATTATTATTGGTTCCACTATCATATCTTAACGAGAATACATCAGCATTTGACACTTCAAAAGTGACCGTAGGCGTTGAATAACCAGACTGGGAATAACAATATTGAGACGGCACAACCACACTTTGTGCCGGCATAGCCGAAGATGTTTGGTAAATATCGAACCACTCTTTATTCGGACTTGGCAAATTTGGATCCGAAGGTGTGTGTTTCTGTGCGATGCAATTTGTCGTTACAGCATTCGAGTCCGTAGATTCATCGCAACCAACTAATGCTAGCGTAGATAATGCTAAAACCGCAATTTTCTTCATAGTAATGCTTATATTTCACTTTAAAATTTAAGCAAAAACTACCATAGCCTTATATTGACCATCTTATTACACATCAATTTTATATCACTCCGAACAATAGTTAACCCAATCAGTATAATTAGCCATATTGAACCTAAGAAGCCTCCACCACCAGATTCCCCGCCAGACGCGAACGTCCCACCGGTATACACTACCCGCCCGTTCAGAGCGATATAATCTCGCCTTACCTGATCATCCGATTGATAGCGAGGCGATTCAAGGCCATCCTGCACACTTTTTATCCAAGCACGGTAATCACTCACCTCGGTGTACGCGGCCGTCACCGCAGAACTGGCATCTCCGCACGTTGCAGGGCCAAAGCTAGTAATGCCGACCTGTGTTTGAGTACCATTATTGTCCCAATATATCGGGCCACCTGAATCGCCTTGGCAGGTACCGGCTTTCAGACCTGTCGATGAGCTTAACGCGCCTGAAAAACAGACCTGTTTATCGGTTAGGTTACCGCCATTTCTAAAGTTAGCTCGACAAACGGCGTTGCTCACGTAAACTAAATTCGCACGCTGTAAAATAGCAGTGCCTTCAACGTTTGAACGAATATTTCCATGCCCAACGGCGGTGAACGTTTCTGATGACACACGATATGACTCAGACGACGCTAACGTCGCAGCATCGCCTGACGAGGTTGATGTTTCTAATTTGAGGACGGCAACGTCATTAGGTAGCAGTGCCGTGATATTGTTGGAAAAACTAGGATGAATGTATACCTCAACTACTCGTCTTTTATCCGCGTTTCGGAAGTCGTTTTCATTGTCTAACATCGTTAATACTGTGGTAAATAAACCAGCGGCTAGATCGCCTTCGATGCAATGGGCCGCCGTCAACACATGCTCCGTATCAAGTAACGTCCCTCCACAATAGGCACCACCTGAATACCGGCCGTCATATTCACTTGAGTCAATATAGAGGCCGACAAAAGACGGGTAATCTGCCGCATTTGCATTTTCACCATTCACGATTGCAGGAGCGATATCAATATCGGTGGAATAAACCGGCATCGAGCCGAACAGGAGTGAAGCGAGCAATAGTAGAAAATGATCAGGGCGAGTCGGCTTTGCTAACATCCATGTCATTTGAAGCTCCTCTCTATAAAATGACGTCCATCACAAAAACTGGATTTTGCGATGCTCACATTAACAGTATAGAAAGAAAAATAATGACTACCGTTTAGAAAGGTGTTTTTCGTTGATTTATACAAAACACGAGGTCAATTATCATTTTTGAGAATGACTCACGAGCTAATGCCTTATGAGCTAATACGTTATGAACTTAAGCTTCGTTAGCTACTGTTTCGTTCCTTCATGCTTTAAAGGTGAATGGTCAAGGTCGATTTCTCAAGAGAGAAAAGGTTCACGGGCTCAGATCAACATCGCGATAGTAATCACTATCGCGACACTGTATTAATAAAGTATTGGTCGAGCATTGATAAAGCGGATGAACGACGTCAAACAAGCCCGTTCAACCATCTTAGCTGCAACCACGTCGCTGCCAGCCAAACACAGAGAGAAGCATCAATCCAATCCATGATAATGCTCCCCCGCCTGAACTGCCGGACGAACTACTTCCACTTGAAGCAGCATTGATAGTGTAGCCTTGCCCAATTAAGTATTCCTTTCTCGCACTATCGGTTGATGTGTAATTGGGTGTCTCTTGTCCGTTCAACACGCGAGTAATCCAATCAGAATAATCGGCGATTTCAGTAAAAACAGCCGTCACATCGCGGTTCGTATCACCACAAGGTACAGGACCGAAACTCGTAATACCAACCTGCGTTTGCACACCATTATTATCCCAATAGATAGGTCCGCCAGAATCGCCCTGACACGTCCCTGCCAGTAAGTCAGTCACCGCACTGTAATCTCCAGTGAAACACACTTGCTTATCGGTGAGTTGACTACCATCAGAAAACGCCCCGGCACACGTCGCGTTATCAACCCAAGTCAGGTTCACCTTTTGTAGTCTGTCATAGGCATCATAATAAGAACGGGTATCGCCATGACCGACCGTCGTAAATACGCTTTGAGCACTCCGGTAGCTCTGAGTAAGAGGCTGTACGATGGCTGTGCCCACACTGATTGCCGATTCAAGCTTTAATATCGCGATATCATTCGCTAAAAGCTGCGAGATTCGGTTGTCGTAATTCGAAGGGTGATAGATTTCAACCACTCGTTGTTTTTGAGCAGAAAGATAGTCACTTTCATTTTGTAAACCAGGCACAACCATGGTCAACAGCTGAGCATCATCATTATTGTAGATACAATGGGCGGCGGTCAGTACGTATTGCTCGTTGAGCAGCGTGCCGCCACAATAAGGAGAGGTTGAATATAAATTATTGTACTCAATGGCATCATAGAACAAGCTCACAAACGAGGGATAATCGCTGGCATTGGCATCACTGCCATTGACGATATAGGGTGAAATATCCGCGACGGAGCTGACGGCATCTTCAGCAGCGGCGTTAAAAGCTAACGCAGTGAAGAGGAGAGAAGTTAGCGATGGTTTGCTTAATAAAAACGACACGAGATAGTGACTCCTTGTACATCATCGTATTAGATCTAGATTCCGGTCTTGTTGATATCACTCAAATCTTTTATATGCAATAGAGCTGCGCTATCAATGTTAATACGTCTCATTAACAATACGCGCACTCCAATGTACCGGTCTCTCATAGCTAAACACAAAAAAACACCACTGTAACGTGGTGTTTTTGTATTTTCGATCCATGAGTCACGGCGAGGATTAGTACTCCCTAGACACTAGCGTCTACCCGCGATAGTAACGCTGAGGAACAAATGGCATTTTCTCAATAGTCATTGCCAGTTTTTTACCACGAACCTCGGCAAAGACTTCTGTTCCCAACGGGGAGAATTCTGTTTTTACGTAACCCATCGACACTGGTTTGCCTGCAGTTGGACCTGCGGTACCACTTGTCACGACACCGATTTCGTTATCATCAGCATCAAACAACACCGCACCTTCACGCACGGGTGCTTTGGTTTGGCCAACTAGACCAACGCGCTTACGGTCAACCGCTTTTGTGGTAATTTGCTCAAGGATAATATCAGCGCCTGGGAAGCCACCAGCACGTTCACCATCCAAGCGGCGAACTTTTTGAATGCCCCACAACAGACTGGCTTCTACCGGCGTCGTCGTCGTGTCTAGGTCATGACCATATAGACACAGCCCACACTCAAGTCGTAATGAATCGCGAGCACCCAGGCCAATCCATTCCACTTCGTCTTCAGATGTCAGCTTACGCGCCAACGCCTCGGCGTGTTCAGCAGGGACAGAAATCTCATAACCGTCTTCACCGGTATAACCACTGCGTGACACAATGCAATCCGCGCCCAGTAAGCTGATGTTTCTCACATCCATAAACAACATATCGGCGACTTCTGGTGCAAAACGAGCGAGAACCTGTGCCGCTTTAGGGCCTTGAATGGCAAGCAGTGCTCGGTCTTGAATCACTTCCATCTCCACACCATCGGTTAGGTGCGCTTCAAGATGAGTAATATCTTGGTCTTTACAAGCGGCGTTCACCACAACAAAAAGATGATCGCCAAGGTTAGCCACCATCAAATCATCCATAATGCCACCTTGGTCGTTGGTAAAGAACGCATAGCGCTGCTTACCAACAGGTAAATCGACGATATCAACGGGAACCAGTGATTCAAGAACCTTTGCTGCATTTTCGCCATGGAGGCGTAGCTGCCCCATGTGTGACACATCAAACAAACCCGCCGCATCACGACAATGCAAATGCTCTTTTTTAACGCCTAATGGGTATTGAACCGGCATATCATAGCCAGCGAATGGCACCATTTTAGCGCCGACTTCGACATGAAGGGCGTGCAAAGGGGTAGCGAGTAGATCTTGAGTCACTTGTTCTTGAGCCATTTTATTCTCCGTAAGCTGAATCCAGCCTCTATTAATCTTTCACGTCATCTTTATTTTCAATGCCAGCAAGCACTGAAAGATAATTATTAGGTTGGGTAATATTTCACCCCTCACCATTGAGGTGAGGAATATTTAAGCATTCACCCAATCAGAAATCTTGTTTCCTATAATAAACAAGAATGCGCCAATTTTTCATCATTAACAAGATTTGAACTGCCACAACTGTGACATTTAACATATTTTTCACAAACAAAGCTCACACAAAAGCGAGCAATGTTGGACCTTTTAAAGCCTATTCATTGCGATTTCTTCGCTTTTCGCCACAAAAGCAAACGTTTGCATTCATTATAATAAACATTGCCGTTTGGTTGTTATTTGGCCGTAACCCATAGAATATGTGCATCTGCCTCACTGACGGATATCAACATATGTCCCATGTTTGCATCATAATAAACGCTATCACCAGCGGTCATTTCTACCGGTTCGTAGAACTCAGAAAAAAACCGTACTGCACCCGAAATAATCAGTAAAAACTCTTCTCCATCATGGCGAACCCAGTCATTATATTCTTCAAATGAACGTGCTCTCACCGTACTCTTAAATGGCATCATTTTTTTATTTGAAAGCTGCGTCGCCAACAATTCATGCTCATAAGTTGGCGTTGGGTGTGGTTTCCCCTCGCCTTGCTTCGTCAGGTCTCGTCGACCCGTCGCCACCTTTTTCTTTGGCGGTTCAAACAGTTGTGGCATATCAATTTGCAATCCAGTGGCTAATTTTTGCATCGCCTGAAAAGTGGGAGATATTTGCTCGTTTTCTATCTTACTGAGTGTCGAACGTGCGAGGCCCGTACGTTGGCTGGCCTCTTCTAACGTTAAGCCCATTTTTGCTCGAATATCTTTGAGGCGCTGACCAAGTTTAAGCGGTTCAATGTGCTCATCTGCCGCGTCTTTTGCTAGCGTCAAAGATGGGTATTCATCATAGATGTCTTCAGACATACTTCCCTCGAAATAATGGCTTCCTTTAAACTGTCCACATTGTTGCATGAAGCAGGTTATCCATTAAAGCCCATGGTCAAAAATAAAGCGTGCTCTAGCTAGCAAAATTGGAAACTGTGTTTCCTATAGGAAATTTTTGATTGATTGTTTGCTTCGCGCAGGGTATGTTACCGACTTGTTAGATGAAGAGATGCGTTGACGCAATCAGGAACGAGGCAGCCAATGTCGGTTTCTGGATGATTTTAGTTCTACTAATTAGAGCCTATTCACGCTGCATTTTTGAGCATTACTTTTTTGTTCACGCAGTACAAAGACACCGCTTATTCAATAAATAAAACAGCGGGATTAACCCGCATAGACGACAAGTCATATTGAATAACCGTCATATGAATAAACAACGGAAGGTAAACTGCCATGACTGCTCAGTACCTAAAAAGCTACCAAAACCACAGCTTAGAAAACTTCTTCTCAACCAATCTTTCTGCAACTGATGACGCCGTCTTTACCGGCATCCAAGCTGAATTTACTCGTCAAAACGAACAAATTGAGCTTATCGCTTCAGAAAACATCGTCTCAAAAGCGGTCATGCAAGCTCAAGGTACCTGCCTCACTAATAAATACGCAGAGGGCTACCCTAATCGCCGTTACTATGGCGGCTGTGAGCACGTTGATACGGTAGAAGCCATTGCTATTGAACGCGCAAAAACATTGTTTAAGTGCGATTACGCTAACGTTCAGTCTCATTCCGGCGCACAAGCCAACGGCGCGGTAAAACTCGCACTGCTTCAACCAGGTGACACCATTATGGGCATGTCACTTGACGCGGGTGGCCACCTAACTCACGGTGCGCGCCCTGCTCTATCGGGCAAATGGTTTAACGCCGTTCAATATGGCGTAGACAAAACCACACTCGAGATTGATTACGATGCCGTTCGTGAACTGGCTATCGAACACAAGCCAAAAATGATCATCGCGGGTGGCTCTGCTATTCCTCGTACGATTGATTTTGCTAAATTCCGTGCTATTGCCGACGAAGTCGACGCGATCTTGATGGTCGATATGGCGCACATTGCCGGTCTTATTGCAACAGGTGCACACCCAAGTCCACTTCCACACGCCCACGTCGTGACAACAACAACGCACAAAACCTTGCGCGGACCTCGTGGCGGCATGATCTTGACCAACCACGAAGACATCATTAAAAAAATCAACTCTGCGGTCTTCCCTGGCTTGCAAGGCGGTCCGTTGATGCACGTTATTGCCGCAAAAGCCGTGGCATTTGGTGAGGCGCTTGGTCCTCAATTCAGTACTTATATTGATTCAGTGATCGCGAACGCAAAAGTTCTTGCTGAAGTATTGCAAACTCGCGGTTGCGACATCGTAACGGGCGGCACCGACACTCACCTGATGCTGGTTGACCTAAGACCAAAAGGCCTTAAAGGCAACAAAGCAGAAGAAGCGCTTGAGCGTGCTGGCATTACCTGTAATAAAAATGGCATCCCATTCGATACCGAAAAGCCTATGATTACATCTGGTATTCGTTTAGGAACACCGGCTGGAACCACTCGTGGTTTCGGAACTGAAGAATTTAAACTCATCGGTGAGTGGATTGGTGACGTTCTGGATGGCTTGGTTGAATCCCCTGAGGGCAACCCAGACGTTGAACAACGCATCAAGAAAGAAGTGAAAGCCCTATGTGCTCGCTTCCCACTGTACCAATAAAGAATAAACATCCTTAAAATATTTGGAGATACAGCAATGGATAACACTTTGAAGTTTTCTGACAGCCATGAGTGGGTACGTGATAACGGTGACGGCACCGTGACTATCGGAATTTCAGAGCACGCTCAAGAAATGCTGGGCGATGTGGTATTTGTTGACTTACCAGAAGTCGAAGACGAAGTAGAAGCAGGCGAAACATTCTCTCTTGTTGAGTCTGTAAAAGCTGCGTCAGATATCTATGCGCCGGTGACTGGTGAGATCGTTGAAATCAACGAAGAGCTTGAAGACAGCCCAGAGCTTATTAACGAAGAATCTTATGACGGTGGCTGGATTGTAAAAGTGAAGATGTCAGACGCATCTGAACTAGACAATCTAAAGAGCGCTGAAGACTATCTTGCGTCTATCGAAGACGAATAAGCCAAGCACGAATTAAAGCTGCCCAATCTTGGGCAGCTTGTTTTTTAAGGGTCTCGCAGAAGATCTTTGAGAAGGTAAAGGAACCATGACTGAATTACTTAACACGCTAAGTACACAAAACGAGTTTGTTGCTCGTCACAACGGTCCGAATAAATCTGACCAACAAAAAATGCTGGATGCCATCAATGTTCAAAACCTTGATGCGTTGATCAACGAAACCGTACCAGCACAGATCCGCCTAGAACAACCAATGACACTGGCCGCGCCAATGAGCGAATCGGACATGTTAGTTGAGATGAAAAAGTTCGCGAATCTGAACCAAATCAAACGTACATTTATCGGTCAAGGTTACTACAACACCTTCACACCAAACGTAATTCTGCGAAATGTTTTTGAGAACCCAGGTTGGTACACGGCTTATACGCCATACCAGCCAGAAATTTCTCAAGGTCGCCTAGAAGCCCTGCTTAACTACCAACAAATGGTCATGGACCTGACGGGTATGGAGATTGCCAACGCTTCTCTACTCGATGAAGCAACGGCAGCAGCAGAAGCCATGACGCTGTGTAAACGCGCAGGAAAAAGCAAAAGCAAAACGTTTTTTGTTGCTGACGATGTTCACCCACAAACCATTGAAGTCGTCAAAACTCGTGCAGAGTTTATTGGCTTTAACGTCGTGGTTGGTACGCTGGAATCTTTGCCAGAGCAAGACGTCTTCGGCGCACTCGTACAATACCCAGGCACAACCGGTGAGGTTCATGATCTCACTGACATCATCGCCAGCGCACAGGCCAACAAGACACTGGTCACCGTTGCCACTGACTTACTTGCATCAACGCTCCTAAAACCGGCAGGTGAAATGGGCGCAGACGTTGTGATCGGCTCGGCTCAACGCTTTGGTGTACCAATGGGTTACGGCGGTCCGCACGCAGCATTCATGGCAACCAAAGACAAGCATAAGCGTACGATGCCGGGTCGTGTTATCGGGGTGTCTATCGATACCAACGGCAACCAAGCTCTTCGTATGGCCATGCAGACCCGTGAACAACATATTCGCCGCGAAAAAGCGACGTCTAACATCTGTACCGCGCAAGCGCTCCTTGCCAACATGGCGTCATTCTATGCGGTTTACCACGGTGAAGAAGGCCTAAAAACCATCGCCCGTCGTACTCACCACATGACAGCGATTCTTGCTGCTGGCCTGACAAAGTCTGGCTTTGAGCTTGTAAACAATAGCTTTTTCGATACGATCACTATCAATACTGGTGACAAGACTGACGCGATCTTCACTGCGGCTCAAAATGCAGATATGAACCTGCGTAAGCTCGATGCAAAACTTGGCGTGAGCTTTGATGAAACGACGACCGTCGACGACATCAATGCCCTGTTCGCAGTATTTGGTATCGAAGAGTCAGTAGACGAATTGTCGACAGAAATTGCTGGCAACGAATTCGCGGCAATCCCTGAAAACTGCCGTCGTACCACACGCTACCTGATTCACCCAGTATTCAATACGCATCACAGTGAAACACAAATGATGCGCTACCTGAAACAGCTAGAGAACAAAGACTTCTCACTGACGCACGGCATGATTCCACTAGGTAGCTGTACAATGAAGCTGAACGCCGCGGCGGAAATGATTCCCGTCACTTGGCCTGAATTCGGTTCCATTCACCCGTTTGCGCCACTTGAACAAGCGGCTGGCTACACGGCACTCGCGCAAGACCTTAAAGAAAAGCTTTGTGAAATCACCGGTTATGATGACTTCTCGTTGCAACCAAACTCAGGTGCGTCTGGTGAATACGCGGGTCTCATCGCGATTCAACGCTACCACCAAAGCCGCAATGAAGGTCACCGTAATGTTTGTCTGATCCCTAGCTCAGCACACGGTACTAACCCTGCAACGGCATCAATGGTCTCAATGAAAGTGGTTGTGGTGAAATGTGATGACGCCGGTAACATCGACATGGTCGACCTAGCCGCGAAAATCGAAAAACACCGCGAAAACCTGTCTAGCATAATGATCACCTACCCATCGACACACGGCGTGTACGAAGAGCAAGTGAAAGAAGTGTGTGAGATGGTTCATGAGGCTGGCGGTCAGGTTTACCTTGACGGTGCGAATATGAACGCACAAGTTGGTCTAACGACTCCGGGCTTTATTGGCTCTGACGTATCTCACCTCAACTTACACAAAACCTTCTGTATTCCTCACGGTGGTGGTGGTCCAGGTATGGGACCTATCGGTGTTAAATCTCACCTTGCCCCATTCTTGCCAGGTCACATTGAAAATGGTGTAGAAGGCGAAGATTACGCCGTTTCAGCCGCCGATCTAGGCAGTGCATCTATCCTACCAATCTCATGGGCCTACATTGCCATGATGGGCGAGCCAGGCCTTACCGAAGCCACGCAAGTTGCTATCTTAAACGCCAACTACGTGATGGAAACATTGTTACCTCACTACCCTGTTCTGTACCGTGGAACCAATGGTCGCGTTGCGCATGAGTGCATCATCGACATTCGTCCACTGAAAGAAGAAACAGGCATCAGTGAAGAAGACATTGCTAAGCGCTTGATGGACTACGGCTTCCACGCTCCAACCATGTCTTTCCCTGTAGCAGGCACATTGATGGTTGAGCCAACTGAGTCGGAAGACTTGGAAGAGCTAGACCGTTTCTGTGAAGCGATGATTGCGATTCGCAAAGAAATGACTCAGGTAAAAGACGGTGTATGGCCACTGGAGAACAACCCTCTTGTGAACGCGCCACACACCCAAGTTGATTTGTCATCTGACACTTGGGACCGCCCATACTCTCGCGAACTGGCTTGTTTCCCATCGAAGCAAACCAAAGCGTCGAAGTACTGGCCAACCGTAAACCGTGTTGATAATGTTTATGGCGACCGCAACTTAATTTGTAGCTGCCCAAGCATTGATAACTACGTCGATTAATTGATTGATTTGAGGCTAACCCATTAATTTGATTATCCTCTAGCAATACCAAAAGCGAACCTAAATGGGTTCGCTTTTTTGTTTTGTTTTATTATTTTTAGGCTTTAACAGCGGATTAACTCGATAGAGCGTAGTTTCAGAGCCCTCCTTTCGATAGCTGTAACAACCACATGAATTAATTACATTATTTTTATGTGTGGATTTAATTATATTAATTTCACCACTTAACCATTCAATAAAGCCAACCGCCTTATATTACTAATTTTATAATAATTTAAATTGCTTGATTAATTTTATTATCAATACATCACTTCATCTTAAATACTCTATTTAAGATGAAGTGACTTATGCACAAACACTTAACCTTATAATATTATTACTCATTTCATGTTTGCAATATTACTCTCCATTTATAACGCTGTTGACCTATTACTTACTTATATAGAGTTATATATACTTTTATCAATTTCTTTCTGTCTAACTAAATAAAGTTGGCAATTAATTCAGCTTTGTTTATCAATTGTAGAGATAACAGTATGTCTAAGAACAACCTCTCTGCTCCAGAGAAAATACTGGAGGGCATTGGCGGTGCAAGCAATATCAAGTTTATTACTTGTTGTGCGACGCGCTTACGATTCGAGCTGCACGATGGCTCTAAAGCAGACAAAGCAGCATTGGATGCGATTCCTGAAGTGATGGGGGCGGTGCCTCAAAGTGGCGACCGTTATCAAATCGTTATCGGTGGTTCAGTGCAAACCATGCTAGAGCAAATTAAAGCGTTACCGGCTATGCGAGGTGACACACCTGACGTCGCCGATCCGAAAGAAGAAAGCACGGAAACTAATGCTGACCTTAAAACGTCGCTGCGCTCTGGGGGCGTTCGAGGTAAAAAAGAATGGGTCGACAGCTTTTTCGAGTATCTTTCTGATTCTTTCCGTCCTTTCCTAGGTGTGCTACTCGGCGCCTCACTCGTTATTGCTGCACTTGCTGTTTTGGATGCATTGCACATCGTGAACTTCCGTGGCGAAAAATCCGCAAGTTGGCAATTTGTCGACACGATGTGGCATACCGTCTTCTACTTCTTGCCAATCATGATCGCTTACAACGCCTCTAAAAAGTTGAAAGTCGAACCTTGGTTAGGTGCGGCGATTATGGGCGCACTGATGACACCTGAGTTTCAAAACCTCTCGTCATTGGCATCAACAGAAACCATTCACAATGCTGTGCTAGGCACCACGAGTCACATTGCGAACGTGTTTGGCTTCGCCATGCAGTTAAATGACTACTCTGGGCAAGTATTTGTGCCGTTAATCATGGTGCCAGTCTTGGCGCTGGTTTACCGGACGCTTAAGAAAATCTTCCCAGAGAATGTTCATATGGTCTTCGTGCCATTCTTCTCTCTGATCATCATGATCCCTGTAACGGCTTTCTTCTTAGGCCCACTAGGCGTTTGGTTAGGGACGGGGCTTGGTAATGGCTTGGCATGGTTAAACACCAATGCACCCTTCGTATTTGCTCTGTTGATCCCACTGTTATACCCATTCCTCGTTCCATTGGGTCTACACTGGCCGCTGAACGCGCTAATGCTGGTCAACATACAAACGCTTGGTTATGACTTCATTCAAGGCCCAATGGGTGTATGGAACTTTGCCTGTTTCGGTGCCACAGCCGGGGTGCTTCTGATTGCGATGCGTGAGAAAGATACATACATGCGTCAAACATCGGTTGGTGCATTGGCTGCGGGTCTGTTTGGTGGTATCTCTGAGCCGTCACTTTACGGTATCCATTTACGCTTTAAGAAAATGTACTCACGTTTGCTTCCAGGCTGTGTTGCTGGCGGGTTAGTGATTGCAACGCTAGGCGCAAGCTATGGTGGAGTAAAAACCAAAGCATTTGCTTTCACATCACTATTTACGATTCCTGTATTTAGTCCAATGTGGGTTTATGCGTTAGCCATTGCGGTTGCCTTTATTGTTCCAATAGTCCTAATTCTTATGTTTGATTACCGAACAGAGGAAGAAAAGGAAGCAGCTAAAAAAGCGATGAATTAAAGTCGTGAATTAAAAATCTCGGTTTAATTAACGCCAACGTTCTCTATGAGCACTTTGGCGTTTTTTATTATCGAGATAAAAATCAAGTCGGCGTCCTCGTGAAAACGAGGTTCTAACCTAGTTGTCCTTTAGATAACGAAATGATGGGCCCTTAACACCTGAAAAAGGATGAACCCAGCTATTTCTGAAACCCAAACCTACTTGAAAGTGCTATTTTTCCACCACTATGTTTCGACAGTAAGAAAGGAACCATACTTCTTGCAAAACACACATCACTATGGACTCTCGTTGCGAGATGAGCTGTTTTTTTATGTCCGTCACGGCTTGCTACTTCTGACGTACCATTGCCGCCATTGATCGAGACTAGCGCCTCCTCAATTGGCGAGTCACTCCCGATGTGAGCCAATATCCGAGGCTCTTGATACCAAGTATCGACGGCAAAGCCTGACTCTACTACCCATACTTCTCTGTCACTTTCTAATTCATGGCTTCGGATACATTGCCCATTCTCCAACACTTCAATCTTAGTCGTGACAACGTGCAACCCGGATTGCCACACGATAGTCATTGTATGCCCATCTATCGCCACTGAGAGATTCTTCTGGCGCATTTGCCAATTAGCGCCTTGGTCGAAACTCATTGCCAATATATTGTCGCCAAAACTGAGCTTTTCTGAATAAAGCAGAGCATTAACATCCAAGCCACCAAACGTGGAGTAAGCAAACTTGTTGTATTTATCGAGCTGAAATCCCGGGTGAACATTCGCGCCATAATGAACAATACTGTGGCCATCTACTCGCTGGACAATGGTTTTGTTCACTGGCATAGAAGCGACGGCGTCAAGTGGTGACATCGACTCTTCTTTGCATTGCCAGAATTCGTTTTCATCAGGTAATAGCAAAGGGATAAATGCCTTCATTGCCCAGTAAGGTGAGGTTGGAGAGTTGTATACCTCACACATAGTGGTGTTTGGGTAATCATAACCGCGAGTAAGCACACCAGTTTGAGTGAAAATCGGTTTTGTTTGCCACCGACGAATTTGTCTCGCCCAAAGCCCCTTTATCTCACCCTTAGACAACTCAGTTTGCTCGCACAATGCATACGCTCCCCAAAATCCAGCACTGGCAAATCGATAGGTCAGTGAACGACCTTGAACCAATGAATCCCCTTCTTCTGAAAACCAGTATCGAAACGGGTAGCTAAACGTATCAGCGTTGGTTTTAAAAATGCCTGCGAACTCTGGGTTAGCGTTTGGATAAAGTTGAGAGTAGATCAACCCGTAGTAATGCATGGCATATCCGCAGTATTGATCAATGGTTTCGATATCACCATCGCCATACCAGCCATCCCCAAGATACCAATCTCGAATACGTTGCAAGCATTGCTGTTCCAGCTGCTCATCAACGAGTGCCTCTCTACCGACACTTCGTAACCCTTGCTGAACAAAAATAGTGAAAAACAACCAATTGTTTTGCGATGTTGGGTGGTCTTGAATACTGGCCAGCCAATGAACCAAATTAGTTTGTTGTTGCTCTGTTAATGGATCCCAAGATATTTCCGGTAATAGCGTTAACCACATGGCAATGGGTGCCATTTCAACACTACGTTGGTCTATGTCACCGAGTTCCCCCCAGTATTGATCAGAGTTTGGGTCGGTGCCCTTTACAATAAGCTCCCGAACTAAGGGCCAGTGTTGAAATTTACCGCCTCCTAACTCAAGGGGAATCAGGCCCCACAGAGGGCGAGCAACCCCCTCTACCGAACTCGCTACCATATCGAAGCAAGCGCCACCTTCCTCAAAATCGATCCGAGCACCTTGTTGTTGATAAAAAGGAATAAGAGGTTCAAATAAATCACACACCAACTTTTGGTAATCTTGCTTGGACTGCAGAGGGTTCTCAGAAAAAAATACTTGTTTCATCAATAATGTTCCTTACATCAATCCAAACATACGTGGTAACGCTAAGCTAATGACAGGGAAATAGGTGACTAAAAGTAACCCAATAAACTGCACTAAAAAAATCGGCAGTAATGGCTTGATTACATTAGTTATTTTCTCGCCAGTTATACCGCAGGATACAAACAACACCGTTCCGACTGGTGGCGTGACAATTCCCATGGAAAGGTTATAAATCATGATGACGCCAAAATGCACCGGGTCAACGCCCATCGCAGTAACAACGGGATACAAGATAGGCGTAAATATAAGCTGCGCTGGCGCCATATCCATGAACACCCCGACAAACAGCAATGTGAGGTTAATGACAAACAAGATTATGTATTTGTTGTCACTCACCGCGACCAGCATTTCTCCTACTGTGTCTGGAATACTGGCAAAGGTCATTGACCAACTCATTAACCCAGAGCAAGCAATTAAGAACAAGATAACGGCCGAGCTAATCGCGGAATCATACAGAGTCTTCATTAAACTCTGCCACGTTAAGCTCCGATAACAAAGCGCAAGTAACAAACTGTAGATTACAGCGATACCAGACGCTTCAATAGCCGTAAACATACCGCCGATAATACCGCCAATAACGACAACGATTAGGAACATACTTGGCACTGCACGCCAAGTAATTGCAGCCACTTCACTTAATGGGTAGTGCGTAGAATCAACAGGATAGTTGTGTTTTTTTGCATAACGATAGGCAACCAGCATAACGCTGAGTCCAACAATAATCCCTGGAATGTAACCGGCTAAAAACAAAGCGGCGATCGATGCACTGCCCCCCGTTATCATCGAGTAAACAATAAAGGCACCAGCAGGCGGAATAAGCATTCCAGCAATAGAAGATGAGGCATTCACTGCCGTAGAGAATGGCATATCATAATTTTTCTCTTTAGCCATAGGCGTGACGATACCGCCAATAGCCGTCGAAGCAGCAATCGCCGAACCAGACAAGGACCCAAACATCATATTAGCGACGATGTTCGTTTGCCATAAGCTACCAGGAATTCGCTTACCGATAAGCATTGCAAATACAATCAATCGCTTAGCAATCCCCCCTTGGTTCATGATATTGCCTGCCAAGATAAAAAACGGCAAAGCTAAGAAGCCAAAACTGTCTAAACCACTGAATAACTTTTCGCTGCTCGTTCCTAGTAGATTAACAAAATCAATCTGCAGAGACAGCGTTAGGATGCCTGAAAACGCTAAGCCTACGGCGATGGATGTCCCCATTAGCAAGAAAAAGATAAACGACACAAACAATGCAAAGAAAGAAATCATCTCCATATTGGAATAGAGAAAATCATCAAAGCTGTCCAGTTGCTTTAGTTCATTGTAACCCCACACCAAAGCGGCCGTTCCAACCGCATAGAACAAAATAATAGATATCAGTTTAGGGTCTTGTTTAAGGCTTTTAATGAGGGCGACAATCTGGCTGAAGGCTATCAAAGCACCGCTGATCACTAGCACCGACTGAACCGCCCCTAAAGGCAGTTGCATGGTCGGCGTCATTAGATTCCAATTTTTTGCGGCGGCAACATAGCCACCCCAAACCATAATTAATCCCAGAAGGACATAGATAAAACGATTGAACAACTCCATTTTATTACGAGTTTCGGGCGTAACCTTGTCAAGAATCAAGGGTAAATTGAGGTGCGTGGATTTGATAAAACAGAGCGCAGCTCCCAGTATGCCGAGCCAAATTAACAGAAAGCGCAAAAGCTCTTCAGACATTGCACTAGGCGAACTAAAAACATAGCGAGCCGTAACTTGATAGATAATAAGCACACTCATTACAGTGAGTAGACAGATTAAAAAATACTTAAGCGTCGCCTCTAAAGTACTCATAAACGAATCTGTTAGGTTGGGAGTTGTTCTAGGGGTTTCTAGTTCTAACGGGGTCATAAACCTCTCCTTGAAGCCAAACGCCATCGATTCAGGCGCAAAGGCGGCGCTGTTTACACAGCACCGCTATCAAGATTTAGCGCTCTTGAATGGTAAAGATAGTTTCTAGTAATGGCGCTTTAACAGGATCGGAAAGCGTTTCATCGTACATAGGTTGCATTCGGCTAATCAACGGTGCTTTGTCGATTTCGATATACTCTACATTGAGTTCAGAAGCGGCGAGCGCCTCGGATCTCTCAATTTGCTCTGCAACTGCAGCAAAAGATTTTTGTGTCGTGTTCAGCATTTCTTCCTGCACAACCTTCAGGTCTTCCTCAGAAAGCCCTTTGCGAAAACGTTCACTTGTCACTAAAAAGTCGGTAAGACGAGTATGCTCAGTGCGGATAGCGTACTTTGCAACTTCGCCAAACTTAACCTCCCATAGCCCCGCTAATCCACCTTCCGCGCCATCAATAATGCCTTGTTGCAATGCAGGATAAACCTCCCCAAAATCCATTGGTGTCGGAACGCCACCCAATGCCCGAATGAGCTTCATATACGTGTCACTCGGTGAGGTTCTAAGTTTCAACCCTTCTAAATCTTCTAGCGTGGCAACAGGGCGAGTGGTATACATACTGCGGAAACCATTACTCAAAAAACCCATAGCATGAATATTTTTGTCGGCGACCGAATCGTAGATCTGTTTGCTCACTACTGGGTCAAGCATGGTTTGTTCGTACTCATCTAGGCTACGGAAAATGTAAGGTAGATTGATACTAGTAATTTCTGGTGAGAGGTTTTCTAACGTCGCACTATTTACTAACCCCATGTCAATCACACCACTTTGGATCTGTTGTAGATATTGGGCTTGCCCGCCAAGAGTGCCGTTCCAAAAAAAACGGAGGTTAACCCGCCCATCGGTACGTTCCTTGATATTACTGCCCATTTCCGTCAGTAAAGTACCAGCAGCATCTTCACTCGGTATGTTGGTGGCAAACTTATAGGTTTTTGCCTGTACACTTCCTAATGACAAGGCTAATGCTGTTCCTAAAAGTGCAAGTTTGGTTGTCAATCCTTTCATTGTATTCACCTTTCGTTCACGTTATTTGGCTCTACCAAAACAGTTTGTTGTGTCCCAATGCGCGCGCTACAGCTTCAAAATAGTAATAATCGCCATAGGGCAGCATCGCGTTGGCAAGATAATCCAGGTCCTTGGCTTTAGCATTGGGGATATGAGATGCAGCATTAGACAGTAATCCTTGTGCTGAATCAGTGTGGGTTTGGTCGTAGTTTTCTCTTAATGCCAGAAGCATTTTTAGGCCTAAAGAGCGATATTGTTCAGCTTGTTCTGGTTTGTTTTGCTTTAAGAAGTACTCAGACAAAATGAACAAACCTGCAGAAGTAATAGAACCAGCTGAGGTATCCTTGTATCGGATTTCACCTTCTGGGAGGAGGTAGTCCCACTCAGGCACCATATCCGGAGTGATTTTACTCAGCATGTATTCGGTTAACTTGACACTTTCTTCAGCGTAACGGTCATCACCCGTCATAATCGCCATCTGAGCAAATCCGTGAATCGCCCATGCTTGCCCACGGCTCCAGCATGATTCATCAGCGAACCCCTGATGGGTACAACCTCTAATAGGTTTGTTGGTACTCGTGTCAAAATCGAAGGTATGGTAGGTACTGTAGTCATCCCTAACCAAATATTTCATAGACGTTTCTGCTTGGCCAATCGCCACTTGTTTAAACGATTCAACATTGGTTTCTTGGTATGCCCACATCAGCAACGCTAAATTTTGCATACAGTCGATAATAATTTTTCCCTGAACACTTTCAGCATGCGCTTTATCTTCTGCCCCAGCCGTCCATGCAACTAAGTAGTTTCCGTTCCAGTTATATCGGTGTCTTAGTGCCTCTGCAGCGCGTAATGCCAACTGCCTAGCATTCAGATCACCAGTCAGTTTGTAATCCGCAACTGCCGAAAGGCTAAACTCAAAGCCAAGATCATGGTTAAGCCATAGAGGGTTATTCAATATGCTCTCAAAATGGGCATTGCGCATACGAGCATTGTTCTTGAGCTCTTGTTTACCAGTAAACAAGTAAGCTAGCCAAAGCTGACCCGTCCAAAATGAATCTGTCCAAAAATACTCGTCTGGATATAACCAAGTGAAGTCCTCTGCTCCTGCACCCACCATAGGATTACGAATACCAATCACTGAAACGTTGCGCTCAATACTGGCGATAATGTCCTGTTTTATTAACTCTAATGTTTGGTCCATTGATATGCCTCACTAACGAAATGGGGTGTAACTGAAACTTTTCATAAATTTATGTGATCGTGCTAAAAATATTTTAAAATTCGGCTCCGTCACTTGGTGACATAAATACAATCGCCCAAATTTAAAGGATTTTCTGTGATAATCCTCATGAAATGAAAAGAACCATAAAAATGAAACGTTTCATTAAATTCATGCAAACACTTGAAATTATCTGTCAGATGATTTAAAACTGGGGGCGTCGAATCGCAACGCATGATTATCAGTGGGTTGTTGATTAACTGAGGTCACGTTGAGTAGGAAATCTTTTTGAATTCAGCAGAAAAAACACAAAAAAAGCCGACTGTGGAACAGATTGCATCGCTTGCAGGCGTGTCAAAGGCAACCGTGTCTAGGGTTTTAAATGGCAGCGATTTGGTCAAAAATGATGTCGCACGGAGAGTCGAAGCAATCATCAGCGAAGTCGGATATGTTAAGCGCCGATCCTCGCTAGAAATTCCGATGACATTTAACAAAATAACGGTATTTTGTGACGATTCCGCATTTGCACCTCACACCTTCTATGGAACACTTCTCAACCAACTTAAAGTGGAAGCAGATAAACTTTCTATCAGTTTAGAAATGTCGGTGTTAAATCCGACCAAAAATAGTCAATCGCTAAAAAACAAGTTGTGTGATGCTCAATCTATTCTAATCCTTGGCAATCCCAATCAAGATTTGATTGAAATGACTCAGAATAAGTCGATTCCAGCGGTAATAATCAATGGTGTTGACCCCAAAATGCGGACTCCGAGTATTTCTCCAGATTATGAATTTGGTGCCTTTATGGCGACAGAGTACTTACTGTCAAAAGGTCATCGAAAAATAAAGTTCATCACCGCGAACGACCGGCATTCAACCTATCAACGAACGGATGGGTTTTTGAGAGCCCTCAGCATGGCAGGAATAGAGCATGACCCTAAACAAGCCGTGATTGACTTTGTCGATTATGCCGACAGAGCCGAACCCCTTCGGGGCCTCAAGGGTAAAGACTTAATTCGTAATCCTATGGGAGACTTTGGTGCGCAGGAAATTCTGCCGCTCATCATGGCTGAAAATCGTTTTGATGATTGTACGGCGGTTTTATGCTTGTGTGACATGGTGGCACTCTCATTACTAGAGGCTTTGTCGCACATAGGTAAACGCGTACCTGAAGACATTTCAGTGATTGGCTTCGATAATTTAAGCGTGAGCGCCATATCATCACCGCCCCTCACCACCATGACAACGGATTACAACCGAATTGCTCAATCGGCGATTTATAAATTAATCACCGCGATTAGCTCCCCAAATAAAGTAGCGACACGATCTTCGGTTGTTTTCGAAATGATTGAACGAAATTCAGTAAGGAACCTTTAAATAGCTCATCTCGAAGGTAGGGGCGCTCTTCAGTCATGATAGTAATGGCCGTACCTTATTTTGAGAAGAACACACCTTGCGATTGAATAATGACGCCATCAATTAATGAGCAGTTAGACAACCTCTACACCATTAATTACAAAGCCTGATAACCGTCATAAATATCAAAGATAAATGTTAAGTACATATAATCAGGGGGACAGGAGGAATCCAATTGAAGCGCTAATTATGGTGCTACATTTCACCCGCTTTAATTTTGGATTGAGCTTCACTTAACGTCTGCTTCCCAAACAATAAATCCATCATTGCGATGATACGTTTACTGTCATCACCCCACTTATCTGAATTAGTACTATTCGGTGCCTTGAACTCTACCTCACCAACTTTAGCACTATTTTTATATGCTTTAATTTTGGCATCTGCGACAAACGTCCTAAAATCCCAACTCCAACGCGATACATAAGTCAGTGTAAGTTCTGAGCTCTCAGGTGGAGTCCCATCACTTACAACCGTACATTTATGGGCGGTATCCAAACACCATTCTTGCATCGACTCTAAGAAAATTTCCCGTGTTGCATCATCTTTCACAATCGTAATGTCTTTACTCTGGTTATCATCCGGGATAACTTCCGCAGTATATTTGGGCGCTGCACAAGCAGCTAAAAGGACGGGCAGACTAAGGATAATTAGTTTCTTATACATATTATGTCTCTTTTAATAATTCTATAATTTAAAATGGCATTTTGAATTAACATTAACAACAACATCAATTAGGTTATATTTCATAAACTACGCTTCCACTTTTTCCATTAGCGGATGATTAGTCTAGAGAAAATACAAAACCAATAAAGTGATATCGCTCCCAAATAACATGCAACTTGTAACCTTAGAATATTACGTTCATCGCATCGTGTTAATTAGCTCCATATAGCAAATGATATAAACGCTTCTATTTGACGCTCTTATCCTCCCTTGGATGCTAGTAATCTTAGAAAGGACACACACCTAAAAAGAAATCTAAAGCACTCCCGTATTCAAAGTAGCAATTAACTGCAGACTTTTGCTTTCTTCAATCTATTTTGGGTGAAGTTGTCTAGTTTCTTAAGACGCGTTTACTTACGTTTATAAATGGGGCGAACGACAGTATCCAGAATTTTCACTGACCTATGGGTTGGAGCGGCGGGGAAAGTGGTGCTTACTCTAGTTGATAGATGTGCATCTTTTTCTTTTTTAAGGCAGCCTTAGCTTGAACTGTATGAACGTGACACCCAACCGCTGTCGAGCGTGTTTTTTCTAACGCGGTACATACCGTTAACCAACTCTTCTGATTGAAATTTAAACGCGCCAAAATAGCAGGTTGATTGGCATCCATGCTGGCTTTGCCTTCGAGGAATAGACGTGCAGTCCAGTCTACTAACTCAATGTAGTCGATGAGCCGAAACGGAATTCCATCTAGCACTTCATTTGTCGGATGACCGATAAAAGGGTGTAAACACGGGGCTGTAGCTAAGTT
>NZ_JBHFOL010000027.1:0-38009 GCF_053544015.1 Vibrio sp. E150_011
TACTTAGGTTGAAAAGCTTTGCTGCGGTCGTGGCGGAATTGGTAGACGCACCAGATTTAGGTTCTGGCGCCGAGAGGTGTGAGAGTTCAAGTCTCTCCGACCGCACCATTATTTCTTAATGTGTTAATTCGTTTAACGCCATTAAGATCGTGTGATTGACACTGAAACAATCCTGTTGGGCTATCGCCAAGCGGTAAGGCACTGGCTTTTGATGCCAGCATTCCCTGGTTCGAATCCAGGTAGCCCAGCCATTACAACGTTATTGAGATTCTCCAATGTCTTCTTAACTATATATTCTTCTCTAATTCTTTACTTAGGTTGAAAAGCTTTGCTGCGGTCGTGGCGGAATTGGTAGACGCACCAGATTTAGGTTCTGGCGCCGAGAGGTGTGAGAGTTCAAGTCTCTCCGACCGCACCATTATCAAGAAAGTTTGTCATTTGACGGACTTTTTTTCGTTTTAACCCCAGTTATTTTTTCGTTTTAAACCCCAGTGACTCTGAACGAACAAGCTTTAGATTAACGCTTTGTCATCCCTCACATAATCGCTCGCCTCCACTACTTTTTACATCAAACTTCCCTCACTCTGGTGATTCATCATCACAAACAAAGAAGTTATATGTCGAAGTCAACCATCCCACTAACCGTTGGGCAATATACTGAAGGCGTTCAGCCTGGGTTTAGCCAGATCATGATGAATCTAGAGGCGGATAAACCAAATACCGTACTGCGTGTTTCTAACGTCGATAATCCATCTTATATTGCTCAATCTCCCCTCGGCTTCTACGCTATTTCAGAAAGGAGTCACAAAGATAATGCCGCCTTGTATTTCTTCGATAACGCGATGACTGAGCAAGCGATCACGTTACTCCAAGGCGATTACCCTTGTCATGTGTCTTTGTCCGAATGCCATCAATTCCTTGGTGTTTCACATTATGGTTCCGGCAGTTTTGACATATTTAGTCTGACCTCAACTGGGCATATAGCGCATCAGTTAGCATCGCTTCACAGCACAGGGAAAGGCCAGCATCCGACTCGACAGCAGGACCCACATGGTCATCAGCTGATGTTTGTTCCTCGCTCTAATTCACTGGTCACCGTCGACCTAGGGATCGATGAACTCAATTTTTACCACTATGCTTCAAATAATATTATTCACCAGCAACGTCTCTCACTTCCTTCAGGAAGTGGGCCAAGGCACCTGGTATTTACCCAAGACGGTTTGTTTGGCTTTGTATTGTGTGAATTAGATGAGACGCTGTGTGTGATTGAAAGAAAGGGTCGAGGGGAATGGCGGGTAATTCATTCACAACAAGGCTTCCCTGAACACGAATGCAAGGAAGCGGCTGGCGCGATCAAACTGTCACCAGATGAACGCTATGTCTACATTACTGGGCGTGGTCAGTCCGTGATCAGTTGGTTTGATATCACGAGCCGATCTGCCCCTAGCTATCAAGGTTACGTGGCTAGTAATGGGGTATTCCCAAGGGATATCGGCATCACTCAAAATGGCTTATATCTCATTGCCGCCAACCAACACTCCAATAACCTTGCCTTCTTCTCTTTAGATAAAAAGACAGGTCAGCCCACACTGATGCCAGAGACCCTGGCACTAGCAAACCCGGTTTGTGTACTCATTGGACACTCTTAATAACGTTGTAATGACGAGGATACCCCGACTTAACAGCGCATTTTACTTAAGTCCCATCGCATAACGAAGGACCTGTGTTTTAATCGGCCCCGAGTGCTCGGCAAGTTTAAGTAGGGCATTACGGGCAAACTGCAGCGGCGAAAGCGTATTACTAAAGCCCTTATAAAAGACATCCATACCCGTTTGCATCAACAAGTTATCTGGACGTCGATGTAACTCATACTTACTAAGAACTTTAGAACTTAAAGCCTGCCCCTCTGATAACCGTATGAGCGCTTCGACATCTTTGAAGCCAAGGTTAACGCCTTGGCCTGCTAGTGGATTGATAGTATGGGCAGAATCACCAACCAAAACGCAACCGTGCTTAGCGTATTGCTGTGCATGACGGCGTGTTAATGGAAATGAACCATGAGCCAAAACCTCTATCTCTCCGAGCTCTGCAGGGTAGCAACGCTGGATTTCAAGCTTTAACTGCTTAGGTGTCATCGCCTTGAGCTGTTTAATTCTTCTTGGAGAGTCATACCACACTAGTGAGCCTTGGTGGCCACAAAGCGGTAGAAACGAGCGAGGCCCAGAAGGTGTAAACCACTGCCAAGTGATATCTTGTTGCGGCAGCGTCGTTTCTACGTTGATGAGCATACACTCTTGACGATAATCCCATGCAGTAATGCCAATACCTGCCGCTTGTCGCACTTTCGAATTCGCTCCATCGGCCCCCACAACAAACGAGGTCTCAAGTTGCCTACCCGATTCAAGTAACAGTGTATTGAGCTCTCCATTATACGATATCGAATCTAAGCCATCAGAATCAATAACGTTCAAGTTGCTATACTGAGCGAATTGAGACCACAGCCCCAGCTGAATCAATCGATTTTCGACAATGTAGCCAAGTCGTTCAAGCCCTAGTGACTCGGCATGAAAACGAAGCCGACACTCTTCTGCTTCCCAAGTTTCCAGTCGAGAATATGAACAGGTCCGCATGGCGGCAATCTCATCCCAAGCGCCGAGTTGCGTGAGTAGATCCACGGAATGTTGAGAAATAGCCGATACCCTGAGATCCATGGGTTGGGCAGCGTCGAAGGCCTTAGGCTCGAATTTTTCAACTAAAGCCACCGAACGCCCCTGCTTTGCAAAACCAATTGCAACGGCTGCGCCAACCATTCCACCACCAACGACAACGATTTCAAACTGTTCCATTATTCACTACTACCCTGAATTCTACGTATTTTTATTGTACGGTTCGTACCATCAAAGGGCGAGTAATTTTCACTAAATTTCCTTACATATGCAGAGGCTATTTTTGTCATGCATCATTGATGACATAAGCGCTCAAAGAGTTTTCTTGCTACTACTAGTCAGGCGGTTTTTAAAGCAGTACAATACGCCGCTTACCGCCGATATGGCGGCTATAATTTAAACAATAGTTCTACCAAATTTAAATAACTGACGAGCGATAGTGATGAGTAAGAAACTGCTAATTAAAACCTGGGGTTGCCAGATGAACGAATACGATTCATCAAAAATGGCCGACCTGCTTAATGCTGCAAACGGCTATGAGCTGACAGATGTGCCTGAGGAAGCAGACGTCTTACTTTTGAATACCTGTTCAATCCGCGAAAAGGCACAAGAAAAGGTATTCCATCAACTCGGTCGTTGGAAAACACTTAAAGACAAAAAAGAAGGTGTCGTGATTGGTGTTGGTGGTTGTGTCGCAACCCAAGAAGGCGATCACATCCGTAAACGTGCTCCGTTTGTTGACGTAATTTTTGGTCCACAAACCCTTCACCGTCTACCAGAAATGATTCGTCGCTCTCAAAGCGATGAAGCGCCAGTAATGGACATCTCTTTCCCAGAGATTGAAAAGTTCGACAACCTTCCAGAGCCACGCGCTGAAGGCGCAACAGCCTTCGTTTCCATTATGGAAGGTTGTTCAAAGTACTGTACGTACTGCGTCGTACCGTATACACGTGGTGAAGAAGTTAGCCGCCCAATGGATGACGTGCTTTTTGAAATCGCACAACTTGCTGAGCAAGGGGTTCGTGAAGTCAACCTTCTAGGTCAGAACGTCAATGCGTTCCGTGGTCCAATGCACGATGGTGATATTTGTTCATTTGCTGATTTATTGCGTCTTGTCGCTTCCATTGATGGTATCGACCGTATTCGCTTTACGACCAGTCACCCATTAGAATTTACCGACGATATCATCGCGGTGTATGAAGATACGCCAGAGCTAGTCAGCTTCCTTCACCTCCCGGTCCAAAGTGGCTCAGATCGTGTATTGACCATGATGAAACGTCCTCATACTGCCATCGAATATAAATCGATTATTCGTAAGTTGAGAAAAGCGCGCCCAGGTATTCAAATTAGTTCTGATTTCATCGTTGGCTTCCCAGGTGAAAGCGACAAAGATTTCCAAGACACAATGAAGCTGATCAAAGACGTTGATTTTGATATGAGCTTTAGCTTTGTTTTCTCACCACGCCCAGGGACACCTGCAGCAGATTATCCTTGTGATCTTTCTGAGCAAACCAAAAAAGATCGCCTGGCTGAGCTTCAACAAACGGTGAATTCACAAGCTATGCGTTACTCTCGTCTAATGCTAGACACTGAGCAACGAATCTTGGTTGAAGGCCCTTCTAAGAAAAACCTAATGGAGCTTCGCGGTCGTACAGAGAATAGCCGAGTGGTTAACTTTGAAGGCAGCGCAGATTTAATTGGTCAGTTTGTTGACGTGAAGATCGTTGATGTCTTCGCAAACTCTCTTCGAGGCGAGTTACTCCGTACTGAAAAAGATATCGATCTTCGTGTTGTGACGTCTCCAACAGAAATGATGGAAAAAACTCGTCGCGAAGATGAGTTAGGTGTGGCAACCTTTACGCCTTAACTCCTAATGAGGAGCCCGGTCTCAATCGGGCTCTATACATCGCCCAAAGGGCATATGTGAGGCCACATTGAGCAATAAAATAGTTACCTTAGAGATTAACCTAGAGCCCTCTGATAACCGCCGCCTTTCTAGTCTATGCGGTCCTTTCGATGACAATATCAAGCATTTAGAACGCCGTTTGGGCGTAGAAATCAATCATCGCAGCAACTTTTTCACCATTGTGGGTAAACCACATACCACTGCAGCTGCGTTAGATATCATCAAATCATTATATGTTGATACTGCGCCAGTTCGTGGTCAGTTCCCTGATATTGAACCTGACCAAATTCACCTAGCGGTGAAAGAATCCGGTGTCCTTGAGCAAACCGCTGAATCTGAGTTGGCTCACGGTAAAGAAGTATTTATTCGCACTAAGAAAGGCATTATTAAGCCTCGTACGCCTAACCAAGGGCAATATCTCGTCAATATGGTGACGCATGATATCAGCTTTGGTATTGGCCCGGCAGGTACGGGTAAAACCTACCTTGCGGTTGCTGCCGCCGTTGATGCACTCGAGCGTCAAGAAATCCGTCGTATTTTGCTTACTCGCCCTGCTGTTGAGGCAGGCGAAAAACTCGGCTTCTTACCCGGTGATTTAAGCCAAAAGGTCGACCCATACTTGCGCCCACTCTATGATGCATTGTTTGAAATGCTGGGCTTTGAGCGTGTCGAAAAGCTCATTGAGCGTAACGTCATTGAGGTCGCACCTTTAGCCTACATGCGCGGACGTACCCTCAACGACGCCTTCATCATTCTAGATGAAAGCCAAAATACAACCGTTGAACAAATGAAAATGTTCCTCACGCGTATTGGATTTAACTCTCGCGCCGTCATTACTGGTGATGTCACTCAAATAGATTTGCCTCGTGGCGCTAAATCGGGTCTACGCCACGCCGTCGAAGTACTAAGTGATGTTGACGAGATCAGTTTCAATTTCTTCCAAGCTGATGATGTGGTTCGACACCCAGTGGTGGCTCGCATCGTTAATGCCTATGAAAAGTGGGAATCTGAAGACCAAAAAGCTCGTAAAGAAATTGAGCGTCGTCGTCGCGAAGAATATGATGCAGTTAAGGCCAATAACAGCGCCGCAAATAATGGCACAACCAATACAACGCCATCGGCAGGTGAATAATGAGCATTGAACTTGATCTACAGCTAGCGGTCGAATCTGAAGAAGGGTTACCATCGCAAGCCGATATTCAGCACTGGCTAGACAAAACAATCACTCCATTTCAAAAAGACGCTGAACTCACAGTGAGAATTGTGGATGAGGAAGAAAGTCACCAGTTGAATCACGACTATCGTGGCAAAGACAAATCAACTAATGTGCTGTCTTTTCCGTTTGAAGCACCGCCAGGAATCGAGATTAGTTTGCTCGGTGATCTGGTTATTTGTCGCCAAGTTGTCGAAAAAGAAGCAAAAGAGCAGTCAAAAAGCCAAACTGCACACTGGGCACATATGGTTGTACACGGCAGCCTTCATCTGCTAGGTTATGATCATATTGACGATAATGAAGCCGACGAAATGGAAGCTTTAGAAACCGAAATCATGCTAGATATGGGATTTGAAGACCCTTATATAGCAGAGAAACAATAGAGGCATCTCCGCCTCTTCTTATGTGCGCTATCACACGTCTGATAGCATTCTGAATTGAGAAATCATGAACGAAGAGTCTTCTCCCTCTCACCCCGAGGGAAACAGCAAAAAATCTGAAGGTCCGAGTAGAAAGTCCTTCTTTGAGCGCCTAGGTCAAATATTTCAAGGTGAACCAAAAGATCGCCAAGAATTAGTCGATGTCATCCGTGACTCTGAGATTAACGACCTAATTGACCATGACACACGCGATATGCTCGAGGGTGTCATGGAAATTTCCGAAATGCGAGTGCGTGATATCATGCTACCTCGCTCACAAATGGTCACTATCGAACGTTCTGATGACTTCGATAAATTGATTGGACTAATGACTGATGCACAGCATTCTCGCTACCCAGTCATTAGCGAAGACAAAGACCATGTGGAAGGTATTCTCTTAGCTAAGGACCTACTCCGCTATTTGGGCTCCAATAGTGCCCCTTTTGACATTGAAGAAGTCATTCGCCCTGCCGTCGTCGTGCCAGAAAGTAAACGGGTTGACCGCTTGCTTAAGGAGTTCCGAGAGGAACGCTATCACATGGCGATCGTTGTCGACGAATTCGGTGGTGTTTCAGGTCTTGTGACCATTGAAGACATCCTAGAAGAAATTGTCGGCGAAATCGAAGATGAGTTTGATGACGATGATGAACTCGATATCAGAAAGCTCAGCAAACATACGTTTGCCGTCAAAGCACTGACAACAATCGAAGAGTTTAATGACACCTTTGGTTCTACCTTCAGTGATGAAGAAGTCGATACCGTCGGTGGATTAATCATGACAGCGTTCGGTCACCTACCTGTAAGAGGGGAAGTGGTTGAGATAGAAAACTATAGCTTTAAAGTGACTGCCGCTGATAATCGTCGCGTCGTACAAGTTCAAGTGACCATTCCCGATCTTGAGGTTACACCCAGTGCTGAAGAATAACAGCACGATGTTCACCGGTTAAGTGAGACCATCATTAAATGAAGAATAATCTTCGCCTATTGCGGCCCATTGGGGCCGCTTTTGTTGGCGCCAGCACTACCCTAGCCTTCGCTCCGTATCAGTGGTGGCCGCTTGCATTATTAAGCCCACTTGCTCTGTTATTGCTTATCCAAGGACAAACCGCACGTAAGGCACTTTTCATTGGTTACGCTTGGGGCCTTGGCCAGTTTGCAACCGGCATTAGCTGGGTACACGTCAGCATTGACAGTTTTGGGGGAATGCCCAAGATTGCTAGTGTGTTCCTGATGTCCTTGCTTGTCGGTTATCTATCCGTTTATTCCGCACTGTTTGCATGGTCGCTAAATCGCTTCTTTGTCAAAGACAACCGAACTCGCTACCTATTGGCAGCACCGGCATTGTGGCTCATCTTTGATTGGGCTCGTGGCTGGGTAATGACAGGTTTCCCTTGGCTTTGGCTGGGGTACAGCCAGATTGACTCTCCCCTTGCGAGCTTTGCACCAATGGGCGGTGTTGAGCTCATTACCTTTGCGATCCTGCTCACCGCGGGTAGTCTTGCCTATGCCATTTATAATAAATACTGGCAGATCGCGCTGATTCCTTTGGTCATCTTTTCTGTTGGGTTTGGACTACGTCACTACGAGTGGGTCACCCCTGATGATTCGCGTACTAAAACCGTAGCTCTGATCCAGGGTAATGTTGACCAAGCGTTAAAATGGCTGCCAAGCCAGCGCTGGCCAACCATCATGAAGTACACGGATTTGAGCCGAGAAAACTGGGATGCTGATATTATCATTTGGCCAGAAGCGGCCATTCCAGCCATGGAGTTTGAGTTGCCGTCATTTCTAAGTAACTTAGATTCTGCTGCGAAAATGAACGATTCGGCGATCATTACAGGTGTCATTAATAAGACAGAGACGGACAGTTACTTCAATAGCATCCTTGTCGTCGGTCAAACCCCTTATGGGGATTATGAACTGGATATGGATGAACGCTTTCACAAACACCACCTCCTACCGTTTGGTGAGTTTGTCCCGCTTGAAGATATCCTTCGCCCTATTGCACCTTTCTTTAATTTACCCATGTCTTCATTCAGTCGTGGGGCATATGTTCAACCTAATATCGTCGCCAACGGTGCGCACATGGCAGCGGCACTGTGCTACGAGATTATATTTAATGAACAAGTACGCCAAAACGTGACACCAGAAACCGACTATCTTCTCACTCTCTCTAACGATGCGTGGTTCGGTCACTCAATCGGACCATTACAGCATATGGAAATAGCGCGTATGCGAGCGTTAGAGTTAGGTATTCCGCTCATCCGTTCAACAAATAATGGCGTGACGGCAGTAACGGACTATATGGGTAAGGTTACCGCTCAGATCCCACAATTTGAGACCGCCGTTTTACGCACAGAAGTCACACCAACAAACGGTACAACCTGGTATCGAGAAGCCGGCACATGGCCGCTTTACTTTTGGGTGCTTGCGAGCCTAAGCACAGCCTTTTTCTTGCGTAGAAAGTAGCGTAATTAAGCACAAAATCCACGAACCAACCACGAGTTCGCCTTGGATTTTGTGCTTTTTTTAAGTCTATGAGCCTCATCAATACACACCTCCCATACTTTCCTCCATAATATATAACTATTTAATTCTTCTCCCCCAACGAACAAAATCATATTCTTAGCATGTAATCGCTGACCGATACGGTTAACTGAATGAAGGAACATATAATGAGCAAGATCTACGAAGACAACTCACTCACCATTGGTAACACACCTTTGGTTCGCCTCAATAAAGTAAGTAACGGCAACGTACTGGTAAAAATTGAAGCACGTAACCCGAGTTTCAGTGTTAAGTGTCGTATCGGCGCCAACATGATTTGGGAAGCAGAGAAAGCAGGCAAACTTAAAGCAGGTGTTGAGCTTGTTGAACCAACCAGTGGTAACACCGGTATCGCATTGGCATTTGTAGCAGCGGCACGTGGGTACAAACTCACACTCACTATGCCTGAATCTATGAGTCTAGAACGTCGCAAGCTATTAAAAGCACTTGGCGCAAATCTAGAACTAACCGAAGCAGCGAAGGGCATGAAAGGCGCCATCGCTAAAGCCGAAGAGATTGTGGCTTCAAATCCAGAAAAATATCTGCTTCTACAGCAGTTTAACAACCCTGCAAACCCTGCCATTCATGAAAAGACAACAGGGCCAGAAATCTGGGATGCGACTGACGGTGAAATTGATGTGTTTGTCGCGGGTGTCGGCACCGGTGGTACGCTAACGGGAACCAGTCGTTATATCAAAGGCGAAAAAGGCAAAGCCATCATATCGGTTGCTGTTGAGCCAGCTGAATCACCAGTCATCACTCAAGTGCTTGCTGGCGAAGAAATCAAACCTGCACCGCACAAAATCCAGGGGATTGGTGCTGGGTTTATCCCCGAAAACCTTGATTTAGAGCTTATTGACCGCGTGGAACTTGTAACATCTGATGAAGCGATTGCAATGACTCGCCGCCTAATGGAAGAAGAAGGTATCCTTGCCGGAATCTCATCAGGAGCAGCAGTTGTAGCGGCCAACAAACTATCTGAACTACCTGAATTTAAAGGAAAAACTATCGTGACCGTGCTACCAAGTTCGGGCGAGCGTTACCTAAGCTCTGCATTGTTTGCAGGCATATTCACAGATAAAGAGATTCAGCAATAATCTGTTGCTAAATCAAATTTTGCTGTAAAAAAGCCCCTTTATGGGGCTTTTTTGTTGAATCTCTGTCAGCCTTTGGTAATATCAGGATAGTTTTATTTTAAGCTTAAAAATAAATAGGCTATAAACGGATAGTCGTAGGAGATGTAGACAGCGAAGACTGCAATCATGTCCTACAATTCAAGACCAATGCAGTTCTTATTTAGTCATCTATTTAGTCCTATATCAGAACCGAATAAATGGCGCTAAGCTCGCTTTAGTCAAGAAAACAAACATAAAATAAATCAATTGGGGTATTAACAATGTACGAGAAGCAAGTAGAAATCACAGCAGAAAACGGCCTTCACACTCGTCCTGCAGCGCAGTTCGTTAAAGAAGCAAAATCTTTTGACGCCGACATCACTGTGACTTCTAACGGTAAAAGCGCTAGCGCAAAAAGCCTATTCAAGCTACAGACTCTAGGTCTAGTTAAAGGTACTAACGTAACTATCTCTGCTGAAGGCCCACAGGCTCAACAAGCAGTAGATCACCTAGTTGCTCTAATGGACGAGCTTCACTAAGCTGCACTCTTCTAAAGCCATTTTGTTTTAAGCAAAGTGGCTTTATTGGATTTAGCGCGCACTTTCAGCTACACATTAGTGATAGCAAAGTAAGTCACCCTTTCTTTATACATTTGACCACATTAAGGTAAAGCTATGATTTCAGGCATCCTAGCATCTCCTGGTATTGCGATCGGTAAAGCATTACTACTTCAAGAAGACGAAATTGTTCTTAACAAAGCAACCATCTCTGATGACCAAGTTGAAGCAGAAGTTCAGCGTTTCTTTGACGCTCGTAACAAATCATCAGCTCAGCTAGAAATTGTTAAGCAGAAGGCACTAGAGACATTTGGTGAAGAAAAAGAAGCCATCTTCGAAGGCCACATCATGCTTCTTGAAGACGAAGAGCTCGAAGAAGAGATCTTAGCGCTCATCAAGAAAGACAAAATGTCTGCGGACCACGCAATCTACACCGTAATCGAAGAGCAAGCGTGTGCACTTGAATCTTTAGATGATGAATATCTAAAAGAGCGCGCAACGGATATCCGTGATATCGGTACTCGCTTTGTTAAAAATGCGCTTGGCATTAATATCGTGTCACTTAGCGACATCAATGAGCAAGTGCTTCTTGTCGCTTACGATCTAACGCCTTCTGAGACAGCGCAAATCAACCTAGATTATGTCCTTGGTTTTGCCTGTGACATCGGTGGCCGTACTTCGCACACCTCTATCATGGCTCGTTCACTTGAACTTCCGGCTATCGTTGGTACTAACGATATCACGAAACAAGTCAAGAACGGCGACATGCTGATTCTCGATGCGATGAACAACAAGATCATCATCAATCCTTCTGAAGCAGAACTTGCTGAAGCAAAACAAGTCCGTGAGTCGTTCCTTGCTGAAAAAGAGGAACTTGCAAAACTTAAAGACCTACCAGCTGAAACTCTAGACGGACACCGTGTAGAAGTTTGTGGCAACATCGGTACCGTAAAAGACTGTGACGGTATCAACCGTAACGGCGGTGAAGGTGTTGGTCTGTATCGTACTGAATTCCTATTCATGGACCGCGATTCTCTTCCTACAGAAGAAGTACAATACCAAGCGTATAAAGAAGTTGCTGAAGCGATGAATGGCCACTCAATCATTATCCGTACTATGGATATTGGTGGCGATAAAGACCTTCCGTACATGGATCTTCCAAAAGAAATGAATCCATTCCTTGGCTGGCGCGCAGTGCGTATCAGCTTGGATCGTCGTGAAATCCTTCGTGACCAGGTTCGTGGTATCCTGCGTGCTTCTGCACACGGTACGCTTCGCATCATGTTCCCGATGATTATTTCTGTTGAAGAAATTCGTGAGCTGAAAAAAGCAATCGAAGAATATAAAGCAGAACTTCGTGCTGAAAACATTGCGTTTGATGAAGATATTGAAATCGGTGTCATGGTTGAAACACCAGCTGCGGCAGCGATTGCTCACCACCTTGCTAAAGAAGTTTCATTCTTTAGTATTGGTACTAACGACTTAACTCAGTATACTCTAGCAGTAGACCGTGGTAACGAGCTAATTTCTCACCTATACAACCCACTATCACCAGCGGTATTAACCGTAATTAAACAGGTGATCGACGCTTCTCATAAAGAAGGTAAGTGGACGGGTATGTGTGGCGAGCTTGCTGGCGACGAACGCGCGACGCTACTTCTACTAGGCATGGGCCTAGATGAGTTTAGTATGAGCGGTATTTCTATTCCTAAGGTTAAGAAAGTTATCCGTAACGCTAACTTCGCAGAAGTAAAAGCTATGGCGGACGAAGCGCTAGAAATGGCGACTGCTGCAGAAATTGAAGCGCACGTCGAAAAATTTATCGCAGAAAAGACAAACTGCTAATATAATTGAGCAGAATAAAATCAAACCTTTAGGAGCACAACATGGGTCTCTTTGACAAACTGAAGAAGCTAGTATCTGACGACAGCGCTGACGCTGGTGCAATCGAAATCATCGCACCACTATCTGGTGAGATCGTAAACATCGAAGACGTGCCAGATGTCGTTTTTGCTGAGAAAATTGTTGGTGACGGTATCGCTATCAAACCAGCTGGTGACAAAATGGTCGCTCCTGTAAACGGTACTATCGGTAAGATCTTCGAAACGAACCACGCGTTCTCTATCGAATCTGACGATGGCATTGAGCTATTCGTACACTTCGGTATCGACACTGTTGAACTGAAAGGTGAAGGCTTCAAGCGTATCGCTGAAGAAGGCCAATCAGTGAAAGCTGGTGACACGGTTATCGAATTCGATCTAGCTCTTCTTGAAGAAAAAGCTAAATCAACGTTGACTCCAGTTGTTATCTCTAACATGGACGAAATCAAAGAGCTGAACAAGCTTTCTGGTTCTGTTACTGTTGGTGAAACACCAGTACTACGCGTAACTAAGTAATTATTTAGATACGTCGAAAAAAACGCAGCCAATGGCTGCGTTTTTTTATGTCTGTCATTTAGCTGGCTGACTTAATTACTTAATTACTTAATTACTTAATTACTTAATTACTTAATTACAGTTTAATCGAACAAATCGTCTCGCCGTCAAATGTCTTAACACTCATGGTTTCGTCTTCAAGCCAACCAAAACTCGCCGCATACCCGTCACGTGGAAAGGTAATGGAACCCGGATTAAAGATCACTTGTTCTTCGTCCCAGTCGGCAACTGGGATATGGGTATGACCATGCACAATCACGTCACCTTTTTTTAGCTTGGGACGCTTGGCTGCATTATAAAGATGACCATGAGTTAAAAACAATCGCTGCCCCGAAGGCAGTATTACCCACGCGTAATCGGCCATCATTGGAAAATCAAGCAGCATTTGATCGACTTCGCTGTCACAGTTACCACGGACGGCAATAATGTCAGACGCATGGGCGTTGAGCAATTCAGCCACTTTAGGGGGATGGTAGCTATCAGGTACAGGGTTTCTCGGGCCATGATTTAACACATCGCCCAGAATCACAAGATTGGCCGCACCAGACTTTTGATACGCTTCGAGCACTCGCTGCGTAGCCTCTACGCTACCATGTAGATCTGAGGCAAAAAATAATTTCATGGGTCTATCTCCAACACATTTTATGTGGCTATTGTAACCCACTTTTCATGCTATTCGTCACGCGCCATACCATTCACGACAATATTATTGTAACTGACCATGCCTATAATCTTACCCGCTTCAATGACAGGCGCACGACTGATACCAAATCGTTCAAACAAGCGTGCACAATATTTCACGTTCATATTAGGGTCCACAGACAACGCCGGCTTCGTCATTATCTCGTAAATATTAGTGCGGTGCGATGAGCGGTTTTGGGCTAGCACTTTTTTTGCAATATCATTCATAAGTACAATGCCATATTCATCATCATCATGCCGCTTGTTCACGACAAGCGCTTTTACTTGGTGCTCTTTTGCCAATACGATGCCTTCATGAACCGTTTTTAATCCATCAACCATCACATAAGTATTTGCCATCACATCCCGAACGCAGATTTTCTGTTGTCCACTCATAGTTCATCCTCGACTACTTTCGTTAGCGTTTCTACCTGATGGGCAACCCCCACCGCATCCTCAATATCAATTTGAATCGCGATGCCCTGCCCTGAGGTTTGATCAAATTCTCCTACTTCACTGATGGTTTCCAAGATATGTCGACACAAATGCTCTTCAACCACAAATAATAAAACATCTTTTTGAACCTCAAGCGTCAGTCCGAAGAAGGTTTGCTTCTTATTCAGTCCCTCCCCTCTGGCGTTATTAATCACCGTTGCTCCTGTCGCGCCCGCCTCTCTGGCGGCGTCTAATACCCCATCTGTTTTACTGTCTTCGACAAAAGCGAGAATTAACTTAAAGCGCATTTTCTTTCTCCTTTGAGGTTGCACGAGACGCCACCCCACGTTGATTTAACCAATGGGTTATTTGGGCATAGGCCATGACTGAGATAATGGGGAATAAACTGGCAAAAGCGATCAACCCAAAGCCATCAATCATCGGGTTTCTCCCTGGAACCGTTGACGCTAACCCCAACCCTAACGCAGTCACTAAAGGCACAGTAACCGTTGAGGTGGTGACTCCCCCTGAATCATAAGCTAAAGGTACAATCATCTTAGGGGCGTAAAAGGTTTGTATCACGACTAAGATGTACCCTGCGATAATGTAGTAATGAATAGGATCCCCCACCACGATTCGATAGCTCCCTAACGAAATACCGATAGCCACGCCGAGCGCCACCGAAATTCTCAATCCATTCACAGAAATTGAACCACCTGAAACCTGATTAGCCTTAATCGCGACAGCTAACAAAGACGGCTCGGCAATAGTGGTGCTGAAGCCGATACAAAACGCAAATAGGTAGACCCAGTAGTAATCAAACCATTGCAATGAGCCGCCAATAGACAGTTTGACTTCGTTAAGGAATGTCGTATCCGTTAACTGCATCGCCATGGTTTCCCCCAGCGGAAATAGCGCTTTTTCAAGACCAATGAGAAAAAGGCTAAGCCCTACGATGACATAAACAAAACCCGCAGCGACTCGAATTGGATGAGCAATCGGCTTTCGCAATACCGCAAACTGGAAACCAAAGATAATCACCATGATGGGGGTGACATCTCTTATGGTCGACAATAGAGTCATTAAAAATTCGGTGATGAAATTCATGACAATACCATCCCGTAGACCATGACAAACATCATGGGAAGTAATGATGCAAACGCAATCAAACCAAAGCCATCAAGCATCGGATTACGGCCTTTGATTGTACTTGCTAGACCGACGCCTAACGCCGTTACCAGTGGCACAGTAATCGTTGACGTAGTGACCCCTCCTGAGTCATATGCCACACCAATAATGTATTCAGGAGCAAACCAGGTAAGTACCACCACTCCCACATAACCACCAATGATAAGCCAGTGTATTGGCCAGCCTTTTAAAATCCTGATCACACCAAGAACAATCGCCAACCCTACAGAAAAGGCCACTGACAGTCTCAAGCCGTTGGCATAGTCTTGCATCGCTTCTTCTGTCATCGCAATCATCCCCCCTTCAGCGGCCACCTCGGCGGCTTCAGCAGAGACAGCCGTCAAAGCAGGCTCTGCTATGGTCGTGCCAAACCCTAAACAAAATGCAAACGCAACGAGCCAGAACACACTTCCTTTTCTCGCAAACGCTTGAGCCATTGATTCCCCGATAGGAAAAAGTCCCATCTCTAAACCAAACACAAAAAAAGTGAGTCCGAGGACAACAAGTAGCAGGCCAAAAAGAATAGATAGGACATTAGGAAGTGGTTCTTGTAAAACCACGAGCTGAAAAAAAAGCACAACAAGAACAATCGGCAACAGATCTTTAAGGCTGTTGAACATGGCATAGATGAGAGCTTTTAATCCTTGCACTCAGTTCTCCTTGTTTTCTTGTTATAAGATTAGAATGGCAAAGAAAAATGTAAGAAGATGTGACTAAACTGGCATCACGACAATCTGCATACAATTACTCATTGATGTGTGATCTCTCACAACAGAAAGGAATGTCATTTCAGTTAGTCAATTGCTTCGTTTCATTGCTATATTTAATTAAATGACTAGATCGTTCATAGATAACAAGTGGTTAAGAAATGATGGGGAAGCTCGAATGAATTTGCTATTGACTGGCGGCACCGGATTTATCGGTAAAGAGTTACTCAAACACCTGACAACGCATACGGTCACTGTTATCACTCGCAATACAGAAGCGGCAAAATTAGCGCTTCATCACACTGATATAGGGAATATCACCTATCTAGATACACTCGATGGCTTTGATGACCTCAATACTTTTGATGGGGTCATTAATCTCGCGGGTGAACCGATAGCAGATAAACGCTGGAGCGCCGCTCAAAAGCAACGTATCTGCGACAGTCGCTGGAAAATAACAGAGCGAATAGTCACACTGATTCATGCTAGCACTAAGCCACCGAGTGTCGTTATCAGTGGCTCGGCTGTCGGTTATTATGGGGATCAACAAGCTCACCCTTTTGATGAAAGTCTGCAGGTTCATCAAGATTCTTTCAGCCACAACGTTTGCGAAAAGTGGGAAGAGATTGCATTGCGTGCAAAGTCAGAACGAACTCGCGTATGCCTGTTAAGAACCGGCGTTGTCCTGGGAGAAAATGGCGGAGCACTTGGCAAGATGTTATTGCCGTATAAATTAGGGCTAGGTGGTCCTATCGGCGATGGAAAACAGTATCTGCCATGGATACACATTTTGGATATGGTTAGGGGCATTGTCTATCTGCTAGACACCCCACACGCTCAAGGCCCTTACAATTTTTGCTCACCACATGCCGTTCCTAATGCGGTGTTTAGCAAAGCATTAGCACAGACACTAAAACGGCCGCACATTTTGATGACACCGAAGTGGGTGCTCAAGCTCGCCATGGGGGAGTCGTCTTGCCTTTTGTTTGATAGTGTACGAGCAAAACCAACAAAGCTCACCGAGATTGGCTTCAATTTTTCGTTTCCACATATTGAGCCGGCATTAAAAAATATTCTTATGAATAGCCGATAACCCTTGTCTCTGCCCTCACGTTATCGTTATGGTGAACACACGTAAGGACTAACGTATTATCAATTAAATGAAAAAGGCAATATTAATAACAGGATGCTCTACTGGCATTGGCTATACAGCGGCTCACGAACTTCATAAGCGTGGCTATCATGTCATCGCTTCTTGTCGCGCATCATCAGATGTTAAACGCCTTCAAAACGAAGGGCTTACCTGCATTCAATTGGATCTCGCTAATCCCAAAAGTATCCGACTCGGTGCCCAAAAGGCTTTAGCACTATGTGAAGGACGACTGTATGGCCTCTTTAACAATGGTGCTTATGGGCAACCTGGGGCGTTAGAAGACTTACCCACCGATGGGCTGCGTGAACAGTTCGAAGCCAACTTTTTTGGTTGGCATGAATTAGTGAGACTCGTCTTGCCAGCCATGCGCCAGCATAACGAAGGCCGGATTATTCAAAACAGCTCTGTGCTAGGTTTTGCCGCCATGAGATATCGTGGTGCTTATAACGCTTCCAAGTTTGCTATCGAAGGGTGGACGGATACCCTTCGCTTAGAGCTGCATCCGTCAAACATTCGTATTGCTTTGATAGAGCCTGGCCCTATTGAGACTCAATTTAGAACCAATGCCAAAGTCGCCTTTCTCAAATGGATCAATATCGAAAAAAGCGTTCATAAACTTGAGTACCAGCAACAGCTTCAGCGCTTATCTGACACAACATCCAACAACCAATTTGTGTTACCACCAGAAGCTTGCGTTGCACCTCTCATTCATGCACTTGAGTCTGCAACCCCCAAACTTCGCTACCGAGTCACCACACCAACAAAGATCTTCGCCCTATTAAAAAGAACACTTCCAGGCAAGTGGCTTGATCCTATCTTGCGAAAAGCTGCATAGAAATCGTTCATTTGTAATTTTAATGTCACAAAGCATCGATATATTACTCAATATAGTCTGATTACCGTACACCACGTTACGATGACTATCCTATAGGATCAATTAAGATCCAATAGCTCGCAGCAATTAATCTGGATATAACAATATGACGTTAAATCAGCTTAACTGGCTCGCTGTGGGTATGACACTTGCTTATTTTGTCTGGTTTTAAACACCCTTAGCTGCCAAACCATTGAACTCCACAAACACCGCACGAATAGTGCGGTGTTTTGGTTTCTGCTCGTCACGGCTAAATTGCATGATGACCTTGAATTTATCCCCTTTCATACCAATCTTGCTTATAGAATTAACGTGAAAACAAACAAGGATTATTTGATGCAAGCACCGTACATTGTTGACCTGAACGAGCAAAACTTCCGCCAAGTGCTAGAAGGCTCAATGACCACGCCGGTACTCATTCATTTTTGGGCGCCGATGAGTGAAGAAAGCGTGCAAATGATTCCATCATTGAAAGCGTTAACCGAGCAATACAATGGGGCTTACACGCTGGCGTTATTAAACTGTGAAGAGCAGCAAGCCATTGCGGGCCAATTTGGTGTACAAGCCCTACCGACGATTGCATTATTTGTTAATGGTCAGCCTGTCGACGGACTCGGTGGCCCTCAGCCTCTTGAAGCCATCACCGCAATGCTCACTAAGCATCTCCCAAGCCAAGATGAATTAACGGCGCAAAAGGCATTGGAGCTAACTCAGCAAGGTGAACATGAAGAAGCACTGACACTGTTTGCTACCTTGTCAGAAGACTTTCAAAACAAAGGTGAGATTAAACTTGCCCGCGCCAACAGTTTGTTAGAAACCAATCAGTTTGACTTAGCCGAAACCATGCTCAATAGTATTCCACTCGAATACAAAGACAATTACTACAAAACCTTAGTCTCCAAACTAGAGCTGCATAAACAAGCAGCGGATAGCCCAGAGATCCAATCGCTTGAAGCTGCGCTTGAGACAACACCTGACGATCTAAAGGTTGTCGTAGAGCTTGCACTTGCGTATCACCAAGTCAGCCGTGATGAAGAAGCCTTAGAGCTCCTGTGGAGTCACGTTCGAGCCGATCTCAATGCGCTGGATGGTGAACTGAAAAAAACCTTTATGGATATTTTGTCTGCATTAGGCCAAGGCAACCCTATTGCGGGTCAATACCGCCGACAGCTGTACTCACTGCTGTACTAATCACGTCCCTGCCTGTTAAAGCGAACAGGGAGGATTGACCTCCCTGTTTATTAAACGTCTGATATTATTTACAATTACATCTAATCGCTAGATACACTCCAATACACTATTCTATTTGCGCTGGCTGCTATACTGATCCAGAATGGATTAAATTTCATACAAGGAGTGCTGTCATGGCGATTGACGCAATGATTACAATTGGTGGTTTTATTCTGGTCGCGATCGTATTTTTGGTCGCAGGTGTCAAAACGGTTTCCCAAGGTGATAACTGGACCGTAGAGCGGTTTGGGCGCTACACCCACACCTTAAAGCCAGGCCTAAACCTCATTATCCCGTTCGTAGACTCCATCGGTAATAAGGTCAACATGATGGAACGCGTGTTGGACATTCCTCCACAAGAGGTCATCAGTAAAGACAACGCTAACGTGGTCATTGATGCGGTTTGTTTTGTCCAAGTTATTGATGCACCTAAGGCCGCTTATGAGATAACCGATCTCGAGCATGCCATCCGTAACCTCACCCTGACGAATATGCGTACGGTTCTTGGCTCGATGGAGCTTGATGAAATGCTCAGCCAGCGCGACTCTATTAATACCAAGTTACTGGCTATTGTTGATGACGCAACAAACTCATGGGGCGTCAAAGTCACTCGTATTGAAATTCGTGATGTACAGCCACCAGCCGATCTTACCGCTGCAATGAATGCCCAGATGAAAGCAGAACGTAATAAACGCGCCGAAGTACTTGAGGCTGAAGGGGTAAGACAAGCTCAAATTTTAAGAGCCGAAGGCCACAAGCAGTCTGATATTTTGAAAGCTGAAGGTGAAAAGCAATCCGCTATACTTCAAGCAGAAGCGCGAGAAAGAGCAGCAGAAGCGGAAGCTAAAGCGACGGAGATGGTTTCAAACGCGATTGCGCAAGGTGATATGCAGGCAATTAATTACTTTATTGCCCAAGGCTACACCGATGCGATCAAATCAATCGGTCAAGCTGAGAATGGTAAAATCATTATGTTACCGCTTGAAGCCACTGGCTTGATGGGCTCGGTTGCTGGCATCGCTGAAATGTTTAATCAATCAAAAGCCGATAACAAGGATAACGCGTGATTGAATTACTAAACCAAGTTAACTACTGGCACTGGCTCGCTTTCGGGCTCTTGTTGCTGTGTGGTGAGCTACTTGGCACTGCTGGATACCTATTGTGGCTTGGCATTTCTGCCATGCTCGTTGGTATCCTTGTCGCCTTCTTACCGATCAGTTGGCAACTCCAATGGGTGAGCTTTGGTGTCTTTTCTCTGGTGCTCACTTGGTTGTGGTGGCGTAAGCAACATAAAACCGATCGTCATTCAGACAACAGCCGAGACCTTAATCAAAAAGACAAACAATTGATTGGTCAAACCGCAGTATTAGATCAAGATATTGCCAAAGGGAAGTGCCGAATTAGACTCGGAGATACCTCTTGGAGCGCATACAGTGACGAACCTATCGCCTCAGGGTCATTGGTGCGCGTCATTGATGTTGATGGCATCACATTATTAATTGAAAAAGCCGAATAGCCCTACCGTCAAATAAATAATGGCAGCAATGCTATCTTAAGCAGCGTTCAAGACGCTGCTTATTTCTTTTCTCTTGCCTGAAAATCAAACACCTTTCCCTTGGCGATTAAGGCATTGAGCGTGCGACCAAGACAGCTATTCTTGGTCGTTTTATTGTGCGCACTCACCAACCCCTTCCGATCAATTTTCATCACCTGCTTACCATCCATACTTCGATAAAATACGACTCGGTTTTGGTCTTGATACTCAGCAAATAACGTTATAGCTCCATTGCGATAAGGCTGACCAACTTCACACACCACCACATCAGGGAAATCTGGAAAGGCTTCACCGTAGCAGTGCGGCCCCAAAAATAACAAACCCAATAAGCACCACTTTCTCACATCGCTCTCCACTATTACACGCCACAATTATCCATCGCTATTAGACTAGTAAACTGTTATTAGATTAGTAAAATTTGTTCGAGAGTTGGCGGAACAAACGAAAAAAAACCTCTAATCAGCGATCAGAGGTTTTTCGTTGTCTATACAGTGATGTCTTTAATGTACTTTCATGTACAAACTGCCTAATACGTATTATCGATGACTACCCGAGATTAGCGGTTATCGTCGTTATTGCGCTTATGCTTAGGTACATAGTTAAGAATGGATACCGGTACGGGGTGACGCGGCTCAAACCCTTCTATTTCGACACGCTCTAATAAGTGCCCTAGACGGCTTTCAATCATGCACAGATTCTTAAAGTTATCTCTCGATACCAGTGACAACGCTTCACCAGCCGCTTCGGCACGGCCTGTACGACCGATACGGTGAACGTATTCATCGGCAGGGAATGGCAAATCGTAGTTGATAACAATCGGCAGGTTTTCGATATCGATACCACGCGCCGCCACACCCGTCGAAACCAAATACTGAATATCACCGGCCTTAAAGTCTTCAATGAGCTTTTGGCGTACTTTTTGGTTACGCCCACTATGGAAGGCTTCTGCGGCAATGCCACGCTTCTCTAATTGACTCACCAATTTCGCGGCACCATGCTTGGTTTCGATAAAAATCAGCGCTTGCGACCAGCTGTTTTCCGTCAACAAATGGCTTAGCAATGACGATTTGATGTCTTTATCCACCGTCACAATCCATTGCTTGATGTTACCTTTAGATGCGCTGTGTTTGGCAATACTGATCTCTGACGGATTATCAATCGCGCTTCGTGCAAGCTCGCGTACCGGATTAGACAGTGTGGCTGAGAATAATAAGGTTTGCGCGTTTTCAGGAACACGAGCGATGATCTTATTAATGGCTTCAATAAAGCCCATATCAAGCATCTTATCGGCTTCATCTAACACCAAGCATTCAACTTCATCCAGGTGTATTGCATGTTGTCCATATAAGTCGAGCAAACGACCCGGTGTCGCCACAACAATGTCGACACCCTCAATTAACGCTTGTTTCTGCGGAGCATAATCCACGCCGCCATACATCGCCATAGACTTAAGAGACAGCTCTTGACCGTAGGTTTCAATGCTTTGATGAACCTGCTGAGCAAGCTCACGTGTAGGCGTCAATATCAACGCTCGAGCGCGCTTTTTACGCTGTGTCTCACCACGGCTCAGTTTTTCTAAAATCGGCAGGACAAAGCTCGCCGTTTTACCGGTACCGGTTTGCGCCGCTGCAAGAAGGTTATCGCCATTTAAAATGATAGGAATGGCTTTAGTCTGAATCGTGGTTGGCTTGTCATAACCCACCTTTTCAATCGCATTCAGTAGTGGGGTACTGAGCCCAAGCTTGGTAAACGGCATAAAAGAGTCTCTCATAGTGTCGATGACGCGCTAACAATAACGCGTGATGAATGACGCGCAATAAGATGGTGATAGTGTAGCAGATACATTATATATCGTAGAAAAAGCAAAACCCCTGATAACTCAATGAGCTATCAGGGGTTTCTAAATAGTTGGCGCGCCCTGTAGGATTCGAACCTACGACCACATCCTTAGAAGGGACGTGCTCTATCCAGCTGAGCTAAGGGCGCGCTACAGGGAAAGGATTATACGAGATGAACTCGGTAAATCAATGGCTTTCTTACTCTTTGTGATTCAAATGCCCAAAAAAAGCACAACCTGTAGGTGGAAGATGAGATTTTAAACGAAGCAAACGTTTGCTTTCTGGCTTTTGAAATACTTTTCTGGGACAATGCACACAAAAATAACAGCCAATTAACTTTCTCAAGGAAAATTATGACTGCTCAAAACATCGATGGGAAACTGATCTCTCAAACTGTCCGCTCTGAAGTCGCAGCTCGAGTTAAAGCTCGTACAGACGCAGGCCTAAGAGCGCCCGGCCTAGCGGTTGTCCTTGTGGGTGAAGATCCTGCTTCTCAAGTTTACGTGGGAAGCAAACGCCGAGCTTGTGAAGAAGTCGGATTTGTCTCGAAATCTTTTGATCTTCCTGCAACCGCGAAGCAAGAAGAATTATTAGCCTTGATTGATACGCTAAATAACGACCCAGAAGTCGACGGTATTTTGGTGCAGTTACCACTTCCTGCTGGCATTGATGACACTCGCGTCCTAGAGCGTATTATCCCAGAGAAAGACGTAGACGGCTTCCACCCATACAATGTCGGCCGCCTAGCACAACGTATGCCTAAGCTTCGCTCTTGCACACCAAAAGGCATCATCACCCTATTGGATCGCTACAATATCCAAATGCGTGGCAAACATGCCGTTGTGGTTGGTGCATCGAATATTGTTGGTCGCCCAATGACCCTTGAACTATTACTTGCAGGCTGTACCACAACCACATGTCATCGCTTCACTAAAGATCTAGAAGGGCATGTTCGTCAGGCTGATATTGTTGTGGTTGCCGTTGGTAAGCCTAACTTTATTCCAGGTAACTGGATCAAAAAAGGGGCCGTCGTGGTCGATGTCGGTATCAATCGCATGGACGATGGCAAACTTGTCGGCGATGTCGAATACGACGTGGCTAGAACAAACGCGAGCTTTATCACGCCGGTACCAGGTGGTGTGGGTCCGATGACTGTCGCTAGCCTGATTGAGAATACAATGATCGCTTGTGAGCAGTTCCACACCAGTAAAAAATAGCCAAGCGTTGTACTAATAAAGTAAAAAAGAGTGCGGGTTATTATACTACCTAAGACCTGCACTCTCTTGAGCAATGCTCAGCACTCACTTCCTCCCCCCCCCTGAAAACCTATCTATTCCTCTTTTCATGCTCATCGCGCTCCTACCAACATGCGAAACCCCATTTCACACCAAATTCATTAACCTAAGCTTTTTTTGCTCAAGAAGATAAAGCTCAGTACCTAATGCAAACCATAATCAGTGCTGTGAATATAATCCGTGTGGCGAATCAATAATAAAGCCGTGTTAACGCCATAAGAACACAAATTCAATCACCGACGGGATGAGCTCTTTCCCTGTATTCATAGCGGCATTTATTTCAATCTGGTCATTTTATCTACATATTTGTTTCGCTGTAGTCACATCTAAATGTCACCAAGCCATACAACACTAAGGATGTTACTTTAATTAATAGGACATCACGTATGCCTGCTTTTATGTCACAAAGCGTGAAAGCGTTTTTGTTTTCTAGTGATTCGAAACCGAGTCGATTCACGAACACTGAAACGCTCTATACCCCTACATTTAAAGACAAAGTCACTACCCTACGTTCTTACCTGAATATCGATAACCTTCTCAATATCCATGCGCCCAATATTCCAGTAGACTCCCTTTCCCAACACGACATTGACCAAGAGAAACAAGACTGTGTCTTTCGGCTCGGCCACTCAACCGTATTGATGAAGCTAGACGGGAAAATCTTGTTAACAGACCCAGTAATGACTGAGCGAGCTTCCCCACTCGATTGGGCTGGTCCCAAGCGATGCCATGCATTGCCTATTTCTATCGCGGATCTTCCAACCATCGACATCTGCATGATTAGCCACGATCATTATGATCACTTAGACAAATCAACGATCAAACAAATTCACCACAAGGTCACCCGCTTTATTGTGCCTGCGCGAGTAGGCCGACACCTCCTCGAATGGGGCGTGCCATCATATAAGGTGACTGAATTTAACTGGTGGCAATCACACACCATAGGCACTATCCGTTTTGTTTTTGCTCCGGCCCAGCATTTTTCTGGTCGGTCGTACAAAGCGCGAGACACCTCGCTATGGGGGAGTTGGATCATTCAAGCATCAGGCGCAAATATTTATTTCAGTGGCGACTCTGGCTACTTTAGCGGCTTCAAAGACATTGGCGATCGGTTTGGCCCCTTTGACCTTACCCTCATGGAAACCGGTGCCTATGACGAAAAGTGGGCGAGTATCCATATGTTTCCAGAGCAAAGTGTACAGGCACATTTGGATGTCAAAGGTCGCTACATGCTACCCATCCACAACTCAACCTTCGACTTGTCTTACCACGCCTGGAATGAACCACTTAAACGCGCCCAACAAGCAGCTAAACGACAAGGCGTTAACATGATTTGTCCGAAGATTGGCGCTAAGATCGTCCTATCCGAGTTAGGGGTAACCCCAACACCCGGGACGTGGTGGGAATCGTAATCTTACTCATCGCCCATCATGAGGTTTCACCAAAAGATAAGTTCAAGTTAGCCGTGATAGTTCACAGTGAACGGCATGACTCTACGTGGTGTATGGCATTCGGTCATAGCCTATGGCGTATAACATAAGATAGTACTTATAAATCAAAGCAATAATTCAAATTGACTCTCAATTTTCACGTCGGGAATGTTTGACAATTGCCATCTTTTACCTTGGTCACGGTATTGCGCTTTGTACATAGTTAACACTAGGGCAAATAGGAATACTCATTCAATAACGAGGAAAAAGGTATGTTCAAGAAAAGCGCCGTCATTACCGCAGAAAGCGGACTTCATACACGTCCAGCCGCTATGTTTGTTAAAGAAGCAAAGAAATATGTCGAAGAGGTGGAGATTGTCTCCAAAGGAAAAACCGCAACCGCCAAAAATCTATTTAAGATCCAAACCTTAGAATTGGTTAAAGGCACAGAAGTGACCGTCCAATCATCCAACCGACAAGCCGTTGATGAACTGACGCGGTTTTTAGAAGGTGTCACTGGCTAGTAAGCTAGTACCAACTCTATCGTTTACCGCCAATAAAAAAGGTCTTAATGTCATGGTGACCTTAAGACCTTATTCGCTAGCTTACAGGTTTAATCCATTGCGATTCGATCAGCGAGATGACTGACGGCAAGTGCAAAATAGTACGAACGATTCCACTTCATTAACACGTTGTAGTTGTTGTACACCAAGTATACTCGCCCGTTTTCTTCATCCGGCATAATTAGCCAAGCTTTCACATCTTCATCAAGTTGAGGTAATGGCTGCCCGTCATAGCGTGTCACACCTAATTTACTCCACTCTTGAAGATACTTACCCTTTTTTGCTTCTCGTCCTTGAAGATCTGGAGAAATACCATGCGGAACCTTAACCTGGCGCCCCCAAGTATAATCGTCATTCCACCCCGATTGCGCAAGGTAGTTAGCCGTTGAGGCGAAAACATCCGCTTCCGTATTCCAAATATCTTTCTTTCCGTCACCATTACCGTCAGCGGCAAAGCTAAGGAATGAACTTGGCATAAACTGACTCTGGCCCATGGCACCCGCCCACGATCCTTTCATCTTGTCAGGCGCAATGTGACCTTCCTCAAGAATGGTTAACGCTGCTAAGGCTTCTTTACGGAAGAACGCCTCACGACGCCCCTCATACGCCAGTGTTGAGAGTGCATCAATGACGCGATAATTTCCTGTGTAAGTGCCGAAATTACTTTCAACCCCCCAAAGCGCAACGATAAACCGTGACTGGACGCCGTATTCATCAGCCACTGCTTTCAACTCTGAGTAGTACTTACTATGTAATTCTTTGGCCTTCTTCACTTTCCAGTCAGGAACCGCGCGAGGAATATATTCATCAAGCGTGAGTTTTTTCTCTGGTTGATTGCGATCGGCCGTAACGGCTCTTGGTTTGAATTCAACGCCTTTAAAGGCCTCGGTGAGTATCTGATCTGAGATGCCAAGTGATTTAGCTTCTTGCTTCAAGCCCTCAACATAGTCTTCAAAACTTTCCTTTTCTGACGCTAGGACGCTCGCTGATAAGCTTACCCCTAACACAACTGACAACATTCTCTTCAAAGTGCCCTCCCCAGAGCGTCTTCACTTCTTCCTGACGTTTGGCTTTTCACAAACCTATTGGTTCTAAAACCTGATTATCAGCCCCTGCTTTCATAAACAAATGCTTGGTACTCATGGTTCTAGTTTTAGTATTTTCTGCTGTTTGTATTTACTTTCGATGACGGGTTGTTGAGTCTTTATCTTCTCGGTCACCGTTATCTTTTTGGTCCCGGCAACGTTCTTGGTTACCGCTATCGCCTCCGTGGCCAGCATAATGGATGCCGATCTGATCCTGTTAAACCAATATCATCTATTTGTTTTTTGCTTTCTGAGCTTTGTATTGCTCCAGTAGGTTCTCTTTTGGTGGCGGCACTTGTAAGAAAAAACCATCTTCGACAAGCGCTTTTTTTACTTTTTCAATATCAACCTGCGCTAGCGTGCGGCCATCCAACTTTACAACCATAACAAGTGTTGGTCTTCCGAACATTTCCAGTAGAGCGTCAGGAACCTGTGAAAAGTCATCTTTTTTGGTGATGTAGAGGTAAGCCCCTTCTTTTTTAGCACTTTTATAAATTGAACAAAGCATTGGTATGTCTCTTTTATCACCGTACTTTTCACCTATAAAAAGGCGATACGGTATGTTTAATCGAAATTGACAGTAAATTATCTATTTGCGAGCAAGATAGCTTGCTGTCTTTAGTGTTGAAATATAACATGATTAGCCTAACCTAAAGCAATGTCATTGGCACAAGGAATTGATCATCAATGTCACCATCCCCTGATTTGAAAGGCAGTAGCTTCACTTTATCGGTGTTGCATCTTTCTGACAACGATGTGTCTAAAGCAGTTCAATTTCTGCAAGATAAAGTCCAGCAAGCACCCACATTTTTTGCGGCTGCCCCCGTTGTATTAAATATCAGCCAAGTCCACGGCGATATCCACTTTCTCGACCTAAAATTAGGTATTGAAGAAGCGGGAATGATCCCTGTTGGCGTGACAGGTTGCCAAGATAAGCGAACACAGAATCGAGCCTCTGAAGCAGGCTTTGCGATTATGACGGCCAGTAAAGCACCCGCGAAAGCACCCGCAAAAATGGAGCCGACTAAAATAGTTCGTAGCCCCGTTCGTTCCGGGCAGCAAATTTACGCCAAAAATGGCGACCTGGTTATTTTAAGCCATGTGAGCGCAGGCGCTGAAGTGATTGCTGATGGCACAATACACATCCATGGCACATTACGAGGACGCGCCATCGCCGGAGCAAGTGGCTCTACTGAAGCGAAGATTCTGTGTAACGATTTACAAGCCGAGCTGGTCTCCATTGCTGGAAATTACTGGCTCAGCGAACAGATTGAAAGTGAATACTGGGGAAAAAAAGTAATGTTTGGTATGACCAACGACACCCTCAGCTTTGACATTCTTACGATATAAAAAAAAGGAATACGAATAATGGCCCGCATTATTGTTGTAACGTCAGGAAAAGGTGGCGTCGGTAAGACCACATCTAGTGCCGCAATTGCCTCTGGTTTAGCGCTAAAAGGTAAGAAAACGGCAGTGATCGATTTTGATATAGGTTTGCGTAACCTTGACCTCATCATGGGCTGTGAACGTCGCGTCGTCTATGACTTCGTCAATGTCATTAACGGCGAAGCAACGCTAAATCAGGCACTAATCAAAGACAAACGCACGGATAACCTCTTCATCCTTCCCGCATCCCAGACGCGTGACAAGGATGCATTGACACGTGATGGCGTGCGTCGAGTACTCGACGACCTCGATGAAATGGGTTTTGATTTTGTCATTTGTGATTCACCCGCAGGAATCGAACAGGGCGCGTTGATGGCGTTGTATTTTGCTGATGAAGCCATCGTGACGACGAACCCAGAAGTGTCATCGGTTCGAGATTCAGATCGAATCCTGGGTATCTTAGATTCAAAATCACGCCGCGCAGAAGAAAGTCTTGAGCCAGTGAAGCAACACTTGTTGCTAACCCGCTATAACCCAACGCGCGTGAATCAAGGCGAAATGCTGTCGGTGGAGGATGTAGAAGAGATCCTACATATTTCTTTATTAGGGGTTATTCCGGAGAGCCAAGCTGTCCTTAATGCCTCAAATAAAGGTGTACCTGTCATTTTCGATAATGAGTCAGATGCCGGATTGGCCTATAATGATACGGTTGAGCGCTTATTAGGAGAGCAGGTGGACTTCCGCTTCCTAACGGAGCAAAAGAAAGGTATTTTCAAACGTTTATTTGGGGGTTAATGCATGTCACTACTTGAATTTTTCCGCCCACAGAAAAAAAATTCTGCAAACTTAGCAAAAGAGCGTTTGCAGATCATTGTGGCTGAACGTCGCAGTGAAGGCTCACCATCACCCTCTTATTTACCGCAATTGAAAGAAGACATTCTTAATGTCATTGCTAAATACGTCGATATTGATCCGTCGATGGTGGATCTTTCTTTTGAGCATAAAGATGACGATATTTCAGTCCTAGAATTGAACGTTCAACTGCCAGAAGACGAAAGGTAGCCCCTCCTCTTTTAGCGCGATGCTCAATTCATAGACAAATAAAAAGGCGTAATCACCCAGTGATTACGCCTTTTTATTTGTGCCATCATTTTACCTATTCGCACTCGATAAATAGAGTCTGCATACCAGGTTTAGCATCTACACAATGAAAACACTTTAACTAATGGTGTACCGGAAGGCAGTAATTATAAGTCTAGATCTTTATTATCAATGCTTACAGGAACCGGCTTGTTAATAAGGTTGACCAACATTATCGAGCGCGCGTCGCCATCAGATTCGTGGAAAATAGCTTCAATACCTGCAAACTGACCGGCAATGATCTTAACGCAATCTCCGGCTTCTGGAAGTTCTTGCTGTTGTGCGTCGAGACAGAAATGTACAGCCTGTTGCAGTTCAAACACAAGATCACCTTGTACTACGGTAGGCTGTGCACCAAAGCGAATAAAATCGACAACACCGCGTGTCGATCGAATCGTCGTGAAAGACGGCCCCGCTTCGAAATCAAAATAGATAAACATGTACGATGGAAAAAGCGGCTCTTTGACCTTTTGCCTTTTGCCTCGTTGTATCTTTTCTACTTCCACTTCTGGGTAATAGCATTGTACGCCCTGATTCTCAAGGTGCAGCTTCGCTCTCGCTTGATCGCCTCGCTTACAATACAGCAAATACCAACATTTCATTGTGTTCACTTAGCCTTTTATTTTTATCTAACCCGCAGTCACTGCCCTACATCGTACCACAAAGCCATATTTCAGCTCCAACTCGTCAGAAGGTTCTGACATCGTCCTATTAACGAAGTTGTTACTTGCACAACGTTAAAAATGAAATATTAGTTTCCAGCACGATAATTCCGTGCTCTTTTTGTAAAAAAATCTTACAATTCATCCAGTTAGAGTGGTTATTCACATAAGCTATAAATCCAGCCTATTGCAGTTTTAAATTTTGTTATGTATACATTGGTGCACATTATATTCTTTAATAACTAAAATTAGTAAAACTTATGACAGCACAACACAACATTCTAGGTCACCCTCGTGGTCTATTTTTACTATTTGGTACCGAGCTATGGGAACGCTTTTCCTACTATGCGATGCGTGCCATTTTGGTCTTATTTTTAACCGATGCAACAATGAACGGCGGCATGGGTTGGTCCACTAAAGATGCTCTAGATTTATATGGAATCTATACTGGACTGGTTTATATCACACCACTGATTGGCGGTTGGATCGCAGACAACTATCTAGGGCAACGTCGTTCCATCATCATTGGTGGTGTCTTAATGGCGGCAGGTCAATTTACGCTTGCGCTACCTGTGGGTGCCATTGGTCTTCCTGCAGAACAAGCCTTTTACCTTGGCCTTGCGCTATTGATTGCTGGTAACGGCATGTTTAAGCCAAACATCTCAACCATGGTTGGTGACCTATATAAAGACGGCGACAACCGTCGTGATGGCGCGTTCACCATCTTTTATATGGGTATCAATCTAGGCTCTTTATTGGCAGGTATTGCTTCCGGTTCGGTCACGGGTTCATACGGCTGGCGTGCAGGCTTCTTAATCGCAGGTATTGGTATGGTTATCAGTATCATTATGCAGTTAACGATGTCTAAATCTTGGCTCGGCGATATCGGTACCGTACCCGCAGCAGCACGTGCTCGTGCACTCAACAAAAACAAAACCAAAACACCTTTAACTCGTGAAGAGCTAGACCGCCTAAAAGTGATTCTTATCATGGGCCTTTTTGTTATCGTATTTTGGGCTGGATTTGAACAAGCTGGCGGCTTGATGAATATCTACACCCAGCAATATACTGACCGAATGATTGGCAGCTTCGAAGTGCCTGCGGCTTGGTTTCAATCGTTGAACCCGTTCTTCGTTATTACCCTTGCCCCTGTCCTTGCGGCGATCTGGGTCAAACTGGGTAAACGTGAACCTAATTCTCCAGTGAAATTTGCGATGGCGTTATTCTTCCTTGCTTTGGGCTTTTTATGCATGGTTGGAGCGGTTATGGAGCAAGGTGGCGATACCGGTGTTAAGACCTCTATGCTATGGCTAGTCGGTGCTTTCTTCTTCCATACACTCGGTGAACTATGCATATCACCGATCGGCTTGTCTCTAGTGACAAAGCTTGCGCCACTTCGTCTTGCTTCGTTAATGATGGGCGCGTGGTTTGGTTTTAATGCCATTGCTAACTATGTCGCTGGCTTAATTGGCTCTCATGTGGGCGAACTAGGTGCCATGTCTATCTTCGGTGGTATTGCCATCACCGCCGTCATCTCCGGCGTCATTTTACTACTTTGTGCTAACACGTTGGTGAAATGGATGCATGGCGCAGAAAGCGCAACAACATCTAACGCTCAAGAAGTAGAAGAGCAACAAGCTCAACTTGCATAACGAGTACGGATCACATACCACTAAAAAGCCACTCTAATTAGAGTGGCTTTTTTATTGTCTTCGCTCATCACGAACTTATTTGAATAATCGTTATAGACTCGACTGGACAAGGTCAGCCATCATGTCGATATGGATCTCCGAATCATTCAAACATTCGATGTATTGGTATGACTCACCACCAGCCTCGACAAAAATATCACGGCACTCTACCGCAATTTCCTCGAGCGTCTCAAGACAATCTACCGAGAACGCGGGCGTAATGACGTTTAAGCGCTTGATGCCTTGGCTCGGCAGTGTTTCCAAGGTTTTTGCCGTGTAAGGCTTCAGCCACTCCTCTCGCCCAAAAATAGATTGATAGCTCATCCCGATCTGAGAATCATCTAACCCAAGTTCGTCGGCCAGTAATTTGGTGGTCTGCTCACAATGCAGAGGGTAAACATCGCCATTATCAGCGTACCGTTTTGGGATGCCGTGGTAAGAGCACAGTAAGTAGTCTTGTCCGTGCTTGTCCCAGTGCGCTTTTACTTTTTGCGCGAGAGCCTTGATATAGAGCGGATGCTGATAATAATCTCGAATAAAATTCATACTTGGTATGGTCGGAAAAGCCTTACACGCTTTAGCTAATCCATCAAAAACCGCGGCACTCGTCGTTCCGGAGTACTGTGGGTATAGAGGCAATACAATCACTTTCTCTACCCCTTGTTTTAACAACGAAGAAAGCCCGTGCTTCAGCGATGGGTTACCATAAGTCATACCCAGCTCTACAGGGACGTTTAAACGCGTTTGGAGCGCCTTCGCCTGCCTGGCTGAATACACCATTAAAGGAGAGCCCTCTTCCATCCAAACCGATTGATACAGCTTCGCGACTTTTGGCGAACGAATAGGCAAAATTACCCCATGTAAAATGGGACACCAGAGCCAACGAGTCATATCAACGACTCTATGATCATGTAAGAACTCACCTAGAAAAGCGCGTATAGCTTTTGGTGTTGGTGCATCAGGTGTTCCCAAATTTACCAATAACACTCCAGTGTTTGGTGCCATGCTCATAGATTCCCTTTCAATTAACCCAAATTCAAGAGAGATTATACCCAGTTAACGCAAGCTTGGATCAAAAAAAAACGACCCTAAAGGGTCGTTTTTTAACAAGATTCACGAATGAGCAATTAAGATAGTGCTTTTTCGATATCAGCGCTTACTGCGTCAACTTGTTTTGTACCGTCAAACTTAAGGTACTGAGTATTGCCCGCTTCTGCTTCTTTACCGTAGTATGCGATTAGCGGTGCAGTTTGATCGTGATAAACACCAAGACGAGCACGTACTGTCTCTTCTTTATCGTCATCACGAACCACTAGGTCTTCACCAGTCACATCATCTTTACCTTCCACTTTAGGTGGATTGTAAATCACATGGTAAGTACGTCCAGACGCAAGGTGAGCACGACGGCCGGCCATACGGTCAACAATAACGCTATCTGCAACATCAAACTCGATGACGTAATCAACGATAATGCCCATCTCTTTTAGACCATCCGCTTGAGGGATTGTACGTGGGAACCCGTCAAGCAAAAAACCTTTCTCACAATCGTCTTGAGCAATACGCTCTTTAATCAGACCTAAGATAATGTCATCTGACACAAGCTGACCTGCGTCAATAACGGCTTTTGCTTTTTTACCAAGCTCAGTACCTGCTTTAATAGCAGCACGTAGCATGTCACCTGTGGAAATTTGAGGAATACCGTACTTTTCCATGATGAATTGAGCTTGTGTGCCTTTACCAGCACCTGGAGCACCTAAAAGAATGATGCGCATGATATTTCCTCTTAAAGATAAAAAGATTTTATACCGAAGCTCACAACCAAAGCTAAGCCTTGAAAAGCAGGTCGACGATAAGTTTCGGTATAAAGATAAAATGAATGATTATTCAAGCGTCGCATTCTAGCATAGAAAATTCGTGCTTGGCGTTAAATACGACTAAAGAATGCCCACTGAAAATATAAAGTTAACTAAAAATGGGAGGTTAAGGCACAAAAATCAATGAACTCACCGAAATGAGCTCATTGATTACCTTGTAAATGGCTATTTTACGTTAGACAAAAGTCGATTAACCGCGCCTAAGAATTGAGACGGATCAGTCATCGAACCACGCTCTGCCAACATTGCTTGACCGAGTAAAACTTCAACCCAGCCACCAAATGCTTCTTCGTCGGCTTCATCCGCCATACGTTTGACAAGCTCATGCTCAGGGTTAATTTCAAAGATATACTTCACCTCTGGCACTTCTTGTCCTGCGGCTTCTAATAGCTTCGCCATTTGCGTCCCCATTTCAAAGTCATCCGTCACGACAACAGCAGGCGTAGTCGCGAGTTTAAAGGTTGTGCGAACCTCTTTAACTCGGTCACCTAAGTAAGCTTGCGTACGCTCGACTACAGATTTAAACTCTTCTTCTGTCTCTTTGTGTTTTTCTTTTTCTGCTTCGTCTTCAAACTTACTTAGATCAAGACCTGACTTAGTAATTGATTGGAATTGCTTTCCATCGAACTCCGTTAGGTAGTTCATCAACCATTCATCGATGCGGTCAAACATCAGAACAACCTCGATGCCTTTCGCTTTAAATTGCTCCAAGTGTGGGCTGTTCTTCGCGGCAGCGTAGCTGTCAGCTGTTAGGTAATAAATCTTATCTTGACCTTCTTTCATACGTTCGATGTATGACGCAAGACCGATAGTTTGCTCAGCGCTGTCCACTTCTGTTGAGGCGAAGCGTAATAGACCGGCGATTTTTTCTTTGTTCGCCATGTCTTCTGCTGGGCCTTCTTTCAAGACCAAACCAAACTCTTTCCAGAAAGACTGATATTTTTCTTCGTCGTTTTTCGCCAAACGCTCAAGCATCGTCAAGACGCGCTTCGTACAAGCATTTCTTAATGACTGCGTGACTTTGTTATCTTGTAGAATTTCACGAGAAACATTGAGTGGCAGGTCATTTGAATCAATCAATCCACGCATAAAACGCAGGTATGACGGCATAAACTGTTCCGCGTCATCCATAATGAATACACGTTGAACATAGAGCTTCAAGCCGCTCTTGTGGTCACGGTTCATCATATCAAACGGTGCTTTAGCTGGGATATACAACAAGCTAGTGTAGTCGTTTTTACCTTCTACCTTGTTATGGCTCCACTGCAGTGGGTCAGCAAAATCATGAGAAACGTGTTTATAAAACTCTTGGTATTCTTCATCCGTAATATCTGATTTATTGCGGGTCCACAATGCTTGCGCCTTGTTGATTTGCTCCCACTTCATTTCGCCCGTTTCTTTGCCTTCTTCGTCGCGTTCTGCGGTCTGAATTGAAACTGGGATACCAATATGGTCAGAGTATTTGCTAATGATTTCTTTTAGACGCCACTCAGACAAGAATTCTTTGCCCTCGTCACGCATGTGAAGAATGATATCCGTGCCGCGAGTCTCTTTAGTGATATCTTCAATTGAGTAATCACCCTCGCCAGCTGAATGCCATTGCACACCTTGCTCCACAGGAGCGCCAGCAGCACGAGTACGAACGGTTACCGCATCGGCAACAATAAACGCTGAATAAAAACCCACACCAAATTGGCCGATAAGCTGAGAATCTTTCCCTTGCTCTTCAGACAGTTTAGAGAAGAACTCTTTCGTTCCCGATTTTGCGATGGTGCCTAAGTGTTCAATCACATCATCACGTGACATACCAACGCCGTTATCAGATACCGTCAGCGTGTTGTTTTCTTCATTAAATGATAGCTTAACGCCTAAATCTGCATCACCTTGGTATAAGTCACCATTAGATAACGCCTGAAAGCGCAATTTGTCCGCCGCATCGGATGCATTCGAGATAAGCTCTCGAAGAAAGATTTCTTTATTGGAATACAAAGAGTGAATCATTAAGTGAAGTAACTGTTTTACTTCAGATTGAAAGCCACGAGTTTCTTTGTTGTTTGTTTCTGTTGCGCTCATGTTATCTCCATCACACTTTTAGTATCAAGTATCGACATTTATTTGCACTCGATACTCTTAAGATTGGTCTGATAAAGAAATGAGGCTGAAGATTGTAAATTCAAGGTCAAAAAACATAAAATTGCTGTTTTTTTGTTTTGTTTTTATTATCCTTACGCCCCTGACTATAAAAAAATCCTAAATTACTATAATTGGCACTGCACAATATTCAGCGCCAGAATATTATTACCTATCGCCCCGCGACATTATATAGAAGAATGCAATGAGTAACATAGGCACTAAGTTCATACTCGGCCAAAGATATATCTTTGATCCAAATAGCAATTCCTTGGTCGATCAAACGAACAACGATGAAGTAGTACGTCTTGGTAGTAATGAAAGTCGCATCTTGCTTCTTCTTGCAGAGCGTCCTAACGAGGTGGTTACTCGCCACGAACTTCATGAATTCGTTTGGAGAGAACAAGGCTTTGAAGTCGATGATTCCAGCCTAACACAAGCAATTTCAACACTTAGAAAAATGTTGAAAGACCCAACAAAATCGCCATTGTTCGTAAAAACAGTGCCAAAACGTGGCTATCAACTGATTTCAAGTGTTGAGCGCTCTGCGCCGTTGAGTTCAATAGATCTCAATAATATCAACGAAGCGCCGGTTGCTGAACTACCGACAGAGCTGACAGAAACACAGCCAGCATCTACATCGTCACAATCCGCCATCGCCAAAGAGTCTGCGCCGAAAACGCCACCGACTGTATGGGGTATGCTCGCGCTCGCTTTACTATTACCCGTGTTGGTATTAATAGGCACCAACCCGGCAGAATCGAGCTTCAGAGAGTTAGCAGTCGTCGATAATGTTCGGATTGTCACTCCAGAAAGTCACCCTGACGTCTCGAGTTGGCAGCCTAAGATTGAGCAATGTGTTGTCAAGTACATTGAATCACATACGGCAGAAAAGCTGCCTGAACAAGTGATTGTGACTGGCGATCAAGGCGATCAAATCGCTCTGAACTTCATCCACACGATGGAACACTCAAGCGAGAACGTGACGATGAGAATCTTCACTGAGCAGTCTGATCTAAGCAAAGTGTGCGAGTAGAGGATAACAAGATGAAAATGAAATACGCGTCAATTCTACTTGCACTCTCCACTGCCTTGAGCGCTTGGCTTTATTGGGGAAGCGATCTCAAGCTTGAGCAGGTACTCACCTCAAACGAATGGCAAAGCAACATGGTGGGCATTATCGCCGCAAATAATGCGCCAGACACGGATATTGGCCCATTAAGCCGACTAGAGATGTCTGCTAATGTCAAATACTTACCGGAAGGCACCTACATTCGCGAGTCTTCAATGCGTCTGTTTGGTAAGGACTCTGAGTCGCATACACTTATCAAGATCTCTGAGACAGGTTCGTGGGCAATCAGTGATAACTACTTGTTGATTTCTCCTCGTGAATTCAAAGACACCGCGACCGCGCAATCTGATGAGTTCACCCATGAGCAATTAGCCATGATTAAACAGTTTTTGAAGATGGAAGCACAGCAAAGCCGTCGTATCGACATTGTTAATGGTAAAACACTGCTGCTGACTAGCCTAAATCAAGGGTCGTCGGTATTGTTTTCTAACTAACATAGCTGTCGCATTAGAATCACAAAAAGGGGGCGATCATGGCCTCCTTTTTGTTGTCTTGGATTTACCCCGTTCTCCCTGAAACAACTAACAAATCAAAAACAGGTACCTAGCCATGGATAAAGCAAACATTGATATCTACTACTGCCGACAGTGTAATTGGATGCTGCGCTCAACGTGGCTTACCCAAGAGTTACTGCATACGTTCAGCGAAGATATCAGCACCGTATCGCTCCACCCCGACACTGGAGGTCGATTTGAGATATGGTGTAATGACATTCAAGTTTGGGAACGGAAAAAGGACGGCGGCTTTCCTGAGGCTAAGATCCTCAAGCAAAAAATACGAGATGTCATCGATCCTGAGCGGCAACTAGGTCATGTTGATACGCCCTCTCAGCAGCACAATAATTAAAAGCACTTGCGTGATAGTTGGCACTATAACGCCTAACCAAACAGGCTTTGCTCATCACTACGTTAATGTTGTTAGACTAAAAAACCAGAGCCTAAACTCTGGTTTTTGTCATTCAAACGATCTCGTAAATCGTTGATAAAATTTATTAAAAGCCTAATTAACCTAGCAGACTCATTGCCGCTTGAGGCGCTTGCTTGGCTTGTGCCAAGATTGAGCTTGAAGCTTGAGAAAGAATTTGGTTCTTCGTCATCTCAGT
>NZ_JBHFOL010000028.1:0-37212 GCF_053544015.1 Vibrio sp. E150_011
GCCGATACGTTAGTATTTACGTTCACTGCCATGTTGTTTCTCCAATTGATTTTCCGGTGTAGCGGTTTCCGACGTCTCGGAAAACCAAGTAGTTCTCTCAAAGTTATTCCTTTAACGACACTGCTGTGAAAACCTTTAGGAAAAAAATAGAAAAAAGGTGAAAAAGTTATCGTTTGACTAAGATTTGAGCAAACAGTAAAAAAACACACAAAAAGGGGTAAAGTTTACCAAAGGAGGGTCGACAACATCTGGTTTGTCATAATACAGCGGGACAAAGAGTCGCATTTACTTTGCTTTAGAAAAAGAAAAAGCCCCTTTTCCTTTGAGAGAACTGGGGCTGGGTGGTCGCCAGAGGCTGCGTGGAGATCAAGAGAAATGAACGCAAACCGGCAAACCGAACATACCTTGTTACCGTATTAGGGCAGGTTGTGAGAGAGAGCCCCAACACCTTCGCAAGATATGCATGCCTGTAAGTGATGATAGATTGCCACGTCTGGCGGCTATCACTCTTACTTAACTTACGCTGTTTACTACTGGAGTAAGGTCATCGCAGAGTTAGGCAACTGTTTCGCTTGAGCAAGAATCGATGTACCCGCTTGTTGCAGGATTTGATTCTTAGTCATCGCGGTTGTTTCTTTAGCAAAGTCGGTATCTTTAATACGGCTATTAGACGCATCAACATTCTCTTGGACATTTGCTAAGTTATTAATACTGTGGCTTAACCGGTTCTGCTTCGCCCCGAGATCAGCGCGTTGCGAGTCCACATACTTCAATGCCGAATCAATCACTGAGATACCATTTTGGGAACCCGCGACTGTCGTCATATCAATATCTTGAACTGTGGTATTGATCGCTTGGTTGCTTAAACCGAGATCAGACGCGAGACCACCAGAAATCGATAGGTCACCCTCTAAATCAGGCTCAGCAATAAAGATTTGTAGCTCACCATCATCACCAACAGAGGCATTAATCTTGTCCGATTGACCATTGATGTAAGTGGCTAGTTGCTCAATATCATCCCCTGGTTTTGCCAGAATATCGACTGAGATTTCTTCGCCACTTTTCGTGACAAACTCAAATTTCAAATCGCTTGCATCAGGCGGCACTGACCAGTTCTTGTCCTTGCCATTCTCAGCTAAGAATGTTGAGCCACCCATGCGAAAATCATCCGCACGAATGCTGGTTAAGCCCATGATCATCGCCTCACCTGAATTGGCACCAATTTGGAATGACGCATCACCAAAGGATCCATTCAGCAAGCGGCGACCACCAAATGAGGTCGTTTCAGCGATACGATTCAACTCGGCTTGTAAAGCCGTTGATTCTTCATTGATCGCCTGACGCTCAGAAGGGGAGTTAGTGCCGTTTGAGGATTGAATCGCCAGATCTCGCATTCTTTGTAAGATATTGGTTGATTCATTCATCGCACCTTCCGCCGTCTGCGCTATCGAAATACCATCATTGGCATTACGCATCGCGACATCTAAACCACGCGACTGCGCAGTAAGACGGTTAGAAATCTGTAAGCCCGCGGCATCGTCTTTCGCACTATTGATCTTATGACCAGACGAAAGGCGTTCCATTGAGGTGTTTAAATCCCCAGAGGCTTTATTTAAATAACGTTGTGCGGTCATTGCCGACACGTTAGTACTGACTGTCACTGCCATTTTGCTCTCCTAAATGAGTTCGCAAACGTTCAAGATGGATTGCGAAGTGGTCAGCATTGCTCTCATAAGGAAATGCACTGACCGACAACATCCATCTGATACCCCGTATCAGATGGAGTATCTATTCATAAAAACCAACGAACTCCGTTAGCCTTGTTGCTCGTACTACCATACAAAAGCAATTAATATGCCAAAAACAAAACTTTCATTTAATTCAACAATAAACCTTTAACTATCCTATTGTTACAGGGAATTCCATTCAAAAAAATGATAGCCCATCTCAATACATCAATAATGTGGCAACAGAATCGCGGTAAATATTGCCGCTTTATCAACCTACGCTCATATGGCAGTGCACATACGGCAACCGAGGTCGTATTCTTTCTTTTATTGAACATCACCGAAACTAGAAATTAAATGTCATCGAGACTATAGATAATTAAATAATGTCAGGTCTTTCGTTTTACCAAATGCTAATTGCGATGCTTGTAGCGCCCTTGAGTTTTCTTCAAACTCAATCACGGCCTTCGAGTAATCAAGGTCTTCAAAATTACTCTTGGAACGTGCTAACGAAATTTTGAAATCTTCATTTTGCTGCTCTTGAGTATCGAGCGTATTCAGCCTTACACCAACGTCGGTTCTGGCTTTTGTTAGATGTAAAAACGCGGTATGAAACTCTTCAGTCACTTGATGCAGTTTTGCATTAGCAGAGGCATCCGAAACGTCATAATCCAAGGCGTCAATGGCATCTCGAAACGTGTCAAACACACTAAAGCTTTCTCTAGGCGCCAAGACAATGGCATCACCCGCCGTGATCTGCCCTTTCACTCGTAAACTGAACCCGTCATGTTCAATGCCTGCTTTGGGATCATAGTCCCCGGCTTTTACTACCGAGCCATTTCGCTCGAGCTGATAACCAAACTGCGCCTTACCCATATCGACAAAGGTGACCTTGTATTCACTGTCGTCATTCACCTTATTGTTGGTCGCTTTATCTAGGAGCAACTCAGACGCATTTTGTAACTGGTAGCTGGGTTTGTAGTCTCCAAACGGATTCTCGATTTCCATGAACAACTTGCTGCCAGGATAATTAATTGGCATCTCCATACTATTAGAGATGCGCATTTTTCGCTGATAGTCGTCACCGGCGTAGGCCATCTTCCCTTGGTTATCAGTAAAAAATGGCTGCGTTTTAGGCTTAGTACCCGCAAACGTGTAGTTACCAGACTCGTCTTGATTGTTGGCGAGCGCGAGAAAGTTCTTAGCAAGCTCTTGTAATTCACGCGCCTTAGCGCCTCGGTCTTCTGGTGATAACGCACCATTGATCGATTCCATGGTGAGTCGTTTCGCATTGTCGGAAAACTGCTCTGTTTCTCTGATCATCACCTCTTGGTGTTCTAGGCGATTACGCGACAGTACAATCGCGTCAGTAAATTGGTCGAGCTGCTCAGTTTGTTGCCCGACTTTTTGCAGGTAATGAATCGCCAACGGGTCATCCGCTGGTTTTTGAAGCTGCTTGCCAGAAGCCAATTGAGCTTGATTGTGATGGATTTTGTTCTCTTGCTTACGCATGTCATTTTGCACAGTCTGATAGCTGTGAAAACTGGAGATTCGGTTCATCATAAGTTAGTGCTCCTACCTCAACTGCAAGATAGTGTCGAAGGTTTCATTGGCAGCCTGCATCACTCGAGAGGACGCCATATAAGCTTGTTGAAACTTCATCATATTCGCAGCCTCTTCATCGAGATTAACCCCAGAGATAGACGCAACACGGCTTTGTGCCGCTTCATGCTCAAGCTCAGCTACTTCCTGCAGTCGCGTCGCCGTTGACGCTTTTAAGCCAACGTCAGTATTGAGATTGTGATAAACATCAATAATGGTCGATTCGTTACCATTCATGGTCTTATTACGCTGGATATCGAACATTTTACGTAAGTTACCATTGTCCCCTTCAGAAGGAGTGAGGTTAGCGGTAAATTTATCATTAGGCAGAGCGCCTGCAGTCAATCTAAACTCCGTACCCAACACGGAAACCGGCTCAGAAGGCGGATAAGGTTGCGGCGCCAATAACAGATTTCCTTTGGGGTCAGTCACCGCAAACTCTTGACCAGAGGGGGAGACATGCACTTCAAACTCGCGTAACTGCCCTACTGCCAACATTGTAAATTTAGCGGTACCTTGCGCTTCGGTCGTCGATGCCTCAAAACTGTGTGCCGCTATCGTTTTGGGATCGCTAGTAGCCATCTGAATATCCGCAGCGCCAGTACGAGTCGGCCTGATCAGCAATTTTTCACCCGCCGCCGGAGGATTTCGAATATCGATAATCATGCCATCGATATAGAAAGCTCGGCCGTCAATATTCAGCTCAGCGTTAATCGTGTCACCATCGGGTTTCGTCACGGTGTAATTGGAGCCATTGTATTTTAGGGCGTATTCACCGCCTTTTAATGCACTGGTGTTCTCGATGTATACCGCCACTTCAGCATTTGACTGCGGCGTTCTTACCACACGAGATAGGGCTATCGCCTCACTATTGGTATCAATGAACATGTCAGCACCGACTTGACCATTAAGATCAAGCCCCTGATTTTGCAGCTTATTAACCTCAAAGCTAAATGCCGTAGCCACGCGTCCTAATTCATCCATGATATAAGGTATTTCTTTGTCTCGAAGCTCAAACATCGCTTCAATCTTGCCGCCAATATCGGTAGAAGTAATGGGTTTTATCCCCTTACCTTCCACCATGGCCAATCGGCGTTGGTGGACATCGGGATCGCCATCAACCATCTTCAGCTGACTAGACTCCGTACCTGATACAAGAGTATGTCCGCTACCAATATGAACATTAAACCCTTCGGCATTTTTTCGTGGTGTAACAGTGACCTTGGTGTATTCCGACAACTCTTTTACAAGATTCTCGTGTGTATCCATCAAATCGTTATGCGGGCCTGGTGTTTTCATCATTAATCGATGAATATCACGGATTTCTACCGCGATTTGATTGACACGCTCGACGCCCATTTCCAGTTTTTTATTTGCCGTATCGGCTTGCTGACGCACCGTTTCATGGACGTTATTCAGTGTTTGTCTAATCTGATTGGCTTTCTCTAACACTACCTTTCGAGCACCTACATCATTGGGCGTATCGGCCAGTGTTTTCACTGAGCTAAACCAATCATTAAGGTTCTCAGGAATTTTCTTGGAGGCAACCGAAGACAACATCCCCGACATAAGATCGAGATTGCTTAGGTTTTCATTGCGATAGTTCACTTGTGTCGTTGCCACATTCAGCTCTTTAACGGCAAATTGATCCCATGAGCGGCGAACATTTTCCACATGCACACCCATTCCATAGGTTTGGCCACCAAATTGCCTAGGGCTATTGGTACCTTGAACCACAGACTGCCGACTATAACCTTCTGTATTTGCATTAGAAATGTTATGACCGGTGGTGTTTAACTGTCTCTGAGCTGTCAGGACGCTTTGCGTACCTAAGTTCAGAAGATCTGACGCCATATCGCCCCCAAAAACTTCAATTAGCGTAACTAAATCCGCAAGTTACGCTGTACTGAACAATAAAATGCAATATGTATGCCGTAGTGATCACTCTAAGAAAAATTTCTCATTATTTTACGACACTCAATCACTGCGCAACGACATTTAATGGGCACTATAAATACTAAAATCCCAGCTCAAGGCCGGGATTTTATGTTCTTTTAAATGCGTGATGTGGCTAACGAGTCGTCATATTGTCGATTTTTGCTTTGACTCTTAACACCTTGTCGGCGTAGCTAGGGTCGGTTGCATAACCAGCTTGATGAACGTCGCGAATGAACGACTCAGAACCATTGTCTCGCTTTAATGCTGATTGATAGCGTGGGTTATCATTAAGGAACTGAACGTAATCATTAAAGCTGTCTTCATAAGAACGGTAGGAACGAAACGCCGCGCGTTCTTGAACGGGTACATTTTGATGATACTCAAGCGTTTGGGTGGAAACCTTGTCACCGTCCCAACTGCGATCAGCTTTAATATTGAATAAGTTGTTACTGCTACCCTGACTATTACTCACCACTTTTTTACCCCAGCCGGTTTCTAATGCTGCTTGAGCAAGCAAAAGTGACGGGTCAACACCTAACGACTTAGCGGCCCTATCAGCGTAGGGTTTCAGCGATTCTACGAATTTTTCTGGCGTGTTAAAGTCAACAGGCTGTGCTTGTTGACGATTATTAAGCCCAAGTGTCGTAGCGGTTTCACGAGCCTTCGCCTCATCATATGGCATTTGCAACGTGCTATGAAATGCCTCATTGCGCATACGAATCTCGCCACCAGCAGATGCTTCATCTTCCGTGCTTTGTCCTGCACTCAGTTGAGCCACAATCATATCGGCGAGCCCCATGGATCCTGAAGAACTCAGTTCACTCGCCATTTGGTCATCCAGCATTTGACGATAGAACTGCTCATTCTGGCTGTTCATCATGTCCGATTCAAAATGGGTATTAGCATCTCGCATCGATTTCAACATCATTGAGGTGAAAATCGACTCGAACTGGGTTGCCGCGGCACGTAACGCCGCTTTATCATCGCCTTTGTCACCGCTAGTAGCTTGTTGACGAAGCTTATCTAGGCTGCTGATATCATGGATAAAGCCGACATCATTAGGATTTTTAATCATTAATGAGTTCCCAATTAAATCACGATGAGCTGGCCTTCAATGGCTCCAGCTTGTTTTAGTGCTTGTAGTATTGCCATCAGATCAGACGGCGCGGCGCCAACCTCATTAACCGCTCTAACAAGATCATCCAGTGTCAGACCCGGCTCAAACTTAAACATTTTGCCATCGCCTTCTGTCACCTGAATATCCGAGTTTGGTACCACGACCGTTTCACCACCGGAGAATGCTCCAGGCTGGCTCACTCGCAAGTTTTCTTTTATCGCGACGGTCATACCACCGTGAGTAATTGCTGCCGCTTTCAAGTGAACATGCTTGCCGACCACAATAGTACCCGTACGAGAATTGACGATAATCTTAGCGCCGCTGTCAGCAGTATCAAATTCAACGTTTTCTACCGCCGATAAGAAGGCAACGCGCTGGCTTAGGTCACGCGGGGCTCTTACTCGTACTGATGTCGAATCCATTGGGCTGGCCATTTGCGGGCCAAGAAAGTTATTGATCGCGTTTGACATGTTTTGCGCGGTAGTAAAATCAGACTCAAGTAGATTAAAGGTAATGTAATCCCCTCGCGAGAATGGGCTTGGGATTTCACGCTCGACACTCGCACCACTTGAAATCATACCAACTACGGGGTTGTTGCCAACAATCTTAGAACCATCAAGGCCTTCTGCGCTAAAACCACTCACCACAAGGTTGCCTTGTGCTACGGCGTACACTTCGCCATCAAGTCCTTGCATAAAGGTTTGCATCAAGGTACCACCACGCAGGCTTTTCGCTGCACCAATTGACGATACGGTGACGTCTACCCTTTGCCCCGGTTTTGAGAAAGCAGGAAGCTCAGCGGTCACGATAACCGCCGCGACATTTTTAAATTTAGGCTTGAAACCAATTGGCATTTGAATACCAAATCGCTCCAACATCGAACGGAAACTTTGCTCGGTAAAGGGTGTTTTTTCACCTGTGCCTGGTAAACCAGTGACAAGGCCATAACCCACCAATTGGTTACTCCGCACCCCGGCAACTTCTGCCACATCTTTGATGCGTGCCGCCTGAACACTTGCCGCGGCAAAACAGAGTCCTAAAAGTAAAAACGCGATTTTTTTCATGATGTTACTCCAAATACAAACAAACCCTCGTAGGAGAGGGTTTGCCGCTTTCGATTCGTTAAAAACCTATCCTATAGAGACACATTAAAGAATCGTGCCAAGAATCCAGGTTCTTGCATATCTTGTTGTGTTCCGGTGCCAGAGTATTGAATTCGAGCATTAGAAATACGATTGGACGCAATGGTATTATCGAACTCAATATCATCAGGGCGTATGGTACCACTCAAACGAATGTATTCATCGCCAGTATTCAACGTCAGCCATTTTTCACCGCGAATAATGAGGTTTCCATTGGCCAGCACTTCAATCACCTCTACGGTGATTGAACCCGACAAACTGTTACTCTGGTTCGCAGACGCGTTACCTTTAAAGTTATTGTCGTTTTTCAGTTCATAGGAGAAGTCATAATCATTAATGGTCACTGGTCGACCGCCGACCGCCAAAGGATCCATTGACGAATCATTTTTCTTAGATAAATCTGCATCCGAGCTTTTCGCTGCTTTTGTTGCTTCGTCTAGAGTAACCGTAATAATGTCGCCCAAGCCACGTGGCTTAGAATCATCATACCAATCTCGAGAATAGTCTGTATTGAACAGTGAACCGGTGGCGGCAGCGTAATGTTCTGGTTTGTTTTTTGGATGAATGGGAGCCCATGCAGGGTCATCGGCAACAGGATCCGTTCTCCCTCTCAACGTATCAACAATTCCAGTAGACTGAGTACGGTCGCCTTCTACCGCATCCACAGCTGTCGTACTGTCAGCCACTTCGTCCACTGTTTCTTGCGGTCCAAACTGAGCACACCCCGACAGCATAGCTAGCAAGGAAATACAGATAAGTTTTTTCATGGGCTTGAATCCTATCAAGTAGCGAAATGTCTGTTGTTTGTCTGTTTAATGGGACCAATCGATTTATAGCGGTCATTTAAACGACAGTAATTAGTTCAACGGCAATAATTAGTGAACGACAACCGCTACATAATTGACAAATATAGAAATAAATTACAGCTGTTGAGTCGCGAAACTCATCATTTTATCAACGGAAGAGATAACTTTTGAGTTCATCTCATAAACGCGCTGAGCTTCAATCATGTTCACCAACTCTTCCGTGACGTTCACGTTCGAGCTTTCCAACATAGACTGACGAATCTGACCAAAGCCATCAAGACCTGGTACGCCTTCGTTAGGATCGCCACTGGCACCCGTTGGCAAGTAAAGGTTTTGTCCAATCGGCTCTAAACCGCCTGGGTTAATAAAATCGACAGTCGTAATGTTACCCACAACTTGGTTCTCTTGTTGACCACGCACTCGAACCGACACCTCGCCATCCGTACCCACGGTGACTGAAATAGCATCCTCGGGAATGGCCACTTCTGGCTCTAGGGAATAGCCTGAGCCGGAGGTCACAATGATACCTTCATCGTTAAGGGTAAACTGGCCGTTACGGCTATATCCAATGTTGCCGTCTGGCATCAAAACTTGGAAAAAACCATCGCCTTCAATCATCATATCCATACTGTTAGAGGTGGTTTGAGCATTACCCGGTGTATGAATCTTTTGCGTTGCGACTACTTTAGAACCCGCGCCGAGCATAAGCCCAGATGGCAACTCCGTGTTTTGCGAAGACTGACCACCAGGTTGATTAATATTTTGATAAAACAGATCTTCAAATACCGCACGGCTTTTTTTATAGCCAACGGTTGAGGCATTCGCCAAGTTATTTGAAATCGTTGAGATGTTGGTTTGCTGAGCGTCTAAGCCCGTTTTACTTACCCATAGTGCCGGATGCATCGTATTCCCCTAATCCTATTAACCCATGCGAAGCAAGGAGTCAGACGCCTTGTCCATGTCTTCTGCCGATTTCATAAGCTTGACTTGCATTTCAAACTGACGCTGTAAGTCAATCAAGCTGGTCATCTCTCCTACCGGATTAACGTTGCTGCCTTCGACAGCGCCCGTCATCAGTTGGACATTACCGTCTAGGCCATAACCCAATTCAGGGTTCTTATTACGAAATAAGCCATTGGTATCTTTGAATAGCGAGCGATTGTCTGGATTGGTTAATTTAATGCGGTCGACAATTTCCATTTCATCGGCTGGCGCATCTTGCGGAATCACCGAGACGGTACCATCACGACCAATTTCTATCTTTTTAAGCGGAACGGGCACCGTAATCGGTGTACCACGCTCACCCAATACAAGATGACCATTGCTGTTACTCAATAAACCGTTTTGATCGACTTGAAAGCTACCGTTACGAGTCAGGCCTTCTTTACCGGTTTTATCCATCACTGAGATCCAACCTTGCCCTTCGATGGTCACATCGAGATCACGACCCGTCGTCACGACGCTGCCTTGCTCAAAGTTATGGCCAGGACGCTCAGTCATGCTAAACACACGAGTCGGCATTCCCTCACCATAGGCTTGCATCGAACGTGCTTGAGCGAGATCCGCTCGAAAGCCCGGCGTGCTGGCATTGGCTAGGTTGTTGGCTCTGAGTTGCAAAGCTTGCATATTTTGCTTTGCACCACTCATAGATAGATATAGGGCACGATCCATTGATAGCTCCAATAATCAAAGTACAGAACATACATAGCAAAGTTTATGCCATAAAAATAATTACTTTAAATACAGATAGTTACCATGGAATCATGAAGATTATGAATAGAAAGGGTCTAGAGCGGCAAATGAAAAGTCAGCGTGTGGCAACACGAGGTGGCAAACTACGTCGTGTGGCAACGGAGCGCTTAATAGTAGTGGGGAAAAAGACGCCAACAAACAGCCGTGAGCAAAATGTCGTGCTTAAATAATGAAAGTGCCAGTCAAATACTGGCACTTTACATAAAAACTTAACGAATTTGCAGGATGTTTTGTTGTAGCTGGTTATGCACATCCAGCGCACGAGAGTTTGCTTGGAAATTTCTTTGCGCAGAAATCAGATCCACCAACTCTTGAGTCATATCGATGTTTGATTGCTCCAGCGTACCATTGTTAATAGTACCAAATGAGCCTTTATTCGATTCACCCCAAATTTTAGCACCAGACGCTGTGGTGGAATCCCATTGAGTACCGCCTTTTTTCTCAAGGCCTTGCTCATTGGCAACACGTACCATTGCAACACGACCAAGCGTGACATTCTCACCATTGGAGTAAGTACCAAGTACGTTCCCCTTCTCATCGTAATCGACTTTGGTTAAGAATCCCGTTGTCGCGCCATCTTCATTAAATTTAGTTAATTCAAATGGAGCGGCATATTGTGTGGTGCTATCGAGCTTAAAAGACAGCTGCTGTGTTGGATCTGCACCATTCATTTCAACCGCGTTAGGCCCTTCGCCAATAGCTTCTGTCACAATCTGCTGGCCATTATTCAGGCTCGCGAGTGTGCCATCGTTATTGAAACGTATCGTATGCCCAACATGACCACTTGGAGAAGCCGCGTCACCACCAGAGATGTTTATCGGTTTTTCACCCGCGCCATCACTCACCGTGTAGTAACTTTGCCATGTATTCGGCTGATTTTGATCCTTCACATAGTAGGTGGTCATCTTATAAGACTGACCCATTGAATCATACATCGTTGAAGACGTAGAACGGTTGTAGGTTTCCGGATCAGAAAAGTCGAACAGCGCTGGATCTTTTAAGTCACCATTAGCGGGTAAGTTAGCACCAATTTCAATATTAGCCGTCTGTTTTGGCTTACCAAATTCTGGCGGCACATTGATTGGTTTAGGTTCGTAGGAAACCACTTCATCGGTATCTTTGTTAACTTCGTACCCTAACAAAAACTCATCGTTAGATGTCACCATGTAACTGTCTTTGTTTAGATGAAACGCACCATTACGGGTGATCTCGTTTTGCTGCGGAACCAAACGTTCTTTAGATACGGCAAAAAAACCGGTCCCACTGATACGTAAATCCATTGGGTTATTTGTCGATACACTCGAGCCTTCGTGAAATTGCTGAGCAATTTTACTTGGCTGAACACCACCACCTGGCGTGGTTTTAGAGTTGGTAAACAATGAGTTTGAATAGACATCACCAAATTCAGCACGCGACTCTTTAAAGCCGAATGTGTTGGCGTTGGCAATGTTATTACTGGTCGTGTTTAAATCCAACTGAGCAGACGACAATCCACTCAAAGATACATATGACATTCCTAATCTCCTAACCTAGCTAATTATCACGCTTTGCCGACTTCCAATACTTCTGCAAGTCGAACTGGGTTTTCAAAACCAGCGAGATTGAGTAGTACGTTTCCATCTCCCTTGCCTAAAAGCACGCTGTTGACGTTTGCATAACTAGAAACTTCAAGCTCTTTGCTTTCTCCATCTAACAAACCCGAGGCTCTCACCTTGTATTTGCCAGGCGGCATTGAATTACCGCTATCATCTTTTCCGTCCCACTCGACACGCGCATCACCGCCAGGTTTTGCGCCAGCATTGAAGGTGCGAACCAGTTGACCCATTTCATTTTCTACACGCACAAAAACGTTTTCTAAAGACTGGGGCAGTTTGACCATTGCCGCCATGCTTTTATCCGCTTCTTTAACACCTGCAGCGCCTGGCACCAACACATCACGCCCCACTAATGAAGACGCTTGAAGTGCTTGGTTTGATGTCATTGATGAATTCAAACTCTCAAACTGAGAATTCATATTTCCAATACCATCTACCGTGGCAAATGATGCCATTTGGGCAATCATTTGATCATTACCCACGGGTTTAAACGGATCCTGTTGAGCCAACTGTTTGGTGAGCAAAGACAAGAAGTCTTCTTGCTTAAGGCTCTGCTGACCAGTGACTTCTTCAGGCTTATTTTGGTCCTGTAGCTTTTTCAGCTGATCAACGTAGGACAAACCGCTTTGACCAACATTGTTGATTCCGGCCATTTGCTATCTCCTATCTCTATTGACCCATTTGCAGGGTACGTAACAACATCTGTTTACTCGCTTCCGCTACCTGGACGTTAGTCTGGTACGAACGAGACGCAGAAATCATGTTGGCCATCTCTTCCATTACATTGACGTTAGGCTTGTAGATATAGCCTTCATCATTCGCAAGTGGATGATCTGGGTTGTACACCGCATTTAAGGGTTTATCGCTCTCTACTATGCCCATTACTTTGACTGGCACGGTATGATCGCGGTTATAACGAGCCTTACTTAACTCAGCGCCAAAAACTGCATGGCGAGCCTTGTAAGTCTCTTTTGCCGAGCTGCTAACACTGTCGGCATTGGCAAGGTTACTTGAGGTCGTATTAAGACGAACAGACTCAGCGCTCATCGCTGATCCCGTTACGTTAAAAACATTAAATAAACTCATCTTACTTACTCCCCTTTGATTGCCTTGGTCATATTTTTAAATTTGCTTCCTAAGAAATCGAGTGACGCTTGATGTCTTAGCTGGTTCTGCATGAACAAGTTTCGTTCTAGGTCCACGTCTACAGTATTGCCATCTCCGGTATCCGGCTGGTCGGGAATACGATAGAGCATTTCGCCAGTCACTGACGTGGAGGCAGATATATGCCGTCCATCCGTGCGATCCAGTCCAATGCTTGCCCCTGAGGTTGCCGCTTTTAACGCACGATTGAAATCCATACCTTTCGCTTTGAAGCCGGGTGTATTGGCTTGCGCGATGTTGGTAGAGATGACTTCCGCATTCTTTTCGCGGACACCAACGGTGTGCTGATGAATACCGAGTGCATTGTTAAAAGAGATGGCCATTTAAACCTCATTGTTCAAAAATATGTGCCTGGTAAATATAAAAGCAATTTCCGAGCCAAAATTTAAAGATCTAATGAGTTTTTAAATTTTGAAGAAACCTTGCCGCTGGCACGCTAACGATTTAGGCAGCAAAATGTGCGCCACTGTTTTCTATCTACTGATTATTTCTATGTGGATTTTTCAATACGCCGAAACTCAGGGTATCGGTCGCAAAGCGATCGATGGGTCGATTAGGAATGTCGTTTACATTCGATGGCTTTGCTAACTCGTCAAGTTTAGCAAGAAACAAAGGCGGCGTAATAAGAAAAGCCTTGGAAGATACCAAGGCTTTAAGGAGAGATTAAGCTTTTAACTTATAAATAATACCAGGGTTGCAGCGCACCATTTCAAATTGGTCAGTGAGCCCCGTCAGAGACTCGGAGGCACCAAGCAATAAGTAACCACCGGGGTTGAGGCTGCGCGCCATCTGATTGAGCACCTGTGATTTCATCTCGGGAGAGAAATAAATCAACACGTTGCGACAAAAAATAATATCAAATTTGCCCAGTAAAGCGTAAGAGTCCATTAGATTTTGCGGACGAAAATTAACCAGACGCTTCGCGTTGTCCTTAATCTTCATCTTGCCACTACTGGTGCTTTCAAAAAAGACTCGACGACGTTCAGACGATAGGCCCCTTCCCAATGCTAAATTATCGTATTCACCCAGACGGCACGCATCCAACATCGTGCTAGAGATATCCGTTGCGGTGATTGATACGTTAGGCAACATGCCCGGCCTTTTCGCCTGAGTTTCCAGAACCGTCATTGCCATTGAATAAGGTTCTTGGCCCGAGGAACTCGCGGCTGACCATATTTTCAATGGTCGTTTTTTTGCCGCCATCTCTGGCAACAACTTATCCGATAACACGGTAAATGGGTAATTATCCCGAAACCATAACGTTTCGTTTGTCGTCATGGCATCCACAGCAGCAATGCGTAATTCGCGGTTGCGCCCAGATACCACGTCTCTCAACAACTGAGACAAAGAAGAAAGGCCGAACTTAGATACCAACGGACTTAAACGACTTCGTACCAAATATTGTTTACTGTCTCCCAGTACGATACCGCACTGCGACTCTAAAAAGCGGCTAAAATCACGATACTCTTGATCGCTTATGGTTATCGCTGTCATTAACTACTCTATACTGCTTTTGAAAGCTTGCTTAACACAAGTTCTGTTAGTTTTATTATTTGCCGCTAACCTGAGGTAACCGCAGCTTTCACTGCACTTCCCAACTCTTCAGGGTTAAACTTAGCGATAAACTCATTAGCACCCACCCGTTCTACCATGGCTTGGTTAAATACGCCACTGAGTGAGGTGTGCAAGATAATATGTAGATCTTTCAGATCAGGGTGGCGCCGGACTTCTGCTGTTAAGGTATAACCGTCCATTTCTGGCATTTCAATATCCGAGATCAACAGTGATATCTGTTCGCGAATATCGCCTTCGCCCGCCATTTCGACCAGCTTGTTGTACGCATCTTTGCCATCTTTGACCAAAATCGCCTCAAAGCCAATAGACTCGATAGCTCGTTGGACCTGTTTACGCGCCACCGCTGAATCGTCAGCAATCATAATGCGCTTAACAATTTGTCTTTTTTGTTGCTCCTCTACCTCTGCGATTTCTTTCGCGAGGTTGCCGTCCATGGTCTCAACAACAGGAGAAATCTCTGCCAGTATTTTCTCGACATCGATGATTTCAACGAGTTCATTGTCAATATTCGTTACTGCGGTCAAATAGTTGGCGCGCCCTGCGCCTTCTGGCGGCGGCAAAATTGATTCCCAGTGCATATTGATAATACGCTCAACAGAACTAACCAAAAAGCCTTGAACACTGCGGTTGAATTCAGAGATCACCACAAAACTGTTCGCGACATCCGTCGTTGGACGGCCGCCAACTGCCAAGCTAAGGTCGATAACGGAAATTGTCTGTCCACGAATATGTGCAACCCCTTTCACCAAACGATGCAAATTTGGCATCGCAGTGAGTCTTGGGCATTGCAGCACTTCTTTTACCTTAAAGACATTAATACCGTATCTTTGGCGTCCCATTAAACGAAATGTTAATAATTCGAGTCGGTTCTGACCCACTAGTTGCGTTCTCTGGTTCACCGAATCTAAGATACCGGTCATAAGTTCATCTCCATCTCAAACTTTACGCGAAAAAAGTGATAGTCTACTGCAGGCAACGAGGAACCTGAGAAACAGAATGCTGTATTATAAGACATCTTTTTTGATTACATCCAGTCCCAATTTTAAGCGGTTGCTCAATGGGCTTTTATTATTTATCGTCTGGCACACGTTTTTCTTTAGTGCATTAACGCACGCGGCGACCCCAGAGCAAATAGAAAACATCCAAAAGGCAGCCCAAGCTCATGTTTTGGATACCCTAGAGTCCCCAATCGGTGCAGAGCTCACGGCAACGGCAGGTCGCATAGACTCTCGCGTACATGCTACCGATTGCATTGAGCCTTTACAGGCTTCATCATCGAATGCAAAAAATACCAGCAGCAATGTGACCGTTCTTGTGGAGTGCCCCAGCGATGGTTGGCGTTTATATGTCCCAGTCAGGCTGTCTATTTCCCTGCCTCTCGTGACCGCCACACAACCATTGGCACGTGGCAGCATTGTGACACAAGGCGATGTTACAATGACGATGGTGGACCAGCGTCGCTTTCGCCGCCAAGGCTTTTCTAATTTTGAACACGTCATTGGATCAAAATTAAAAAAGAACGTCAGGCTTGGTGACGTCATTGAAAGGAATGACGTTTGTGTGGTTTGCCGAAATGAAAAGGTCGTAATTCGTGCAATAAAAAGCGGCATGACGATTTCAACCAAAGGCACCGCGCTAAGTGATGGCTCAAATGGTGACCAAGTTAGGGTGAAAAATGACAAGTCTCAGCGTATAATTGAAGGTATTGTCACTGGCGTTGCTGAAATTACAGTTAATTTTTAATTTTTTACTAAAGTATCCATGGTTCAGGTCGATACTGACGGTATACAAGAAACTATTTATATAACGACGGCTTCATTAGAGTCATTATTTATAGATACTACGCAAAGAAGGCTAAACTATGGCAGGCATTGATAACATTCGTTCAGGACAGACGCTAACGACAACCAGTCGCGCCCCTGCTCGTTCGGATACAAGCACGAGCAGCAGCTCCGCCCAAGTTAGTCAGTCATCAGCAAAACAAGATGCCGTGACATTGAGTCAGGGCGGCAAAGCGATTGGACAAATGCATCAACAAATGGCGTCACAGCCTAGTTTTGATACCGCCAAAGTAGCGGCAATTAAAGAAGCAATCGCAAACGGCTCTTATACCGTAGACCCGGAAAAACTTGCTGATAACATGATTAAATTTGAAGATGAACTCGGCGGGTTAAAGTAACGCATACCTACTATGAGTATGTGTTTAGCAGATTAAACTTAGGTGAATTGAATGGCAGCCCTTGTTGATTTGGTTGATTATCAACTTAAAAACGCAAAAGCCCTGTCTCTTCTATTATCAGAAGAGACCAAAGCCATCACTGCGCGTGAATCTACCGACATTGAACGCCTCGCTAAAGAAAAAATGGCGTTAATCGGCCAACTGCAGCAAACCGATCAGCGGCTGAGTCAGCATCAAGATGTCGCTCGACTCACCGACGAAAATTTATTGTCAAAGCAAGTAGATACGATTAAATCTATTATCCTCGATTGCCAAAAGCGCAATGAGATCAATGGCCATAGTTTGCAGCGCGCTCAACTCAGCTTCAACAAACTCAATAACCTAATGCAACAAAGCCATGGGAAAATTGGGATGACTTACAATGCCGGGGGGCAGACCCATACGCTATCAACACTGGGCACTAACCTAAAAGCCTAAGTCTAGCTTTAGCCGAAGCTTCAGCATTAGTCGATATCTCACACATCCATCCTATCTTTAACACCGTTCATGCTCGTAGCATTACCTCGCGTGTACAAAAAAAGCGACAATTATTGCCGCTTCTTATATTAAACGTCGATGAGCCAATAATTCACATCATTCACTGAGAGTTATCGGCTCAAATACATCGCAAATTAAAACAAAGTCTGACGCTTCTTCTCTGGTACACGGCGAATTTCACCGTAGTCACGAAGCCTATCCATTTTCTCAATATCGAGCAGCAACTCAGTGACGTAACTGTCACCTACTTTATAGCTTCTGATGACTTCGGCTCCACGAATCACACCATCTACCGCGCCTGTCGTCGATTCAACGCCGAGCTTTTGGTCTTGTAAATCCGCTCTTGCAGAGACACGAAGGCCATACACCTGTTCCGCAAGTTCTCGGTAAGCATCAATTTTAGACGCTCGCATCGCCCGCACTTGCTTTTCTTCTTCACTACGGCCCGATTGCTCACTGATACTGGCGTATCCAACTGCCGTCAGCGTATTTTGGCTGCTCATTCCTGCAGGAGCACAACCGACCATCACCATGGCCGCAAAAGCGACTAACCACATTCTCATGTTCTTTTCCTAAGGTCGTAGAATAATAGTTTGCGGAGATGTCATCATTGGATCAGAACGAATCAACACCCCATCTTCTGTGCGCATTTGATTCAACGTATCCAAATCTCGACCAATACGGTCGGCTGGCAAGAAGCCCTGTGCAGAGGCAACGACAACGCGTGATTGCATACCGACAACACGAGCATTAATCAACACACCACCTTCTTGACGCAACATCGTCCCTGTCAGAACAAATTGAATTTGTTGTTCTTGAGCCAGATCTTTCCAATCTCGACTCAATGCAAAATCACCTTGGCTTGTCACCTGGATCGAGCCTGTTGTTTTATAATCGACAACCTTAAACCCACGACGTTGCAATTGGTGAATAAACCCTTCAGATACCGAGTTCCCCAGCCAATTTGTCGAGTCCAAACTCTGCAAGTCAACAAAGGAGGCAACAGCAATTGGCGTCCTTACGGATACGCTGGTATTCGACTCAACAAGATCGTCGGTCAAGCCCTCTACAAAATAATCCATCGTGTGACGTGGACTTTCCATCAGCATAAATTTGCTGCCGCTGTAGGTTTCTTTACCGTTATAGATTGGTGAGTAGGCACAAGAGGTCAGTGTTAACACCGATGCCATCAATAGCCATTTATTCATTTTTCCACTCTCCAAAGTTGTGAATTGGGTAGATTAATTCCTTGGCCTGTAAAGGTTGGAACAATCTTTGCTTTCTCATTGTTGTCGTTAACAAGAAAGTCCGCTCCAATATTCGCAGATTAACCTCTAGCAATAATCATCTAGCAAATATTGTTCCGCATTTGGATTAGTCGTATGAAAAAAACTTTTTGTTCTTTAGTTTCAAGTACATTACTCGTATTTAGCATGAGCACCGTCCATGCGGCATGGTATGAAGTGACCGGCGTCTCTACGATTGTCTCCTCAGACAAAGCGGCAAGAATTTACGCCCTAGAAGACGCGGTATATAAAGCGGTGGATTTTTCAGGTGCCGATATTGGCGGGCTGTCCAAGCTTGCGCCACTGCTAGAGGACGATAAAGATCAATACCAGTTCATTGATTCTGAAGTTCGTCACATTATCATTGACGACAAATATGTAAGCGGCAACCAAATGGTGGTCAAAGCACGTATCGATATCTATCCATCGGCAAAGGCTTGCCATCAGAACCAATACAAAAAAACATTTGGGGTGGCAATGTTTGACATTGTTGACCCACAACAGGCCGTCATGGGACAAATCTATAAATTGGGCGAAGACTACAGCTCAGTTGTAGAAAAACAGCTCGCGACACGCTCCTACAGTTTTGTGTCAGTGGGAACCACACGCTACGAGATTGACAAACGCCAACCAGAACGCATCAAGATGATCGCACAAGATTTGGGGGCACAATACCTAGTCACAGGTAAGATTAACGACCTTACTGCAACCATAACAACGGGTGGCTTATTAACAGACGACGTGACTAATCGTCAGTTTGCTATGGATCTTGCCATTTTTGATGGCAAAACTGGGCATGAGGTTTATCAACACTCTTATCGAGAAATCGCGCAGTGGCCCTTTGCTAAAACCAGTAAAGTGGATACAAAAAGTGCTCGTTTCTGGACGTCGACGTACGGTGAGATGATGCAGAGAGTGAGCCGAAACATCATGTTGGACTTCGAGTCAGAAGTGTCATGTAAGATGACACTTCCTGAAGTCGTCGCGAGTTATGGCAATAAAATCACGCTTGATTTAGGCAGAGTTCACGGGGTGCAAGCGGGCGATAAACTTACGCTATGGCATACCGGATCGTTCATTGACCAAAACGGATTACCACGCAACAAGGTATCACAAAGCGACATCACACTCACCGTCTCAAGGGTCTACGAACACGAAGCAGAAGCCACCGTTGACCAACCAAGCCTAGCCAACAGCATTCAGATGGGCGATGTGATGCACAAACAGAAATAAATCTAGACCGTTAGGCTTAACTTATTCAAATAAATGAGTAATATAGGCCATAAGCTCCCGTGGCACAGCTGGATAGCGCGGCCCCCTCCTAAGGGGCAGGTCACAGGTTCGAATCCTGTCGGGAGCGCCATATTAAAGGGCTAGCAAGTTAATAACTGCTAGCCCTTTGTTGTTTTTGCATTCTGTGTAGCAGATTAGCTTTAGCGACCTAAGCGGCTTTAATCTTGTAGGAACAGTTATTCTCTACATTTCGGCGATAAGTCGAACACCCCCAGAATACACCGTACTTGCCGCGCCTCAATTTCATTTCACTACCACAGCTCAAACACACTGGACGCTCATGTTCACAACTAGAATTAATGCAAACTTGGTAACCCTCTTTACTTTCTCGGGTCATCGGGCTTTCACACTGCTCACAAGGTGTTTCTTTATGCTTGCAACGGGGATACAGCGTACAAGACATAAACCTGCCGTATTGGCCCACTCTAGGCTTAAGAATGCCTGCCTTACAAGAATGGCAAACGGTTTTATCCGCCTTCTGTTGCATTAAAGACACATCAAATTCATCGATATCAACTGGGTACTTGTCTTTGAGTAATTCCGTTACGAAATCACTAGCATCGGTCATATCAGCAAGTAAGTACGCTTTGTGTTTCGCTCGAGTTAGGGCGACATAAAACAATCGGCGCTCTTCAGCATGTTCAAAACTGTCGCCTTGAGGCAACAAAGCGTCAATCAACGGGGGAATCTGTTTTTCTGACGGAAACCCATGCTTACCTGTTGTCAACCCCATAACAACAACATACTCGGCTTCCTTGCCTTTTGATGCATGAAAGGACTGGTTCTCTATGTCGAGCATTGGGTAACGCCCTCTGAGCCACTGTAAGTAGTTAGCATCCGGTAACTTGTACCAATACCTTGCCAATAAATAGACTTTATTTTTGGCTAGCTTATTCGACTCAAGTACTCGATTCGCAATTGAAGTTAATGCCTTATCTAATGAGGTCATTCCCTCCTCTTCAGCGCCTTGTCGGATGATACTCACGGCAGGGCCATCAACTTGTACAAGAGACTTAATATTCTTTTTTAGCTGAACTGGATTTTTTGTCACAAACTGAGTAGCAACATCTCCGATGGAATTATTAAACCTAAACGTCATGTCTAGGGTTGTTTGAGACGTTGAACCAAAGTACTGTTCAAAGTCTGTCGTTAAGCGAACATCTGCACCACTAAAGCGGTAGATGGCTTGCCAGTCATCACCAACACAAAACAGAGAAGAATCCTCTTTATTATCGCGTAGCGCTTTAACTAGCCTTGCCCTTGGTTCCGAAATATCTTGGAATTCATCAACAAGTAAATATTTCCACGGCGATTGAAATTGACCCGTTTCAACATACGACAATGCTTTGGAAATCATATCATTGAAATCGATGACGCTTTGCTCAAGCAGGTAATCTTGGTAGCGTTGTTGCAACGGCATCAACAGCTCTAGTGCTTTTTCCGTTTGCTTGGGGTCAATAGAGCTGTTAATTATTTGCTTAACCCCTTCCCCATCAAGACATGCGGCTTTATACATATCAACCATTGAACCTAGCAACCGTGCAAGCTCAGTGACCTGACCTGTCTGTTCTAAATTGTCGAGCAGAGTATTATCAGGCAGTGGGGTTGTATTTACCTCACGAGCTATAAGTTCACTCTCCAAAATACCTAAAATGGTTTGGTTACGATGTTGATGGTAATAGAGCTCCACATAACCCGTTCCATACTTAGCATGCGTTTCCCGCTTCCACTCTATCCCTTGTTGATATCTCTGTTTGTCGATATAAGGCGGAGGATTTCCGTTTTTATCAGTGCCGTAATATTCAATATAGATATCGTAATCAGGCAGGTAGAAATCTGGCTCATATTGTCGATACTGCTCCGTAGAGACGTTAATTCGATACTTGGCTTCATACTGGTAATTGATGCCTTTTCTATATAGCCAATTGGCAATCACCATTTCACCAAAACTTTTTACCTGTTCCCCTTTAAGAGTGCGGATATCATTATCGTTGAGGTACTTTAAGTACTCGCCTTGTGTTTTGAACTTGAATGGGTCTTTATCGACAAAATAATAAGCACTAAAATAGTCGAGTAGCGCTTTCTTGTATCGTGCATCCTGCATAAGAGACGAAATGGCGTCATTCATCCATTTTACTTTTGCTCGTACATCGCCTTCTAGGGGAGATAAACTTGGTGCTTTGCCCTCTACTTGGGCGATAATTTTGACACCAAGACTATGAAACGTACTTGCTTTTACATCATCGAATCCTAACTTTTCTTTTATCCTCTCATCCATTTCCTGTGCAGCGATACGGCCATAGGCAAGCATCAATATATCATTTGACGTGGCCTGCCCACTGTTAATCAAGTAGCCTGTTTTACCAACCATAACACTGGTTTTTCCAGTGCCGGCGCCCGCTAGAAGTAGGTTGTTATCATTATCGGTTACGCAAGCAATCCTTTGCTTTTCAGTAAGCGGATTAGACTCGACATTATCAAAGAACGTTTCGAACGCTTCCAATTGACGAACAGTGTATTCATGACGGATTCTATCTATATCAGATTGAGTCCAATTATTTATACTGCTAAGTTGCTCCGCCGTTTCCTGCGCTAAGTTCGAAAGTCCAGAGGCCTTATCCCAACCTTTCCAGCGCTTGAATTCATCATCAACACATTGTTTGATGTTTCGCACAACAGAATCACGGATAAAGCGCGAATGGCATTGATGATTAACCGACTTTAGAAAGTCTTTTAAACGTTCAGCATTGCGGTTAGCCCAATACGGAAAAAACCGATATGCGTGCTTTAACGTAAGAAGATAACTCAACATAGAAAAGCGGTGTTGTTCACCATTAACACGAAAACTCAGGCACCCACCAGCCAGTGAGACTTTGACGACTGGAGCGCTATCCAGTTGTTCCCATTTGAAAAAATGAGTTTCTTTACCCCTGATCGTTTTTATGCCCGTTTCACAGATCGTCAGAATCGCTTGTTTGTTAACAATCCGTGCGAGAGGGTTTGTGGTGAGTGTCCACTGGGTCATCGTACGCTACCGCCTAAAGTGTGATATGCCTCGTAAAGTGGCGTATTCTAACTTATTGGCTAAGTACTAGTATTTGCGCATTGTTAGGTTTTGTTTCTAAACAATCTAAGGACCGTTGATTAAGCGATACAATCAAACGATAAAGACATTTTAATAACCACTGACAGCAAAGAACAGCACGCCCTAATAGCAGAATTCTAACACCCTCAAATTTAAGTTTTTAATGCCATAACTTATTTTTATGGCACTAAAAACTTAAATTTATAAAGAATCAGGGGCGCGTTCACTATTTGCTTATCCCTTATAACCTTCTGCCCGTAACCGGTATTAGCATCACAATTTTCAGTCTCTAGAAGTCTATTCTAGAAACAGAAAATGAAGGATGCCCTATGACTAAACAACCAAATATCCTTGTCTTTATGACAGATCAACAGCGTGGTGATAGCCTTACTAACACAGACATCATCATGCCTAACTTACGCTCTTTAATGGATAAAGGCGTTCACTTTAGTAATACCCATTGTCCGTCTCCCCATTGTTGCCCTTCACGAGCAACCTTTTTTACAGGGCAATACCCAACACAACATGGCATTTGGAATAATGTCTGTGTGCAAAATAGCCTCTCAAAGGAAATTAATCCCCATTCAAGCCTGTTTAGCAGTCTGTTAAGCCAAAAAAATTATCACAACTATTTTGCCGGAAAATGGCACGTTTGTTATGAAACTGGACCAGAAGATCATCATTTCGAAGAACTGTTGGTCACCAGCAACAAGGCTTCAAAAAACGATCCCACGTCGGCCGCAATGATGCCAGGCTGGGAGATGTACAAGACGCTCTCGCAGCAAGAACATACACCACGACAGCCAGGACAAATCTTGAGGTATGGTTACCCTGATTATGTACATTATGGCATTGATGAAAATCCGTTTAATGATCGAGGTGTTGTTGAGTCTGCCCTCAAAAAATTACAACAACTCAGGAGTAGCGATGACCCGTGGTTGATGTATATCGGCACTTTAGGCCCACACGACCCTTACTTTGTGCCCCAGTATTTCCTGAATATGTATGCCGATTACGAGGTTGAATTAAGTGATATTCACTTCGATAACATGTTGGATAAACCGGTTTATAACCGAAAGGTCAAGGCGCTGTTTGATCAACTAAGCATTGAAGAGAAAAAGGCATCGATAAAACACTATATGGCTTTCTGTACTTACGAAGATCACCTCTTTGGTTTAGTACTCGATGAGCTAAAGCGGCACAATCGTTTTGACGATACCTTAATCCTATTTACTAGCGATCATGGGGATTACAACGGTGAACATGGTTTGTGGTGCAAGGGGTTACCTGCATTTAGAGGGGCTTACCACATCCCTGCCGTCGCTTATTGGAAGAATGGCATAGTAAATCCCGGTCGAACCGTAGAGCACCTAGTGTCGTTAGCTGACTTTGCTCCTACCATTCTTGAGCTAGCGAATACCGAATTCAGTCAAACTATTGTTGGCAGTAGCTTGACTCAATACCTTTACGACCTAGATACAACTAATAAAAAAGATTATCTCTATACCCAAACCAATGGAAATGAAGTGTATGGCATTCAACGTGCTGTATTTAATGACGACTGGAAATTGGTTTACAACGCACTCGATACAGACGAACTCTACAACCTAAAACAAGACCCTAACGAACTTAATAACCTGATAGAACAACACGATCTCATCGGCACTCGCAAAAAACTGTACAAAAAAATGTGGGAGTTTGCGGCAAGCACAAACGATCAATGTGTTAACCCTTATATCCTCGTGGGTTTAGCAGAATTTGGTCCTGCGATTGCATTTGAGTAAATAAGGAAAAAAAACATGAATGTATGGACGTTACTCTCATTTATAGGTTTCACCTCTTTGGTGGCCATTATCTCTTACAATGCAACTAAAAAAGAGGACCTAAAGTCCAGTGATGGCTATTTTCTCGGTGGGCGTAGCCTATCGGGGTTATCTATCGGCTTTTCGATACTGCTAACCAACTGGTCTGCCGAGCAACTGATAGGATTGAATGGGCAAGGCTATTCTGTGGGGTTGTCCAACATGGGTTGGGCGGTGACTTCAGCGATGGCTTTTGTAATGATGGCGGTTGTTTTTTTGCCGTACTTTATTAAGAAAGGTATTACCACTATTCCTGACTATATAGAAGCTCGCTTCGGTTCTATGGCACGTAATGTTATCGCTTGGTGTATTTTGGTTAATATGGCCGCGATAGCCCTACCAACGGTTGTCTACGCAGGCGCTCTGGGTTTAAGTAAAATATTTTCTGTGGCGACTCTATTTAACATTTCCGACTCTGCTGCACTGACCCTTTCTATTGTTTTTATTACTGTAATTGGCGGTATTTATGCCATATTCGGAGGATTAAAGGCCGTTGTTGTCTCGGATACGGTCAATGGCATTGGGTTCTTCGTAGGCAGTATTTTTGTATTAATACTTGGTTTGCAAACATTAGGAGCGGGGGATGTTGGGGATGGTGTCTATGAATTGGTAACCAACAATCAACAGATGCTCAATGCCGTCACCTCGCCGAAAGTTAACGTTCCTTTTGGCGCCATCTTTACCGGTATGGTATTGATCAACATCTATTGGGCTTGTACCAACCAAGTCATTATCCAACGAGCGTTAGGTGCAAAAAATGTCGCAGAAGGCCAAAAAGGCGTACTGTTTGCGGGTCTGATTAAGATTATCAGTGTAGTTATTTTAATTGTCCCAGGGATTATTGCTTACCACCTTTATGGTAACGAAGGTATTCGTCCTGACGAAGCTTATCCACTGCTTGTAAGTCGAGTATTACCCGATGCATTTATTGGTTTCTTTGGAGCAGTATTGTTTGGCGCCATTATTTCAACCTTTAACTCTACCATTAACTCATGTTCAACTATTTTTGCAGTTAATATCTACAAGCCGTATAAACAAGGCAAAATTAACAATGATCAATGTATCAAAGCTGGTAAATGGTTTGGTACCGGCCTTGCCATTTTTGCTGCCATTTGCGCCCCATACATCAAAAATGCACCTCAAGGTCTGTATATGTTCATGCAAGAGTTTAATGCATTGTTCACCGTGCCTATGCTGCTCATGATTTTAGTTGGTATGATGTCGAAAAAAGCTTCTTCAAAATCCGTACTAGCAGGTATGGCAACCTATGGTGCACTTTACTTATTCTTCAAGTTTGGTTACACAGGTTGGGATCTTCACTTCTTACACAAAACGGCCATCTATTTTGTTTGTGGCCTTGTAGTAACTGGCGTTATGACTTACCTGAATCCGATCAATTATGTTAATAATACAGGCGATGAAGCACCAGTAAACGTTGAGAACTGGAAACATCTTCCTATTGCATCTATAACGGTGTTAGGGGTTATGGTCGCAACCTACGCTATTTTCTCACCGCTTGGTGTGGTCGCGCCAGCGGATGAAATTGTAGGTAACATTACAATGATCGTCATCATGACGACAATCGGTATCTTTGCGGTCAATTACGCCTACAACGCCTTTATGAAAGAACGTAAAAAAGACAGTGATGCCTCAACAAACCTCGCAAAAGAGAGTTAATCGAGAGAGGCTATATCGAAGCACAAAACCTTAATGTAAAAAATCCAGTGGTAAGCCACTGGATTTTTTACATTAAGGTTTTGTTAGAGCAGAGGCGAACTATGATTGAGGTTATAAAGCTCGGCCTGTTGACTGATTGCGTTAATGAATTCGTTGACCAGAGGGGTTCGTTTGTAGGCCGGGGGAACCCATGCACCGATGTGATAAGACCAAATAGGTTCGTCAATGACCAGCTCTACAATCCCGTGGTGGCGCACCTTTTCGTATAAAGTGTGAGAGATACACATTAGACCGTCATTCTTACAGAGTGTCATCAAGGCTACTTCCATGAATTCAGTTTCCAAAGTAAACCTGACAGGCGCAACTTGCTCTCTATCAAGCAATTGGTTTACATGCTCTAAAATCTTCTCTGAGTGTTGATAAGCTATCCATGGGTAATGGACAAGTTGATCTAATTTGCACTTTTTCATATGCGCCAATTTGTGGCTTTCGTGCGCAACGATACATAGCCGAGTGTCAATTAAAGGGATAAAAGTGAGTTCTTTATTAACATCTAACCCAATACTATCTTCTCCGCCAAGGGCAATGTCCAATTCTCCCGACAACATACGCGGGATCAGTTGTGAGATCGTATCTGACTCAATCATCATACGACTGTTCGGGAAGCGTAATAAGAAGTCTGATATTATTGCGCACAAAGGCATTTCCCACGCCGGACCAGAGCCTATCTTGATTCGGTCGTGTTGCGAAAACAAATCCTCAATATCGCTCGCCATCGCCTGCAATTCGTTTTCCATTCGCTTGCAACGCTCGAGCACGATTGTCCCTGCTGGCGTGATCTCTACGCCCTTTGAGTTACGCACAAATAAAGGCGTTTTGTAACGTTTTTCCAAGGTCTTAATACTTTTACTAATAGCCGGTTGTGTGATATTCAACGCTGCACTGGCTTGTGATATAGAGCCTTGATAAGCCACTTGCATAAAATGAACATAAACCTTTTCCATATCCCCCCCAGCTGTATGCTTGATTCGTTTTCTACACGATCTAATGAGCGCTAGACATAGCTAACCCAACTCTCGGTGAAGCGCCAACTAGACTTCAGTGTCGGTTTCTCACAATACATTGCTATTTACACCATGCACTAATGTGGTGGCCATATTTTGGTTTGAATCATAAAGCTTCTAGTAACCCCTAGCCCGGCCAGGACGTTTTTGTTCAGCAGCTTGCAATGCTTGTAGATAAGTTAAGGAGACCGCTTTGCTTGTGCCGATAGCCTTATCGTTTTACGCTATATGATACGCACGATCTTGTTATATATCTGTGATGGTTCGACGAGTTTGTTTGAGACTAGGGGGGATGATGTAGAGCATATCTAAGTTAGATATACCATCTATGCCCGTATATCTTCCGTAAGATACAACTTGCAGAGTTGTTCGTTGTTTTGTTTTCACTATCAACTCAATCACGACATAACAGCTATCGCCGCTTCATCTTTTAGGGCATCCGTTCCCCTCACTGTGCGATTAAATTGGTTTGGTGATCCGGCAGGTTCGAATTCTGTCGGGAGCGCCAAATAAAAAATGCCTTAGCTAATTTATTAGCTAAGGCATTTTAGTTCTAGTCCACAAATAACCAAGCACCGTCGTTGTTTACTCTTAACCTAACTTTCTCTAAAGCAGCAGGAACAATAATACCGAAACTAGTAATCCGCCCCCTAAAAACATGGGATACGCTATACGGCTAATATCATTTGCCATTTCAGGTTCTTCTTGTGACTGTGAATTAGGCACTGACGATGCTTCACTTTCAATGACGTCATCACTTTGCGTACAGGTGTCTTCCGCACCAAACAATTTAATGATTTGCTCGGTCGAATTTGCTGCTAACAATTCGTCTCGGAAATCATCATCAACCAGTGATGACGTTAATGTGGTTAACACTTCGATGTGCGTTGATCCGGCCTCGGCTAGCGGAATCGCAATCAAAAAAACCATCTTGACGGGTTCATCACCGTCAATGCCTTGCCACATTAACTCGTCTCGAACAAAAGCGCAGGCGAAAGCGGGCTCAATTACTGCGGGAGACTTACCATGAGGTACCGCTAGGTATTCACCAAGTGCCGTCGGTCCCTCTTCTTCACGTAACAGCACCGCGTCTAAAAACTGCTCTTTGTTACTCAATTTACCGGCTTGGTCTATTTTGTCAGTGAGAGCATTAATGGCTGCGAATCGATCTTCAAATACAGCATCGAGCAGGATTAAACTTTCTGAAGTCAGGTCTGATAATTTCATTGCTAATTCCTTATTGCTGCTTTAACCAAACGAATTGGTATGGATTCAAAGTAACTGTGTTTCGTAACGACATATTAGTAATTAAGTCATACTCACCATCTTTCAATTGTACGCCTTGGGGTTGGTCACTTAAATTGACGATACAACGAATGGAATCAGAGCCTTCTCCACGTTGAAGCGCAAAAATATGACTCCCAAGCTCTAGTATTTTCTGGGACGATAAAGGAGAGAATGCTCGATGCTGCTTGCGTATGGCAAAGAGTTCAACCAATCGACGATATACCCGCTCTCTCAGCGAACCAAACTCCATTAACTGAACCTCAAGTTCATCCAAATCAAACTTCATTCGATTGATGCGGCGATTGATGCCTGATTCATTCATACCCTTAACGTCATTCTCACTACCCAAGAAGCTGTGATAATAAATAGCAGGTACACCAATGAACGATAATAATATTGATTGAGCGGCTATAAACTTATCAACCTTACTTTCAATTGAATCATCTGGCTCAGTAATGGCACTCAGATAGTTAATATTTAATTCATATGGAGACTGAGTGCCGTCGCCATTATTCTTGTAATTTACACGCCCACCCTTTCGCTCAACTTGCTCACACATGAGTTGACGATCTTCGTTCGTCAAAATGCCTTCTGTTGGGCGTACCCCTATGCCATCATGGCTTGCGAGGAAGTTAAAGTAAGTTGTCTTGCGTCCTTCTTTTAACGATGTCATAGCTTCTTCAGTTAGCCCTTTGGCCCACTCAGTCAATACCTTGCTATTGTTGCTCATAAAAGCATGCAGAGTTAAAGGGGGTAATGGGAACTGGTAGACCATATGCGCTTCATTGCCCTGACCAAAATACGAAACATTCTCCTTGTGTGGTACATTCGTTTCCGTGATCAGTAATGCCCCCGGGATCGCTTCATCAAATATTATTCTCCACAATTGGATGATTTGGTGAACTTCAGGCAGATGTATGCACGTGCTATTAAGCACCTTCCAAATAAAACCAATCGCATCCAAACGGATAGAACGACCACCGTTTGCAGCGTACATCAACAAAATATCAATACTTTCCAAAAGCACTTTAGGGTTGTGGAAATTAATATCGATTTGATCGTCCGAGAAGGTCGTCCAAATATGAGCAGTCTCACCCGAAGCCTTTTTAAACGGCGTCAGGAGCGGCAAAGCACGGGGACGCGTCACACTTGAATAGTCTCGGTTTGGATCAGACTCAATAAAATAATCTTGGTATTTTTCGTCGCCTGCTAAATATCCTTTAAACCAACCGCTACTTTTAGATATATGATTGATTACACAGTCATACATCAAATCAAAGTTTTCAGACAAAGCATTCAAATGCTGCCAGTCGCCTAGGTTTTCATCTATTTTCCGATAATCAACGACACTAAAGCCATCATCAGACGTGTAGGGGAACATCGGCAGAATATGAATATTGCTGATTGAGCCTTTTACATATTTATCGGCAAACGACTTCATACTGATCAGTGTACTTTCACCGGGTCTGCAAAAACTGTCACCATACGTGATGAGGTAAGATGTAGTCTCATCGACCCACTGTGTGTATTGCGGTGCACGTAGCTTCCATTTCTCAATTAAGACTAAGATGTCTTGAGTAATCGAATTAGCCTTATCTTCACCATAAATTTCAGTCACTTTATTGAAGATTTCTTTTTCAATCATGTCTTTGTCCTAATTGAGCAGCAGCAAACGTTACGCGTAAATCAATACTGTTGTTTGGTTTAACCGTCGGTCTTGGAGCATGACCAAAGCTTGCAGAATCTGTGTATGTCTTTGGCTGTTCTCTATAATCAACTAGCTCAACTTGTTTAAACTGCGTAAACGCATTGAAATCAAGTTCTATCTCTGAGGGCGTTGGGTTAAACAACCGGACGATCACCGCATCTTTGTGGTAAAAAGAGTGCCCAATACTTGATAACACCAATGGCTGCTTGAGCGTAAGTAAGCTAAATGATGCTAAACGTTCACGTGAATCGAACCGGACTTGGAAACGCTCTAATCGGTTTTCAAAGCTATTCAGCGTTTGCTTTTGGTAGCTAAATGGTGCGTCAAGATATTCACACTCTAAACGACGAATAGTACTGTGTTGCGCGTCTTTCGCTAACGTTAGAGCAAAGCTAAATTGCATCGATTTTTGCAGCTGTGCATCTGGAGTGTTTACCACGGTGTTGTTAATGCCAGAAGCTCGCCCCGGTCGCCACGCTAAATCATCTTTACCCAGTACACCTGTAGATTTGAATAGAGTGAGCGCAACCTTGTCTGAGTGCTCGCCTTTGATGATTTGGAACTCTTTGAGACCGCTGCCGTTAATCACTAACGCTTTGTTTTGCTCGGCCAACGCCACAGAACCTTCCGTTGTTTCGATGTCAACGGGACATTCTCGGAACGTTTTCTCCCAGCCTTCAATTGATGGTTCGATTGGGCGCTCCATCAGTGCAAATGGTTGTGTGCTAATCGACGTATTGGATTGAATATCTGTATTAACCAACACTCGCACGCGGTGATCCTTCGCTTGATTCATCGTTTTGATGCACACTATAAGCTGCTCACTGCCTTTGCTAAGCGTTAAGCCCACCTCAAACACAGCCTGATGATCATTCTGATTCGCAACGCGGGCATTAAGGTCAACTGGAATATCAAGTGTCGCACGGACCATCATCACTTGTTCAGTCTCACCAATTTGTGTTTCGATAAGCTCAATCGATTGGTTATACAAGGGGGTGTCACCTTGTAATGGAGAGAAGTCATAAGAATCACCGTCATCCGCCTGCTCTTCAAATGTGAGAAGTTGAGGAATAATCCGATTCGTCTTTTTGTCGACCAATTGAAGCTGGCGCCCTTCACAAGTCAGTTTAAGAAAAGCGTTTTCAATGGACTTTTGTTCACGGACTTGAACTTGACGATTACTTGTATCGCTTGGCTGCACTTCAAATACCTGATAGCCCATCGCAGGTAAGCCAACAACGGAAATATTCAATTCAAAACGATAATATGGCGGAACGGAGACTTCTTTCTCGCCGTCTTTCGTTACTTCAATCACCTTGCCGCCATCTAAAGCTTCACACTTAAGTACTTCGACAGCATAGTATTCGTGACCATCGGTGATGGCGATGTTTTCATGTGAACTGAATACGACAGCCCTAACCAGACCAGAGTATGGTTGCAGTCGCCCATTGAAAAGCATCAACTCACCGTCATTACAACTGCTCGCTATTTCTTTGATCACAAGGTTGTATAAACCGTGACAAATTTCTTGAGCCTGCTTTAAGCGATGCATAATGTCAGTATTGGTCGCATCGCTATTACAACCGCCGATGCTATCATGGGCATGGCATTCAAGAATTTTTTTCCACGCGATATCAATCAGTTCAGTATGTACCGTAATGCCTTGCGCTTTAGCAATGGCAATTACCACTTCAAGCTTTTTAATTAAGAACTGTTCTATATCGAAATTAAGCTTTTTGATGTCATATCGAACTGAGCCAATAGTTTTATGAATTCGTGCATAGCGTGGAGCTTTAAATTCGCCTTTATAAGTTTCAAAGCTCTCGCTATTATCACGTAGTACATCGATAAATGCTTCCATAGAAGAAATCGCATACACATCTTGATTTGGTGAGCGCTGCGTCGCAGTCTGCAGTGTTTTGGGAAGCTCAGGGTCAATATTTACCTGGTCACCACCCGAGGGAATAAGTACTTCGTTCAAGCCAGAAAGCGACTTAATTTTCTCAACCATAGGGAAGATTTTTTTATCTAAGTGCTCTGGAGTCGCGATCATATTTTTCGCAGCGCCATAACCATGCACAAGATTGTAGGCGTAAATTTCATCCCCACCAGCCGAACGCCAATTGAAGTTCGAGCGTTTTACTTGTTGATCGTAATCAATCCCACGCCAAAAAATAATGTTATCGATACCCATCCCTTTAAACAGCGTGGGCATCTGCGCGTTATGACCGAACGTATCCGGCAAATAGCCGACTTTCATGCTGTAACCCAAACTTTCGGCAATATGCATACCATATTTAAGGTTGCGAATAATCGATTCGCCCGCGACGTTATAGGTATCCGTTTGAGTGTACCAAGGACCAATAAAAAGCTTTTTGTCCGTTACTAGCTGCGCCAGACGACCACGCATGTGTGGCAGAACGTTGAGATAATCCTCAACAATAGATGATTGACCATCTAGGTGGTAGCAACTGTATTCTGGTTGATTTTCTAACGTTTCAATAACTTTCGTAAAGTTATACGTTGCTAAGACGTCACTGTCTTGTTGGGTAAAATACCACTCACGATCCCAGTGTGTATGTGGAACTACATGAATTTTAGCCATTGATTTATCTCTATTTTTCTTAATTTAGAATGAAAGAGGCGCGGTAATGCCTCTTTCATTAATTTTTTAATAAAAGGGGCCAGCTTAGGCGTTATTTGGTTGTGGTTTTGTACAGAGCAATAATGCTGCGGCAATAAAGCTTGAACCAACGATTACCGATATGGTGTAGCTGATTGGGTCTGATGATAAGAACCACCCCCATACTGCAGGCAGTGGCAAGCTTTGATATACGTTAAGAACAACAGCCAATTGAGTTCCGATAATTGAACCAAGAATCATAATTGGGATCATCTTAGGATTCTTTAGAATGAACGGAATTGCGCCTTCTGAAATACCAATCATGCCTAACATGAGAGATGTCTTACCCACTGTTTGTTCTTCTGGCGTGAAGACGCGCTTGCGAAATTTGCCATCTAGCATAGCCGCTAGGCCAACACCGATTGGTGGGATGACGATCCCCAACTCACGAGCGACTAGGTCAAAACCTTCACTCATGCCATTAAGGCCAAGTGCCACCGAACCTGCGGCCTTGTTAATCGGACCACCCAAGTCAAACGCTGTACCTGCTGCGATAACCATTGAGTAGATACCACGGCCTGCATCACCGGCTTCGGTGAATAATTTGATCATCGCTAGATTCAAGGCACCAAAGAATGGATTGATCGCATATTCCATCGTAAACACCATGACGACACCTGTTACTGCGGGGATCAGCAACATCGTTTTAAGTGTCGTTAGATCGGTTCTGACCTTAATGACATCGTTTAAATAACGGACCAAGTAACCAACGATGAAGCCAATAGCAATTGCACCAAAGAAGCCTGATGGCGCCCATGCTTCCAAGTCAAAGAACCTTTTGTACGGCTCATCTGTCATTAATCCACCAATAAAGGCTGGAATAAGAGCAGGTTTGCCTGCAATTGAATAAGCTAAATATGCGGCGAAAATGGGGTACATAAACTTGATGGTCATAAAGCCAAGTTTATCTAGCATTTGAAAAGGAGTACCTGAAATATCAATGAACTCGCCAGTGATCTTCGCAATGGCCATCAATAGACCACCAAGCACTACGACAGGCAGCATGTAGCTGATACCTGTCATGATATGGCCTATCGCAACTTGATAAGCAGAACGCTTTTCATCATGTACTTCCGCATCTGCCTCCGACTTTTCTTTGCCACGAAGGAACACTGTCGGCAAGATGTCGTCGACACGTTTAATCAGCTCTTGAGTACGAATTTTTAGAGGGTTCGCATTATCAAAACGTTCCATATCCATAATGGGCACGTCGACGGCCAATACGACGCCATCAGCAGTCGCAATGTCGTGGGCTGTTAGTTTGTTCTTAACACCATCACTACCTTGGGTTTCAACCTTAACTTCATAACCTTGCTTTTCAGCCCAGCTTTGAATTTTCTTAGCAGCCATGAACGTGTGTGCAATGCCAGTAGGGCAGGCGGTCACTGCAACCAGTTTTTTCTTACTCATGGTTTAGTACCTTATTATTATCGACTGCGGCTAGTATATGAGCATGAATATTTCCTGACACAGTTTCGTCGTACAACTTCCGTATCATGATACATCTGTGATTGAAGTCATGGTAATTTGCCTGATTTTCGCGCGTAATATTGATAATCAATTCAATAATAGCTGAGAGCAATGAACACATTTCAAGGTATAGAACGCGCTATTTACGAATATTTAATCGGTCACGCCAGTGAGTTGCATGATATTTCCGCCAAGACCATTGCCAATAAAGCCTTAACGACGACGACATCGGTAAACCGAGTGTGTAAAAAGATGGGCTATTCAAGTTACACCGAGCTACGCTACAAACTAGCAAATGAACTAAATCATCAAGCTACTGCTCCAGCAACGGAGGCAAACGCACATCAAATAATTAGTGTAGCGAATACATTAAAATCATCGCCTGTGGTGTATCTATATTCTCGTGGAGCTTCCATCGTTAGCGTGAACTATCTATCTCGATTCTTGTCTCTCGCGAATTTGCCTCATTTGGTTATCACTGATATTCATCAACTGACACGAGCTGAACTCGGTACCCTACTTCTCATCAGTAAATCCGGAGAGACCAACGCTGTCATAGAAATGGCAAATAACACCAAACGCAAAGGACTAAAGGTGTTAGGAATTAGTCATAAAGGCTCAACGCTCGATCAAGTTTGCCATTTAAATGTCGACTTAGAAGAGCAAGTGGATGGTATTTCTTTATATGGAAGGGAATCTCAGATTCATACGCTACAAATCATCGATCAAATCGGAAAAGAGCTATTGGCTTTCTAGCTTTTTAGCTTTTTAGCTTTTTAAACGATGCATGAAAAAGCAGCCTTTCTCAGTGTTTTTGGGTAACAAGTGTTAGTGAGCTCGGTAACAGTACACCTCTGGACATAGCAGTATCAGTGGATGAGTAAAATGAATAAAAGATAACTTGTTGGAAGTATCCTATGTTTTGATCGGGAATAGGCCACGCGTATATAGATTTTCACTCTGTCTATTGGCTAATTTCCAAAATCAATAATTGAAAGTTGCATTGGGTAACTGTCCTTCACTGGCTTCGCTGTTGTCATTCCGGTGGAGAAATCATCTTCAAGCTGCAGGCTATCGATAAACTGCTGGCGGTCGACCTGCCCTCGATAAGAAAACTGATTCAGTACATAAGGGACGGCATTGGAACCGGCTGGTAGCGGGCCTTGCATAAGATGGAAATGCAGATGAGGTGCTGAGGTATTTCCCGAATTACCCAGCTGAGCAATAGTGTCTCCCGACTGAATTCTGTCACCTTTTTTAACTAAGATAGAGCCGCTCTTTAGGTGGCCATACATGCCATAAAAACCATTGTCGAACAAAATTACGATAGCATTACCATCAACTGTCTCTAAGGAAATTGACCGAGGGTCAGGTATTGTCCCGGGTAATTGGTCTGGCAACCCATCAATGACCTTAATCACTTTACCCGCCCCCATTGCAATAACATTTGCACCGTAACTAAACCAATTCGTAAGCTTGTCTGGCGAGCCTGTGAACAAGTGCCCATTATCATCCAGCTGCATCCAGTCTATCGCATAGCGCTGAGAGTTAACCAACTCACCATTGATCGTCGCCACCGAAAACCGGTGTGGGAAACCCACTTGGCAACAACTATTAATTGCAACCCAGCGGTCCCCTTCAACAGGGCGTTCCATTACAGGAGGTAACGTGCCACTAATGGGATGCTGGGCGGCCAAATACTCCAAAGAGACCGCCTCTTTGCTTCCTGGGTTATTGGCTCCTAATGCAGTAATACGATGTACTACCTTTTTTGGAATATCACTACGCTCCGAAAAAGTGAGCTCCACGGCCAACAGACGACCACCATTTCTTTCGATGTTGGTATTGTTTACAGGGCGAGTGCCAAGCAGTGCGAGTTGCTCAATGAGCTTTTTTTCATCGAAAGAAATCAATACATTCTTGTGATCATCCGCATCTAATACCGACAATGACAAAAGCTTTGCGTCGATATTCCTTGCGGCGTTAGTGATCTCTAACTCATAAGTGACGTTGAACTTCCCATTGGTTCCTAACACCGGGACACTCATCGATGTCAATGGGCGTACAAGCACCGATGTATACACCTCTTGATATGGCTGCGCATGTAATTCTGAGCTAGCCATACTGGCCATCAATAGGAACACAACATATTTCATAATGCATCCTTGCATGTTAAACAGAGAACTTCACGGTCATAATTGCCGATGAAACAGAGTATAGTCATGCCATGAAAAACTGCGGATGTAACGGACGACTTAACCTTTCCTCATTACAAAATTTGGAAGCGACCCATTGTTTTCACTGACTGTTAAATGTCTTCTTAACAAGGTCGGTATCTCGACCAAATCTAGGCTTATGGCAACAAGCAAGTAGTACCTCTCAATGTTAAGCATTTCACAATACCGAACGTTTCCATGAATCCGGCTTACTTAGCGGCTCCAGCTCTATTTAAGACATCTAATATCTCAACGATTGAATTGCTCAGCTGATCGCTTTTAACCGCTCATATTGACTCCCACCCATAATTTTTCATTACTTTAAGGGCTCTTCTCCGCTTACGTGAGCTTGACAGAAGAGTAAAACATTGAGCTTACCTCAGAAACCGATAGCTGTTTGATCTTCAGTTTGAAGTATTCTGTATCTCTGATCCCTCGTACTCTTCT
>NZ_JBHFOL010000029.1:0-32837 GCF_053544015.1 Vibrio sp. E150_011
ATCAGCGTTGGCTAGCTCAGGTACTTCTGGTTCAGGTTCGCTTGCCGCTTGCTGAGCTTTACGTGCCTTGGCGCGAGCAATTGCGGCAGCAACGGCGGCTTTTTTCGGGTCGACATCGGCCGCGGTATCAGCGTTGGCTAGCTCAGGTACTTCTGGTTCAGATTTGCTTGCCGCTTGCTGAGCTTTACGTGCCTTGGCGCGAGCAATTGCGGCGGCAACGGCAGCTTTTTTCGGGTCGACATCGGCCGCGGTATCAGCGTTGGCTGGCTCAGGCACTTCTGGTTCAGATTCGCTTGCCGCTTGCTGAGCTTTACGTGCTTTGGCGCGTGCAATAGCAGCGGCGACAGCGGCTTTTTTCGGGTCGACATCGGCCGCGGTATAAGCGTTGGCTGGCTCAGGCATTTCTGGTTCGGATTCGCTTGCCGCTTGCTGAGATTGACGTGCTTTGGTGCGAGCAATTGCGGCGGCAACGGCGGCTTTTTTCGGGTCGACATCGGCCGCGGTATCAACGTTGGTAGATTCAGATACCTCTGATTTACTTAAAGCCTGTTCAGCCTTACGTGCCTTGGCGCGTGCAATAGCATCGGCGACGGCTGACTTTTTATCATCATTACCTTGATTAGCGTTTGCACCCGTATTCGTATCAACGTGGTCTAGCGTGTCAGTTTTACTTGCTTTGCGCTCTCGAGCAAGACGCTTACGTTCTTCTCTGAGTTTAGCCATTTCACTATTATCTGGCTGGCTTTGCTCAGACGTTTTTGCAGCCGCTTGTTTGGCTTTTGCTCGTGCAATTGCGGCGGCAACCGCGGGTTTGACTTCGCCAGTTGTTGGTGCTGCTTTTTGAGCCTTCACTCGAGCAATCGCGGCGGCAACGGCATCATCCCCGTTTGACGTCGCCATTTGTTTACGACGGTCATCAGCTGCTTTCTTAAAGCGATTCTCACGCTCGGCTTTATCTCGTTCAAGGCGGGCTTTTCTTTCTTCAAAACGAACCTTTGCACGTTCAGCCGCTTCGGCTTCTTTCGTCCGCGTTCGAATCTCTGCTTTCGCCTGACGATAATACTGAACGAGCGGAATCTCGCTTGGGCAAACGTACGCGCATGCCCCACATTCTATACAGTCTTTAAGATTGAGTTCTTCGCATTTGTCGTATTCTTGTGATTTTGCATACCATTGCAGCTGCTGTGGTAATAGTGATGCAGGGCATGCCTCCGCACATTGGCTACAGCGTATACATGCCATCTCGTTTTGATTCGGATCGATTTCACGAGAGGTAGGTGCAAGGATACAGTTAGACGTTTTCGTTATGGGTACGTTGGCATGCGGCAGTGTAAAGCCCATCATTGGCCCCCCCATAATTAGGCGAGGTGCTTTTTTATCTGCTTTATAACCAAACTCATCGAGTAAGGACTGTACCGGGGTGCCAATTCGTGCCCAAACATTTTGTGGCTGTTTGAACGCCTTACCTGTTAACGTTACAACCCGTTCTAGCAGGGGCTCACCATCACAAATAGCGCGTTTTATGGCGTATGCTGAACCGATATTTTGCACGAGGAGTCCAATATCGGCGGGGATACCACCAACGGGAACCTCTAAGTTCGTCAATATTTTAATCAGCTGCTTTTCACCGCCTGAAGGATACTTGGTAGGAATAACACGAATGACGATATCTTCATCCTTCCCAGCTATCTCTAATGCTTTGATGGCGTCCGGCTTATTATCTTCGATCCCGATGATGGTTAATTTGGGTTTTAAAATATGCTTGAGTATTTTGATCCCTTCAACAATATCGCTCGCATATTCTTGCATCAGGCGGTCGTCAGACGTGATGTAAGGTTCGCACTCGGCTGCGTTTAGGATAAGAATATCAGTACGTTGCAACCCACTTTGAATTTTTTTTGCGGTCGGGAACCCGGCTCCGCCCATGCCAGAAACACCCGCCTGGCGGATCGTTTCGATGAGTTGAGTGGGTTCTACTTGATAGTAATCGGTGGTGAACTCTCGCTCTATCCATTGATCATTGCCATCGGACTCAATCACGATGCACAAGTCGCTTAAGCCAGAAGGATGGGCGACCGTTCTTGGTTCTATTGCTGTTATCGTCCCTGAGGTAGGGGCGTGGACAGGGAGCATGAACGCCGCATTAACCTCACTCAATGGTTGTCCTTTGAGTACATGACTGCCAACTTCGACGAGTAAGTCACCGGGTTTACCGATATGTTGCTTTATCGGAATGACCAACTCAGCAGGGATAGCCGCTCTAGAAATAGCGTGTGTATTAGATTGCTTTTTGTTTTCTTGTGGGTGGACACCACCGGGGAAGTTCCACAGCGAGCCAGTTTGAATTTGTTCAATTAATGACAACATACCCTACCTACGACTTAATTGGCTGAGTGTTTGAATCGGTAACATTAACCACTGGAATTGACTGTAATTGCCATTTCCATGAATCGGTTGTTGTCTGTACTGGGATCATTTCGATGCAATCCGTTGGGCAAGGTGCAACACATAAATCACACCCCGTGCACTCATCTTTTATGACGGTATGTAGGGCTTTCGTGCCGCCTACAATAGCGTCCACTGGGCAAGCTTGAATGCACTTGGTACAGCCAATGCACATATCTTCGTGTATAAAAGCGACTTTCTTGATGGATTTTTCAGCGTCGTGAGCTGAGCTCTCAACTTCAACACCCATTAAATCTGCAAGTTTTTCGATGGTCGCCTGTCCGCCGGGAGGGCATTTGTTGATGGCATCCCCGTTAGCAATAGCCGTTGCATAAGGTTTACAGCCTGGGTATCCACATTGGCCACATTGAGTTTGCGGCAAAATCGCATCAATCTGTTCAACAATCGGATCAGCTTCAACCTTAAATTTAATGGACGCGAACCCTAGAATAGCCCCAAATATGGCCGCAAGCGCGACAAGGGCAAGGACTGCAATAATGATAGTTGTCATTATAATTTCACCAAGCCTGTGAAGCCCATAAAGGCGAGTGACATTAATCCAGCCGTAATCATCGCAATAGAAGCACCTTTAAATGGCGCAGGTACGTCGGCGACAGTAATGCGTTCACGCATTGACGCGAAAAGAATAAGAACGAGAGAGAAACCGACCGCGGCTCCAAACCCATAGATGATAGATTCCATGAAATTATGGTTTTCATTAATGTTGAGCAATGCAACACCCAAGACAGCGCAATTGGTCGTAATCAATGGTAAAAAGATGCCAAGTAGTCGATACAAGGTTGGGCTGGTTTTATGCACCACCATCTCGGTAAACTGAACGACGACGGCAATCACTAGAATAAAACTCATTGTTCTGAGGTATTGAATACCAAGAGGGATGAGAATATAGGTTTCGACAAGGTAGGCGCAAACCGAAGCCAAGGTTAGGACGAAGGTGGTTGCCAAGCCCATGCCAATGGCGGTCTCGAGTTTTTTTGATACACCCATGAATGGGCATAAGCCAAGAAATTTTACCAGTACAAAGTTATTGACTAGGACGGTGCCTACCAACAATAGAAAATATTCGGTCATAATAGTATGTGTAAAGAGCTCCGATCCCGTTATTATCGTGCTTTGCGTAGTTAATAACAACCAGTGAAAGATAAGGTTTTATTAGTTTCTACGAAAATGTAGGCGTTTTTATGAAAACCTGTGGGTTTGTAAGCAATTAATCTGTCTACCAGATTATACGCGATGGATATTAAAAGACTCAAAACTTGCAGAATTGAAAACGAAAAAAGCCGCATCCTAAGATGCGGCTTTTAAAATTTGGCTCCCCCTGCAAGACTTGAACTTGCGACATACGGATTAACAGTCCGCCGTTCTACCAACTGAACTAAGGGGGAATTGCTTTAGCGCGGCGAATATTAGCGATAGAGGAGGTAGGAGTCAATGGTTTTTTTGTTGTTGATGTGGAAAAAAACTAATAAAAATATCTTTACTTCTTTGTACGCCTTGCCGGGTATGACGTGATTTTAGTTATCCACCAAAATTGTGGATAAGGGTGTTAATTATCCGGTACAACATGACGGAACTGACAGGAATGAAAATAATGAATGTGAATAAGTTTTAACTGCTGAAAGTAAGTGCTTGATTTTTGTTGTTTAATTTGGATTTTATTCGGTTTGGGAATAATGTCTAAATTCTCATTAGTGAGAGATAATTTGTATTTTGGGGACAAGCCGTGGATGAAACGCTAGCTTATATTTTCTATGGGGAGTTCACGAGGGCAGTTAATATACCTAAAAGTGAAACGAAAAGCGAGCAAAGAGTTGCAAAAGTCAGCCTGTAACGGCGACAATGTGGGCGAGACAAATAAAGGACTCGATATCATGGCAAAACATTTCGAATTAGTTTCAGATTATCAACCTTCAGGCGACCAGCCTGCTGCCATTGAAAAATTGTTAGATGGCCTCGATTCGGGTCTCGCGCATCAAACGCTACTCGGGGTAACGGGCTCGGGCAAAACGTTTACCTTGGCGAATGTCGTGGCGACGGCACAACGTCCTGCCATTATACTGGCACCCAACAAAACGCTCGCTGCTCAGTTGTATGGAGAGATGAAAGCTTTTTTCCCAAACAACTCAGTTGAGTATTTTGTTTCCTACTATGATTATTACCAACCTGAGGCATACGTTCCGACGACGGACACCTTCATTGAGAAAGATTCCTCTGTCAATGCTCATATAGAGCAGATGCGCTTGTCCGCGACTAAAGCCCTGTTGGAACGTAAAGACGCCATCATTGTCGCCTCTGTATCGGCTATCTATGGCCTTGGTGATCCCCAGTCTTATTTGAAAATGATGCTTCACGTCACTCGTGGTGACGTGTTAGATCAGCGTGATATCATTCGTCGCCTTGCTGAAATACAGTACTCTAGAAATGACGTCGCTTTCGAGCGTGGTCAGTTTCGAGTCCGTGGTGAAGTTATTGATGTGTTCCCAGCGGAATCGGATCAAGTCGCAGTGCGCATTGAGATGTTTGATGATGAGATTGATTGTATTAGTCTGTTTGATCCGCTCACCGGCGTGATCATTCAGCGTGATTTGGCACGCTACACTATTTATCCAAAAACGCATTATGTGACCCCTCGTGATCGAATTCTTGAAGCGGTTGAAGAGATAAAGGTTGAGCTTAAGTCTCGTCAATCTTACCTAATCGATAATAACAAGTTGCTTGAAGAGCAGCGTATTTCTCAGCGCACACAGTTTGATATTGAGATGATGAACGAACTTGGTTTTTGTTCAGGCATCGAAAACTATTCTCGCTATCTAAGTGGCCGCAGTGAAGGCGAGCCGCCACCGACGTTATTTGACTACCTCCCTGCTGATGGCTTGTTGATTATTGATGAATCGCACGTGACAGTTCCTCAGATCGGTGCAATGTACAAAGGCGACCGTTCGCGCAAAGAAACCCTAGTGGAATACGGATTTCGACTGCCGTCTGCGCTTGACAACCGTCCGTTGCAGTTTGATGAATTTGAAATGTTGGCGCCACAAACCATCTATGTCTCAGCAACGCCTGGAGCCTATGAGATGGAAAAATCAATTGGCGCTGTAGCGGATCAAGTGGTGCGCCCAACAGGTTTACTTGATCCTGTACTAGAAGTGCGGCCCGTCGCCACCCAAGTGGATGATGTGATGTCGGAAGCAAAAGCTCGCGCGGCAAGAGACGAGCGGGTATTAGTGACCACGTTAACAAAAAGAATGGCCGAGGATCTGACCGAATATTTGAGCGAGCATGGTGTTCGAGTCCGTTATCTGCATTCTGATATCGATACCGTGGAACGTGTGGAGATCATTCGTGACCTTCGATTAGGTGTGTTTGATGTTTTAGTCGGGATCAACTTACTTCGAGAAGGCCTTGATATGCCAGAAGTCTCGTTAGTTGCGATTCTTGATGCTGATAAAGAAGGGTTTTTGCGGTCTGAGCGGTCGCTCATTCAAACGATCGGACGGGCAGCAAGGCACCTTGATGGCCGAGCAATTTTGTATGCAGACAAGATCACTAAATCGATGGAAAAAGCGATGGGAGAAACCAATCGACGTCGAGAAAAGCAGCATGCTTACAACGAAGCGAACGGGTTGGCTCCGACGGCACTAAAACGAAACGTCAAAGATATTATGGAGCTTGGAAGCGCCACTCAAGCACGCAATAAACAGCCATCAAAACAAGTCCCATTGTCGAAAGTTGCAGAGCCCTCGCAAAGCTATGTCGCCATGTCATCGCAAGAGATTGAAAAGCAAATATTGCGTTTGGAAAGTGAAATGTATCTGCATGCTCAGAATCTTGAGTTTGAACAAGCTGCGCAGAAACGTGATGAAATAGAGAAACTTAGAGCACATTTTATTGCGAACAGTTAACAGGACCACCTATTTTTGTTAGGGTGGTTAAATATTGAACCATGGGTTTGGTTATTGAAAATAAACTGAGCCCATCCTCATGTTAGTTAGGAATTATGCGACCGATTATCAGTGAGCCTAAATCTCGTTATCTTTTAATGGTAGAAGATACGGCCTCCGTTGCTGCCTTATATCGCTCCTATCTTACCCCATTGGGAATTGATATTAATATCGTGGGCAACGGACGGGACGCGATTCAGAGTCTGGCCCACCGAACCCCCGATTTGATACTTCTTGATTTGCGTCTGCCTGATATGACAGGTATGGATGTGTTGGACGCGGTACGAGAAGTGAATCCCAATGTGCCGGTTATCTTCATGACTGCGCATGGCTCAATAGATATTGCCGTTGATGCGATGCAGCATGGTGCGCAAGACTTTCTTATCAAGCCTTGTGAGGCTGACCGTCTTAGAGTCACTGTGAACAACGCGATTCGCAAAGCCTCTAAAATGAAAAATGAGCGCAATGAAACTGGCAGCCCAAGCTACCAAGGATTCATTGGCAGTAGCCAAACGATGCAAGCTGTCTATCGAACCATCGACTCTGCCGCAACCAGTAAAGCCAGTATTTTTATTACTGGGGAAAGTGGCACGGGAAAAGAGGTTTGCGCTGAGGCGATACATGCAGCAAGTCGTCGCGGAGATAAACCATTTATTGCGATTAACTGTGCGGCTATTCCGAAAGACCTTATCGAAAGTGAGTTGTTTGGTCATGTCAAAGGTGCGTTTACTGGTGCGGCGAGCGACCGTCAAGGCGCCGCTGAATTGGCGGATGGTGGCACGTTGTTTCTCGATGAACTTTGTGAGATGGACTTAGAGCTCCAGACGAAGCTACTGCGTTTTATTCAGACGGGTACGTTTCAAAAAGTAGGCTCATCGCGAATGAAAAAAGTCGACGTAAGATTTGTTTGCGCGACAAACAGAGACCCATGGAAAGAAGTCGAAGAAGGCCGCTTTCGGGAAGACCTTTATTATCGCTTGTATGTGATTCCTCTGCACCTGCCGCCCCTTCGAATGCGAGATGAAGACGTTATCGAGATTGCTTATTCTCTGCTGGGTTTCATGTCTCAGGAAGAAGGGAAAAGCTTCATTCGGTTCTCACCGGATGTTATCGACAGATTTATCCAATATGAATGGCCGGGCAACGTAAGACAACTGCAGAATGTGCTAAGAAACGTCGTTGTTTTAAACCATGGTAAAGAAATCTTATTGGATATGCTGCCTCCGCCGCTTAACGTTCCAGTTAAGCCTGTGGCTGTGGTCGAACCTATCACCCCTAGTGCTTTTGGGCCGCAAGATATTGTCCCTTTGCATCAAAGTGAAAGAGCCATTATAGAACAGGCTATCGAGGTCTGTGATGGTAATATTCCCATCGCTGCTGGGTACTTGAGTGTGAGCCCATCAACGATATATCGAAAAATTCAAGCATGGACGGCAAGTGAGAACAAACAATGAACTACATGGACCACGATAAAGTAAATAAACTGGGTAGCGAGATTGGTATGGATAATCTACCTATTTTGCTTGGTATCTTTACTGGCGAACTTGTGAATTATCAGGCGCAGCTTACCACGGGGTCATTGAGCGATAAAATTGACTGTATGAAAGAGATATCGCATGCACTAAAAAGCAGTGCTGCGAGTTTTGGTGCTGAGGCATTGTGTGAATTTGCGTTACTGGTGGATAGTGAGGTGAAGACAGATTCGGTTTATCTTGATCAACCAACAGTGGATACTATGCTTACCCACCTGAAAGAAACCTATACACAATATACTCACTTTTTGAACGAGCTCGAAAACTAGCACAGCGACGATGGTTTTCATCCTCAATAGAGCGTTAGCGCTCACTTTACGCCTACTCCTGGCAATGGGGCGCACATCGGGCAGTACGATAACGATGCCGAATAAGCCTGTTCGGCATCGTTTTTTTAACTGATTTAACGGTTCAATCTCTTTAACTTATTGAATATTTCTGGTTAATTTAATAAGCCAATAAGCCAATAAGCCAATAAGCCAATAAGCCAATAAGCCATTAAGCCATTAAGCTGACGATGGCATGCTTGAGCTTTTCCCTATCATGTCGCCAATCACGGTTTGGTGACGCAAGTGGTATTGTCACGCAAGGCCAATCTTCGGTTAGCTCAGGGTGGGGTTCTTGTCCTAAAATGATATCGAGTTTGCGTCCTTGTAACGCTCGTTCACACCACTCCAGCTTCTGTTTCAGCGTCATACGGCCTGCAGGGCCATATTCAGGCGAAAGATTTTCGACGAATACAATCTTTGCGTGGCTATTTTGATTCATCGCTTTACTAAGATCGGCGAGTAATAGAGGCGGCATCACGCTGGTTAAAAAGCTTCCTGGTCCGAGAATAATGCAATCGGCGTTTAGGATTGCCTCGACGGCTTCTCTTGTTGCAGGCACGACAGGGTCTAAATCCAGACGTTGAAGATCCTCTTCCATTTCATCGACAGAGGTTTCGCCGGTGACCCAACGACCCTCAGTAGAAAGCGCAGTGAGATCCGCGGGGTGCTCTGACATTGGAATGATATTGACATCAACGTTGAGCATCCCTCTGATTAGATCAATCGCTTCTAGTGGGCGAACTGACAAATTATCGAGCGCCGTTAACATCAGGTTACCTAGGTTGTGACCATTAAGTTCGCCTGCACCTTTAAATCGATACTCAAACATCATGGAGCTGATAGAAGGGTCGGTAATTAACTGATTGATGCAGTTACGAGTGTCGCCCCAAGCTATGCCGCCTTGGCAGTCTCGAATGCGTCCGGTGGAGCCACCATTATCGGTCGTGGCGACAATACCAGTGGCATTGCAACCAAAATCGGTGAGCGCAGCCAACATGCGCCCAAGTCCATGGCCACCGCCAATCGCCACGATTTTTTTTGATGAATATATGCTCATCTTTTCTTCTTCTATGGTTGTTTTATATCAATACGATAAGGGAAATTGTTCTACTGACATACTCAGCTATAATAAAAATGACGAATCTGTAAGGTTTTTTTACATTAGAGGTAGAAAACCGTACTGTAATTGAGTATTTTACTCACAAAAGCTGTCCTCGTGAATACAACGAAGATTGCCATAACTCCGAGCTTTATGTGCTAAGTCTTCGCTGGTATAAGCCAAGATATGCGCCTAGAGCCAGTGACAAACTGTCACCAGGGCTGGATTGGAAATGATCTCGCCTCCCGTATTTGGAAAGGTGTTCCATGGCGCAACAATTTGAAGATAAATTTCATCGCAAGTTTTATTACTTGCGCTTGTCTGTTACCGATGTGTGTAACTTTAAATGCACCTATTGCCTACCTGATGGCTATAGGCCGCCGGGTCACAAGCGCCCGGCTTTCCTGACATTGCCAGAAATCAAACGTGTGGTTACCGCGTTTGCAGATTGTGGCACGTCTAAGGTTAGGATCACAGGCGGTGAACCTAGCCTGAGAAAAGATTTCCCAGAAATCATCGAAACGGTTGCAAATACGCCGGGTATCGTCAAAGTGGCGACGACAACGAATGGCTATCGTATGGCCAAACAAGTCGATCGATGGCAAAGTGCAGGTCTTACTCATATCAACGTCAGTGTTGATAGCCTTGATCCGCGCATGTTTCACCAGATTACTGGTGAGAACAAGTTTAGGGAAGTGATGCAAGGAATCGACCGAGCGCTTGAAATTGGTTATAACCAAGTCAAAGTCAACGTCGTCTTGATGAAGGACCTTAATGCGAAAGAGCTACCAGCGTTTCTGAACTGGATCAAAGACCGACCTATCCAACTGCGTTTTATCGAGCTTATGCAAACAGGCGAGATGGACGATTTATTCCAAAAACACCATGTATCTGGCGTCGACATTCGAAATCAATTGATTGCCAATGGTTGGATTTTAAAAGCAAGAAGCGAGAACGATGGCCCTGCGCAAGTCTTTGTGCATGCCGACTATCGTGGTGAAATCGGTTTGATTATGCCTTATGAAAAGAATTTTTGTGAAAGCTGCAATCGCTTGAGAGTGTCGGCGATGGGCAAGCTCCATCTATGTTTGTTTGGAGAGCATGGCGTTGAATTGCGCGATTTACTTCAAGAGAACGAGCAAGAACAGGCATTGATTGAACGTATTCAAGCACAATTACAAACCAAATCAGTGAGTCATTTTTTACAGGATGGAAATTCTGGAATGACACCACATTTAGCCTCAATTGGCGGTTAGTCACTAACCGCTCCATAAATTATAATTAAATCTTTGATAGGGTGAACAAATCATGGGTCACGCAGAAAGCAAATTTGTGCCTGCTAACATTGCAGTGCTAACCGTTTCTGATACACGTACAGAAGACAACGATACCTCAGGTCGTTACTTAGTTGAGAATTTACAAGATGCGGGCCATACACTGGCAGACAAGAAGATTGTCATTGACGATATCTATCAAATTCGCGCCATTGTTTCACAATGGATCGCAGACGAATCGGTACAAGCAGTAATGATTACCGGTGGCACTGGCTTTACATCTCGTGATAGCACGCCAGAAGCACTCGTCCCACTTTTTGATAAGCAAGTTGAAGGGTTTGGTGAGCTATTCCGTCATGTTTCATATGAAGAAATTGGCACGTCAACTATCCAGTCTCGCGCGATTGCGGGCTTTGCTAATCACACTGTGATTTTCGCAATGCCGGGTTCAACCGGTGCTTGCCGTACTGGCTGGACTAAGATCATCAAGCAGCAGATGGATGCGAGCCATCGTCCTTGTAACTTTATGCCACACCTAAGTATCTAAGGGAATCAGGATGTCAGAATTCACTCATATTAATGCATCAGGTGAAGCCAACATGGTGGACGTCTCTGCAAAAGCCGAAACAGTGCGTGAAGCGCGAGCAGAGGCTTATGTTCACATGGCTCCTGAAACACTAAAGATGATTACTTCTGGAAATCATCATAAAGGTGATGTGTTTGCCACGGCGCGTATTGCTGGCATTCAAGCCGCAAAGAAAACGTGGGACCTGATCCCTTTGTGTCACCCTTTACTCCTTTCCAAAGTAGAAGTTCAACTGGAAGCCATTGTTGCGGAGAACAAAGTTCGCATTGAGTCTGTGTGTAAGCTCGCGGGTAAAACCGGCGTAGAAATGGAAGCCCTCACTGCAGCATCAGTGGCGGCTTTGACAATCTACGACATGTGTAAAGCTGTGCAGAAAGATATGGTGATTGAGAACGTTCGTTTACTTGAAAAAACCGGTGGGAAATCAGGACACTTTAAGGTGGAATCATGATCAAAGTACTTTTTTTTGCACAAACAAGAGAACTGATCGGTGTCGATAGTGTTGAACTTGACGGTGACTTTTCATCTATTGAAGCGGTTCGCGCTGAGTTAGCAACCCAAGGCGATAAATGGGCGCTAGCATTGGAAGCGGGTAAGTTGTTAGCGGCGCGTAACCAAGATATTGTCGCGATGACGGAAACCGTGGCTAGCGGTGATGAAATTGCCTTCTTCCCCCCAGTGACAGGAGGTTAGTATGAAGCCAAGAGTAGCCGTACAAGCCGCCGATTTTAATGTTGGCGAAGAGTATGACGCATTGGCGCAGGGTACGGCATCTGGTGCTGTGGTCACGTTTGTTGGTAAAGTTCGAGACATGAACCTTGGCGACGACGTGATTGGACTTTCGCTAGAGCATTACCCTGGTATGACAGAAAAGTCGCTAGAAACGATTTGCGATGAAGCCGAAACGCGTTGGCTCCTAAACGGCATTCGTGTCATTCACCGTGTTGGTGATATGGATGCAGGCGATCAAATCGTGTTTGTTGGTGTGTCGAGTGCACATCGAGGTGCGGCATTTGAGGCCTGCGAGTTTGTTATGGACTTCCTAAAAACCAAGGCACCGTTTTGGAAAAAGGAACGAACGACACAAGCAACTCGTTGGGTTGACTCAAGAGAGTCTGACGCCCAAGCCGCATCAAGGTGGCAACAAGACGGTGAATCGAATTAAATCGTCATTATTGACGGTTTAATTGTCGGTAGAAGAACGTTTAAAAGCCCGCCGTTACCTTATAAAATAATAAGGTAACGGCGGGCTTTTTGCGTTAACTAAGCGTTGCTAAATATTCACTAATCACGGTATGGACACCTTGTTCGCTGTTGCTTGGTGCAGAAAATCGTGCGTAAGTTTTGACTTTTTCGTGCGCGTTCTCAACCGCATACGAGTGATAGCTAGCTTGAAGCATTTCTACGTCATTAAAATAGTCACCAAAGCTCATGGTCTGCTCATGAGTGAACCCAAGCGTGTTTTGCAGGTGCTGAATAGCAGTACCTTTAGACGCTTCGGCGTTCATGACATCAAGCCAAATCTTGGCACTCACTACGACTTGATGGGAATGACCAAATTGTGATTGGATTGAGGGATAAACGTGTTCCTCACTACCATCAAAGTGACAGATTGCGACCTTTATGAAGGTATCATCAATATTGAGTAAGTCGGTAACCGATTGACGGCGGTGATAATACTTAGCAATTTCTTCTAATGCTTTTTCATCTTGAGTTTCAATGTAGGCCGATTGTTTACCACACAAAACCACATGCGTATTTGGGATTTTTCGCGCTTCGGTAATGATATGATGAATGGCGGCCTTGTCGATAGTGCAACTATACAACTCGACGCCTTTGTGCATGACCAACGTTCCATTTTCCGCAATGAACATCATTTCGTCTTGAGCGGGTAAAAATGTCTCGAGCAAGCTGTAATATTGGCGACCTGATGCAGCGCAAAAAATGATACCTTTCTCGGACATTTGGCGATGTAACTCGAAGAATGTAGGGTCCAATTGTCCGTGTTCGTTTAGCAAGGTGCCGTCCATATCGGAGGCAATAAATTTGATGTCATTGATGGGCATTCATGCGTACTCTTCAGGGATATACTCAGAGTATAAAGGCATTTATTTTCGAGTCCTAACACAATTTCCTAGGCCCTACCGTCCCCCTATCTTCTTGTTGGCTACCCCGTAACTTGTATACTTACCGATGATTTTATTTGTTACATCGTGACTTGCTGTATTTAAAGTTTCTATAGTAAGCCGAGTGCTTAATACCAATGTCAGCCTTATATTCCCCAGCCCAATTGCTGATACTTGGATCGGTTGCCCAAACGTTCATCATTGCTCTTAGTTTTGTATCCGACGTCATAGGGATGGGGAGGCGCTCAGAATGGCGAACGTTATACACGACACTGCCATCGATATACCAACGAATGGCACGGCGATTCCATTCAATAGCATAGGTATGAAATTCCTCAGAGGCATCAAAATCTAGATAGTGGATGTGCTCATTTTTTTGTTGGTAGTTGTCATCGTTTGTCCAAAAATTAAATTGAACCATATTGGTATTAGCGCCAATAAACTCAATGTCTATTTCGTTGTGCACGCCATTACCGTCTTCTGGCTGATCATAAGGGCCCGCAAACAAGAAAAAAGAACTAATAACACCGTCTCCTTTGACGGGTTTCATTTCGATTTGAAAACAGCCGTTGCCATAGAATCCCAGCGTACGGATCTCGCCTGAGAGAATGTCTAAATAACCATGCTCATCCTCACGGTTTTCTAGATGGATGGCGAGCCCACTGTTATTGAACTCGACTTGAGTTTGCTGCCAGCGATTTAAGAACGGAAACCCGTTCTCCCATCCATCCGCCAGAAACCAGCGTTGTGGATCTAACTCAGCTAAAGGATCGGTAAATGACGTGCTTGCGTGTGACAGCGTGGTAAATCCGGCGGACAACATGAGTAGCGATTCCTTAAGCATTGACACTATCCTTAGTATGGTGGCTTGAAATGTTCATTTGATCATAGGATTTTTACGTCTTTTCTCCATTGAATGGCCGTCTAGTTTTTGAGAATACGCAACAACACATTGCGCTATCTTGGTGCTCGCGCGTGATAGCTGTGCATGTTAAGTGATGGTTTTGTTTTTAACTATCTGATAATTAGATTAAAAAATTATGGAATGATAGTTGCTTGTACTATTTAGTGAATGGTTTGAGTCTATTCTTATAGGGCGGGACTCATCATATCGACAATCATGAGGACTTAAGACGTAACGACAATAGCGGAGGCCTTAGTCGCATACAAAAGGTCAAAAACAATACTAACAACGGTTGGCGATGGTGCAGTTCCTGATTATTGGGCTGCACCTTTTTTTTTGAGTGTACTGGCTCTTTTCTAATAATAATGCCTGCAGTCATACTTAGCGAAAGGGCGGTTAACAACGAAACGAAAATTATAGGTTACGAGATGAAGTGACTGAATTACAATGAATCTATTCGTGTAATTTACTGCAAGATAAAGGAATGACCTTGTCAATTATTAAAGAATGCATCAGAACGGTTGGGCGTGGCTCACGTGGCCGAGGGCCTTTAACTCAAGATCAAGCAAGATTAGTCATGGAACAATACGTAGAGGGTCATATTGACGATGACCAAGTAGCGATGCTGCTCATGCTGATACGAGTGAGGGATGAAACCGCCGAAGAGATTGCTGGCTTCGTCGAAGCGTTAAAGCCCAAAGGGCATACTATCCATGCAGATTTTGACTGGCCTTTGTACGCAGGGAAGCGTGTTGGTCAAACATCTGGGAAACCGTGGCACTTACTCGCGGCCAGTATCTTGGCAGAAAACGGCGTTAAAGTATTACTCCATGGCGACCTAGATAAAGAAAGTGACCGTGTGCATGCACGCGATTGCTTGGCTTCGCTCAATATCGTTAAAGCGGATGATCTGACACACGCTCAGCAAATGCTGGAGCAAAGCAATATCGCCTATCTGCCACTTAGCCATTTTTGTCCATTAGCCAAGCGGATGCTGGACTGGAAGCATCGCTATGGGTTACGCACACCAATTAATACCGTTATTCGCGCGTTGAATCCCGCGAACGCTCCCTATGGCATGAGGGGAAGCTTTCACCCTGGCTTTCAAGAGCTGCATGCTCAGGTAGAACACCTACTAGCGCGCCATGCTGGTGGCGAGCATGATTATAAGCGAATGCTTTCATTTAAAGGCCAGTCAGGTGAAACGGAATTTAACCCGAAAGTGAGTCAGACAGTATGGTGGGTGGAATCTGATGTCGTTCATTCTACGTATATAGAAGAGACGATGCAGATTAGAGAAGAGCCCAAATATTGCCCGTTTGATACGCCAAGAGAAGAATGGGAATTAATGACCAATACCGTGGTGGCCACAGTGACGGCGGCGCTGTTTACTATATCGGGTGATTACCCATTATCAGTTCAAAAAGCGGAATTGTATTGGTCTACTTATTGCAAAAAAACGCATAGTATCGATGTGACACCTTCTGCCGGACTATGCTAAGCCCAAGATGACAGCATCGGCTGTCATCTTTACGCGTTTGTCTTTTGATAGCGAGCGTAACAGTACTCGAGTAACCAACCGGTATCACTTTGGTTACTCGGCTTTACGCCATCGAAAGTGCTCGCCTACACCATCATAAAGTGTTGCTCTAATAGATCGACGTCGGGCTCAGAAACGAGCCTCATTAGCCAATCAACATCCAGCTCGGAAACCACCGTTTTTACGACAAAAGCAGAGTCGATATAGGCGGATGTGATCTGTGCTTGTCTAAACCCCTGAGCCGACTCGCCGCCATCGAAGGATAGGGTTTTGTCACCCTCAAGCGCCATATAAGCCGTCAACGCGACGATTAATTGCATCGGATTTTGCGGTGATGCAATTCGATATAAATAACCATTCTCAACCTTCTGCTGTGCCCAATATTCTATCGTATCTAGCGCCAATGGCTGCTGGCTAAATAGCAAAGCCTCGCATCGATGATGCCATCGTGTGATCGAAACCGGCGTGTGTTTAAATTCTGGTTGCCCGGAATGACGATCTGAATTGGGTTCGATGAGGGTACAGGGTTTGCTGTTACTCGCGGTTGAATCATTCCAATGGATGGGCATGAAAAGTTGGTTTGGTCCCATGGAGGTGGAGCAATGGACTCTTGCCTGTATTGACCCGAAGTGATTACTAATGGTTGCAATCTGCCCTTGCTCGAGTGAATATCGCTTTGCCGTTACTGGGTGAAGCGTGACATAAGGCTCGGGTGTATGAGTCGCCAGACTAGGTGAAAGGCCTGTGCGGCTCATGGTATGCCAGTGATCACGAGCGCGGCCGCTATTGAGGATCAATGGGTGTTGAACTGAGACCGAGTTTTTTGGTGATTGATGTCGAACACGAATAAATTGTGCTCGTTTATTTGGGGTGAAAAATTGATTGTCGCTAAACAAACGCTGATTGACGATACCAGATTGTAGCGTGGTGACTGGCCATTGCTGTGGTGAGAGTCGGCTATAACCTTGGTCATCAAGTGAGGTTAGCCCAATAAGGTTAAGATCCCGCTGACCCGCATTATTACCTAATGTGGTCATCGTGGCATACTCGTTAAAAATCTGGCCTTCATGCAGGTAATTGAAGGCGGATGCAAAGCCCATTTTTTTTGCGACTTGGCTGATTATCCACCAATCGGGTTTAGCGAGACCAGGGCTCGGTAAAATACGTCTTTGACGGGAAATTCGGCGTTCAGAATTGGTCACGGTTCCCGATTTTTCGCTCCAACCTTGGGAGGGAAAAATGACGTCAGCGAATTGCGTCGTTTCGGTATCTTGGATGCAGTCAGATACGACAACAAAGGGGCAACGACTAAGAGCCGCTTGGATTTTTTTGCTATCAGGGAGGCTAACGACGGGGTTAGTTGCCATGATCCATATTGCTTTGACGGTTCCAGATTCAATTGCATCGAACAGGTCAATAGCTTTTAATCCGGGCTTAGTGGCCAATTGGTCAGTTTGCCAGTAGTCACGGATAAGCGAGTGGTGCTGTGGATTATCAAACTCCATGTGACTGGCAAGCGTATTGGCGAGCCCGCCGACTTCCCTTCCGCCCATAGCGTTAGGCTGACCAGTCACAGAAAAAGGCCCAGTTCCCTGTTGACCAATTTTTCCTGTGGCGAGGTGGCAGTTGAGAATGGCGTTGACCTTGTCGGATCCTTGACTGGATTGATTGACGCCTTGTGAGTATACGGTCACCACTTTGTCTGTTTTAGCAAACAAAGAATAGAAATGCTCCAATCTATCAGTATTGATGCCTGTAATCCCCTCAATATCGAGCTCCTTGCTGGCCGCATCTAGTGCTTGCTCAAAACCATCGGTGAAGGCAGCGATGTAGTCTTTGTCGAGGTGTTTGTCGCGGTGCAGGTAAGTCAACAAGCCATTGAACAGTGCTACGTCTGAACCGGAATGAATAGGTAGATGCAGATCGGCGATGTCACAAGTAGCGGTTTCTCGTGGATCAACCACAACAATCGTCATGGCTGGATTTTGTTGCTTGGCAAGGCGAAGACGTTGAAATAGTACAGGGTGACACCACGCAAGATTGGAACCGGTAATAATGACGAGCTCGGCGTGCTCCAGATCTTCGTAGCACACAGGAACGGTGTCAGAACCAAATGCACGTTTGTGGCCTACTACGCTTGAAGCCATACATAAGCGAGAATTACTATCAATATTACCACTGCCAATAAAGCCCTTCATTAGCTTATTTGCCACATAATAATCTTCGGTCAGTAATTGACCCGATACATAAAATGCAACGGAATCTGGGCCAAATTGTTCAATGGTTTGTGTGAATTTTTTTGCAACATGGCTGGTGATGTCTTCCCAATCACATATCGTATCTGTGTACTCAACTCGCGAGTGGCTTTCTGAAGAGGTTGGTTGATAGCCCTTATCTGTAAAGGCATCAGGTGTTGTGTAGGAACGAAGGAGTGGGTAACGTGCTCGTCCATCGTGAATCACGGTTTCACCGAGCGCGATGCCTTTTGTACACAGCTTGCCATAATTAGAAGGGTGCGATTGATCGCCCCTGATTTCAAGGCGTCCTTTCGCCGTTGGGCGAGCTTCTACCCCACATCCAACCCCACAATATGGGCATGTCGATTTTGTCCAACCATCTTCATCCATGATCTCACCTTAAATCTTATAAAAAATCATATTGTGTATATTGAAGCAATTTGCGCGCCATATTGAATATAACGCCATAAACAGATGGTTTTGTGATTTAATTATTTAAAATCAGTAATTTAAATGCATACCACTTTAGTGGTAGTTGTTGTTTTGTGGTTGTTTTAGAGGTGTTGAGTGTGTGTGTGCACTGTTTTGGTTAAAAATGCACTAAAAGGGCTCAAAATCGCAGGTTTTTTGGTTGAGTGATTCTCTTGCGCTACATAGATGTGTGGTGATTGTTTTGTATAAGGGTATGAAATGTAACGAGTTGTTAAATTAATTAATGGTGGTGGGTTTGTATTGGCACTGTCTTTGCTCCTTGTTTTGGCAGAGATAATTAAAAATGAGTCATTAATTGGCCATGGAGTGCAATATGAAAGGATTCAGCCAACAAGCCAAAGTATCGTTGATTGGCGCCGGTCCAGGCGACCCTGAACTACTGACCATAAAGGCAATGAATGCCATCCAGTCCGCCGACACCATCATATTCGACAATTTAGTGAGTGACGCGATATGTGCTCTTTTTCCAAGAACCTCGAAGCAGATCTACGTCGGCAAAAAGAAAGGGTGTCATAGCTCCACTCAAGACGAAATTAATCAAGTGTTACTCGAGTGCGCTGATGCGGGTGAACATATTTGTCGAGTGAAAGGCGGGGACTCCTTTGTTTTTGGCCGTGGCGGCGAAGAGATGCTGTGGCTGAGTCAACACGGGGTAAATGTTGAGGTTATCCCAGGTATAACGGCGGCATCTGGTTGCACGACCTATGCCCAGATTCCTTTAACACATCGTGGGTTGGCACAGGGGTGTACTTTTATCACCGCTCATGCAGAGCGTGATCTAGACATCCAGTGGCGCGCTTTGGCACAACTCAACCAAACCGTTGTGATTTATATGGGGTTGAGCAAAACAAACCTAATATCGAACTCATTGATTGATGCCGGCCTGTCTCAGGACACACCGATTGCATTAATTGAGAATGGCTGCTGCCCGGACCAACGTACCATTATTGGTACGCTGAGTGAATTGGATGCGCTGAAACATCAACATCATGTTCAGTCTCCCGCACTGATTGTCATTGGTCAGGTTGTGACCGTAGCGGAGAAAATGCAATGGTTGGCGCAACGTTCATTGGACAGTGATTTTATGTCGAGCAGTACCCACGGTTTTGCCAAGCAATCGCACAAATTAAAATTGACGGCTTAATATTTTTATAAGGAAGTAAATGATGAGCAAACAACGCATTGTTGTCGTTGGCAACGGAATGGTCGGCCACAAATTTATTGATTCGATTATTGCTGCCGAAACAGATGAGTTTCAAGTAATTACGTTTTCAGAAGAGCCAAGGCTTGCCTACGATCGTGTGCAACTCACTAGCTATTTTGATGAGGATAAAGGCGCACAACATCTTGCCTTAACGGATGAGGCATATTACCAAGCTAACGGTATTCAATATGTCCTTAACGATAAGGTTGCCCAGATTGATACGGCCAAAAAAATCGTGATAACGGAAAGTGGGCGAGCTGAAGCATACGACAAACTCGTCCTCGCAACCGGGTCATTTCCTTTTGTTCCGCCTATTCCGGGTAACGATCAAACACATTGTCATGTTTATCGAACCATCGAAGATTTGGATGCGATAGAAGCATCCAGTAAAGAAGGGAAAAGTGGCGTCGTCATTGGCGGTGGTTTATTGGGCTTAGAAGCAGCTAACGCCGTTAAAAACCTTGGGTTAGATACCCATGTGGTTGAGTTTGCTCCTCGTTTGATGGCGGTGCAGTTAGACGATGGTGGCGGCGCGTTACTGAGAAGAAAGATCGAGAATCTAGGTGTGTCGGTGCACACGCAAAAAGCCACCACAGAGATTGTAGAAGGTAGCACATCGCGTTATCGAATGAATTTCGCTGATGGCTCCCACCTTGAAACTGACATGATTGTATTTTCTGCTGGTATTCGACCTCAGGATGAGTTGGCTCGTCAGTCTGATATTGCCATTGGTGAGCGAGGCGGGATTGTGATTGACAATCACTGCCAGACTAATATCGATAGTGTGTATGCCATTGGTGAATGTGCACTGTGGGATAACAAAATATTTGGTTTGGTTGCTCCTGGTTACCAAATGGCAAAAATAGCGGCTACGCATATTGTAAACCACGGCCAAACGGATGCCGAGTTTGTGGGTGCTGATATGAGCACTAAGTTGAAGCTGCTTGGCGTGGATGTTGCCAGTATTGGCGAAGTGCACGGACAAACCCCAGGCGCGCAATCCTATACTTATAACGATGAGATTGAACAAGTCTATAAGCGACTGATTATCTCAGAAGATGGTAAGAAAATTGTCGGTGCGGTGCTGGTGGGTGATGCGGATGCTTACGGTACATTGTTACAGCTCAAGCAAAATGATATGCCACTGCCGGAGAATCCGTCAGTCTTAATTCTTCCTAATGTAGCCGATGACAGCAGCGCTGGATTAGGCGTGGAAGCCTTGCCGGATAGCGCCGTGATTTGTTCATGTTTTGATGTGACAAAGGGTGATATTAAGCAAGCGGTCGCGAGTGGTTGTACAACGATGGCGTCTTTGAAAGAAACAACTAATGCTTCGACCGGTTGTGGGGGGTGTTCTGCACTTGCCAAGCAAGTATTAGATAGTGAACTGACGAGTTTAGGTGTCGAGGTGAACAATAATATTTGTGAGCACTTTACGTATTCTCGCCAAGAGCTCAGTGACATTATTCGAATCAGTAAAATTCGCACATTCGATGATGTATTGGCATCGCATGGCTCTGGCCTTGGTTGTGAGATTTGTAAACCGACAGTGGGTTCGATATTAGCGTCTTATTGGAATGATTACATCCTTGAAGATAACCTTATGGAGCTGCAAGACACCAACGATATCTACCTTGGCAACATGCAAAAAGACGGCACATATTCTGTGGTTCCTCGTATACCGGGCGGAGAAATAACACCAGACAAACTGATCGTATTAGGCGAGGTCGCCAAAGAGTATGACTTATACACCAAGATTACCGGTGGCCAGCGTGTCGATCTTTTTGGCGCTCAGCTAAACGAATTACCTGATATCTGGCGCAAGTTAGTCGACGCCGGCTTTGAAACGGGTCACGCCTACGGTAAGTCAGTTCGTACCGTTAAATCATGTGTGGGGAGCACGTGGTGTCGCTATGGCGTCGCAGACAGTGTCGGTTTTGCGATTGATGTCGAGAACCGATATAAGGGCCTGCGCTCACCACACAAACTCAAATTTGCGGTGTCCGGCTGTACTCGTGAATGCGCTGAAGCGCAATCAAAAGACATTGGCATTATCGCGACCGATAAGGGCTGGAACCTTTATGTGTGTGGTAATGGTGGTATGCGCCCTCGCCATGCGGACTTGCTGGCCACTGACCTTGATGAAACCACCCTATTGAAATATATCGACCGCGTTCTGATGTACTACATCCGTACCGCAGATCGCTTACAGCGCACGTCTGTATGGTTGGAAAACCTAGAAGGCGGCATTGAATACTTAAAACAAGTGGTGGTCGAAGACAAGCTTGGCTTAGGTGCTGAGTTAGAAGCAGAAATGGAATCGAATGTGGGCAAATACCAATGTGAATGGAAAACGACGCTAGAGAGCCCTGAAAAGCTCAAGCGCTTCCAGCACTACATCAATAGCGATGAAAAAGACGCGAGCCTGCAGTTTGTGACTATCAGAGACCAGCGATTCCCGACTGAGTCGGAAAAACAAAAAAAGGTCTTAGAACAACGAATCGATGTGGTGGAAGTGTAGGGCGATTGCCCTTCATTTCGACCCAAATAATGTCAACGTATTTAATCAATTTGTTTATGAAAACTAGGAGATCTCAATGAATCAATGGACGACGGTTTGCTCAACCAATGACCTGGTGCCGCATACAGGGATATGTGCAAAGGTTGATCAACAGCAAGTGGCAATATTTTATTGCCGGCGCAGTGAGGCGTTATATGCTTTATGCAACTACGACCCGATAGGTCAAGCGTATGTGATGTCACGAGGCATTATGGGGTCAATGGAAGGGCAACCTTGCGTGGCATCGCCATTATATAAACAGCACTTTAACCTTGAAACTGGGCAGTGCATCGAAGAGCCCAGTTATCAACTGAAACGCTTTGACGTTCGAGTTGAAGGGAACGATGTTCAAGTTAAAAACCTAGCAGCGTAATGTGCCAGAGACGCATGTTTAAGTGATTGGAATTCGCAGCCTGTGGGAGTGAGGATATAGGCCTCGCTCTAGGTTATTTCGTTCAGACTGTACCTTAGTTCAAATTGTACCTTCGTAAAGATTGTACCAATGCTTTGAAAGTCAGCCTGTGTGCTGCAATAGAAAAAATAAAAGGATTTTATTATGGAAAACACTAAGTTTTCGTTGTTCTCATTTACCGGAAAAATGAAGGTATTACATTTAAGTTGGATGGCTTTTTTTATTACCTTTGTGGTGTGGTTTAACTTTGCCCCAATGCTTCAAATGGTGAAAACCTCACTGGGGTTATCAACCGAAGAAATTAAAACGCTTTTAATACTCAATGTTGCTTTGACCATTCCAGCCCGTGTCGTTGTCGGGATGCTGACGGATAAATATGGTCCTAGAATCGTCTATTCAGCGCTGCTTGCCGTGTGTTCCATTCCTTGTTTTATGTTTGCCTTTTCGGATTCATTCATACAAGCCGCGATTGCTCGATTCTTACTCGGTTTTATTGGTGCGGGCTTTGTCGTCGGTATTCGATTAGTCTCAGAATGGTTCCCTCATGATGAGCTTGGTACGGCCGAAGGCATTTATGGTGGGTGGGGCAACTTTGGTTCGGCCGCCGCCGCCTTTACTTTACCTACTCTCGCCTTGTTATTTGGTGGGGATGATGGTTGGCGCTATGCGGTGGCTATCACGGGTGTTATGAGCTTGGCATTCTCATTTATTTTCTATAAGAATGTGAGTGACACACCAAAGGGTTCAACCTATTTTAAGCCTACGCATTTATCGGCGATGGAAGTGACGTCGAAAGGTGACTTCTTTATGTTGTTGGTCATGAAAATCCCAATGTATGCCGCCCTCGCTTTGTTGGCTTGGAAGGTGTCACCAGCGGGTATAGGCATGTTATCGGAGACCGCGGTAAGAGGCATTTACGTCGCGTTAGTCGCTTTGTATTTGTATGAAGTCACACAAGTTTGGAAGGTCAATAAGTCAGTATTCTCAGAGCCTGTCCCAGAAATTCACCAATATAAGTTTAAGCAAGTCGCAGTACTGAACGTTTTATACTTTGCGACGTTTGGTTCAGAGCTTGCGGTTGTGTCTATGTTGCCATTGTTTTTTTCTGAGACATTTGAATTAACGCCTGTTATGGCGGGAATGGTGGCCTCTGCCTATGCGTTTATGAACTTGATGTCTCGTCCTGGTGGCGGTTGGATTTCGGACAAATTCGGCCGTAAATCAACGCTTCTTATCCTCACGGCCGGTCTAGCGGTTGGCTATTTTGTGATGGGGCAGGTTGATAGCCAGTGGCCATTATGGCTTGCGGTCACGGCGGCTATGGTGTGTTCATTCTTTGTTCAAGCGGGTGAGGGTGCCGTGTTTGCTACTGTGCCACTTATCAAACGCCGTATGACGGGACAGATTGCCGGTATGACAGGAGCTTACGGCAATGTCGGGGCTGTAGTGTACCTGACCGTGTTATCACTGGTTGATTATCAAACGTTCTTTTTTGTTATTGCGGGAACGGCAGTATTAGGATTCTCGGCATTATTGATAATGGAAGAACCAAAAGGCCAAATTACGGAAATTAATGAAGATGGTAGCGTGACCCTAATTAACGTATCCCATTAATTATAAATCGGGAAAAGGGGGGCTCAAATTGCCTCCCTTTGTTCAGAGGCCTCGCTAGCACGAGGCTTTTGTTCGACCAGTAGGTGTGGGCGTGTGACATCAATAAAATGGTGAGGAAATAATGGTAGTTGCGGTGGATGAACACAAACGACCACTAACATTGAGGTATGGTGGACATTCGTTATCTGGGGCTCGGGAAGAGAATCAAGACGCGTTTGTTGTGCGGGTCCCTGAGAGTTTATCGGAAGCTGAGATAAAAGGCAGTATTGCCTGTATCGCGGATGGAGTCAGCTGTAGCGACCATGGCCAAAAAGCCAGTCACACCAGTGTCATGCAATTTGTGAGTGATTATTACGCCACGCCAGACAGTTGGAGTGTTAAGCATTCAGCTAGTCAAGTACTTACCTCGCTAAATTCATGGTTGTTCGAGCAAGGGCTAAAGCAGCAATTTCGTCACAATGGGTTAGTTACTACGTTCAGTTGTGTGATTTTTAAATCGAATACTGCGCATGTTTTCCATGTGGGTGACAGCCGCGTTTACTTGCTTCGTGCAGGCGTATTACGTCTTTTAACCCGTGACCATCAACGTGTGAATGGTGGCAAAAGTGCTTATCTGACACGTGCTTTGGGGATGGATACGAAACTTGAGGTTGATTATCAGTCGATAGAGTTAAACAAAGAGGATTGCTTTTTGTTTACCACGGATGGCGTTCACGATGTGCTGAGTGACGCGGCGATACGCCAAGTATGCAATCAAAGGCAAGGCAGTTTGGAAGACAAATCCAAGCAACTTTGTCAGCATGCGATTGATGCTGGTGGACAAGATAACACGACATGTTTGATGGTGAGTGTGGATGCATTGCCTCATTTATCACTGATGGAATTTCAACAACAGGCTTTGAATCGCGTGATCCCTCCAGCGCTCAACATCAATAACCGAATTGATAATTATGTGGTGAAGAAAGTAATCCATGCGGGCAGTCGTAGCCATGTCTACGAAGTGCAAGAAGACGGGGCTGAACGTCGTTTGATTTTGAAAGCACCCTCTCAGCATTATATCGATGATACTGAAACCTTGGTGTCATTTAGCAATGAATATTGGGTAGGTAGCCGCATTAACAGTCAGCGAATAATGAAGGTTTACCAACAACCTAAGGCCTCCCCTTATCTGTACCATCTGTGCGAATTAGTGGAGGGTATGACCCTGAGGCAGTGGATGTATGATAACCCTAAGCCGGCTTTGAAGCAGGTCCGAGACATTATTGAGGCGTTGGTCAAAGCGGTTCGAGTGTTGCAGCGTTTGGATATGGTTCACCGTGACCTTAAACCAGAAAACATCATGATGACTGATGACGGTTCGATAAAACTCATTGATTTAGGTGCGGTTTCTGTCAAAGGACTTGAAGAAACAGAACGCTCAAATCATGCTCATGCCCCTTTAGGTGCGGCAAATTATATTGCACCAGAATATTTATCAGGCGAATCGGCAACGACGGCATCGGATCTTTTTTCGGTCGGGGTTATTGCCTATGAGTTGCTTTGCGGAGCGTTACCTTACAAAGAGGTTAGCGCATTGTCGGTGCAGCAAGCACGACATCAAAAGTGGCAGTATCTCGGGATGGCAACACATAGGCAAGATGTGCCTTTGTGGTTTGAACTGGCGATTGAAAAAGCTTGTCACCCAAATCCAGCACTGCGGTATAGCGTTCTGAGTGAGTTTGTCGCGGATACTCATTCACCTAACGCTACCTTGTTGAAAGAGATAGAGGCCAGCCCCCTCATTAAGAAAAATCCATTACTGTTTTGGAAAGGTGTTGCGGTGTTTTTTGCGCTGTTGGCATTTGTGGAGTTGATTATTCTTACGCAAGCCAGTTAGCTCCCAACGATTATTTTACCCGCATGAGCTGATGCGTGTAATGACCAAAATTGAAAACCAGAACTTGAGAGCGTTTCATCTGTTCAACTTGCTCAAGCATGGCTGGTGAATAGCCCTTACGATGCATCCATTCAAGAGGGGCATCAAAACCATCCTCATTCACCACATAGGACTGATCTTTAAATAGAGATTCAGAAACATGGACAACCCAAATGCGAGAGCGAAACTCGATGGCTTCGGATAGTGCAGCAAGTATTTTCTTAAACAAAGGAGCCCTTCCGGAATGGATTACCGATTATCGAAGAGGGATTGTGACAAATTTCTTAGCAGTAAGATACGCAAATCAGCAAGTTTCGTCTTACGCTTAAATCATCGTAGCACCCAAATTTAAGTGCTCAGAAGTGGCGTAAGCCACGTCGTAAATGGAGTTTTACCATTAATAGGTTTTCTCTATAAATAAAATTATTCATTCCTATTTAGCAAAATCAATAAATTAGACGACAATGAATAGAACAAAGAAAGTTTTTGGGTTAAGGAGAACAGCATGGAATCATTGAAAGTAAGAGACTATATGACCCAACGAGCGGTGACATTTACCGTCGATATGCCTCTAAGTGCCGCATTAGATAAGGTCATGAAGTCGAACCATCTCGGTGGTCCTGTTATTGACGAGAATGAGAAAGTGATTGGTTTTATCTCAGAACAAGATTTGCTTGAAAAGCTTGTTAAGGTGTCTTATCACTGCCAAGACACGCATACAGTCGGTGATTGCATGTACAAAGAAGTGCTGTCTGTGACACCAGACATGTCCATTATTGAACTTGCAGATATGATGAAAGTAGGTAAACCCAAGGTATACCCCGTCATTGACCGAGGGCGTTTAGTGGGGATGATTTCAAGACGAGATGTGCTGCAAGCGATAGGTAAAACCCTAGAGGCCTGTTTCAAACACCCAGTATAAAGAAACATACATTCTTTAAGGCGCGCTAGCGCCTTCTTTTTTGCCAATCAACTCGCCTTAGTCTGAATTTACCTCACCTCAGGGATCGTCATGACAGAACCGTCTGCTAAGTTTCTCGAAGGATCCACTATGCGTCACATCCTGGTGATGTCTGGCGCTGGTTCCATTGGCTTAATGTCATTGTTCGTTGTCGATTTACTCGATATGTTATTTATCAGTATGTTGGGTCAAGTTGAACTGGCTGCCGCGGTGGGGTTTGCAGGCACGTTAACCTTCTTTGCTACATCGGTGTCAATTGGCACTTCTATCGCGATGGGCGCGCTGATGTCGAAAGCCATTGGCGCAAAAAATAGCGCGTTTGCTAAACAGATTGGTAGCAATGTTTTAGTGATTGCCTTTTTTATCAGCGTCATTGTGACCGTGACTATGTGTGCCTACATACCAGAATTGCTTACGGCTATTGGTGCGGAAGGCCGAGCGCATGAACGAGCCTCGGCTTATCTATGGATCATCATGCCCAGTACACCATTGATTGCGCTTGGTATGGCCAGTGGGGCAGGACTTCGCGCTGCAGGTGATGCCAAGCGATCGATGTGGGCTACTCTCTATGGTGGCATTGTTAATGCGATCTTAGATCCATTGTTTATTTTTGGGTTTGGTTGGAACGTTGAAGGTGCGGCGGTTGCTTCGGTTATTGCACGCTTTACCGTATTCTATTTTTCATTTATGCCACTGTTACGTGTACATCAACTGCTTTCTTTTCCACGATTTAGTGACGTGATGACGAACAGCAAAATGATTCTAGCCATTGCCTTACCTGCCATCATCGCAAATACGGCGACGCCAATTGGTAACGCGATAGTGACGACCTCAATTGCACAGTTTGGAGAAAACTTTGTGGCAGGTTACGCCGTTATTGGTCGGCTGACCCCAGTGTGTTTTGCTGTTATTTTTGCCTTATCAGGCGCTGTAGGGCCGATCATCGGACAAAATTTTGGTGCACTAAGAATCGACAGAGTTGAAGAGACGTTGAAAAACTCGCTCATCGTGACAACCACTTATACTATAGCCGTGTGCCTATTACTTTATTTGGTCAAAGATTATGTTATTGCCGGGTTCTCGCTGACGGGGGATGCTGCACTGATAGTGGCGACCTTTGCTACTTATGTCGCGATTACGTTTATTTTTAATGGTGCATTGTTTGTCGCCAACACGTCATTTAACAATTTAGGCAGACCACTCTATTCCACGGCTTTAAACCTTGGTAAGGCAACCGCAGGTACATTGCCATTTGTCTACTTTGGTGCTCAGTGGTTTGGGGCGTTAGGTGTTCTTTACGGGCAAGCGCTGGGGAATATTGTCTTTGGCATACTGGGCATGGTGGTTCTCAAGTATCATATTTTGGAACTCAGACGTACAGGACAGTGTGCTCAGCAAAAAGACCCAAGCTTAACCAGTGTGAATTCACAGCCATTCTGTACCCATGATGCGGTGTTGATTGAAGATGTCGCCAAAAATAAACCAGGGACGTCCCCGGTAACCTTAATTGATTAATTAATCCTTGACCTTGGAGTTAGCTCTAAGGTTTAAACTTGTGTTATACGAATCAGGTTTAGGTCAGTTAAGGATAATCTTATGTGCAGTAAACATGCAGCATGCCGAACTCAAAAAATTAGTGCAGTACGCCCAATTGGTGCGGGCTGCACGACCCCAACCATTGGCGCGATAACGCCGGTTACAGAAAAAACCGCCTCCGATTGCTGTTCAGCTAGTGGTGATTGCAGCGCCCCAGAACCAGAAGACCCCCTTGTTGTACAGCCCAAACCTGAAGAGGCGGTAACACAGCACTCTTGGAAAGTCGTTGGTATGGACTGCCCGGCGTGTGCACGTAAAGTTGAATCGGCAACCACAAAAATTGCAGGGGTAGTCAGTGCTAAGGTACTCTTTGCGACTGAAAAATTGGTGATTCGCGTTGATGATCTCACTGCGGTCCCTGCCGTCGAGTCCGCTGTCGGCGACGCTGGTTTTACGCTTCAATCCTTAAATGGCGGCTCATCATCAAACACTGCCCCGCACCCTCAACAAACAGGGTGGCGAAAAACTCTATCGGATAACGCCCATATATTAGCCATTTCTTTAGGTATGCTGGTGGCGGCGGTGATTCAGACACCATTTCCACAAGCAAGCGAGTGGTTGTTTGTCCTCACCTGTTTGCTTGGTCTTATGCCGATTACGAAAAAAGCATTCAAATTAGCAAAATCAGGTACCCCGTTTGCCATTGAAACCTTGATGAGTGTGGCGGCAATAGGGGCGCTGTACCTAGGTGAAACGGTCGAAGCAGGTATGGTGCTGCTATTATTTTTGATCGGTGAGCGCCTAGAGTCTTTTGCCGCATCGAAAGCAAGAAGTGGTGTTCAGGCCTTGATGTCATTGGTGCCGGAAGAAGCCACTGTCATTATCGATGGGGTACGCACAAAGAAAAGTGCTTCGGATCTTCAGCCTGGGGATTTGATTGAAGTGGCCGCGGGTGACCGGCTTCCTGCCGATGGGGTGCTGGTGTCAAGCAATGCGAGCTTTGATGAAAGTGCATTAACGGGAGAGTCTCTCCCTGTCGAGCGCCAAGTGGGTGACGGTGTTATGGCAGGTGCTGTGGTCACGGACAAAGTCCTAACACTGCGAGTCACATCCAAACAAGGTGAGAATGCGATTGACCGTATCTTACATCTCATCGAAGAGGCCGAATCTCGTAAAGCACCCATTGAACGTTTCTTAGATAAATTCAGTCGCTGGTACACCCCGCTGATGATGGTGGTGTCGTTGCTGGTGATTATCATCCCGCCACTTTTGTTCGCTCAACCTTGGGAAACCTGGGTTTATCGTGGGCTTGCATTATTATTGATAGCTTGCCCATGCGCACTGGTGATTTCAACGCCCGCAGCCATCACTTCAGGCTTAGCGGCAGCTACTCGACGTGGCGCACTGATAAAAGGGGGCGCAGCATTAGAGCAACTTGGCAATGTTAACGCGATTGCCTTCGATAAAACGGGCACGCTGACGTTAGGCCGTCCACATGTTACCGATACAGTCGTACTGACAGATTGGACGGCTGAAAAACTCCTGAGTGTTGCAGGAGCGATTGAATCAGGGTCAAATCATCCCTTAGCGACGTCGCTGGTGCGACATGTCGAGGAATTGGGTATTCACATGCCCGACGCTACAGAGAAAAAAGCGCTTGTCGGAGTTGGGGTTGAGGGGATTGTTGAAGAGACAAGATATACGCTACTCGCCCCAACTAAGGCTGAGTTTACGTTGCAAGCGGTAATTCAATCTCAGATAGCAGAGCTAGAGGACCAAGGTAAAACCGTGGTGGTCCTCACCGATACGGACAAAGCCATTGGGTTGATTGCGTGGCGTGATGAAGTGAGAGGCGACGCTGCACAAGCTATCGAAAGACTCGCGAAGCTAGGTATTGAAACCGTTATGCTCACTGGTGACAATGAGCGAAGTGCTCACGCCATCGCAACGCCGCTTGGAATGGACTATAAAGCCAGTTTGTTACCTGCGGATAAAGTGTCGTATGTGAACGAGTTAGCTCAACACCACCGAGTGGCGATGGTAGGGGATGGCATTAATGATGCACCTGCGATGAAAGCGGCAAATATTGGTATCGCCATGGGGGGAGGCACAGACGTCGCGCTAGAAACAGCGGATGCCGCGCTAACACATAATCGACTCGCAGAGCTTCCGGTTATGATTGAACTATCAAGAGCAACGCTGAACAATATTAAGCAAAATGTCACGCTAGCGTTGGGATTAAAAGGTGTGTTTTTAGTGACGACCTTATTAGGCATGACGGGTTTGTGGGTAGCGGTGTTAGCGGATAGCGGAGCCACTGCGATTGTTACACTTAATGCGCTTCGCTTACTTAGACATAAATCTAAATTCGACTAAGCTACAAGCATTGAACGCTCTTTTGGTAGAGCGTTCTTTACAGCTGGCTGGATGGTTATCGATTGGTTGCCATATTCATCAAACCGTATTGATATCATCTAGAATGGATTAAATTGACCGCAGTTATCAATAAAAGTGTGATGCCAACCGATTTATCGTGTAATGAAATGAAATATTCATAGGTAAAGTGTGATCTGTGAACGGAAAGGCATGACGTTATCTTATAAGCTTAATTCCATAACTAAGAGATAAAAGGAACCACCCTATGTCACAAGCTGTTTTCCATTTAGGCGTAAATCAAGACGATCTACAAGGCGCTACATTGGCTATTATTCCTGGCGATCCTGCACGTGTTCAAAAGATTGCAGAGTTAATGGATGAGCCGGAGTTCCTAGCGAGCCAACGCGAATACACGGTTTATCGTGCTAAATTGGATGGCCAGTCAGTGGTGGTTTGTTCGACTGGCATTGGCGGTCCATCAACGTCAATTGCTGTTGAAGAGCTTGCGCAATTAGGCGTACGTACTTTTCTACGAGTTGGGACAACAGGCGCAATTCAATCTGACGTGAACGTTGGTGATATGATTGTTACTACGGGTTCAGTACGTCTAGATGGTGCAAGTTTGCACTTTGCTCCGATGGAATTCCCAGCGGTGGCAGATTTTGATGTAGCGACTGCCATGAAACAAGCCGCGATTGATGAGGGCGCTACCGTTCATACTGGTATCACAGCCTCAAGTGACACTTTTTATCCTGGCCAAGAGCGTTATGATACGTTTTCTGGTCGAGTGGTGAAGCGCTTCCAAGGTTCAATGCAAGAATGGCAAGACATGGGTGTGCTTAACTTTGAGATGGAATCTGCAACGCTACTCACCATGTGTGCCAGTTCCGGTTTACGCGCCGGTTGCGTTGCGGGTGTGATCATAAATCGTACGCAAAAAGAGACACCTGATCATGCTACGTTGAAAAAAACGGAAGCACGTTCAATTAAGGTCGTCGTAGAAGCTGCACGTAAAATGCTATAAGTTTTGTTGCTACTCTATTCAAATCAAAGCCTTTCGTATTGCGAGAGGCTTTTTTATTATTGGCAGCGGTCTCCGATTAAAATAAACGGCTGCTGCCCTTAATCGCTACTGTGTTGAGCAAACACTATTTTACTTTAATCAACGTTTACTTGTTTAATTGGCTTTATCGGTGCGCTGATGCACCGTTTTAAATCTGGCCGGACACAAATGCTATCCCCATAAAAAAACCTCTCGCGGAAGCGAGAGGTTTTTTGCGTCTATTCACGTTGAGTGATTAGGCTTTAGCTTTAGCCGCTTTCTTTTCAATCGCTACTTTTGCTTTTTTGAAACGCTCTGGAAGAATTTGCGTTGCAAATACATCTTCAACCGTTTCTGCGCGTTTGATTAGCTCAGCTTCGCCATCTTTGACCAATACGGTTGCTGGGCGTGGTAGTGAGTTGAACTGGCTTGCTTGAGACTCAGCGTAGTGACCCACATCCATGATGGCCAATACATCGTTTGGTACCAGCTTCGGCATAACCGCGCCACTTTCCCAGATTGATGGGATGCAGATTGGGCCAGATACCTCAGTAGTACGAGCCACAAGTGGTTGAGTCATCTTGTTAGCAGGAAGTACAGGGTTCTTGGATTCTTGAGACTCAACAAGCGTTGCTAGGTAAGTTGATGCATCAACCATGGTGTAGCTGTAGTCCATCTCTTGGTCATCTTT
>NZ_JBHFOL010000030.1:0-31792 GCF_053544015.1 Vibrio sp. E150_011
GCGGAGTGGTAGTTCAGTTGGTTAGAATACCGGCCTGTCACGCCGGGGGTCGCGGGTTCGAGTCCCGTCCACTCCGCCACTTATACTAAGCCCTAGTCGAAAGACTAGGGCTTTTTTACATTTGTACATACACTCTAATCTTCCTCATCGCTGCTTAAATAGACTCCCCAATAAAATTGTTCAGCTATCGCCTATCTTCTTTAACGTCTAGGTTTTGCCATCGTTTATGCTAATGGCTTTATAGAAAATGATTATTCTCTTCGTAAAGTGACGCCTGTAACGTTTGAAATATTGTCGTCTTGGTTGTAGATATATGCTAAAGGTGGAAATATAAATTTCGCACTCTTGTGTCGAAATTATCATCTCGTCGTATACTATTAGCTAAATATCTTTTTATAATTTGGATTCAGTTTATGGGGCAATTTTCAATTTTAGGTTTTATCGCTATTGGGGGAGCATTTGGTGCTTGTTCTCGATATTTGATCTCTGAGCTATGTGTGTCACTTTTTGGTCGAGGCTTTCCTTACGGTACACTTACCGTGAATGTAATCGGTTCTTTCATTATGGGTTTACTTATCGCAGCGTTTGAAACCGAACTGATGGTAGCAGAGCCATGGAGACAGATAATAGGGTTAGGTTTCTTGGGAGCCCTAACAACATTTTCTACTTTTTCTATGGATAACGTGCTTCTTATGCAGCAAGGCGCATTTCTTAAAATGGGGCTAAACGTTTTGCTTAATGTTGTTCTGAGTATTTCCGCTGCGTGGATTGGTTTTCAATTATTGATGAAAACTTGAACAATGTAACATTTAGCGAATAGCGTTATTATTTAATTTCGTTTATGATTGCCTCAATACTTGTCGGAGTGCTCTTTAGAGCTGAGACCGTTAATTCGGGATCCGTTGAACCTGATCAGGCTAATACCTGCGAAGGGAACAGGAGAAAAGAATGGAATTCCTCTCTTTTATCATATAGTTCGTGCAATTTTTTGTCGTGCTATAGTTGTTGATACCTCTTGTGTTCACATATCCGTCAAGCATTTATCTTTTTTATACGATAATAAAGGAAATGCTATGTCGACTCGTAAACAAACCAGACTGGAAGCTAAACAATTTATCGACACCCTGTCGGTAAAGCCCTATCCAAACTCTGAAAAAACGTATATTCAGGGTTCTAGAAGTGATTTACAGGTTCCAATGCGGACCATTCATCTTGCCGATAGTCTTGTTGGTGGTTCAAAGACAAACCCGGTCTTTGAACCTAATGAACCTATCCATGTCTATGACACCTCCGGTGTCTATACTGACCCCAATCATACTATTGACCTATATTCAGGTTTACCTAAGTTGAGAGAAGAGTGGATAGCAGAGCGCTCAGATACAGAAGTGTTGTCTGGAGTCTCTTCTACTTTTGCCAAAGAACGCCTTGATGATGAGACATTAGATGACCTTCGTTATGGTTCACTACCACGTATTCGCAGAGCCAAAGGTGATGCATGTGTCACTCAGCTTCATTATGCGCGACAAGGTATTGTTACTCCTGAAATGGAGTACATAGCAATACGTGAAAACATGGGACGTCAAAAGATTGAGGATGCAATGCTGACACAGCAACATCCAGGTCAGAGTTTTGGCGCTAATTTACCGAAAGAAATTACCCCTGAATTTGTTAGAAGAGAAGTTGCTGAAGGCCGCGCAATTATCCCATCCAATATCAATCACCCTGAATCTGAACCGATGATCATTGGTCGTAATTTCTTGGTGAAGGTGAATGCAAATATTGGCAACTCATCTGTTTCTTCGTCTATTGAAGAAGAGGTCGAAAAACTTGTTTGGAGTACTCGTTGGGGTGGCGATACGGTAATGGATTTATCAACGGGGAGAAATATTCATGAGACTCGAGAGTGGATATTACGAAACAGCCCCGTTCCTATTGGCACGGTTCCCATGTACCAAGCGCTAGAGAAAGTGAATGGTATTGCTGAAGATCTAACATGGGAGGTCATGAGAGACACGCTAATTGAGCAGGCAGAACAAGGGGTAGATTACTTTACGATTCATGCGGGTTTGCTTCTTCGATATGTACCCATGACGGCTAAGCGAGTGACGGGTATCGTTTCACGAGGCGGCTCTATCATCGCAAAATGGTGCTTAGCCCATCATACAGAAAGCTTTCTATATACAAACTTCAAAGAAATTTGCGAGATCTGTGCCAAGTATGATGTGGCATTGTCTTTAGGTGATGGGTTAAGACCCGGTTCTATTGCCGACGCCAATGACGAGGCGCAGTTCTCGGAGCTGCGCACGCTTGGTGAACTAACTAAAATAGCGTGGGATTATGATGTCCAGGTGATCATTGAAGGCCCAGGTCATGTGCCTATGCACCTTATTAAAGAAAATATGGAAGAGCAATTAGAGCATTGTCATGAGGCACCGTTCTATACGCTAGGTCCCCTGACGACCGATATTGCACCAGGATACGATCATATTACGTCTGGTATCGGAGCCGCGATGATTGGTTGGTATGGCTGCGCCATGCTTTGTTATGTTACTCCCAAAGAGCATCTAGGCCTACCAAACAAAGAAGACGTAAAAACAGGTCTAATTACCTATAAGCTTGCCGCTCACGCCGCTGACCTTGCCAAAGGGCATCCTGGTGCTCAGATTAGAGATAATGCGCTTTCTAAAGCTCGCTTTGAGTTTCGTTGGGAAGACCAATTCAATCTAGCTCTCGATCCGGATACTGCCCGCCAATATCATGATGAAACCTTGCCACAGGAATCGGGTAAGGTTGCCCACTTCTGTTCTATGTGTGGCCCGAAGTTTTGTTCAATGAAAATATCACAAGAGGTACGTGAATACGCAAAAGGCTTAGAAGCTCAAGGTGATATCAGTATCAAACTGGTCGATGACCCGTTAGAGGGGATGCGTCAAAAATCAGCAGAGTTCCGGGCTACTGGCGCTGAACTTTACCACCCAGTCATTACAGAACAAGAATCGTAGGAGTTACCATTGAAAATACTGTTGCCAGTCAGCAATCCATTTATTAAAGGCCATATTGAAACCGTTCTTTGTTTAGCGAAGGTAGCGGGTTTTGATAGCGACACAGTGGAATTAGGGACAAGCTTAACGTCGGATATTCAATTGGTAAGTGGTGGTTATCGAACTACTGTGAGCAGTGATGTTTTGGCATCGAGTCCATCTAGCTGTGTTGATTACACGCTGCTTTATGAGCATAAGATGGGAAAGGTGACCGTTTATGAGATGTTGAATCGCGCTCGGCCTGGATGTGTGTACCTTAATGTCAAACATCCCGTTGGTATATTGGATGCTTGGTCTTGCAACAGTGAAAGTATTAGAGCGTTATCCGCGGATAACGTTATTGAAGATACTGCGTTTCATTTGGCGTGGTTCGCAGTGTCTCTCCTCTTGGACTTTCCTCTCGAAGATGCACTGGTTTTGGCGAGGGCGGGGAGTGTTTCACGTGAAACATGGCCGCATCAACATCAACACTTTCCAGTACCAGTTATTGAAGACAAAGAACTAGGCATACAAGTAGGGTGGGCAGTAAAGGCATGCGAAACAGAATTTCCCCACCTAGATAAAATGGACCTTGGTCTATATCCGGTGGTTGATAGTGTTGAATGGATAGCGAAATTACTCCCGCTAGGTATTAAAACGATTCAGTTGAGAATTAAAGACCCGGCTTGTTCAACATTAGAGTCTCAGATAAAAAAGGCGATTGAACTTGGTCAACAATATGACGCTCAAGTGTTTATCAATGATTATTGGCAGTTGGCGCTTAAGCATAACGCCTTTGGAGTGCACCTCGGGCAAGAAGATATTGAGGTTGCCGATCTCAATCGAATTGCTAAATCCGGTGCCAGGCTCGGACTATCAACGCATGGCTATTATGAACTACTTCGAATTGTCCAGATTAGCCCAAGCTACATTGCGCTTGGTCATATATTTCCGACGACCACTAAGGATATGCCTTCACGTCCACAAGGGTTGATTAGGTTGGGATTGTACCAACAACTGATTGATACGATTTGCTACGCGGACACGGTTGGCTATCCCACTGTTGCAATCGGTGGTATCGACCTTGAAACAGCGGCACCGGTCTGGAATTGTGGGGTATCAAGTCTAGCGGTCGTTAGAGCAATTACCTTGGCGCAGGACATATCAGGTGCGATTGACAAGTTTTCCCTGATCATGAGGAAACGTTCTCATGTTGGCTGACTTGCAATTTAAGCGTTATGTTCGACAGATAAGTGTTCCAGACATTGCCGAATCAGGACAACAAGGACTTCTAAATAGTCATGTGTTGATCATTGGTTGTGGCGGTTTGGGAACGGCAGCGTCATTGTACTTAGCTGGTGCAGGTATTGGACGTTTGGTCATTGCAGACCAGGACGTCATTGAATTGTCTAATTTGCCTCGTCAAATTGCTTATCGACAACAAGACGTTGGAAGTAAAAAGACAGAGGCACTAAAGCAACAACTTATGGACCGAAATCCAGAGATAAACGTTCGTACGGTGAGCAAGTATTTAGATGGAAAACAATTGTCATTAGAGGTATCACTTGCTGACATTGTGCTTGATTGTAGTGACAACATGCGAACTCGCCAGGCGATAAACAAAGCGTGTTACATGACCAAAACAGACCTCGTGTCCGGCGCTGCGATTGGGTGGGGCGGTCAGATAAGTGTTTTTCGCTTTAATGCAGAAACGTCTATACCGTGCTATCGCTGCCTTTATCCTTTTGATGAACTTGCATCGGCGCAGCGTTGTTCTGAGTCCGGCATTATTGGCCCGGTAGTGGGCATGATAGGAGTATATCAAGCACTTGAAACGATAAAACTTGCCGGCAACGTTTCATTAAGTGCCAGCCCAAAATTAAAGATTTTTGATGGCTTAAATGGGAATTGGCGGTCGCTCAACATACAGAAAGACCCGACATGCACCGTTTGCTGTAACGAATATCAGGAAGGAAAGTTAAATGATTACGATAAGGCTTAATGATGCCGATATGGATGTTGAGCAATCAACGACATTGAAGGGGTTATTAGAAATGATTTCGATTGATACCCATGGTTGTGCCGTCGCGGTTAACGATGACATTGTTGCGCGTACGTCCTGGGACGAATACATATTGAAGCAAGACATGAATATCAACGTATTCCAAGCCATTGCCGGGGGTTAAAATGTTAACAATAGCTGGAAAGACATTTACGTCTCGCCTGTTTACTGGAACAGGTAAATTTGCTGATAAATCACTGATGGTCGACGCTATTATCGAGAGCGGTTCAGAGTTGGCGACAATGGCGTTAAAACGAGTCAACCTAGATTCACAAGATGATGACATTCTTCGCCCTCTAATCGAACGTGGCATAAATTTACTACCGAACACATCAGGGGCTAAAAATGCCAAAGATGCAATATTCGCGGCCCATTTGGCTCGTGAAGCATTAGGTACCAATTGGCTAAAACTTGAGATTCACCCTGATCCTAAGTATTTGCTCCCTGACCCGATTGAAACGCTCCTAGCGGCAGAACAATTGGTCAAGGATGGTTTCATTGTTATGCCTTACTGTCATTCCGACCCAACCTTGTGTAAGCGATTAGAGGAAGTTGGCTGTGCGGCGGTTATGCCGCTAGGTGCGCCGATTGGCAGTAATAAAGGGTTAGTCACTCGTGACTTTCTTGAAATTATCATCGAGCAAGCAAACGTACCAGTTGTCGTTGATGCGGGCATTGGGGCGCCTTCTCATGCCGCTCTCGCGATGGAATTAGGGGCAGATGCCGTGTTGGTCAACACTGCCATTGCTGCTGCTGCGAATCCACCGGCAATGGCGAAAGCTTTTAGGCTGGCAGTTGAATCTGGTCGCCTCGCTTACGAAAGTGGCCTAGCCGGTACCGTTAATCATGCGGTAGCATCGAGTCCTTTGACTTCTTTCTTAGACAGCAATTAGGAGAGGTCGATGAGCTTCTTAATCGAGCATGCAAAATACGATTGGGACAATGTCAGGTTGTCGATTTATGCTAAGACTGCTCAAGACGTCGAACGGGCACTGAGTAAAGATAAGTTGGGTTTGGATGATTTCACCGCGTTGATTTCACCTGCAGCCGAACCTTATTTAGAGCAAATGGCGCAACGTTCTTACGCATTAACGCGTAAACGTTTTGGGCATACAATGGCTATGTACATTCCACTCTATCTATCTAACCTTTGCGCGAACGCTTGCACCTATTGCGGCTTTTCGATGGAAAATAGAATCAAGCGCAAAACCCTGTCGAGCGATGAAATATCGGCAGAGTCTGATGTGATAAAAGATATGGGCTTCGATAGTGTTTTGCTGGTGACGGGCGAACACGAAACCAAGGTTGGGATGCGATATTTTAGAGAGGTACTGCCATCGATTAAACGTCGCTTCAGTTACCTTGCTATGGAAGTACAGCCTCTTGATACTAATGACTACAAAGATCTTAAATCGTTAGGACTCGATGCGGTGATGGTATATCAAGAGACTTATAACCGGAGAACTTATGCAGAGCATCATCTCCGGGGCAACAAAATGGACTTTGATTATCGATTGGACACTCCGGATAGGCTTGCTCAAGCCGGTATTGATAAGATTGGAATAGGGTCTTTGATTGGACTGGAAGAGTGGCGAACAGATTGTTTTTTTGTGGCAGCACATCTCCAATACTTAGAAAATAAGTATTGGAAAACGCGTTACTCAATTTCGTTTCCGAGGCTCCGCCCATGTGAAGGCGCGGTGCAGCCTAAATCGGTAATGACGGACAAACAGTTAGTACAACTTATTTGTGCTTATCGATTATTCAATCATGAAGTAGAGCTTTCATTGTCAACACGAGAGGCTCCTGAGTTTAGAGATAACGTCTACCCTCTAGGTATTACGAGTATTAGTGCGGCTTCCAAAACACAACCTGGTGGCTACGCGAGTGATGAACAAGAACTGGAACAGTTTGAGATTAGTGATGAACGCAGTGCTAACGACGTGTCGCTATCTGTGAAGCAGTGTGGGATGGAACCGGTTTGGCAAGATTGGCATCAATCTTATTCAGGATAACAGTATTAGAAGTGGTCTCTAATTGTCATGATAGGGATGTTTCACGTGAAACAAGAGCTGCGTTTGCAGCTCTTGCTTTATTCTCATCAGAGATAATAATCTAGATCGGCTGACAAGACGCCGTTAGCCATGTTAACGCTTCTCCTGAAACTAATGGAGAGATCGCTTCAAATACGACTTGATGATATTGATTAAGCCAATCGATTTCTGTCTGGCTAAGCATAGTGACGACAATGTTTCGCTTATCAATCGGGCAGCGAGTTAGAGATTCAAAACCCAACATTGTAAGGTCACCTTGGGTTGGCTTCTCGACAACCAACTCTAGGTTCTCGATTCTAATACCAAACGCATCCGCGCGATAATAACCAGGCTCATTGGATAGTACCATTCCCGGCACTAACGCTGTGTTATTTACGGCCTTTGCGATACGTTGAGGGCCTTCATGTACACTTAGAAAGTGCCCAACACCATGCCCAGTACCATGGTCGTAATCGAAGCCGTTAGCCCATAAGTGTTGGCGGGCTAATATATCGAGCTGATGACCACACGTCCCTTTCGGAAATAACGCAGACGCTAAAGCAATATGCCCTTTTAGCACTAAGGTAAACTGGTGCTTCATTTCATCGCTTGGCTGGCCGATAGCGATGGTACGCGTAATGTCAGTAGTACCATCTGGGTATTGACCGCCCGAGTCAACAAGGTACAAGGTATCAGGAACAAGAGCTCCAGGTACTTCTTGGTTCATGTGGTTGTAGTGACACATCGCTGCGTTGCCAGCTGATGCTGAGATTGTATCAAAGCTCAAGTCCACCAGAGATGCATCTTCTCGTCGGAACAACTCCAGTTGATCAGAAAGAGAAGCCTCGTCTTGTTGAGCTCCACTCGAGACCTCGCGGTCTAGCCAAGATAAAAATTTCACCATCGCCACACCATCACGAACATGGCTTGCTTTCATGCCTGAAATCTCGACTGAGTTTTTGGCCGCTTTTGGCATCAAGCAAGGGTCTGCTAATGGAAGGATTGTTGCGCCTGCTTGTTCAAGAGTAATTTGGAACCAAGCGTTACTGGTGGCAAGGTCAAGTGATACCGCTTTATTAGAAAGCGCTTGTAGTTCACCTTCAAGTGACTCAGGTGAGTGAACCGAGACCTTGTCACCCACGTGTTGATCAAATAAAGAGCGGTCACTAATTCGACGCTCATCAATGAAAAACTTAACACTGCCATCAGAGAAAAGGATAGCGTGAGATAATAAAACGGGTAGGCGAGAGACATCAAGGCCCCGAATATTCAATAGCCAACAAATCGAATCGAGTTCAGTAATGATTGCCGCACTAGCGCCAGAAGCCTTGAGTTGTTCGGCTAGTGCAAGACGTTTATCAATGCTTGATTGCCCAACATAATCGAGAGACATTAATGTCACGGGGCTTAACTGGGGTTCTGGACGATCAGTCCAGTTTGCATCAATAGGGTTAACCGGACATGGCACTAGCGCCAATTGTCCAGCAACTTGATGTTGTGCATTATGATACCAATGACCGCGGTGCATGCGTGGATCGAGACCAACTTTTGAGCCTGCTGGTAGGGTTTTTAACAACCATTCAATCGGAGGTGTTTCAATTAAATGGCAATATTCGAATACGTTGCCTGGCACCTGTTTCGTGACTTGCACTGTGTAGCGCCCATCAACAAAAATAGCCGCTGAATCTTTGGTGATAACGGCGGCGCCAGCCGAACCAGTAAAGCCCGTTAACCAATGTAAGCGTTCATTATGTTCAGGAACGTACTCACCCAAATACTCATCTTCGTGAGCAACAATAAATGCGTCGAGTTGATTGGCCTCAAGCCAGTCTTGGAGTGTGGAGACACGTTCGGATATGAGAGTTGGCATCTGTAATTCCTTCTATTGGGCGAGTGAGCTCGGCCTACTGTTATTTGCACTATAAGCTAGCGCTTTTGATGGTCAGTTACAATCCATTATCATGGAGATAATGTTTGCAGCTTTATTTACTTCCAAGTAGTGGTCAGGCTTAGCGATGATGAATCTCTTGCTAACGCAAGTGCAGCGTCTTTTGTTTGATGATCTCAATCAACCAGTTTAGAGCAGGGTCATTATCGCGTTCCTTATGCCAAAATAGCGTATAAGCCATAGGGGGAAACTCTAATGGAAGTGGCAATACGACCAAACCCAATTGATCGGCAACGAGATGAACGAAATGACGAGGCGCTGTAAAAATGAAATCAGTGTATGAACACAACGCTGCGGCGTTATTAAAGTCGGGCACTGTAATGGCGATGTCTCTTTCTCTTCCCATGTCGGACAGGCGGTAATCCAAAAGCCAGCGATCACTGCCATCGCATCGAACTTGTACGTGACGAAGCGATAAATAGGTTTCCAAATTCCATGGTTTAGACAGGATAGGGTGATTGGCGCGAACTAAGCACATTTGTGTGTCCCGATAGACCTCGAGCTCTCGTATGTTCTCTGGGGGGTACATGGTTCGAATAGCATCACGAATATCAATGTCCTTACCCGTAATGCCAAGATCAAGCTCACCTTTTTGCATTTGCTCAAACGTGCGTTCATTCCATGCATGAGTACTAATACTTAGGTTTGGGCCTTGGCTGAATATTGCCGGTAAGAAGTGCGGCATGATAAGCGGGTAAACACTTTCTACCGCGGCAATGTGGAAACGATATTCACTAATGGTAGGTGAGAACTCAGGGGGGTGAGTGATGGCTTGTAAGTGAGTAATCAGCGCATCAAGCTTAGGTTTTAGATACATCGCTTTTGGTGTTGGTGTTAAACCGTGGGCGTTACGCGTGAAAAGGGGGTCATCAAACAGAGATCGTAATTTTGCAAGTGACTTGCTGACGGCGGATTGACTGACACAGAGGCGATTTGCCGCGCGAGTCACGTTACGTTCCTCAAGCAATACGCTTAGTGATAACAGAAGGTTAAGGTCAATTTTATTTAATGTTTCGAGATTCATCTAGTGAAATTCCTTTGAGGAATAATGCTAATGAGTATAAACCATTTCTATTCATATCACATTGTCGTTATTATCCTGCTATTAAAATTGTAGAGAGAAAGCTTAAGTGGAACAACGTACGTCGAAGATACAAATTGCAGCCTTAGTAATGTTGGTGTTTTTTAGCCCGTTGGCGATTGATATCTACCTACCTGCTTTGCCTCAGATATCGACTACGTTTCAGGTTGAGCATACTCTCGTTCAAGATACGATTACTTGGTTTTTGTTTGCGATGGGTGTTGGGCAGTTATTTGCAGGGCCACTCGCGGATAAACTTGGACGTCGAACGGTTGCGTTATGTGGTATTACTATCTATGGATTGAGCGCTTGCTTGGCGTGGGCAGCACAATCTATTGACTGGATGTTGGCGGCAAGGTTGCTACAAGGCTTAGGCGCTTGTGCCACATCCGTTGCTGCTTTCGCAACCGTTCGCGACCTTTACGGCCCAGAGAAAAGCGGGAAAATGATCAGTTACTTGAATGGAGCAATTTGCTTCATCCCCGCCCTTGCTCCGATATTAGGGAGCTACCTGACTCATCAGTTTGGCTGGCGAGCAAACTTTAGTTTTATGGCTGGTTTTGCGTTAGTGGTTGGCGCGGTCGTTCTGTTATACATGAAAGAAACCAATCCCAAACAACAAGGTGAGCGTTATTTTGCTTTATCTCGTTATATCGATGTATTAAAAACACCGACATTTCTCTTTCACGCAACGCTTTGTCTGTTAGCGATGGGAGTGATTCTCGCCTATGTAACCTCTGCTCCGGTATTATTAATGGAACACATGGGGCTTAGTATGTCTGAATTTACATTCTGGTTTGGACTCAATGCTGTGTTTAACATCGCTGCCTGTATGTTTGCGCCAAAACTAATGGATAGGATAGGCACACACAAAACATTGCAACTGGGTATTACTGTGTTGTTGGTTGCAGGGACTCTCATGGCTTTGGGTGCGTCGTTGGATACTCCGCTGTCTTTCATGCTACCCGTTATCATTGGCTCGGTAGGTTTTGCCTTGATTCTAGGTGCAGCGGCGGGTAAAGCATTGGCGCCATTTGGAGACAAAGCTGGAACCGCGGCAGCGCTGCTTGGTTTATTCCAAATGAGTGGAGCGGGACTGCTGGTTGGCACGATGCAGCGAGTTGGCTTAGAGCCACAATATATGGTTGCCTTGCTAATGTGGTTGGCTTTCCCTGCACTCATTATATTGCGTAGCCAACACGGAAAGGCTTGGCATCAAGTGGTTATTATAAACAAATAGTAAAAATAGGTTAATTTGAAAACGATTTGGTTTTCCTATTAGTGAAACAGGTGTATATTTAAAAGTATATTCCTTCCTATTATTAACTGGATCTATAAAGCAATGTCTTTGACTACTTACGAAATGGCTCGCATTCTTGAGCAGATGGAAGAGTCTCCAGAAAAAATTATGTTTGGTAAGTTACTTGCTGAGCTTGGTAATCAAAGTGAAGAGCGGATACGAAGCGCAGCGAAACAAGTGCCAATCCATGTTCTGAAAGACATCGTTTACCAATTTCAACGTGTGATTGAATCTCGCAAAGGCGAGCAGGTTCAATCTTTAGCGAAAGAACTTGCAGAGCAAGGTATTTCAGCTGAAGAACTTCAGGCATTTTTAGCAAATAAATAAGCCTGCGACTCAATTAAAAAACCCCGTTATTAATGACGGGGTTTTTTAATATGTAATAGGGTACAGGATTATGAATTCATCTTGTTGCGTATTAATTTATCTATAGATAATGGCCCCGCTCCCCATACCACGACGATCAGTATCATTAGCCCCCATAGCTGATGGTCGTAAAATCCTTTTTCCCATAAAACAGGGTACGACACCACTGCAGTAATATTAAAGACAAATAAGATGGCAGCCATTGGTCGGCAGAGAAGCCCGAGTGCTAAAAATACCGGTAATACGAGTTCGGCAACGGTGCCCATGTAAGCAGCAAGTTGCCATGGAATAACCGGAACCTGATATTCGTATTCAAATAGATACAGTGTACTGTCCCAAGACGCTATCTTGGTGAGGCCTGAATTAAAAAATACCCATGCGACCCAGAGTCGGCAAAACAGAAGAAGCAAAGGAACAAAGCCTTTTTGTATATTGTTGACGGCTGAGTCGTAAGCGTTCATGAAATTAGATAGTCCATTGTTCATCGTTTCACTCCTTTAGGTCATGGTCTTTACTATCAATGAGGCTAAACCCAGAAACGACATTCATGGATAGCAGAGTAGGAAGCAGAGTAAGTAGCTCTGGCTGTATTGATTTGAGGGGAAGAAGCGCTTGCAGTTGAGCAATTAATGCCCCAAGTGATGGTTCAATTTTGCTTAAAAGGGTCGGCTTAGAGGTATTGCCTTGTAGCAAGATAGTTTGTGGAAGTTCAATGGTTAATGATTCATATTGCTCATGTTCGATGGCATGTTTCAAATCGAGTAATGCGTAGTCGGACGTTATAACCTGTATATCTTGGCTGATGTGAAGACGGATATTGCCATGCTGCATTTCTGGGATGTTTGCCAATCGGACGATAGGCTCTACGTCGTCAATATCCGAGGTCGGCTCTAGGCTATTGGCTTGGTCTATTGCCCACTCAAGTTCGATGACATCTAGTAGGTAAGGAACGGCGCTTGTGATGTTGTCCAGTAACGATACGGATTCATTAAACCCTTCACCATAATCGAGAGTACTGCCAGATGTTGGAGGATGAAGAGTGATATGAAACTTTGCCATCGAGGCAAAGCATTCCTCACCAACCAACGCGAGAGAAAGTGGGTAGCAAGCCTGCAATACCTCTGTCAGGCTAATGATAAAGTTGTTGCGATAGATCTGGAGTCGTTCGTCTGCTGAAAAGTAGTCGGCAGCAATACCACACTCGTTTCCTGAGGCTTGGTAGCGAAGAGCACGGGAAAATGCTTGTTGCGTGTCATAGAGAGTCGTCATAACTAGGCACTCTCTTTTGCATTATGGGTTGTTTCGAGGAGCAATGATACGGCCTTATCTGCTTCTTCAAGCAGTATTTCTGGCTCTGGTATGTCTAAGTCCCATTCGATTAATGTTGCCACAGAACCATGTTGTTCGAGCCAGCTTTTATAAAGGTGCCAAACCTCATCACTGACACGGTCACTGTGAGTGTCGATCCAAATTTCGCCCTGTTCAAATTGTTTTTTGGTAAAGCCAGCCAAGTGAATCTCATCAACCGTATTGGCGTTGATGGCGGATAGATAAGTCATCGCATCGTATTGATGGTTGAAGCATGAAACATGGACATTATTTAGGTCGAGCAGCAGTCGGCACTCGGTACGCTTTTGAACTTCAGATAGAAATTCCCACTCAGGTATTACTGAGTGTTCAAATCGTAAATAACTGGACGGGTTTTCAATAAGCAATGGGCGCTGCAGGGCATCTTGTACTTGCAACACGTTGCGACAAAATACCTCAAGCGCTTCTTCCGTATATGGGAGGGGCAATAGGTCATTAAAATGGTGACCACCATGTTCACTCCAGCTGAGGTGATCGGACACCATTGTAGGCTGTATCTCATTAACTAAATGTACAAGAGACGTTAAGTGAGACGGATCAACGTGACTGACTGAACCTAATGACAACCCTACACCATGGCAACTAATGTCAGTGTGTTCACGAATCGATCTTAATTGCTGCCTAGCCGGTGATGACGCAATGAAATAGTTTTCACTATGGATCTCAAGCCAGCCCGCTGCATTGATGTGTTGTTGGAAATAATCCAAATGAGGGTGTCGCAACCCAATGCCAACGAGGTTAAAGGCGGAACGTCGATCCATGTCGATCTCCTAGATCTTTGTGCAATGTGAATAACTTGTAGAAAACGAAAAGGGCGCATCATTACGCCCTTTGTGTCATGGCTTATGTTGTCAGTCGAATCCCTTTAACACTGCGATGCTGTTGGGTTCGATACAAATCAACTAAGCAAAAACGCTAAATCTGATAGCAAAGGCGTGATTACGCAGATTCAGTACTGCCCCCTGCGAGTTTTCCACACACACCTTTTGGTAAGACGACGAAGGCATCGGTTTGATTATCTTCTTTGGCTGTCCCTGCACATGAGCTCGTTTTGGTTGCACAGTCATTTTTTCCAGCTTTTGAAACGCCGTAACATTTTTCTTTTTCAGCGGCTACAGCAGGGGCTGCAGTGAGCATGGTGCCACCCAGAGCGATTAAACCAGTTACAGCGGCAGTGATAGCTAGATTTGATGATTTCATAGTAAATTCCTCGAGACTTGATCCTTGTAATTATGACCACAAATCGTTGTTTTCCGACTTGCTTAATCAATAGGATAGGAGAGCGACCTGAAATCTTTCAAGAAAATGATAAATTATTTGATTAAATGTTAAATAAAATGTTATTTGGTTGATTTTTAAGGATTTCATGTTTGAGCCAAAATTAGTTTTTTTTCTCAAACTCAGAGTTGTTTGAGTTATAATCAACCAATATGTATAAATAAACAGTAGCGACGCTCATGGATCCTTCTCTTCTACTCGACGGCCTCAACGACAAACAGCGTGAAGCTGTTGCCGCACCTCTTGAACATCTTCTTATTCTTGCTGGAGCTGGCAGTGGTAAGACCCGTGTTTTGGTTCACCGTATTGCTTGGTTAATGTCGGTTGAGGCGGCTTCCCCGTTTTCTATCATGTCGGTGACATTTACCAATAAAGCGGCGGCAGAGATGCGAGGTCGGATTGACGAGTTGATGATGGGGAGCTCATCAGGAATGTGGAATGGTACGTTCCATGGTATTTGTCATCGCATCCTAAGAGCACATTACCTAGATGCCAAATTACTGGAAGATTTTCAGATTATTGATTCTGATGATCAGCAGCGTCTACTCCGACGTCTTATCAAAGCTCAAAACCTAGATGAAAAGCAATGGCCAGCACGGCAGGCAGCGTGGTGGATTAATGGTAAAAAAGATGAGGGGTTACGTCCTTCTCATATCGACAGTTATCAAGATCCTATCACCAAAACTTACCTACAGATCTATACCGCTTATCAAGAGGCATGCGATCGTGCAGGGTTGGTGGACTTTGCTGAGATATTACTGCGTGCGCATGAGCTTCTACGCGATAACAAGTTTATCCGTGAACACTATCAAGCTCGCTTTAAACATATCTTGGTTGATGAATTTCAAGACACGAATAATATTCAATATGCTTGGCTCAGAATGATGGCTGGCCCAGACTGTAAGGTCATGATTGTCGGTGATGATGATCAATCTATTTACGGTTGGCGCGGAGCGAAAATTGAGAATATCCAAAAGTTTCTTGATGAATATCCTGGTTCGAAAACGGTTCGCCTTGAGCAAAACTACCGCTCTACAAAAACCATTCTTGAAGCTGCGAATGAACTTATTGCCAATAATACTGAACGTATGGGCAAAGAGTTATGGACTGACGGTAAAGAAGGCGAAAAGATCTCGGTTTACTCTGCTTACAATGAGTTGGATGAAGCTCGGTTTACGGTGAGTAAAATAAAAGAGTGGCAAGATAAGGGGGGTAGCCTTACCGATTGTGCCATGTTGTACCGTAACAATGCTCAATCTCGCGTACTTGAAGAAGCATTAATCCAGGCGCAATTGCCTTATCGTATTTATGGCGGGATGCGATTCTTCGAGCGTCAAGAAATTAGAGATGCGTTGAGCTATTTGCGTCTGATGGGTAATCGCAATGATGATGCGGCTTTTGAGCGAATAGTTAACACACCGACACGAGGTATGGGTGACAAGACACTTGAGACTATTCGTTATGCGGCGAGAGATCGTGGTGAGACGATGTGGAAGACCAGCATCGCATTGTTGGAAGAAAAAGTATTGGCAGGTCGTGCTGCAGGTGCTTTATCGCGTTTCATTGAGCTGATTAACGCACTAGAAGACGATACGGTTGAGCTTCCGCTTCATGAACAGACCGATCACGTCATCAAAACGTCGGGTTTGTTTGCCATGTACGAGCAGGAAAAGGGTGAGAAATCTAAGGCTCGTATTGAGAACTTGGAGGAGCTTGTAACCGCGACGAGGCAGTATGAAAAGCCAGAAGAAGCCGATGACATGACATTATTGACGTCGTTCCTGACACATGCTGCTCTTGAAGCGGGGGAAGGACAAGCTGACGAGTTTGATGACGCCGTACAGTTAATGACCCTGCACAGTGCTAAAGGGTTAGAGTTCCCAATGGTCTTTATGGTCGGTGTCGAAGAAGGTATGTTTCCAAGCCAAATGTCGGCAGAAGAAGCGGGTCGCCTAGAAGAGGAGCGTCGTCTATGTTATGTCGGTATGACTCGGGCGATGGTGAAACTGCATATTACCTATGCAGAGATGCGTCGTTTGTACGGGCAAGATAAGTATCATAAGCCGTCTCGCTTTATTCGTGAACTGCCACAAACGTGTTTAGAAGAAGTGAGAATGAAGGCACAGGTCAGCCGACCAACAAGCACAGGTCGATTTAGCCAATCTGAAGTGAAGCAAAACTTTAACGAAACGGGGTTTAATCTAGGTGCCAGGGTTAAGCATCCTAAGTTTGGTGAAGGGACGATCATTAACTTCGAGGGCAGTGGTCCACAAAGCCGAGTGCAGGTCGCCTTTAATGGTGAAGGTATTAAGTGGTTGGTGACCCAGTATGCGAAATTAGAACAGCTTTAAGACAAATATGATGAGAAAAAGCAGCCGTCGCTGCTTTTTTTATGTCTGAAGTATCGCGAGACAGTGACATTAGCCCCGATGAAAGGCATCGAGATACCATTTAAATAAAAGCGAACTTATTGGTAGGCACCACACATAGGTACGAACAACGCATAAGTACGTAGAGCCGAAGTACTTAGAATAGATAAAGAAAAACCCCAAGAGCTTTCGCCCTTGGGGTTATGGTCTTACTCGCAGCAATCCGGCTACTATAGGTGCTCCATGCATCTAATCCTTGATAGTATGCTGTGTTCCTTCAGCGTATTCCTTTCATCGCCTTCCTAGCGGTGTCCTTGGTCTTATCCTGACCTGCCAACAATCCTCGTTAGCTCGCTTCACTTGTTCCTTGAGCGGTGTCCCTGACATCATCCTGATGTTAAGTCCTTGCCTCTTCCTGAGGTGTCCATTGTCTTTCCTTAGTAGCAACCATCCTAGTTACTATTGCGTCCATTCAATGTCCAATTCGCTTTCCATGCCGACTATTCATCCTGAATAATCGTATCTTCTTCCTGAAGATGCCCAAATCCCTGAGCGTTTCCTGTTCCGTGTCAGCATCCTTCCGACACAGATAATATTAAACTAAATGGCGCATCGAACAATCCGATTTAGAGAGAAAACCACCACTCAAATGATAGGGCTGAAATTGAAAGTTTTTAATTATCATGTGCTTAGGTTTTTCTCTGGGCTTATTTGTGCGAGCGAAAGTGCTAATGGCCTACTTCTTTGTGAGAGATCTCTTACACAGAGGATGTCGAATGGCCTAATTGTATGCAGATAGTGTCATTGTCACTTGGTACAAGATCACCAAACCAATCCCCGAAAACAAGATGCCACACAGCGCATCGATATAAATAGAGACGGATAAAAGACGTTGTTGAAGTCTTTTTGTTGATAGGGCCCAAGCAAGAAAGGAGAACCAAGCGAGTGATAGTGACCATAATATAAAGAGGGCACTGATCTTGCCCGGAACCGACATAGAGGCAGGGACTAAGCTCGACATTAGGCTAATAAAGAACACTAACGCTTTTGGATTCAAAATGTTGGTTGTGAAACCACGTGACAGCGCTTGTCTTCGATTATTTAGCAGTAAGCGGCTATCGGAGCGCAACGTTTCCTGGGTATTTCTATCTGACCAGCGAGAAGCAACTGATCGCAGCGCACCAATACCAAGGTACAAAAGATAGAGCCCGCCAGCGCACTGAAGCAAAGCAAATAATGCGGGATGTTCATGGATGATGTAGCTCACCCCAGTTAGGCTAAAGATGGCATGCATTAAGATACCAAGCGATAGCCCAAGCGCGATATAAAAGCCAGTTTGCCTTCCGTATTTAGTGGCATTTTGTACCACAAGAGCAAAATCTGGGCCTGGGCTCATTAAGGCAACAAAATGAACGGTCGCGAGTGTCATTAATATTGTGATTTCATTCATTATTGAGACTTCTTTTGTGTTCTATTTTTAAGACCATCGAAACTGAAGACTAGTAGAGCACCCCAGATAAATGCAAAGGTCAGTGCTTTATCCATCGCAAACGCTTCGCCGTAAACTAAGACCGCGAGCAAAAACATTAAACTTGGACCAATATATTGAAAAAATCCCAGTGTGGATAATTTTAAGCGAGTCGCCGCACCGGTAAAGCACAGTAATGGTAATGTGGTAATAATCCCTGCCGAAATCAGTAACAGGTTGAGCTTCATGTCATTATTGAACAGGTTTGATGTTGCAGTATCCGCAAACAGCGTGAGAAAGATCAAGGCAACAGGAAGGAGTACCAGGGTTTCAACAAAGAGTCCCGTCTGAGCGTCTAAGTTCACTTTTTTACGCAGTAGACCATAGAAGCCAAAGCTGGTGGCCAGCGCTAGGGCAACGATAGGAATAGAGCCAAAGACGAATAACTGAATGAGAACCCCCACGGCCGCGAGAGCAACTGCAAACCATTGCATTTTGCGCAGTCTCTCACCGAGAAAAAGCATACCCAATATGACATTAAGCAATGGGTTGATGTAGTAACCCAGGCTTGCATCAAGCATGTGATTGGAGTTGACTGCCCAAATGAAGATCAACCAATTTGTGCCTACAAGCAAAGAGGTTGTGATTAAGAAAACCATTTTTTGTTTAGATTTAAGAACATCGCGCACACCGCGCCATCGGCGACTTAGGTGCAACAGTCCCGCCAGTAAAAAGAACGACCAAATGATGCGATGACTCAAGATTTCCAAAGGGGAGACATCACCCAGTGCTTTGAAGTAAATAGGGGCGATCCCCCACATGGTATAAGCACCGACGGCAAGTAATATACCTTCTTTGGCTCGTTGTTGTTCTAAGGGCATGCTGTGGTTCTCAAAAGCGAAAGCCAGTTTGGCTTAAAAAAGGGGAAGCTGAGCAGTATAGCGCCTCACTGGCTGTGGCACTAATTATTGTATGAATGATAGCCGACGTTTAATCCACACGGTCAACGAATTCCAGTTTCATTCCCCCTAGAACATCTCTACAATGTAGCGTCTTTCGCCCTTCATTTATTGTCAGGATATTGCATGACCGCTGTGTTACTTGCTGAACAGCCCGAATCATTACCAAGTTCACAGTCGATCCTAGAGTCGGTCTTCGGTTACCAAGACTTTAGACCCGGTCAACAAGAAGTGATTGATAACGCGATAGCTGGCTTGGATGGCTTAATCATTATGCCGACTGGCGCGGGGAAATCGTTGTGTTACCAAATCCCAGCGTTAGTGCGCAGTGGTATTACTATCGTTGTGTCTCCTCTTATCTCACTAATGAAGGACCAGGTTGATCAGCTAAAAGCGAACGGCGTAGCGGCGGAATGCATTAACTCAACGATGAGCCGAGAGGCGTTGGTGGACACCTACCGTCGTATGAACAGCGGTCAAATTAAGCTGGTATACGTCTCACCAGAGCGTGTCTTAATGCGTGATTTTATTGAACGTCTTGAACACATCGAGCTTTCAATGATAGCGGTGGATGAGGCGCACTGCATTTCACAGTGGGGGCACGACTTTAGACCTGAATATGCGGCGCTGGGGCGACTAAAAGAATTGTTTCCGTTTGTGCCGGTGATCGCGCTAACCGCGACGGCCGATGATGCAACACGAAAAGATATCATCCAGCGTCTGAGCTTACAAAATCCCCATGAATATCTCGGCAGTTTTGACCGACCCAATATTCGTTACACCTTAGTTGAAAAACATAAGCCGGTATCTCAGGTGGTTCGTTTTCTTGCTGAAAATAAAGGTGGCAGTGGCATTATATATTGTGGCAGCCGCAAGAAAGTAGAAATGGTCACGGAGAAGCTCTGCAATAACCATATTCGAGCAGCCAGCTATCACGCTGGACTGGATACCGATGAGCGTGCGTATGTGCAGGATGCTTTCCAGCGTGATGATATTCAAATAGTGGTTGCCACGGTGGCATTTGGTATGGGGATCAACAAACCGAATGTCCGTTTTGTCGTGCATTTCGACATTCCGCGTAACATTGAGTCCTATTATCAAGAAACTGGCCGCGCAGGTCGAGATGGTCTCCCTGCTGAGGCGATGATGCTTTATGATCCAGCCGATATTGGTTGGCTGCGTCGTATGCTAGATGAAAAGGATGAGGGCCCTCAGAAGCAAGTCGAGAGCCACAAACTTAACGCTATGAGTGCGTTTGCTGAAGCGCAGACCTGCCGACGTCAGGTTCTGCTGAACTATTTCGGTGAGTATCGTGAAGAGCCTTGTGGTAACTGTGATATCTGCCTCGATCCTCCTAAACGTTTCGATGCGACGGAACAAGCACAAAAAGCCTTGTCATGTGTGTATCGAGTGAACCAGAGCTTTGGTATTGGTTATGTGGTCGAGGTATTACGCGGTATGGCTAATATTCGAGTCAGAGAGCATGGCCACGATAAGCTGACAACCTATGGTATTGGCCGAGATCATAGCCATGATTATTGGGTGAGTATTTTTAGGCAGCTGATCCATAAGGGGCTGCTTAACCAAAATATTACGCGTAATTCAACCTTACAATTGACAGAAGAAGCTCGTCCGGTGTTGCGTGGGGATATGCCTCTTGAGCTTGCGGTGCCTCGTTTAGATACTGCGGCTCGGACGGCAAAGTCAGAGAAAATGGTATCCAAGCACTATGACAAAAAGCTGTTTGCTAAATTGCGTAAACTAAGAAAATCGATTGCTGATGAAGATAGTTTGCCACCTTATGTGGTGTTTAGTGACGCTACCCTTATTGATATGGCAGAGATATTACCAACATCGTATGGCGAAATGTTGGCGGTGAATGGGGTCGGAGAGCGTAAGTTAGAAAAATATGCGAATCCATTCTTAGATTTAATCCAGGAGCATTTAACCAACCATGGCTGATTTCGGACTGCATGAATACATCCAAGACCAGGGTCAGTTGCTCATTGCAGCCCCTTCGTTTGATTTCGATAGCTTCGAGGTGTTAGCTGACCGAATGGTTACAGCGTTGTCGGCACAAGTGATTGAAAAACAGTGGGATGCTGATTTACATACCTGGCTGGTGGACTTTGAAGGCTGTCGATTATTATTAAAAGGCGAACATTACAGTGAGTTGATGTGGTTTGAAGCTCTTGATAAAACGAATTCTATCGAAGACCTTGATTTTCTTGCGACACTTTTTCAGCGAGGCTTTTAACGGATAACGGATGTCGTTATCGCTATTTTGACGAGTAAAACGTTTGCGTTTCTGGCCTCTATTGCGCCTAGAATTGATTAATGTATAATCGCCCGCCGCGAATCGATGGAAACATCGATATTTTATTACTGTCATTAGAGACGTTGTCTCACTTGGGTTCCCTCCACCCCAAGCAAAACGAAAAAGGTACAATATGAATCATTTTTCTCCTGCGCAACAGCGCAACGCGTTAGCACTTCTCGTTTTATTTCACTTGGTCATCATTGCCTCAAGTAACTATTTGGTACAACTGCCTTTTACCGTATTTGGTTTTCATACCACATGGGGTGCATTTACCTTTCCGTTTATTTTCTTGGCAACGGATCTCACGGTTCGCATTTTTGGTGCAAAAATGGCAAGAAAAATCATCTTCTTGGTCATGCTCCCAGCTCTACTGGTCTCTTACGGGCTATCAGTACTGTTTTTTGAAGGACAGTTTCAAGGCTTCCTACATTTAGGTGAGTTCAATCTGTTTGTGGCTCGTATTGCAGCTGCTAGCTTTATGGCTTACTTGCTGGGACAGATTTTGGATGTACATGTCTTCAACCGATTGCGTCAAATGAAAAAATGGTGGGTAGCACCGACGTGTTCGACGTTGTTTGGTAATGCGCTAGACACACTTGCGTTCTTTGCTATCGCGTTTTACCAAAGCCCTGATCCATTTATGGCAGAGCATTGGACTGAGATTGCATTAGTTGATTATGGCTTCAAGCTTGTGATCAGTTTAGGGCTATTTGTTCCGATGTATGGGGTATTGCTGAATTACTTAGTGAAGAAACTTACCGCAAGTAATGGTGAGTTTAAAATAACGGGTGTGAAAGCATAGGACGTTTAAAAGAGATAAAAAAACCGAACGCATGTTCGGTTTTTTTTGGTTCAAATAAAGCGCTTAAACGGCATTGATGGTTAACGGCCAGCCCAAGTCAGATTGACGATTCGATTCGATCTCCAACTCTGCAGCGGTAAGAGGGTTGTTATCGAGCCACTGCTTATCTAACGTCAAAATCAAATTATCATCTTGGCTGGTCAGAGAGACATTTGGTTGTAGGCTGCTTTGTCTTCTGTGCGTAATGATCACCGCAAGGCGCAGTAAGCGCAGTGTACGTGTCGCACTTTGTGCTGAGACCGCATGTTGCGGTGGCAGTGGACTCAATTGATCTTTGTAGCGTCGTACAACCTCGGCCAAAAAGTGCTTTTGAGCACGGGTAAAACCCGGGAGATCGATATTTTGAAGTAGATAAGCACCATGCTCACCTGCTTTCTTAAAATCAAAGGTGAGTCCTACTTCATGCAGTTTCGCTGCGGTTGTTAACAGTGTTTCACCATGGGGTTCATGGATGCAAGTCGTTCCGCCACAGGCGCTCAGCAATTGGCTTGCCGTTGTTGCGACTTGCTCACCATAGCTGACATCGAGTTGACAACGTGATTGTAGGCTACCGATCGTTCGCGCTCGGATGTCATCTTGCTGAAGCTCAGAGACCATGTCGTAAACCATCCCTTCGCGTAATGCGCCGCCCGCAAGCGTCATGTAATCGAGATTTAATAGCTCGAATACGGCGATGAGAATCGATAAACCACTCGGGAAGACAAGTGCTCGTTCAAGCGTCAATCCCTCGATATCAAGCTCTTCTAAGTGATCGGCTTGCATTGCCTGTTTTTGGAGGCGTTTGAGTTTCGCATGCGTGATAACTTCGTCCATACCCTGTGCGAGCATGATCTCTTGCAGTGCTTGTACTGTCCCACTCGCACCAACACAAGTATCCCAACCAAGTTCTTGGTATTGCTTGAGTATTGGTGCCAAGGTGTCCTTGGCTGCGTTGATGGCGCAGTCAAAGTTTTTCTTGTTTAATTGGCGGTCTTTGAAGTGACGCTCAAGCCATGTCACACAGCCCATTTTTAAGCTGGTTAATGCCTTAGGCTCAAACCCTTCACCGATAATTAACTCGGTACTTGCACCGCCAATATCCACGACTAATCTACGGCCAGTGCCACCAGAGGTATGGGCAACCCCTTTATAAATTGTCGCCGCTTCTTCTTCACCTGAAATCACTTGGATTGGATAGCCAAGAATTTCGTTTGCTTTATCGAGAAAGATATCCACATTTGTGGCGGTTCTCAACGTAGCGGTTCCCACAATACGGATATTGTCTTGAGGAATATCTTGTAGTCTCTCAGCAAAGAGACTTAAACAATCCCATCCGCGCTGCATGGCTTCAGGGCTTAATGCCATAGTGCTATTCAAACCAGCGGCAAGGCGAACCTTACGCTTTATCTTGGCCATGGTTTGAATGCTCCCGTCAACATGTCGAACCACCAACATGTGAAAGCTGTTCGAACCTAAATCAATCGCGGCATACAAGGGTGAAGAGTTAACTGCTTGACTCATAAAATGTGGCTACTTCCTTTTAAGAGCGTGGTGCTCTTGGTCTTCTTTGTGGTTTACGATTTGACTGTCTAGGGCCGCCCGTATTGGTACGACGTTGGCCTGAGTTACGAGGTCTCATCGTTGTCAAAGGAGCCGGTAGGTCGGTCAATAATGCCGTTGAGTCATAATCCGATACTGGGATTGAGTGCTCAATGTATTCTTCAATACCTGGCAAGTTGATCGCATAGTCTTCACAAGCAAAGCTGATTGAGTGTCCACTCGCACCAGCACGACCAGTACGACCAATGCGGTGTACGTAATCTTCGCAATCGTCAGGGAGGTCAAAGTTAAACACGTGTGTGACTTGAGGAATGTGTAATCCACGCGCAGCAACATCGGTTGCCACAAGGATGTCAACGTCACCTTGGGTAAATTGTTCCAAGATTTTTTCACGTTTCTTTTGTGGTACATCGCCAGTCAATAGGCCAACACGGTGACCGTCGGCTGCGAGATGTCCCCAAACTTTGTCACATTTGTGCTTAGTGTTGGCGAAGATAATGGCACGATCTGGCCAATCGTTTTCAATCAGCGTCTGTAATAGAGTCATTTTCTCTGAGTTAGACGGATAGAAAAGCTCTTCTTGAATGCGGTGTCCGGTCTTTTGTTCAGGTTCAACAACGACATGCTCAGGGTTGTGCATATGTTCAAAAGCAAGCTCTTGTACTCGGTAAGACAAGGTTGCAGAAAACAACATGTTCAAACGATCTTTTGGCTCAGGCATGCGACGGAACAAGAAGCGAATATCTTTAATAAAGCCTAAATCAAACATGCGGTCAGCTTCATCAAGAACGACGGCTTGGATATTGTTTAGGTTGAAAACACGCTGCTTGTAGAAATCGATGATACGACCACAGGTACCGATTAGGATATCGACACCTTGTTCAAACTGAGCTAGTTGCTTGTCGTAGCTATCGCCACCGTAAGCGAGTGCTGTCTTTAGTCCTGTGCTCTCGATAAGTGGTTTAGCATCGTTATGGATCTGGATGGCTAATTCACGAGTCGGGGCCATGATAATTGCACGCGGTTGGTTAGGCGTACGACCATCATTTTCAGGAGTGATGAGTAAGTGGTTAAAGGTAGCAGCAAGAAACGCGAGCGTTTTCCCAGTCCCTGTTTGGGCCTGGCCTGCAATATCTTGGCCGGTGAGCAGTACCGGCAACGCCAAGGCTTGGATAGGGGTACAGAATTCGAACCCTTTTTTTTCCAGTCCTTCAATGATTTGCGGTTGTAAATCCAAATCGGCGAATTTTTGCTCTGTGATATGCGTCTTTTTCATCGGCACAGAATATCAGCTTAAGCTTGCAATACGAAGTTAAATACTTTCCAATAGGAGAACTAATTGTTGGTGATTATCTCATCAACACGAAAAATATCGGAGTGAAAGATGAGTGAAAAGATTTTGCAGCTGACTGATGACGGTTTTGAAACTGACGTGATTAATGCTGCAGGCCCGGTTCTTGTTGACTTCTGGGCAGAATGGTGTGGTCCTTGTAAAATGATTGCTCCTATCCTGGATGAGATCTCAACAGAATACGAAGGCAAGCTCACTATCGGTAAACTTAATATTGATCAGAATGCGGGTACGCCACCAAAATTCGGTATTCGTGGTATTCCGACACTGCTTTTATTTAAAGATGGTGCGGTTGCTGCAACGAAAGTTGGTGCACTTTCAAAAACACAATTAAAAGAGTTTTTGGACGCAAATCTATAATGATAAGTAACGAAAACCGTGTATCTTAACAAATACACGGTTTTGTTTTTCCCAAAGCTAGACTAGAATAAGTTTTAGTGCTAATTTATCGCACGTTAATTAAACAAACGTTCACTTCTTGGTCGTTCCTGAGACCAAATCCATCTTACATAAGAAAATAGATCCTATTTTGACTAAACAAACATCCACCACAATGAATTTAACAGAATTAAAGAACAGACCTGTTTCTGAGCTCGTCAAGCTTGGCGAATCATTAGGCCTAGAGAACTTGGCTCGTCTGCGTAAGCAAGACATTATTTTCGCCACCTTAAAAGCGCATGCGAAAAGTGGTGAAGATATCTTTGGCGACGGGGTTCTAGAAATTCTTCAAGACGGGTTTGGCTTCCTGCGTAGCGCAGACAGCTCGTATCTAGCTGGTCCCGATGACATTTATGTCTCTCCGAGTCAGATTCGCCGTTTTAACCTGCGTACTGGTGATTCTATCGCCGGGAAAATTCGTCCACCAAAAGACGGTGAGCGTTATTTCGCATTGTTGAAAGTTAACACGGTTAACCACGACAAGCCGGATAATGCACGTAATAAAATCTTGTTCGAGAACCTCACTCCTCTGCACGCTAACGAGCGCATGGTTATGGAGCGTGGTAACGGTGCAACAGAAGATATTACGGCACGAATTCTCGATCTAGCTTCTCCAATCGGTAAAGGCCAGCGTGGTCTTATTGTTGCTCCGCCAAAAGCGGGTAAAACAATGTTGCTGCAAAATATTGCACAAAGCATCGCGCACAACCATCCAGATTGTGAGTTGATGGTTTTACTTATCGATGAGCGTCCAGAAGAAGTGACCGAGATGCAACGCCTTGTAAAAGGTGAAGTGGTCGCGTCAACCTTTGACGAACCAGCATCACGCCACGTGCAAGTGGCTGAGATGGTAATCGAAAAAGCAAAACGCTTGGTTGAACATAAGAAAGATGTCGTTATCTTACTGGATTCAATTACTCGTTTGGCTCGTGCTTATAACACCGTTGTACCGTCATCAGGCAAAGTACTGACCGGTGGTGTAGACGCGAACGCTCTGCATCGTCCAAAACGTTTCTTTGGTGCTGCTCGTAATGTTGAAGAAGGTGGTAGCTTGACTATCATCGCGACAGCGTTGGTTGATACAGGCTCTAAGATGGACGAAGTTATCTACGAAGAGTTTAAGGGTACAGGTAATATGGAACTGCACCTTAACCGTAAGATTGCAGAAAAGCGCATCTTCCCTGCGATTGATTTCAATCGTTCAGGTACTCGTCGTGAAGAGTTGTTAACGAAGCCTGATGAGCTTCAGAAGATGTGGATTTTGCGTAAAATCGTCCACCCAATGGGTGAAGCGGATGCAATGGAATTCCTCATTGATAAGCTTGCGATGACCAAAACGAACAACGAATTCTTTGATGCAATGCGCCGTCAATAACGGATAGCATTTCTCAAATTTAAAACGCCACCCAGCAAGGGTGGCGTTTTTGTTTGCACTTCCTCCTTTTCAGGCGCACACTTAACAAAGTGTTAACAGGAGGTTGAAATGCTACAAGGATGGTTAGCGTCGTTTCTCCTGAGTCTTGCAGTCTTGGTTGTGCCATCTGCAATGGCGTCTAAGGAAATGACAAGAGAAGAGGTCAATTACTGGCTTAACAGTACTCAAATCCAACTGAAAGTATCTGAGTACATTGATTTGGTCGAAAGGGATGAGGTGGATAGCCTTAGGTTTTCCTTGAATCGTCTCGCGTTGCCACAGCAAGAGGTGGCCCGTTTCTTACTGCTTCAAGATATTGAATACCGTAACACGATACTCACTTCAAAAATGGCGATCTTCGTTAAAAGCCAAAAGTCACTACCGTCTATCTATACCGTTTTGGAAAGAGGAGAAGGGTATGAATTTTCGGTGCCAGCTTTTAATTATCCGGCAATTTCAGCACGACTCATCAAACAATGGAACAGTGACCAAAAGACGCTAGATTTCATCTTGCTTGCAGAGAGTGGTCAACTGAGTTTAAGAGAGTGGTTATCTGAGGGGAGTGATTATGATCGCCAAAGCCGAGAAAACATACTTGTTAGTGAGTTTGATAGTTTGTCACCGCAAGGCAGTCATTTTCTCATTGGTCAGCTGACGAATACTAAAGTCACGGAATGGCTTCCTTCGACTCAAGTTTTGGTAAGGATGGCTCAGGTTAGTGAAGATGAGCAACTCTATCAATTATTGTGGAAAATGAGAGCCGATCACAACAGTCAAGCTGAATTAGAGCGCTTAGCGGATGTACAGAGTGTCTTTGCACAGCAACAAATGATGCAGGCGGCGATGAACCCAAGCTTAAAACAGCAGGCGTTATCAGAGTTGGCACAAATTAACCCACTGCCAGATGAAGTGAAACAATTCCTCGTCTCTCGAATGACCTTGTCCGATGATGCTTCTTTTGTCGCGAAGCAATTGGCACAAAATGGCCATAGCGGTTGGGTTAGAGATGTCGTTTCTACCAACAATGATGTAAAAGCGAGTTTGATACTTCGAGCCTTGTCTAATTAGGTAAACTGAGTGGATGGATATCATCCTTTTTGCCGCAAACTTCGCCTACTGGCGAAGTTTGCGTATATAATGCCTGCATCTTTCAAGGCGATGTATACCCTATGAATTTTAAGGATTTGCGAGATTTTATCGATCACTTAGAGAGTAAGCAGCTATTAAAGCGTATTACTCATGCTGTCGATCCACATTATGAAATGACCGAAATCAGTGATCGTACTCTACGTGCTGGTGGGCCCGCATTACTGTTTGAAAACCCTATTGGCTACGACATGCCTGTCTTGACGAACCTATTCGGCACATCGGAGCGTGTCGCTATTGGGATGGGTCGACAAGATGTCTCTGAGCTGCGTGAAGTTGGTAAATTGTTAGCCTATTTAAAAGAGCCAGAGCCGCCGAAGGGATTTAAAGATGCCCTTGATAAGCTGCCAGTATTCCGACAAGTCTTGAATATGCCAGTCAAGCGACTAAAAAAAGCGGCTTGTCAGCAGGTAGTATGGGAAGGTGATCAGGTTGACCTTGATAAGGTCCCAGTGATGAGTTGTTGGGCTGACGATGTTGCGCCGCTATTAACATGGGGCCTGACCGTGACCAAAGGGCCGAATAAAAATAGACAAAATCTCGGTATCTATCGTCAACAAAAGCTAAGTAAGAATAAAGTGATCATGCGTTGGCTCGCTCATCGTGGAGGCGCACTTGATCTCAGAGATTGGATGGAAACACACCCAGGTAAGCCATTTCCTGTTTCTGTCGCATTTGGTGCCGACCCCGCTACGATTTTAGGTGCCGTAACACCAGTACCAGATACATTATCTGAGTATGCTTTTGCAGGGTTATTAAGAGGCGAAAAGACGGAAGTTGTAAAATCCATCAGTAATGACCTTGAGGTGCCAGCCAGTGCTGAGATCGTCTTAGAAGGGTACATAGACCCGGCAGAATTTGCTGATGAAGGCCCTTACGGTGATCATACAGGGTATTACAATGAAGTCGAAAAGCATCATGTCTTTACGATCACTCATGTGACAATGAGAAACGACCCGATTTATCACAGTACCTATACAGGGCGTCCACCCGATGAGCCTGCGGTATTAGGTGTTGCGCTCAATGAGGTGTTTGTTCCGATCCTACAAAAGCAGTTTCCAGAAATTGTCGATTTTTATCTACCACCGGAAGGATGCTCTTATCGGATGGCGGTAGTGACGATGAAGAAGCAGTATCCAGGGCATGCCAAGCGCGTCATGATGGGAGTGTGGTCTTTTTTACGCCAGTTTATGTACACCAAGTTTGTGATTGTGTGTGATGAAAGTGTGAATGCAAGAGACTGGGATGACGTCGTTCAGGCGATGAATAGCAACACGGAACCGTCCAACGACACATTGTTGATCGATACAACACCGATAGACTCTTTAGACTTTGCTTCTCCAGTGGTAGGGCTGGGTTCAAAAATGGGGCTCGATGCTACCGTTAAATGGGAAGCTGAGTTGGCTATGAGAACGGTTAAAGTTAATGACACCAGCACCTATGTACAAATGTCCCAAAGTAATCTGGCAGATGTTATCGAGGAAGTGAAATTACAACTTCCAGAAATACGCGACTTTTATATAGCACCAGGCCAGGGGGAAAGCCGTATGGCGATGGTGGCAATTGAGAAGCAGTCATCGGGGCAAGCTGTCATTGTCATGGACAGGATATGGGACATTGTGCAGCCTCATCTGAATATAAAGTTTCTTATTGCATGCGATGAGGATGTCAACGTACGTGATTGGAATGATGTCATTTGGGCGATCACCACCAGAATGGACCCTTCTAGAGATACGATGATGTTGGATAGTCATGGTTCAAGAGCTGGCTTAGATGCCACCAACAAAATAGGGAAAGAAACGCTGCGAGAGTGGGGTGTGCCAATTAAGAAAGATCCATTAGTCGTAGAGAAAATTGACCAGATATGGGATGAATTAGACATCCTATGAGTCATAAAGTAACACTGCTACCGCAGAAGCTAGAGTTTATCGTTCCTAATGGACAAACGGTGTTAGACGCAGCGCTCAACCAAAATATAGCGTTCCCACATCGTTGCAAAGTAGGGGCTTGTGCTTCATGCCTATGCCGTATTCGAACTGGGCTGGTTCATTATGAACTTGAGCCTATGCTAACTGAAAAAGAAAAACAGCAAGGCTGGATGTTTTCATGCCTTGCTCACGCTGAAAGCGATCTTGTGATTACTTTTAGTGAAGAATAAAAGAGAAAAAAAATGACAATTAAATTTAAAGTAAAGTCCATAGAACCATTAGCCTCAAATACTTATCAAATCCTATTGCACCCGGAGCACCCTGTTAGCTTTAAAGCTGGACAGTACTTAATGGTTGAGATGGGCGAGTCAGATAAACGTCCATTTTCCATCGCAAGCAGCCCTTGTCGTCATGAAGGCGAGGTCGAACTACACATCGGTGCTGCTGAACATAATGCATATGCGCTTGAAGTCGTTGACGCGATGAAAGCGGCATTAGAAAGCGGCGCTGATATTAACATCGATGCACCACATGGTGATGCTTGGATTCGAGAAGACAGTCAGCGTCCAATATTATTAATTGCTGGTGGCACGGGTTTTAGCTATGTTCGTTCTATTTTGGATCATTGTATAAGCCAAAATATAGTGCAGCCTATTTATCTGTACTGGGGAGGCCGTGATGAGAACCAGCTATATGCAAAAGAAGAATTACTAGCAATAGAAGAACAGCATAAGCATATCCAATTTATTCCAGTTATTGAAAATGCGGATCCACAGTGGGATGGTAAACGTGGAAATGTTTTACAAGCGGTTGGTGATGACTTTGAGTCATTAGCCGATTTTGATATTTATATTGCAGGTCGCTTTGAAATGGCAGGGGCTGCACGTGAACAGTTTACTCAAAATAAACAGGTGACCCCTGAGCATATGTACTCAGACGCGTACGCATTTATATAAATCTTAGTAAAACAGGCCGAAAAGGAGAGTTTTTATACTCTCCTTTTGTTTTTCTGCTGTTCTTTTCACCAAACAAACGTTTTTTCGAAAAAAAATCAATTTAGGGGTTGCGTACCAGTTCAATCTGCCTATAATGCGCCACTCCAGACGGGAAGGCAGCAAAGCAAGAGCCAGACTGGCCTGGAAGGGAATGAGCCAAATCGAAATAGTTTGAAAAAGTGTTTGACACGACAAGTTATTTAGATAAAATGGCCGCCCACTTCGACAGAGAGCTGAAAGGCTTAAAAACGAAAGTTTACTCATCGAAGTTATGTTCTTTAACAATTTAGCCTATATCAATCTGTGTGGACACTTGTTGATGATAATCATTATGTTTGCTTCTGCTGCAAAGTAGAAACGAACAACTTCTTCGGAAGTAAAATGGTTTTCAATGAACACGTGACCTAAGGGTAGTAAGCTCGCTTACTGTCACACAGTCAACAATCATTATCGTTCTGTTGGAACGATAATAGCTTTAAAATTACTTCTTACTTTTTAAGTAAGGGACAGTTTTGAAGTCAGTATTCATTGAGCCGACAAAATCTTA
>NZ_JBHFOL010000031.1:0-31451 GCF_053544015.1 Vibrio sp. E150_011
GCTCAGTACCTAAGTTCAGTACCAGTCGCGTTTTCTATGCTATTTGAAAGGTGTGGTGCGTTATAACTCGTTGATTACAAATTACTAAACGCTAGATGGGTGGAAGCCCCAGCCCCTTCCTGTCACCAAACCTATAAACCCTTGTTATATAAGGCCTTGAAAGAGTTGGACACCATTGAAAGATGCGAGTTAGTACCAGCATTTAGTACCAACTCAGGAATGTTCTTACAGTAGCGCAGTTATGCTCTTAGTTCAATAATTAGGCGGTCGGTTAGCCCCCTTAGGGGATGACCACGATTGCCTCCTCTCTTTTACCTTTTTCAGTAACTTTTCATCCCAACACTTTGCGGTTTTACTTTCCTCAAACGCAAAACCCACCAACTCCAAAGTCTTGGCTTTATGTTTTTCCATCAGATCTTGACGCATTTCCTCAGAAATGGGCGTTCCGAGGCGTTGCTCGACATCTTTAAACTGTCGCTCAATCAATGGCAGCAATCGATCCATGATGGTGTGTTTAGCCTCCGTCATTAGCTCTTGTTTAGCATCGAGCATACTCTGATGCAGACTATCCGCCATGGCGTCTAACTCAGCGTAAAAGTGTCTGATTTTGGTGTGCTGCGCAGTGCCTCCGTAATTAGGGGCTTTGAGTTTGGGCATCACGCGTCGCATCGTTTCGTTGTACTCCCGTTGTAACTGGGACAAGTTCCACTTGTTAAACAAGTCACGTGCATTGAGAACCCGACGTCCATCTGATTTTTCGTCTAGCGGTACTATCGTTATGTGTATGTGGGGTGACGATTCATCTAAGTGAAGGACGGCACTCACGAGATTTTGTCCGAATCGTTCCTGAAGCCAATCAACCGTTGTATCAACAAACACCTCAAGCGCCGCATTGTCTGGCGTTCCCTCAGCAGTAAAAAATGCTTCAGGCGATAGCGTGATCAATCCATCCATACATAGAACGGCGTTACGACGTGGTGATGTGGTGAGATCATCGAGTCGGTTTTGAACATCTCTAGCCATGTTGTCTGTACCCACCAGCACTACATTAAGATGCTGTCTCGCCGGATCGGCATTGGGAGTGTGTTTGTGGTGTCGATGTTGATGAGCACCCGCTTGACGGATATTGGCGAAATTTTTTAGTTTTTCGACACGTAGAATCGTTGTTGCCATTTGAAGTCTTCTTTATGTAGAAGGCTACAAATTGTATATGCATATGTCCAATCCACGCAGATTGGACTCAGACAATCGCAGATTGTGTACTCACTATACAAACTATCGTTTGTGTTCGGGGCTAAAGCCCAAAAGATCTACCCACTCAAAAAACCTACTCGGTTATTTTAAATGAGTTGTATCTGTGTCCACATGTCAGACACTCGTCTGTCGCTGTGCTTTGACCAACCATTAATTCACCTTGCTTATTATTAATTATGACCATGTCTATACAGCGTGACACAAAACGCACTGTTCCACACTTTGGACAATATGAATATAACGTTGTATTTTCTGTTATAGCCTTATGGTATTCGTTGTTCATGTTGATTCTCTAATATTTGTAATTTGATTCAGTGTTCATTACCAAAATAATTAAATCAACACATCTCACGCCCAAACAAGAAAAAACCATCATAGCTGATAAGGTTGACGCTTCGCATGACAATAGGCTTCGGTAAAGCCACGCCCAACTGTTGTATAAACTGACTGTACTAGCCCTATGAACCCAAGTCCATGGTGGCTGGTGGCTGGTTCAGCACACGCTAGTCGCTTCAATGCAAGAAAGTTAACGAACTTTAGTGGGTTTTGGATCGAGACTGTTAATTGAGGTGTTATGGTATTGCGTTTCCAAAATCTTCATTTCAATAATTATCAAATAATAGATCCACAACGATTTACGTGATGCCTCTAATTCCCTAAGTAGCTTAGTACGAAACTCACGATGTAATCGTTGTACTGCCAATCTCAACGCTTTATCAACTGCTAACCGCTGTTCTAAGATCTCGAGTATGTATGCACGACGCATTGAGGATTCCATCCGATGCAGCTCACGACATACCGCCTCAAGCTCTCCTCGCAAGGAAAGTATTTTTTTTAGACTTGCAGTATCACTATCTAAAATGCGTGCAATTTCTAGTTCGATATATGCTCGCTTATTCTTCAAATCTCCCATACTTTTTAATTAAATCTTAATAAATTAAAAACATAGAGACAAAAATAAAATTAACGATTTAGAGATATAACTAGCGCACTTCACTACGCTCGCTTGCTGAGTCAGCACTGAATACAATATATTTGCTACGTAATAAGTATCGCATTCAGCACTCGACTATTAATACACAAACACTTGTTATTAATTTTTATCTACGATTTCCAACATAGGGTTTGTATTAAAACTAGAATTTATTACAACCCTTTGAAGCGGCTTGCCTCGCCTCTGATTATTGAAGTGTTTTTCTAATCGAATATTTAACCTCGCTTTTTCAGCCACTTCGGTTAAGGGTTCAGAAACACATCGAGTAAAAAAATGTTTTTGGTATTTTTTGTCCGATATGGCAAGCCGAGATTTTAGCGTTTCAATAGTTACTGGAATAAGACTACTTGCGTTCCCGTTTTTTTGTAAACTATTGACCAACCAGTGATAATATCGAATAGCTAAAGGCGATTTGAATTGCAGAATTTTATCCATTTCGAGTTTACAGTATCCTCTAGTACCGACAACATAGGGCATAAACTCTGGGCTAAATACCACACCTAAACAGATTAATTTTCGCTCTTTGCATTTGTATAGGAAGGCGCTTTCGATAGGCGTAATTTCATATCTCGAACCATCTTTTGGAAAAATGTTGATCTTCTTTCCCACTAGTCGTTGCGCAGCTTTTTTAAGGGGTTCAGTGCTTTTACTACCTTGACATACATTGCTCAAAATCGTGGACATAGGCAGTATCATTGAGCAGTCTTCAATCTTTCCAAGCTTAAAATCATGAATGATTTCTGCATCATTCGGAAGCCGACCAGTCCTCTTATCAAAAACATCGCTTACATCAAAGCTACTCATCAAATAATATAAAAGTCGGGTCTCAACAAGGCCTAAAGAATATTCGGCGTAGAGCATTTCATGTTTTAACTTTATGATTTTCCCACCCCATTGACATGGTTCAGGAACAGCATCTAGGTTAATACCTAGTTCAGATTCAATGTCGAAACTATTCTGGATAGCTAGGGTATGTGATGGATTGTTGTTCATAGATTAATTTTCTAGGAAGATTAGACTTTGAAAATTAACCATTCAAGGGTTTTAAACAAAAAATCCCAAATTAGGTGTTAATAACGTACTACTTTGTGCCAAAGAAAACTTTTAATTTGCCACTCATTCCCTATTTTCTGCCACTAATATGGCTCTAATCCCTTACCATACGTGGCCTAGCGCCCTGCTAATAATCGTCTTTAAGATCTTGGTAAGAACCTAAGGAACTAGGTGCTACCTAGCCAAAGTCTGCAATTCGAAGCATCTTAGCAGTAGCGACTTCGTCGCGGTTTTGTAAAGAGCGCGGGAAAGTTGTTCGTGGATTAACAAAGACCCGAATTCAACGTTGAACTGCCCAGAGGTGTGTTCACAGGGCGCGTAACACACCTTTGCCCCTTTATGAGTCAGGGTAGAGTTAAACCTGATTTCAAGCCCTGCAATTTGACTTACTTTTCCTCATGTATAGAACTCTAACGATATGACCAAATTTAGCGCACCACTACACTCATATTGGTTCTAAAATAAACAGTCAATTGTTCAAAGCTCACATTCGCACTAGTTATTTCTATTCATGACATGCCGTCACCAAGTCGGGAGCTGTTTTGACTTTGATATATAGATATAACAAACATTCTAAAGTTGAGAGTTATACAAAGACTCATGCTAGTTAAATGCTTGCACATCAAGAATTTTGTTGCAATGCCGTTATTAGTGTTAAATACTTGTGGTGAGCAATATTTTTGTTAGTCATTTAGATAAGGATATCGAATGAACATTAGTTTTTCATTGCCTCATTGTTTCTCCATTTTAATACTTAGCCTTTCGTTAGTTGGTTGTGAACATTCCGATAATGGCAAGAGCATAGAAAACGCTGAGACGAGTACAACATCATTACTTTTGACCAGCACTAATGGTGGCAGCCAAGGAGTAGGATCTTGGACAACTCATGACATGACTAGCCTTTCTTTCAGTGAAAGTTTAGTTATGTCTAAAGGAAGTCCAATTCCTGAAGGAACAGTATTGGATGACGGTGTAAGTGGGACCCGTGCCGGTTTTGCATTCAACTCAGTTGATGGATTGTTTTATGGCATAATTCCTGACCGCAATCGTGGCGAAATTGTGGTTTTTGATCCGAAAAATGATACGTTGGCGAGAGTTGTAAGCATACCTAGCCTATATATAACTGGCTCTGCGTTTCCCTTATCTCAATACTATACGGCACCAATAATTAGCCCTGATGGAAAATCTTTAATGCTGTTCGCTCAATCTGGTGGGGTACCAATCCCACAGCCTCCTGGTGGAGACGCAGATAGAACGGTAGGAGCGCTTGTTCATCTAAATATTGATCCAATAAGTCCAAATTACGGTATTTTCACACCCGTTTACGGCATGCATGAATTCGGCGTAACAAAGACATGGGAAGAACAACTCAACAGTGTTTCGATGCTACCACTACTTGCAGAAACTCCTGAAGGAGATGTTGTATTCTTAGTGACCGATCCTCTTGTCGTAGAATTTGGCGGTATGACGTATAAAAATAACAGTCATGCATTTTCTCTAACCCCTAGTGATAGCGATGACTGGTCGCAAGTATGGGGGATTTTAGGCGAAGTCGATGATCTTACCCTTGGCCAAGAGATTGCTTCCCAAGCTTATTATGATAATACGAGAAACAAATTTTGGTTTAGCAGTCAAGTCAGAACAGGGCTTGGTGATACTTTTGTCTATCGTAAAGATGGCCCTTCTGGAGCTGCAGAGTTTATGCCATATACGATGACATACGGAAGTATCGGCGCTTCGAATCCGCAAGCGATGGTGACTCAAAATGGTACTGCGTATATGTTAACCGCAGGATCTGCCCCCCTTGGTGTTTCTGTGGAATTAGATGTAGCAAAATTTATCGAGATTCCCTTTACAAATTCACCCATCGTCCGGTCTGAGCTTTCATCATATTGGACTGGCAATAATGAAAGATTAGTTCCAGCAGGTTTAGCGACTAGTTCATCAACAGGATTTCATTTTGTAAATGCAACGTCAACTGCTGATATTGATAGTCTGGATGATTATATCCTCAATGAATTTTGGTATAACGGCGTAACAAGTACGTCCCCATTTATGGATTACGATCTTGATACACTATACGCTGCTGCTGGTATCCTACCATCACAGCTAGATCGCTATGACTATAATCGATTTTTGCGTACTAATTTATTTGAGGGCTCTACTACAGACGGTTATTTGATAATTGGTGCGCCAGCAATTGGAGGATTGGATAGTGAACCTATGGCTGACCGCTATGTTGTAAGTTTTGCCATTCATGGTGGACAGAACGGATATGGCTCAATCATTAAATACGACCGAATTACCGGTGATACAACTAGTACTGCACTTGGGAATAGCACACCAGGATTGCCTATGGGGCAACCCATACAGTTACGGAATGGATTAATATTAGGCGGGACGTCTGGGCGTGCTTCTGCCGGACTTACTCCTCAATTGAGCGAGGTTGGCGTATGGTCGCTTGATCTTATGAGTGCATCACCTGCTATTTTAGATTATTCGCTGCCAAAAACAGATATGCAACGCAATGGTGGTACTTGGTATACACGCGCTTTTTCGGAGCCAAAACGATTTACACAAACAACTGATGGTTCAGTTTGGGCATCCGTCACCTATTTTGTCCATGACCCATTTGCTTTTATCGTAGCTGACTCTAATTATTCAACACTGGTAACGGGTTTGGTATCTTTTGACCCACAAACTGGGTCGCCAACCGGAGAACTGCATCTATTTGGGAGCAGTGAAAGCCGATTGGGCAATAGTTTCACAGGTGTTACTTCATTTGAAAATATTTTAAGCTTTACGAGCCCTGCCTTACGTGTTGAAGACAGTGGAGCAAATGGTCAACGATTATGGATGGTCGATGTCACTAGCGGCGATAATGACTCAGATTTCGTTAACAACTTTCTTTTGTTTTCGCCCGAAGGCAATGGTGATGCAAGAGAAGCGTGGCAAGCTCCTTTTTCTGCCACTCCAGATATAAACACAGGCGATTTTTATACTATGACAACTGCCGTAGGTGATGGGGTCAATCAAACTAGTGAAGTACGTATCCACAAAATACAAGTTGAATCAGATACATTGGCGCTGTCATTAATGACCGTTGTTTCAGGTTTAATTGAACAGCCTAATACTCCACTATTTCAAGCATCAAATGGCATTTTTTATTATGGTACGAGAAGTGGTAAATTAATGTCATTTAATTCGAGTTCCGACATTGTTAGTGAACTCGCAGACCTAACCTTAACGGGTATGACGACTGAAATTCGAGGTTTTCTATCGGAATCTGATACCGGTGTAATTATTGGCATAGCTTCAGATTCAAGTGAAACTCAAGCGTCGACTTCTCGTAGAGCATTTAGCTTCAATGTTTCTGAACAATCGTTAGCGACCGTTGATGTCACTGATGCGACGAGTGACCAAGATACTTATCCAAGTATTATTTCAATTGAATATTAGGTGATCAGTTTTGTGTGTTGGAATAGCAGATGAATGATCGTGATTCGGGTGCTAATCTATGTTGAGTGTAACGGTCGTATTATTTGGGCCATTACCTCATAATAAATGTAAGATTTCTCACTTGCAGAAGTTGTCCGAAACTTCGTTATTTGTTTAAGTTTGTAGCACATTTTTGTCCAGAGGTCTGCCAGCTCGATCTCAACTAATGTGTGACGATCAGGAAAGTTGCGGCTAGCACAATATTAACAGTTACTCCATTCACTGATCCTCAGGAACTTAGTTGCACCTCAGAATCACTATCTGATCTAGCTCATCAACACTCGACTACATATCGTCCTACTCATCATTTCAGCGTGGTACGCTATTTGTATAAAAAGCATTAGTTTATGGTCAGGAAATGAAAATTGTAGAAAATCAAGCATCATCACCCATGAGTAGTGAGTGTGTTCAGGAGTCAATTTCCATAGATAATGAGATTCGAAGTCGTAATCAGGTGACTGACCAGCTCATTAATGATGCTGTTGGCGAAGTGATTTTTTCTAATGTCTCTCCGTTAATTCACTGTATAGAGCTGTTTAAAAGTGAACCTAAGTGGTTTGTAGTGGATAAGTGATTTTGGTCCGTCACATATAGGCTGGCAGCATGGTTGCAATACTAGAAGTAATGCAAAAAGTCGAGATGGTTTATCGATCGTAACTCGGAATTGTCCAAAAGTAATTTAAAAGGGAGTCTTACTCAATTAACCATCAAACTACGACCTCCTCTGCTCTTCCAAGGCACGAGGAGGCATCTTAATGTATTAGCTAGTGGTTGTTACCTTGAACGGCAATACACCCTCCAAAACATCACTCACGTCATACTGTTCGATCTTCTCCTTTAATAACTCGATTGGTATTTCGCCACCATAGAGATCATTGGTAATATTTCCATTGGCATGGCCGACAAGTCGCTTGAGCACAATGCAACTTTCTCTGCGCTCTTGATATGAACCAATAAATGAGTGTCGCATGCTGTAAAGTGATTTTTTTTGCTCAGTAAGCTTCATTGGTTCGGTAAAGTGACGGGTAAACCAGTCTTCCATTTTTCCGTAATAACCCGACTTTTCAGTATAAGTAAGGTCTGGGAACAACATTCTTTCATCACTTACAGAATCTAGATAGGATTGAAAACCGAGCTTTAATAACACATCAGGGACAGGGATATAGCGAACGGCATTGGCGTTTTTTAGTCTTTGATCTTCATCTTCGGCTTGTATCCAAAAACAGAGAATGCCCTCTTTGTGTTTAACGTCGTTGACCCTCAATTGACAAATTTCGTTAGGTCGAGCACCAGTAGTCATCTCAATCAACATGATCCAATACTGATAATTTAAGCGTATGTTTTCACGAGAATTTCGGCCAATTTTACCCTGTGTATAGACTGGGTGAGAAAAGATGCGTTTAAGATCTGCTCTGGTAAACGGCACTTTTTTCTCTTTGTCGCCATTTGTACTGCCAAGCGTTTTCACTTTATTTGCTTTGGATTTACTTCCCCCAAGTCCTTCAAAGGGGTTGTATGATATTTTGTTATGGTGAGCTGCCCATCGATAGACCGTCGATACATTCCCCATATCAACCAGTGATTGCTCCTTTTTACGAACATCAAACTTAAGCTTGTCATTTTTCCTAATAATCTGATTTGCGCTCAGCCCAAGAAAGTGCGCTCTTTGCTTACCATTGTTTGCATTTTTGGGAAATAACTTAAGCTGGGAAAGAACTCTGTTGGCATCGTCTCGGGTAACACTAGACATATCAGAAGACTCCAAAATATCATGTGCCAAACGGCAAGATCTCATGATGGCTTTGATGTGTTTCTGTGATACCTCATTGTTTAGTTGCTCTTGCTCGTACCCTTTGAGCACCGTTTCGATATCGACAATGACCTTTGAAGTAGCACTTGGTTGGGCTTTCGACTCAACCCGTTCGCTAGACTGTAAAAATTCATCATGGTGTTCATCGACTTGCTCTTGGCGTAGCCAGCAGTCATCAATATTGAAATCATCAGTCAGTGGCTGTGAAGTACCTGACTCGTATTTTTCGATTGCCTCTAGAACAGCCTTCGCCCCTTCAAGATTAAGTGAGTCTAGGCAACGCTGATAGTCTCGATAAAACTGCCCCACAGCTATGTGGATATTCTTCATATCTTCACGGTAGTGCAGCGTGTTCAAGTCAAAAGAATAGTCATTCAATGAAACTAGCTCCTCTGCAATCTCTATAGGATTCGCATCGCGTGGATAGATCGATTCAATGATATCGATAGATGGAATGTCGCTGTCACTCTTGCGCAGCTCAATACGCTGTTTCTGCGCTCTCAACAAGTTCGGGTTGCGCTCAAGCAACTGAATATAGGTCGATAACTTAGAGAGAGTTTGCCGTTTGATGGCATTTAGCTTTTGCGAAATGTAGGTATCGTCTAAAGGTAAGTGATTGGATGCTGTGCTTCTCACCTTGCGTCCATCACCGCTGTGCTTTTCTAACAACTCCATTCTCTCCCATATGACCTGCTGCAATTTAGATGCTCTTAATTTAGCAGTAGTGAGTGAACGAGTGGATAGCGATTTCTTTATTTCACGCCCATATGGAAAAAAAGATCGAAATTGAGCGGGAATTTGATAACGGAAGTACCAGATACCTGAAGAAGAACGTTGAGTTAGATAGCGCATGTTTAGTACCACTATTTAGTACCAATCGCTTTCTGAGCTAGTTTTAAAGGGTAATTACTTGATAAGTAAGGATAAAACAGTAGAAGGGTGGAAGCCCCAGCCACATGACTAAATGACAATTTTAGTCTTTTATTTTCAGATAGTTAGAAAATCGACATGGATGTATAAATGTTGCTTCAGTACCCCATCCTAGTACCTTCAATCGTTAAATTCAAGAGTCAAAAAATGCCTTTAAAAAGGCATTAATTATTTAGTTAGTTAGCACAACACTTCTTAGTTAGAGATAAAAACACGATCCCACGGCCACAACTCATAAATATGCTCATCACTTAGCTGTAACTCTCTATAAGGCTCACTTTCCATCTGTAACTCCGGCTCTCCGTACGCAGTATGCTTAAAGAATACATTCAAAATTAACATAAAAAGCGTTAAATCATTCAATATTAATTTCGTCTCTCCACACCCAGAAAACACAATAACATTAACGATTTCTTCCGCCTGTGCTTGCGTGAGTAGGCGTAAATCGAATTGTTCACCGTGAGCTTCTTGACCAAGTACCCAAAATTTTCCGGCAATTCGTTCGATGGTCTGCTGAGCACGTTCATATTCATTTGAATCACAGCCAATCATCCAATCATAATATCCATGCGCTTGTATCATTTGCTCTACTAGCAGGGAGTAGCGATGTGAATTTAGCTTTTCTCTTTCATACATAACTTTGTTTCCTCTATTCAGTTATGTATGACATACGCTGACTCAGCCAATCTAACTAAAATGTCTGTCTTTTTTTCTGTATTCGTTCAAGAAAAAAGTTTCGGAAAGGGTACTTTTCCGCGAAGGTTTCCTTGTTCAAAAAACAGTTTCAGTACAGCGTATTTCTCTCGTCGTGTCTGCGCAGATTCATGTTTTGTCCGTTCCCAGTAACCTATAATCTGGCGTTTACCTATTTTTTGAAAGTTTTCGCCTAAGTTTTGCTCATGCCTGAATATGTCCTCTAAAATAGACAGTAACCTCTTGAGTTGTTTCTGACGAAACGGGATCCCTTTTTTTCGGTACGGAGCCATGATAGTCATCACCTGTCGGACAGTGTTGGGATTCAATTAATCACCCCAAATACGCATTAGTAATTTCAATTCGATGATGACCGAGACGTTTAGACAAAGCTAAACGCACGTTCCGATCCAATTTTTTTGCTTGCTGCTCTGAAATAGAGAGCTTCTCTGCTATAAATTGATAATGCTCTCTTCCATGAGAAGTTCCAGATTGAACGGGGCAGCGAACACCTACCCTATCGAAATAGAAATTACATGCGAAATGTTTACGCTCACCGTGGCTCCTATAGGCGCTATCCATCGATGTTGATTCACGCCAGGCATAACTCTGAAACGCTTTAAAACTGAAGGTGTCAGGAATTAGCGTGCGAGTACTATTCTCAATCTGATAATCGACTACATTTAGCAAAAGTCGGTATTGTTCTCTGGTTTCAATAGGCAACAACCGACTTTGGCCTCCTTTCGTTCCTCTAGTTATTGACGGAATTTCATTGTTTTTGTAGGACTTGATACAATTTTTAGCGTCTACTAAGCAGGCTTCTCTGAATCTTAATCCAAATAGACGTTGTAACTGCATGATAAATTTCAGCTCCTCACCAACGCCCCTTAGAACTTTTTGATGCAGCACCTCAGAAACAGAACCATCCACTAAAGCAATTCCCGATTTAGGAACAAATCCAAGATCTCGAGTTGCTCGTACAACACATTGTTCATCACCTCTGGCCTGAGCCAGAGCGCGATTCACATGGCTTAAATAATCTCTAGCGGTGATAGGGCTACATTCATCTTCTTCATAAGTTGTCTTCAAATATTCCCCATACAACATCACAACTGATTTATCTATATTATTCAATCTCCTGATCTTCGTCTTTCGTTTCAAAAAGGCCGAGAAATTTCTAATCGCAGGTAAGCGAGACAAGTGAGTGTTGTTTTTTACTCCACCTTGTTGTTCCAACGATGCATTGATGAGCGCCTTTTCAATGTCACGAGACCCCAGCGAAAAATTAGGTTTCGTGAAATCTCGAATTCGATTAAGACTGTATCCTGTGTATTTTTTTTTCAATTAAGTTTCACCTTTTTATTTGGTTAGTATTTTCCTTTTATCTTTGACATAGCTAGTTGCGCAGCCCTTTGGCTGTAACGATAAATGATATTCGTCGGTTAACATTTGATGCTCCCTCATAATGAGGTCGGGGGCTTGTTGCATCCTCATCAAATAATACAGTCTCTATTAGACCAATCCTGATGGTGCCGTCGACAGCGGCGTTAGGCGTTGATTCCGCCATCAGTTTGCTAGCTATTTTTTGTGCTAATTAAACGTTATGTATCGAATTTGCGTCTTTAGTGATAGCGCCTAGCATTTGCTACCTACCACCGTTTTCGATCACCCAATAGCGCCCGAACTTCCTTTCACTTCTCACAATAATGTCCTGCACATCCCGTCCTCCTTGACGACTAAGTAATTTTCTCTCTTCGTCTAATTTCTATAGTAAAATTAGACGAAGAATGCTGGCATCAATATGTGCCGTATAGATTTATCCATTTAGGCCTGAGTAGGCAAAAGCTAAGCCCTGCATTGGGCTATCGCATGTGTGTATGGTAGAAGTTCAATTACACTGACGGTGATGTGAATTATTTTTGGCTCGCTTAATAGCTTTTGGGTATGTGGGGTCGTGCTAACATGGTCACATGTTTAACCAAGCACGTAAGAGGCGAGAATCTAGGCTGGGGATTTAGGGAGAAGGTCCAAACAAAGTCTTTTGGTAATTAAGCTCGATGATCACAGGAAAATTGTTGGTTCTCAAACTCATTTTTGGACATTTCCGAGTTACGAACCACACATCACCCAGCCTTCTTGCATTACTTGTAGTATCACAACCATCTGCCAGCCTGTATGTGACTAGCCAAAAGCACTATGAGTTGAGACCTCATCAAGGATTTTAGATCCCATACTAAGGAAAAATAATGACTTACCTATAAACGCTGTTTATAGAAAATGTAACCCCCACCAACTATTTGGCCCCAAACTGAACCTATAGAATAGTGCTGCATCCTTATTTGGACTATGTCCATTAGTGGTAACAATAGATTAGCTATCTGTAAGGTTCATTTATGCAAACACCTGAAAATTGTCATGTAATGAACTGGCCGATTCGTTCAGTTTGTAATCTTAAGTTCAGCCACCCTTTCTATCTAGAAAACACTAACTCTATCTTAAACGTTAGAGCAATTGTCAAATGAGTGATGAAACGTTCAACGCGTACGCGAAGCAGCCCATTGAAGATCAACAAGTGAAATAGGTGCAAGTTAAACGAAACCCGAAACAACATTGAGTTTTGTATTGCTGATTTGAATGGTTACATGCCAAGAAAAGTTCGAGCACCACTTAATGGTATGAGCGCTCAAGTTCTTATTGCGGATGCTTCAAGCGTGGGCCTGTGCATGTGCGCGATGCGCCGAAAACTCTGTCGAAATATTCTAAGGAATCTATAAAAATGAAGATGACGCAAGTCGCTCTTAACGTTGTGGTAGCGTGTGCCACTTTTTCCCCCTTTCTTGCCAATAGTGCTGGCTTAAGCATGTCTCAAATAGCGACAACCAAAAGCGTTGCGACAGCTGGGGCCGCAAACGTTACAAACAGTTCTGACTCTTCTGCAACAATCTCAAACGCTGCTGCACTTTCTGGCATTGAAGATCGCTCGTATGTTTCGGGCGCTCAGTACATAAACGTATTCAACCAGTTCACTCGTGATGATTCAGGAGAGAGCACTGAAGCCTCAAAGGGATTAATCGCACCTCACGCCTCTTATGCTAAAAGAGTGAATAAGAAAGCGGTACTTGGAATTAGTCTTCATTCCGCGGGTGGCTTAGGTGCTGAATATAGCAATGGTGTCGGCGCTAATCCAATCAATGTCATTTCAGAGAACGCTATTGCAGTCGTCGATATTACAACTGGTGTTTCATATCAAGTTACAGACAAGCTCTCCCTTGGCGGTTCTTTGATTCTTCAATACATGAAAATAGACGTCGTTGGTGGCGTGAACTCTCAATTGGAAGAACTTGCTACCGGTGACAGTGTTGCCCCTTCTTTTGCACTGAGCTCGTACTACACGTTGAGCGACAATACACACTTGGGTCTGCAATATCGGCATAAAACAGACCATGAGATTGATATTGAAACGTCGCTAGATGTGAATCCAACAGCGAATTTATCTTGGGTTACTAGTATCGACTTGGGGCTTAAGCATGCTCTTTCCAAACAAACTGATTTAATGATTAACGCTAAGTTTGAAAACTGGGAAGATTATGATGACAAATATTCATGGACCTATTCTATAGGCGTTGGCGCGGCGCATAAGATGGATAAATTTACGATTTATGGTGGCGCTAGCTACGACTCTTCTCCAGTGAACGAGAATGAGCGAGACGTACTACTGCCCGTTGACCAGCAATGGCGCGTTGGGTTTGGTAGTGAGTATGAGCTTGAATCTGGCAACAAGTTAGGTTTAGCGTATCAATATCAAAATAATGGAACAGCGGATATCACAGCCGACAACGTGACGCTGCAGCCAACAGGAAGTTATGAAGATAACCGTATTCACTTTGTGACTCTTTCTTATCGTCACTGATTCGTTTAACAAGCCTAGATGCCGAGTTATACACTTTAAACTCACCCAGAACCAAAGCAGAAGAATATAAGAGTAGAGAGCAAAAGAAGGCTTTGGTTAATCACTAAAATGTGTCGATATTTGTCGGTGGTCGTGGATTTGAGCTATTCAGAGGCATGAACTATAAATCCTGTTTATAGTAAATGTAACCACCACCGACTACTTAGTTAACAGGTGAACCGCTAAAATGATGAGAGATACTTACTATGGACTCTTCTCATTTATAGCCTCAACGGATGGGCTGATTATAAGGTTCACTTATGCAAGCTCCGAGCAATTGTCACGTCATGGCCAAGCCCACAGGGTCTGTTTGCAATCTCGATTGCAGCTACTGTTTCTATCTTGAAAAACACCAACTCTATCCTGAACGCCAAAGTAATTGGCGAATGAGTGATGACACACTAAGTTCCTATATAAAGCAGACCATTGAAGCTCAAAGCAACAACCATGTTCAATTTACTTGGCAGGGCGGTGAGCCAACAATGATGGGACTCGCGTTTTTTGAAAAAGCCATGCAGTTATGTGAGCAATACGGGAAGGGGAAAAAACTTGAACACACCTTTCAAACCAACGGCATTTTGCTTAACGATACTTGGTGTGAGTTTTTTAAAAAACATCACTTTTTAGTCGGTGTGTCCATTGATGGGCCACAAGATCTACACGATGCTTACCGAGTCACCCGCTCGGGTAAACAAACCTATGCTCAAGTTATGCAAGGTATCGAATTGTTAAAAAAGCATGGTGTTGAGTTTAATACGCTTACCGTCGTCAATAATGAAAATGTGAAACATCCAAAGCGGGTGTATCAGCATTTGAAAGAGATTGGTTCAACGTATATTCAGTTTATTCCGTTGGTCGAACGAACGAAGCAAACATGTTCTCAAACGGATTTAAAACTTGTCTTACCCGATGAGCCTTTAGCGGAAGTGACATCGTGGTCGGTGCCTTCGTTAGCCTATGGCGAATTTCTTTGTGACATTTTTGATGTATGGGTACGCAAAGATGTGGGCTCCATTTTTGTGAATATGTTTGATAGTACGTTAAGTGCTTGGTGCGGACAGCAGTCTGGAATGTGTCATTTTACTGAACGTTGTGGTCATGCTTTTGCTCTTGAGGCGAACGGGGACTTATACAATTGCGACCATTATGTATACCCTGAACATCGTTTGGGCAATATTCATCATAAATCGATTTCTGAATGCAATAACAGCCAGCAAGCCATTGAATTTGGATTACAAAAACAAACAACATTGACTCCCGACTGTAAAAAATGCCCATTTCAGTTTGCCTGCAATGGAGGGTGTCCCAAACATCGTTTTGAACGTAGTTCAAGCGGACATCCAGGGCATAACTATTTTTGCCAAGGCTATAGACAATTTTTCGAGTACAGCGCTCAATGCATGAAAGAAATGCGGAGGCTATTATCTGTTGGTCGTTTTGCTGATGAAATTATGATGGCCTTAGCTTACCAAGAAGTGAAAGTCACATCAGTGACGAACAAAAAGCTCGTCGCGATGGGTCGTAATCAACCCTGTTCTTGCGGAAGTAGTATAAAATACAAACATTGCTGCGGACTAAGAAGGTAACCGATGAATTTCGATCTGAATTTGATAAAAGTATTCTTGGAAGTTTACCAATATCACTCTTATACCAAGGCGTCTGAAACCATAGGTATCACACAACCTGCGGTGAGTGCTTCTATAAAGCGAATGGAACAAGAGATTGGTGAACCCCTATTTTATCGAGAGGGACGGACGATGAGACCGACCGCGATGGCCATTCGTTTGGCCGCTCGATTTCGCGTTGGGTTTGATGAAATACAAAATGCCTTGAGTGAACGTTTTACTTATTCGGTTTATGTGAACGAGGCGCTGGCATTGGATTTGCCCGTTCTACCGTCAATGGTGATAGAACATACTCCATTAGATCAGGAAATACTGCTGCACCAACTTAAATCGTTATCTGTCGATTTAGCAGTGGGTATATACATGATAAAAGACCACTCTATTGTTACTGAGCCTTTGTTTAGTGAGTCAACAGTTGTTGTGTGTCGTCGTGACCATCCAAGAATTCATGATCATATTTCACGGAATCAATTCTATGAAGAGGGGCATGTCGCGTTAGCCACCCAATGGAAAGGAATGGATGGATTCGAACATATCCGCTTGGAGAGTCCAAAAAGTAGGAATATCCAATGCAAGACCCATTCAATTTCAGCGATGCTGCTTGATGTCACCATCAGCGATAGAGTTGCGATCGTGCCTAGACACCTTGCACTCAATTGGCAAAAGCGTTTAAATTTTCAAGTACTGGAAAACCCGATAGAGCATAAGCCATTGGAATACTGTCTGGCTTACCATCGACGCTATCAAAAAACAGAAAACCACATAAAAGTTAGAGAAGCGATTCGAGCCCACCTAGGATGCGCGGATTAGTACTATAAACCCCACTTATTGGTGATATAAACGCCACACTCTACCTGCATATCCCCCTTTTGAATAACCTTAGCACTGAAAAACTACCTTGGTGCTGAGGCTATTTTCTTTGACCCCTCGCCATTGAGTTTTACATCTCTGATCTATTTTGCTTCGCTAAATGACGGTATACGGATGTCTTTAGCGCAACAGGTAGACCGGAGTTAATTCCTGTTCTCAAAGGTGTCCGAATGAAAAAGCTTAGTGCCATCATGATGTCTTGTTTTGCTGCGGGTTCTGTCGCACAAGAGGTCTTACCGTTTCCTAGTCAGCCATCGACCTCGGTGGCCAAACATACTCTTGCTGAATCTACTCATAACAAGCGTCCTATTTCCAACCATTTACCTGAAGATGCTCCTAATATCGTCATCGTGATGATTGATGATGTAGGTCCTGGCCAAACGTCGACTTACGGCGGTCCAATCGATACTCCTACATTAGATGAAATCTCTGGTGAAGGTATTTCCTACAACCGTTTCCACTCGACAGCGATGTGTTCGCCTACACGAGCTTCATTGCTTACTGGTCGAAACCATCACCGTGTTGGCGCAGGTGTTATTGCGGAATACGCTAACGATTGGGATGGTTATGCAGGGGTGATCCCGAAAACCAGTGCGACCTTTCCTGAAGTACTTAAAAACTACGGTTATTCAACCTCTGCTTTTGGTAAATGGCACAACACTCACCCGTTAGATTCCACAGCTGCGGGGCCTTTTGATAATTGGCCTACGGGTTATGGTTTTGAATATTTCTATGGGTTTGTTGGTGCTGGTGCATCTCAATATGAACCGACTATGGTGGAAAACACCACGTTTGTTGATCCAGAAAAAATCCACCGCGAAGGCTATCACATGAGTGAAGATCTTGCGGATCAAGCGATCAAGTGGATGCGTCAGCACAAGTCTCTGCAGCCTGACAAACCTTTCATGATGTATTGGTCTAGTGGTGCGGCACACGGCCCTCACCATGTAACCAAAGAATGGGCTGATAAGTACAAGGGCAAATTCGACGCTGGTTGGGATAAATACAGAAAAGACGTATACGAAAAAGCCAAGAAAATGGGCTGGATTCCTGAAAACGCGCAGCTAACACCAAGGCCAGAAAGTATGCCTGCGTGGGACGATGTACCTGAAGATGAAAAAGCATTCCAAGCACGTTTAATGGAAGTGTACGCCGGCTTCATTGAGCATACCGACGCTCAGGTTGGCCGTTTGGTCGATGAAATCGATGAGCTTGGCTACAAAGACAACACGGTCTTCTTCTACTTGTGGGGTGACAATGGCGCGTCATCGGAAGGGCAAAACGGCACGCTTGCTGAATTGCTCGCTCAAAACGCCATTCCAACCACGACAAAGCAACAAATTGAAGCGATGAACAAGGTCGGTTCAATTGATGAGTTAGGCGGTCCTAAATTCGAGAACATGGCGCATGCGGCATGGGCTTGGGCAGGCAGCTCCCCTTATAAATCAACCAAGTTAGTTGCGGCTCATTTTGGTGGAACACGTCAACCTCTTGCGGTGCGTTGGCCGGCGAAAATTGAACCCGATGCGACGCCACGTTCGCAATTTCACCACGTTAACGACATCGCGCCTACTATCTACGACATCTTAGACATTACACCACCTAAAGTGGTCAACGGTCATGTTCAAGATGAAATCGATGGTAAAAGCATGACGTATTCGTTTGACGATGCGGGTGCGAAAGGGCAGAAGAAAACCCAATACTTTGAGATCTTAGGCAGTCGCGGTATCTATCATGATGGTTGGTTTGCGAGTGCGTTTGGGCCAAGAGCACCTTGGGTTCAAGGTATGCCCGAAGGTTTTAGAGAGTGGAGTCCTGAAACGGATAAATGGGAGCTATACCACATTGATGAGGACTGGTCTCAAGCGGTTGATCTGGCTGATAAGTATCCTGAAAAACTGGAAGAAATGAAGGCGATTTTCAAGCAAGAAGCGCAGGATAACAAAGCATTCCCGATTGGTGGATCATTATGGTCTACTGCAGCACACAGCCCGCAAGATGCGCCAGAGAGTAAATATACGCAATGGACGTATCCTGATGAAATCACCAGAATCCCTGAAATTGCAGCACCAAAAGTCGGCAACCGTTCTACGCTCGTTGAGTTTGATGCGGTGGTGACTCCTGATACGAATGGTGTGCTCTACGCGGTCGGTGCATTCTCAGGTGGTATGACGGTGTACGTGAAAGACGGAAAGCTTAACTATGAGTACAACCTGTTTTTGATGGAACACACACATATCCAATCTGAGAAAGTGTTACCAGAAGGTGAAGTGACGATAGAAGTTGGATCTAAAGCCACTAAGCCGGGGCCGTTTACGCCTTTCGATATCACCATCAAGGTGAATGGTGAAACGTTCGCCTCTGGTGTGGTTCCAAAAACAGCGCCTTCGTTCTTCTCATTCAATGATGGATTTGATATTGGCTCTGATTTAGGCTCGCCAGTATCACAAGCTTATTATGATGATATGCCGTTCAAATTTGACGGCAAAATCAAAGAAGTTCGTGTTAAGTACCTAGAACAATAATGTGTATGCCGTTTATTGATACCAATGAAAATGGGTATTGATAGACGGCTTTTTTCGTTCATTCCGGGCTCAGTACTCAAGTGCATAAGTGCATAAGTGCATAAGTGATTGGAATAGTCCCAATGGTTTTGCCTTAGAGACGGGATGATAATTTAGGAAATCGTATGAAGATTCATCAAACTACCTTGGTTTACGATGCGTATCCTTCGGTCTACAACATTCTAGAATCGACGTTGTTCATGTGGTTCATTGTGGCAGTCACATTGGGCATCCTTGTATGGACATTGAGCAAGCTATGGTATGTGCATTCTATTCCAAAACACCTTGCTAAAGAGCGTGGTTTGGCTCAGGCCAAGTTGATTTTTTGGCTGTGCATATTGGGTATGTTTTACAAACCGCTTTGGATTATTGCGGTGCTCGCAATTGTGACGGACTGGGATAAATTACAACAGTGGATTAGAGGCGCTTCGTAATGAAAGAGATCATGCTCCCCTACATATTAGTGGTTTGGTTGTTATTCAAATTTAATGTACTCAAACGAACGCCAAAGAATTACTTTGTGTCTGTTGTGATTGGCTTACTGTTACTGGTGAGTTTGTTTGTCGGCCATCGTTTCTATTCGCCGATTGATTTGACTAATTCGACCACTGTCAAAGCGCCTCATGCAGTACTTTCTCCAACGCTTGGTCAACACATTGACAAAATATACGTTGACCATAATCGCGATGTGAAAAAAGGCGAAGTGCTTTACACTCTCAAAGATGATCTGATTTCTGCGTCGATTTCTGAGGTTGATTCTGGTCTGATTGAAATTGATAGAACCATTGAAGCTCAAGAAGTGAAAGTGACCCAAGCCAAGCGAAACCTATTGCGTAACCAGAACTTAGAGCAACATGTCAGCCTTAAAGAGTTAGAAGAAACTCAAGACAACGTTGAATTTTTTGTGGCTGAGTTGAACGTGTTACACGCCAAGAAAGATGGCTTACTCGCCAAGAAAAAAAGCTTGATGTTTGACCTTGACCGCCTTACGGTTAGAGCTCCGTTTGATGGCATGATCACTCATGTTTTTATTGCGGATGGATCTCGAGTCGGTTCCCTGCATTTGTGGGATACATCGAAGAAATTTGTCGAAATGCGAATCCCAGATCAAGCCTTTGCCAATATCGAAAAAGGTCAGTTTAGCGAGTTCTTTATTGATACTTTCCCTGGGCAAATTTTCCGATCTCGCGTTCACAGCAAAGTGAAAGCAACCGGTGAAGCGCAAGGGAATTTGTTGCCACAAGAGCAACGAGTTTCAGCACACATTCAAAGGGGGGCTCCCGCTATTGGTCGAACCGTTATTTTAGAAATTGATGAAGACACGATGAAAAAAGTGCCGATTGGCGCAACAGGTTCTGCGTGGATCAGTGCGTCTAAGCCTCATCCGATACTCGGCTTCATTGACATCATTGGTGGGGCAACTTTACGTCTTGCGTCAGTTAAATCGTATCTATTGGCGATTTAGTGTTTTTGTTTATTAACCTTTAAAGAAGCGTAAAAGTAAGTAGTTCTTTTACGCTTCTTCTGACTTTAACAATCGCACCCAGGTCAAATACGTAAATAGTCAAGTGTTGAGATACCAACCACTTGTTGGTATCTCTCAGACGTCGGCGCGCTTATGGTTGCGTCACCTCTTTTAATACTGTCCCTGTCGCCCCGCTTGGTAGTGTTATACCCAACTTATTCGAGAGTGTTGGCGCAATATCGTAAGGTGTTACTTCACGACTGATGGTTTGAGCTTTGATATCATAACCCGCAAAAATAATCGGCACGTGTGTGTCATAGCGCCATGGCGAACCGTGCGTTGAGGCAATAGTAATGCCATCCATGTCATTAATATAAGACCGTGGTTCGAAAACAATATACACATCACCAGAGCGAGTTGGGTGGTAATTGTTTCCAACAAGCGTCGATACACGAGAGTTTTGCACACGTCCATTTTTGATGTCTTCACTAGTGACTGTTGCCGCGACACCTTCCACCTTCGCTATTTCATCTGCGACCACCCTCTGCACTCTGCCCAGCGACACCCCTTTATCTTTGATCATCTCATGGTTTAAATAGAGGTAAGGTTGAGCATAAAGGATAATTGCCGTGTCATCTAAACCAAACTCTTGCTCCAATTTGTTCAATAACATCGCAGAGACTAAAGCGTTTTTATTGAAATATTGCGCATTCTTTAACCCAAGTTGATTAGCGACAGGTGTAGATTCTGGAACGCCATGATCAGCGGAAAGCACAATAACTGTGTTCTCAAGCCCTACCTGTTGGTCAACTGTTTCAAATAGTGCGGCGATGGTGTTATCGAGTCGAATTAGATTGTCTTCCGTCTCTAAACTATTCGAGCCATACATATGAACTACGTAATCATTGGATGAAAAACTTACCGAAAGGTAATCTGTATGATGACTTAAGCCCAGCTTTTCCTCTTTAAGTAATGTTGTTGCAAAATTTGCGGTAATTTCATCACCCGCAGGGCTAAGCGTTAGCATTGTTGGGAAATATGGATAACCCTCAGGCCCATAAGGATGAGGGAAAGAGCGATTGAATCCAGCTAAATCGACTTTGTGCTCATCCGCAATTTCTTGCAATGTGTATTGCTCTCTTGACAGTGACATTTCCCAGCGCTTCCCTGAATATTGCGCTGGAATGTTACGGTCATTCCACTCGGTTACCCATTGCGGGTATTCATCATAATAATAATTACTTGTCACAAAGCTCGCTTTAGACTTTGAGAACCAAAAAGCTTTTCCGGCATGCCCGCCCAATGAGATTGCGCCGCGATCCTTTATTGAGACAGAAAAGACCTTAGATTTCCCGTTATTCGATAATCTCAGCTCATCACTGAATGTAGTTGATAGAATTGGCACTGGAGAGCGACCATCTTTCTGCGCTGCTTTTTGAGTTGGGTCAACCTCCGTTGATTGATTGACGCCAGCGCCAATGGTGAGCATAGAATAACTTTCGTCTTCCACGTTGTAGACCAAACGTTCCTTTTGACGATCATACCAGATGTTGCCAACCATACCGTGAACGGAAGGTGGTGCGCCCGTAGCTAGCGAAACGTGGCCAACAATAGTCTCTGTATTACCATGCTCATAGTGGGCATTAGTGTAATGTGTGCCTTGCTCCATGAGGTAACGAAAGCCGTGAAGTCCGAAGTTATGCTTATACCGTTCCAGGAGGTCACCTCTTAGACCATCAACGGTAATTTGCAACACTAGACTCGGTTTTGTTGGGTGTCTATGTGCTTGCGTGTTTGCATGCACAGGTAAACAGAACATCATCAATAAAATAGACGTAGTGGTATTAGAAGGCTTCATATAGATTTCTCAAATAGGGTTAGAAGGCTAAGAGTGATAACACCTGCAATAGTCAGTCATTAATTGAAACCTTTCGCGAGACGCAAACTACTGTCGGTAAACATCGTGCAAATATAGATGCCCAGCATTTGGTTATTTAATGAGGAGAGCCCATAAAAGTATGCTCAATTATTCTATAGGTTCAGCTTTTTTCTAAGTAGACCGTAGAGGTTACATTTACTATAGGCAGAGCTTATGGGCTTCATATTAGTGGAGTTGGTCCACACCATAGCGGGAGCCAAATAAGGCTCTCATACTAGGGTTGGTAATGGAGCTTTACTATGGGTTAAACACATAATGGGGCATTTCTGTGTTTGACGCGAGTACCAACACTTACTGCTTCGAAACGTCCACACTCGTCAACTAGAAAATTCTACTTTAACCTCCGTACTAGGAATTCTATTAATGTGGCACTAGTTAACACCCTAGTGATTCTATATTCTCTGGAGCTATCTCGCAGAATGCTCGCACACTAATCCCCCTCACATTTTCCTACGATATCTTTCGGCTTGAGTTTCCCAGACCTAGGCACTTGAACATTTGAATTGTTCGATGCTGGTTAGATTATAGATTTACACTTGCGTACCCAGCTGGGCTGCAAAACAATGACTTGGAGAGGTTATTAATGGTCGTTGACGTTTTAGAGCACAACAAGAGCGAATCAAAGACAAAAGCTTCAGATTTCATTTCGGACTTATCTTCCATTCAGACACAGATCATGATGCTGGCTAACCAAGATTCGAGCAACGTTCTTCATGCATTTAGGAAGCTTAGCGAGTCAAGCGAGATGCATGATATGCTTAAAGAATGCACTAAACGCCGCCTCCCTGGCCCAAGTACTGGACTCTCAGACTTGAAAAATTTCAAAACACTGAAGTTCATCCATGATTTATATCCAGAGCAAGAGTCTCCTTCAAGTCGAGCTTTAAAACGAATGGAGTGTATTAATCATAAGCACCCTAATATAGAAGATACTACACACGATACACTTTTGTGTTACCTCGAGGACCACTATAATTTGATGCGACAAGTTCGTCTTGCGCTCGAGGCAACTCAATATGACAAAATCAATATTCTGGTTACAGACATTTTAAATAATCCTGTTCCACAATTGACGGCTGTGAGACAAAGATCAGTTGAAGAAGTCGAACTCTCCCTAAAATCATGTGCGCCAAAGAACTCTACACACTGCCCTACCATATCACTCATAACCAACAATATTGAGACTAGTAACATTGAAGCGATCTGTCTGACGTACTTGCGCCGAAAAAACAACGACAGAAATCTAAAGAAAGATGAGGACGGAAACTCTGTTGAAGCGTTAGAAACAATTAGAATGTGCATGGTGATTCACCAGCTAATTGGTAAGTTTGATGTTACTCGTATCACAGTAGAAGATGGCGACTTAGCTTTAGAAAAGTTAAGAATGATGCCTAAAGTTCATCAATCAAAACATGATAAAGAAGTATTCCACCGTTACCCTGTTTCCGGCTGGATAGAAATAAATGAAAAGGTGAAACGAGAAGTAATCTCAGAAAGTACTGTAGGCCGTTACCTAGAGAAAGCTGCTACCATTTATAGATGGGCTGAAAAGCATCTAAAATTAGATACACATAACCCATTCAGTGGATTAGGAACAAAAAAAGAGAGCTACTATGAGTATGATGATGTCAATCCATTTGATAAAAAAGATTTAATTACTATTTTCTCTCAACCTATTTTTACATCTCATAAGATAAATCGGCACAAAACAATGAAGATTCATAAATATAGCCTTTTCTGGCTGCCACTGATCGCATTATTTTCAGGTATGCGCCCAAATGAGATAGCACAACTAAAAAGAAAGAACATTCATTTCAAACATGGTATTTGGTTTTTCTCCCTCGCAAACCTAGATCGCGACCAGTCGTTAAAAAATAAAAGTGCTAGGCGTATAGTACCGGTTCATTCAACCCTGTTATCGCTCGGGTTTGAAAAGTATCTTCAACGTTTTAGCTCAGAAGATCTACTCTTTCCAGAACTCTCATATAGTAAGAAAGGTGGTTACTATAAAAACTATGGGGATTGGTTTAGTCGATACTTTTCTAAGCTAATTAATCTCTCAGCAGAGAAAAAACGATTTTCCAGTTTCCGACACAATTTTATCAACCATTTTAAACAGTCTGGTGTACTCGCCGCGGTGCCTGCTGCTTTGGTTGGCCACGAAAACGGCAATATTACGTATGACCGCTACGGCGACAAAGCTGAACTTGAGAAACTCAAGGAGGCTGTCGAAACAATCAAATTTGATCACTACCTTGAAAAAGTAAAGCCATTTGAGTGGCTAGCGTAATCCACTTCAAACAAACTAGTTCATATAAGTCTACCCTAGTCCACCATGAACCAATCGCGTTCATATAGGTTGCTAGAGTAGCTAAATGAATCATAGTGCCTATAGGTATCTAAAAGACACATTAAGGGTAGTGATGAAAATTAGAGCTTACTTAAGAGCATCGACTAGCGAACAGAATGCTGAGCGAGCTAAAGAATATGTGCGCAATTTTGCAGATTCGCAAGGGCACGTTATCGAGCAATTTTACGTAGAAAATGCCAGTGGTCGAATTTACGAAAGACCGGAACTCAACCGGCTAATTGAAGACTCGTTCGCAGGTGACGTTCTTCTAGTGGAGCAAGTCGATCGTTTAACACGAATGAAAACTGAAGATTGGGAAAAGCTTAAAGATAAATTGAAATTCAATGGGTTGAGTGTGGTCGCAATTGACTTACCAACGAGTTATCAAATATTAACCCCTTCAGTAGACCAATTAACCAGCGAAGTGATGAGCGCCGTCCTGAAAGGGATAAATAACTTGATGCTCGATGTTCTGGCAGCAATGGCCTCAAAAGACTACATCGACCGACGTAGGCGACAAGCTGAAGGCATAGCCCAGAACAAGGCAAACTTTAGGGGTAAACAACAAGTTCAAGAAACAGTGGACAAGTGCTTAGAGGTAGACAAGTACATTGAGGCCAACCAACTATCGCAAGTTAAAGCATGCGAACTCGCTGGCGTTTCAATCTCAACTTGGAGACGATTTAAAAACCGTTCCGTATCTTCTTCATAAACCGCATCTAAAAATCAAGCATGCTGACCGTCGCTAACATAGTGTGAGTGATGCTCGGACTCGCCAGCATGCTTGACCTATTGTAAGCACAAACAAACAGTATCCAGAGAGCCTCGGGATCTTAATTTGGATGAAGATGGAATTGCGCGCAAGCTGTTTCATTACCTAGTTCATTAGCAGATAGTAAGGCAGCAGTCGACAATACCCCTTACAACGCTGATGAGGAACCTTCGTGGTCAGCACTTCATAACTCAGAATTGCCCCAAAATCATTTAGGGTAAATACTCTACAGAATGCAAGGGCGTGTGTTTTCCCTACTAAAAATTTTCCGAAGCAAAAGAGTTTGTCTGTCTAACGTACCCCCTGCAGTCTTATGCAGGCATGTACGTCGTAAAGTCGTTGAGATATCGGGTGATGGTGCATTGGCACAAGTAATCGAATTCACTGGTTAGTGTAGAAACACTGATACAGCTCACATTGTTTAATTTCTTAGTTATCAGTAGAGATAATTTATGATGTGAATCAATGATGGCTACCTCCAAAGTATTACTTTGTTAACTGTTGTTACTAAATGTTGGAAGTGGTTTGTAAATATGTCTATTAAAAAGCGATATGTCGCTCTTATTGCTGCTGTGGGAATAGGTATTGGTTGGTTAACGTTAGGCGGTACCGCCGCTGTGATGCACTATACATCTAGCACAGAGTTTTGTGTTTCTTGCCATACGATGCAAATTCCATATGAAGAGTATCAAGGCTCTATTCATTTCAGTAACGCCAAAGGCATCCGAGCTGAATGTGCAGACTGTCATATTCCTTCCGATCCAATCGACTACGTAATCACGAAGATTCGAGCCTCTAAAGACATTTATCATGAGTTTGTGACGGGTAAAATTGATACTGAAGACAAGTACGAAGAACACCGTATGGCGATGGCAGAAACCGTATGGGCGCAACTGCGAGAAAGCGATTCTGCGACGTGTCGTTCTTGTCATACCTTTGATGCTATGGACAGCTACGAGCAATCTGAAGATGCGGCGAAAATGCACGAGTACGGGCAAGAGAATAATCAAACCTGTATCGACTGCCACAAAGGTGTTGCTCATTTTGCTCCTGAACCAGAAATGGACAGTGAGGCTTTCGATAATCTGATGGCATTGACAGAAAAAACCGATTTGAGTGCGAAAGTCGTTTACTCACCTGAAACCATCAATATTGGTGATCTTGGTACTATCAATCCAACGGCCCGTCTAGATGTGAAAAATGTTGAAGGTACTGAGCGCACCATTGAGCTACATGCTTATCAAATGAAAGGTGCAGAGCAGGTGCTTTACTACGGTGAAGGTCAACGTTCCATTGTAGCGATGCTGACTGACCAAGGGAAAGAAACCCTTGAGGTAGGCGAGTTCAAAGCGGACGAGTACGGCAATGAATGGCGCACAGCTGTGCTAACTACGCAAGTTGATACACAAGTACTAGATTCTCTCGAACCTATCTGGGAGTACGCAAAAGAACTCGATAACGTTTACTGCTCTACATGTCACGCAAAAATTGGTGCGAACCATTTCACTGTGAATGCTTGGGGCCCAGTTGCAAAAGGCATGGGTGAGCGAACTGACATTTCAGACCAAGATCTAGAACTGCTTACTAAATACTTCCAGAACCACGCAAAAGATGTGGCTGGCCATTAAGAAATAAAGGGAAATAATTATGACAGATATTACTCGTCGAGGGTTCCTCAAAGGAACGGGCATGGCTGCCGGGGCACTAGCGTTTACATCATTGACGCCAATAACAGCATCGGCGGCAAATAAACGTGGTAAAGGTATATTAACAGCGGGTCGTATGGGACCGATGTTGTGTGAAGTAGAAGGCGGTAAGCTCATTTCAACGACTAATGCCCTGGCACAAACCGTGCCAAACAGCTTGCAAACGACAGGCCCAGATCAGGTACATACCAAAGCCCGTATCAAATATCCAATGGTACGTAAGGGCTTCTTAGATAATCCATCAGATCCTACGGGAACTCGTGGTGGTGATGAATATGTTCGAGTCTCTTGGGATGAAGCGTACAAACTAATCCACGAACAGCACATGCGTATCCGTAAAGAGAATGGCCCAGAATCTATATTTGCGGGTTCTTATGGCTGGCGTTCAAGTGGCGTATTACACAAAGCTCAAACACTACTGCAACGTTACATGAGCTTGGCTGGTGGCTATTCTGGTCACCTAGGTGATTACTCAACAGGTGCTGCTCAAGTTATCATGCCGCACGTAATGGGTTCAATCGAAGTCTATGAGCAGCAAACCACTCACCCAGTCGTACTAGAAAGCTCAGACGTTGTTGTGTTGTGGGGTATGAACCCAATGAACACTCTTAAGATTGCATGGAGTTCAACCGACTGCTCAGGCTTAGAGTTCTTCCACAAACTTAAAAAGTCTGGTAAGACAATCATCGCTATCGACCCAATGCGCTCTGAAACTATCGATTTCTTTGGTGACGCAGTTCAGTGGATTGCACCGCGTCCAATGACCGACGTCGCAATGATGATGGGTATCGCGCACTCTTTAGTTAAGAAGGGTAAACATGACGTAGAGTTCCTAAATAAGTACACGAGTGGTTACGACAAGTTCGAAGCGTACCTAATGGGTAAAGAAGACGGTGTTGAAAAGACGCCCGCATGGGCTGAAGAGATCACAGGCGTACCTGCGAAACAACTTGAGCTTCTAGCTGACATCTTTAGCCAAAACCGCACCATGCTTATGGCAGGGTGGGGTATTCAACGTCAACAATATGGCGAGCAACGCCACTGGATGGTTGTAACACTCGCAGCAATGCTTGGTCAGATTGGCCTTCCTGGCGGTGGCTTCGGTCTGTCTTATCACTACTCTAATGGTGGTAACCCAACACGCGATGCTGGTGTATTACCTGCGATTTCCGCTTCAATCGGTGGTGGTTCTTCTGCTGGTAATGACTGGGCTGTTTCAGGAGCGGTGAACAGCTTCCCTGTTGCTCGCATTACAGAAGCTCTGGAAAATCCGGGTAAAACGTATATGCATAACGGCCATGAACTGACGTTCCCTGATGTGAAAATGATATGGTGGGCAGGCGGTGGTAACTTTACTCACCACCAAGATACCAACCGTTTGATTAAGGCATGGCAAAAACCGGAACTTGTAGTGATATCTGAGATCTACTGGACTGCAGCGGCTAAACATGCGGATATTGTATTACCAATCACTACGTCATTTGAACGCAACGATATGACGATGACGGGCGACTACAGTAACCAACACTTAGTACCAATGAAGAAAGTCGTTGAACCTCAAGGTGAGGCGCGTAACGACTTTGATGTATTCGCAGATATGTCTGAGATGATCAAAGCGGGTGGCCGAGATGTTTTCACTGAAGGCAAAGACGAAATGGATTGGCTAAAAGGCTTTTACGATACGGCGCAAAAAGCGGGTAAGTCCGCACGTGTACGCATGCCTAAGTTCGGTAAGTTCTGGGATGATAACCAGCTTATTGAGATGAAATACAACAAGAAGGCGGCACAATTTGTTCGTCATGCTGATTTCCGTAAAGATCCTGTGATGAACCCGCTAGGTACCCCAAGTGGTAAGATCGAGATCTTCTCTAAAACCATTGAAGGCTACAAGCTTGCAGATTGTCCAGCTCACCCTACTTGGATCGAGCCTACGGAGTTCTTTGGTAAAGCTAAAAGTGATGAGCTTCAGCTGATGACAGCGCACTCAGCACATCGTTTACATAGCCAATTCAATTATGCGAAATTGCGTGAAGAGTATGCGATCGGCAACCGTGAACCCATCTCTATCAACGTAGAAGATGCGAAAGCACGTGGTATTAAAACAGGTGACCTTGTTCGTGCTTACAATGATCGTGGCCAGGTTTTGGTGGGTGCCCTGGTAACAGATGGCATCAAACAAGGCGCAGTGTGTATTCATGAAGGAGGTTGGCCTGATCTAGATAAAAATACGGGCTTATGTAAAAACGGAGGCTGTAATGTGCTTACTTTGGATATTCCAACCTCTCGTTTGGCAAATGGCTGTGCAGCAAACTCAGCGCTAGTGAAAATTGAAAAGTACACCGGCCCAGCATTGGAGCTTACGGCATTTGAACCACCTAAAAATGGCTAATTATTAAATCAATTGATGCAATTCTCCACCTATAACGTTGAGTCTAAGTGAGAGAGTTTAGATGCCTTGGTGCTAGCACACTAAAGGCATCTAAATCATTCGTAACTTTATTTTCAGGCTCTCTGCTTTACACGTATCCATTTAGCTTTGTCAACTTGCTTTACCCCCGGAATTCAACGCTGAACTACAACATTGTTAATGTTTAAGGGCTTCTACCCTTTCTCAAAAAAATGGCGGTAGGCTGGATAACCCCAAATATTTTTGGGTGGTGATGGTTCTGTTACTGAGCTCTTTCAGATAACCATCACTGACACATCAATATCTCACAATTGTTTGTTGCTAAAAGGCTCTGTCGCTAAAAGCCTAAACTTTTCCTGCCACATTCTTTGTCAAGGAAACCATCCGCCAATTATTCGCGGCATTGCTTTTCTTATGGATGCAAAGGAACCAGCTCGATTCGTATTCTGTCAATAAACGAAGTGATCTGCTCCAGTGATACTGGACACTCACGTAAGCGACTTTGTCCATACTTTTAATAATTCATGCTTTGCTAAATTAGCAATCGTGCTAAAACGGAATTGTCCAAAAACATCACAACCTGAATTTTTGCACGTGGCATTTTCTAGCTCGAAAATGCCCCAAACCTTCACAGAGCCTGCAAACGGAACACCTAAGCAGTACACCAATAGACCAAGTTAATCTAATCCGTACTTTGTTCTCTTATACGGGATTTTTCCGTAATTCGACCCCGCAACTATATGCCGATTCACATAACAGGTTGATACCAGTTGAGTTTCATAATGAATAGCAGCAACATAGACGGAATGCAAAGACGGAAAAAGTCCGTTTATAAAACGTTAGCCAGACAAAATCGAATAAGGGGATCTTGTGAATAAAGATGCAATCAAAGAGCTATCATCTAACGCGCTAGATATAGCGTTGGATGCTAATTTAGATGAGGGTATTCTGAAAGATATTCCAATCTTTGGTTCTGTTATTAAAGTAGCGGAATTGACTATGTCTATCCGCGACTACTTTTTCCTAAAAAAGCTTGGTCGATTCATTTATCAATTAGACAGCCTTACCGAAACTGACAAGGAAACTATCCATCAGTTTTCTAAATCACCAGATAGTGAAAAGATAGCGAGTAAAGTAATTCAAGTTATAGATAACGTAACTGATATTGAAAAAGCTGACTTAATAGGGAAGCTTTTTGCATCGTTTTGCACAGGAAAGATTGACAGGCCAAACTTCTTGAGATCTGTTGATACAATTCATAACTATTTTATAGAAGACCTAAATCGGTATCTTTATGAGTCCAATGTTTGGTTCGAAACATTCGAAGATTTAGAGATGCGTAACCTTGAAAGTTTAGTTGGTAGCCCTTTAATAAAGGAACAACTAATTGATCCACAAGAACTTACTCTCTCTGGTCGTGAAGATGAAATCGGCATAACAAAATATGAAAATTCTAGCTTTGGTGAAATATTCAAGAAAGCATTAACGTAATGGCTAACAAGAGACTATGGCGTCAATAGTTAATTTTTGGCGCTGCTCTCGTCCCACATAACACCGTCTCTCAGCATAGAA
>NZ_JBHFOL010000032.1:0-28592 GCF_053544015.1 Vibrio sp. E150_011
CACCGTCAGTTGCCCCTTACGCGCCAACGCAAATGAAACCAGCAGATTTGGTGCAGGTTAATCCAGTACCATCACCGGTATTTAATGGCATTCCAGAGAAAGCACCAACACCAAACTTGGTTCCACATGCCGAGCCAAATGCACAACCGATGAAAACACCGTCAGTTGCCCCTTACGCGCCAACGCAAATGAAACCAGCAGATTTAGTGCAGGTTAATCCAGTACCATCACCGGTATTTAATGGCATTCCAGAGAAAGCACCAACACCAAACTTGGTTCCACATGCCGGTCCAAGTGCACAACCGATGAAGACTCCTTCAGTTGCCCCTTACGCGCCAACACAAATGAAACCAGCAGATTTAGTGCAGGTTAATCCTAGGCCATCTCCTGTCATCAAAGGGGTGTCACCTGTTGCAGCGCCAACATTCACTAGAACCGAGCAGGCACCGGTCGCGATTCCAGAAAAAGCTGCCGTACCACATCCGGTTCCACACGCCGTGCCATATGCACATCCAATGAAGGCTCCTTTGGTCGCGCCACAGACACCAACACAAATGGAACCAGCAAAATTAGTACAGGTTAATCCTACGCCATCTCCTGTCATCAATGGGGTGTCACCTGTTGCAGCGCCAACATTCACTAGAACCGAGCAGGCACCTGTCGCGATTCCAGAAAAAGCAGCCGTACCACATCTGGTTCCACACGCTGTGCCACAAGCACAACCAATGAAGGCTCCTTTGGTTGCGCCACACACACCAACACAAATGAAACCAGCGCAATTAGTGCAGGTAAATCCGACGCCAGCATCTGTCACTAATGGGGTTTCACCAATTGCCACTCCAACGTTAACGGGAATTGCGCAAGCACCAGTAGCCCAACCTGAAATTGTTCCAACTAAGAAAGATATTGCTAGAACTCCAACGGCTACAGTAACAGGCACGCAAAGCACTATCATCGGTTACGGCAAAGTGCCAAACCATGAATCCTATAATGGTAATGAGGAGGTGAGTTATCACGTTGTCACGACGGACAATAATGGCAAAGAATACGACTCAGTAATTACTGGTACTTACTCGCACTACTTAGCAGACGCTAAAAGTGCAAGGGGTGACCAGAACAAAAATGTATTCTTAACCCCACAAGATGCCAATGATGATGCTAAGGCGACTGCACCTGCACCTGCTTTAGCAGCAACACAGACTAGCATAGCTACAAGTCAGTCAGGAGGAACCTCTTCGGTACCTACCCACTACGATACTGCGATTGAAGCAAACCGTGTAAGTTCACAAAATAATGAAGCCGCTATTACTAAAAACAGTAGCGATATCGCGCAGAACAAAAATGACATTAGAGATCTTCGAAACGCACTCGAAGATCAAGCTAAGGTCATGGATGGCGCGATGGCGCAAGGTATCGCAACCAGCTCTTTAGTGATGCCATACAACGTTGGCAAGATCACCACAACGGTAGCGCTGGGTCACTCCGGCAGTGCTGATGCAATTGCGGGTGGTGTTGGTATTCGCTTTACCAAGAACTTTACTGCGCGTTCAAACATTGCTTATGATACAGGATCAGAAAATGTATCCATTGGTGCAGGTGTCGGTTACGAGTGGTAGCCAAGCCCTAAGCATTAATTAACTAAAGATCTCCTTACATCACTCTACTAAGATTGTGATGTAAGGAGATCTTCTTTGTATAAACTAACCTTATTTAGCTGTGGCCCCCTGAAGTTGGGATAAATAAAGAAGTAATCTAGCAACGGAAACAAAGCCAATAATAAGAAGTGTAAATTTCGATCAATCCGCAACAAAACTCACCACGTATCTAAAGACCTTTCAGAATGATTTAGTGCACCTATGTATTGTCGCAATCCCGATCCCGACAGCAAAAAATCGTAACAAAGTAATTAAATACGCGAACGCTCAAATTTATTATCATTCCAGCTCGCCCTTCGACTTAAAAATATAAGTAAACAATAAAATATCATTAAGGAATGAGATGCCTTCTTCTATTTCATCAAAGCTCGCTCTAACTGGATTGTTTTTTAGCATTGCTCTGCCTTTTCCTATCTATGCTGATGTGCACAATGGACCAGCAGCACCTGCTGAAGACGACATTTCATATCAGGTCTACTATGAAATGCTGAGTAATTGTATCGACTCTGGTGGTGAACCCACCACATGCGCAAAACAAGCCAATCGTTCATTTGCTCAAGAGACGCAACATCGCCGCGAAAACGATACCTCGTTAAGTAGCCTTTAATTTTATCGTAAGGCGTTGTCTTTCCTGGCAACGCTACTTTTATAACTGAAGTTTACCGTTTTAGTTCGACCGTTAGCGAATAAACACTGGTACTGTTCATACGCCAGATTAACATTCATACTCAAACTTCTGTTCAATATCCTTTCCAATCATTCCGTATTCAAATAATGTCAAACAGCTAATGCATCACCTAATTATCTGATAGCTTTATCAGTAATTCTCTCCTTAAGGCATTTGGAGGGTTGCATCATTCAAACTGTATTTATTGATTTTTCTCTCTTACACTAAATTAGTTCGCTGCTGGCTTGGCTCCTAGCCATCAACGCCTGTTTACTGATAAAAAATTATTCCAAGGGGGGATTATGAGCAAATGTGTCAATCCAAGCCGACGTACATTTATTAAGCAATGTGTCATTGGCGGTGTGACGGTTTATAGTGCACCTATGTTGTTCAATACCAGTGAAGCAGCACAAATCAGTATCAACGAATCCATTAAAAGCTACTGGAAACTAGACGGCGAGCCTCAATATCGAACAGATGCGTTAGAAAAAGTGACCGGCCAAAAGATCTACGGTCGTGATTACCGAGCGCGTGATATTAGTGGTTGGCCCGATCAACAGCATTACGGATATATACTCCGTGCAAACAAAGCCAACCATATCTTTGAAGGTTTTGACCTAAGCGGTTTACCTGATGACGCTCAGCCTTATCGAGTTGTCACCCAAAAAGATCTCGAACAGAACGAGCTTCGCCTTCCGGCTTATTACGGCAAAAATATGTTGCTAAAACAAGGGAGCGCTCCCGACTACCTTGGACATGAACTTGCCATTTTGCTCTTCGACTCATTTAGTAAATTTAAAAAAGCCAAGGTTCGACTTCAATTTAACGACTCAGTTGTGAGTTACGGTGCGGAAGTCCCTCTAACCATGGCTGATCAAGATCCCTATGCGACATGGCGAATTGTTCGTGAAGAAAATGCGAAAGGCCGAAATGCTAAAGATGCTTTTTCGATACTAGAAGATGGTATGATTTTTACTGGAGTAAAAGACCACAAGCCAGACTGGCCTGAGGGCGATAAAGATAGTGACAGTAATACAGCACGAGCGGTTTTTTATGCCAATGGCATCGCAGAAGATTTAAGTAAAAATGAACACGATTGGCTTATCATCGACAGAGAATTTAACACTCAGTCTGTCGAACCTATGATGTTTGAAGCTGAGGCTTTCAATGGTTACCTCAACCCTGAAACCCAGACGCTGCACGTTGTGATCACCACTCAATCTCCACAAGATTTTCATGAGATGAGCGCTAAGATTTTATCTGAAAGCCCTCTCACCCAACAGATCAAAAACTTAGTGGTCCACTCGCCTTTCATCGGTGGTGGCTTTGGTGCCAAAGACCATACTATATTCCCCTACTACGGCGTCATAGCGAGCTTATTTGCCAAGGGACCACTGCGTATCGCCAACGATCGTTTTGAGCAATTTCAATCCGGCCTTAAACGTCACCCATTCGTCATTACAAACAAACTGGCGCTCAATAAAAAGACCCACAAAATTGAAGCACTAAAATCTCATATGCTCGTCGATGGTGGTGGTCGGTTAAATTTTTCTTCATCCGTTACTATGGTAGGAGCAAGTGCGCTTCAAGGTATCTATTACATCCCTAGAAATGATATTGAAGCAGTTTGTTACCCCTCTCAAACCCCACATTGTGGTTCAATGCGCGGTTACGGAACGCTTCAATCTATGCCAACCATAGAATTAATGCTTAACGAAGCTGCCGAAGAATTAAAAATCGACCCTTTTACCATTCGTCGAGCGAATGCGATGCAATCAGGCGACAAAAACACACAAGGCGCCATCCCCAATGGTGCCGCGCGTTATCATGAAATGCTTGATATGGCAGAACAACACCCAGTATGGGTTGACCGCATTGCGAAGAAGAAAGCATTTGAACAAGATAATCCCAACCTGTTATACGGTGTTGGCTTTAGTATCGTAACCAAGGACTACGGTACTGGTGCCGCCTCACCTTCTGGGTCGGTAGAGATAACGCCTGAAGGAAAAGTCATCGTTCAATCTTGTTTTGTCGAAATGGGAACGGGAACCGATACGGCCCAAGGCGTGATCACAAAAAAATATTTAGGCGTCTTAGCCGATAACGTTGTTGGTGGTGTTATTGAAGAGTTTGAAGCAATGGAGCTTTTTGATACCCAAGACCCTTATTTAATGTCGCAAGAGCACCAGGATAAAATGCAGAAGGATCCTCGTTGGACACCGGTTGTTCCAATGGCATCGTCAGCATCAATGTCTGCGTTTTATCAATCCCACGTTACTGAACAAGCAAGTCGTATCCTTTTTGAACAATCACTTTACCCAGCAGCGATTGCGATTTGGAGGGAGCAATTCTACAACGGTAGCTTAACCGAACCTGATTTTGACAACATTCTCGATGCCCGCTGGGTTGACGGTAAGTTAACGCTTCAAGGTTACCCTGGTATCCCGTTCAAAACACTAGCCATGAAAGCTCACGCTAACGGTTCAATTACCAGCGTAATGGTACATGGTTTCAATCGGTGGGCTTGGGCAAACTCTGCATTTGACCTTAATGGTAAACGTAGCACCTACCCTATTGACGGGTTAGCAGTGAAGTACGGTATCAATGCAAAACCCTATGCGAAGAACAAATTTGGTTATCAAGTGATCGAAAGACGCGCCATTGATTATCCGAAAGTACAACTCAACAATGCAATGGTGACCTATTACGCGCCCGCCGCAACGCTGGCCGAAATCGCGATAGATAAAGCCACTGGACACGTCAATATTTTAGAAACACACACTTGGTTAGAAGCCGGTCGAGTGATTGTGCCAGAACTTGTAGAAGGTCAAATAGAAGGTGGCCTAACTATGGGTGTAGGCCACACTTTATATGAATATCTACCCGCAGATGAAACTGGCGCTGGTAACGGGACATGGAATCTTAACCGCTACCAAGTACCATTGGCGGCTCATATACCGGTATGGAATATGAAGCACACTATTTTGCCCCCACTGTCTGAGACAGATAACCCTAAGGGTATTGCCGAAGTTGTCATGGTGCCCGTTGTCGCCGCTTTGGTTGAGGCAATCTATCAAGCAACAAACACGCGTTTTTACCACTTACCCGTCACACCACAAGATATCATGAAGGTAGTTTAATGATGGCATCGATTATTCTCACTATAAACAACAAAATTTATGGACCACTCGACATAGATCCAGAAATCACTATGTTGGAGTTTCTTCATGAATATCTGAACCTTACTGGAACTAAGTTTGGTTGTGGTCAGGGCGTTTGTTCAGCATGCGTTATTATTCAAGATAACGAAGATGGTACCTCTGAAACGCATAAAACATGCATCACCAATGCTGTTGGGTTTAATGGAAAAACGCTTCGTACCATAGAAGGTCATGCTGAACGGGACAACAAAGGAGAGGTTATCGCCCTTCACCCTGTTCAAGAATCCTTGATCAAAGGTTTTGCTTTCCAGTGCGGGTGGTGTACATCCGGTTTTACCAACCATACTATCGCCCTTATTGAAGAGCTAAAACGTAACCCTATTCCCGTTGAAGAAATTGAAGAAAAAATCCAAGACACATTAGGTGAACATGTTTGTCGTTGTACTGGTTACGTAAAATACTATGCCGCGGTTAAGGAAGCGATTCTCAACACGGAAGGAGCGACCCGATGAACATAAAAACACTCACGTGCTTGATCGGTACGTTTGGTCTGACTCAGCACGCTATTGCCAATACGAATGAGCAGATAGAAAAAGGTAAATACCTAGCCGAGATGAGTGACTGTTACGCTTGCCATACCATTGAAGGCGGTGAACCTTATGGTGGCGGACTTCCTTTTGTTACCCCTTTTGGTACGGTCTATTCTACAAACATTACCCCCAATTCCGATGAAGGGATTGGGCATTACTCCTATCAAGATTTTTATGACGCGCTTCACAATGGTGGGGCGCCAGGTGGTCACCTTTACCCCGCTATGCCATATACATCATTCACAGGCATTAACGATGACGATACCCAAGCGCTCTTTGCGTACTTTCAAAGTATTAAACCATCAAGTCAGCCCAATAAAGACAATGACATGATGTTCCCTGCTAATCTTCGTTTCGGCCTAAATGCTTGGGACATTCTGAACCTAGAAGACGTGGATTACAGCCCAGTAGCGGGCAAAAGTGCTGAGTGGAATCGTGGGAACTACATTGTGAACACCTTCGGTCACTGTGGTGAATGTCATACGCCGCGAAACATCATGATGGGCATGGATTCTGAGCGTCATTTGCAAGGTGCAATGATTGGGTCGGTATTCGCTCCAAACATTACGCCGGCGTATCTGAATCAACAAGGTTGGAGCACTCAAGATATAAAAGACATGTTACTGCACGGTTATTCGAGAAAAGGTACCGTTGTCGGTGAGATGTACGAGGCTATTTTTCATAGTTTGAGTAAGTTTGATGAAGACGATTTAAATGCGGCCGCCATTTATTTATTAGATTCAGACAATAACGTTGAAGGCAAAGCACTTACCTTCCGTCCCGATAACGCACAAAGCGAAGGACGTGAACTGTACCAGGCCTTTTGCGCCAATTGTCACGGCCATGAAGGTCAAGGTAAACCGAACTACGCGCCGAGTATGCAAGGGAACGGCACCCTGTCTCAAAACAATCACTTTAATAGTGTCAGTGCAATTCTATACGGTATTAAACCTCAATATTACACACCTACCAATGCGTTCTTCACCATGCCTGGTTACGACAAGCAATTAAGTAATGAGGACCTTATGCATTTACTCAATTACTTAACCGCGACCTACACAGAAAATAGCGCTCAGCTCAGTGTGGAGCAAACCAAAGAAATAAGAACATCCGTGATGGAGAGCCAAGAAAATGCAACTCACTGATCTACACATATTGCGTGACATTCAAGGGTGGATGCAACATCGTGATAGCTTTTGGTTGTGCACGATTTTGGGTACGTATGGCTCGTCTCCCCGGCCTGTCGGTTCTTTGTTTGCTTGGAATGGTTCGCAAAGGCTTGGTTCAATTTCTGGTGGGTGCCTAGAAGATGCTTTTATTCAAAAATTAGAATGTGGTTTTATCAAGCGCTTCCCGCAAGTCACGACTTACGGAAAGGATCTGGTCGATAACGATATCACCATCGAGCTACCCTGTGGTGGAAGCATTAAATTACTGGTTGAGCATTATACTCCTAGTCACTACCATTTATTAAACACGTTTATAGACAGTGCCAATCAAAAGCGTCCTTTCCATAAGGTTATTGACTTACACAACGGTGATATTCATTACCATGATGACACTGATGTGTTGTCTCAACAGTCTGAACCGAGCGAACAAATCATCCACATACATTATCAACAAGTCACCCAATTGTTAATTCTCGGCATCAGCCAAGTCAGTGAATGGGTCGCAAAACTTGGCCTAATGGCGGGTTTCTGTGTGAAAATTTGTGATATGCGTGAAGAACTTGCACAAAGTTGGAATGTCCCTGCCACCGAGCAGTACGAAGCGGTAGAAGTCATCTGGAGAAGCCCAGATTTATTTGTTGAAGAGCACATCACCGATAATACTGCAGTCTTAGCGTTAGCACACGACCCTAGAATCGATGATTTAGGTCTAATGGCAGCCTTGGAACTTAACCCTTTTTATGTAGGCGCAATGGGTTCAAAACTCACGACACAAAAAAGAATCAAGCGGTTGGAGGGCGTTGGTGGCATCCATAAAGAAGATATGAAAAAACTAAAAGCGCCCATCGGGCTTGCCATCAATAGCAAAACACCATTTGAAATCGCAATATCTGTCATTGCGGATATCATTGCGACTAAAAATAGTGGTTAAATATGGAGACCATTGCCTTATTGCTTGCTGCTGGGAATAGCCAGCGTTTTGGTGAAGACAAACGCTTTATAGGTGTACCTCCTCTTCTCTCAAGAACACTCGTGTCTTTGTATTCCACCTTCGACCGTATCGTCATGGTTCATAAAGAAAACGACGACTTATCATCTATTAACATTGATAATACGAAGGTCATATTAGTCTCCCATGACAATACTCATGACCCAAGTTTAGGCGCATCAATCGCAAAAGGAATAAAGGCGATACTCAGTGTCGACAATCCACCCGTATTTTGCGCGGTTTTCCTCGCAGACATGCCTTTTATCCGCGCCACAACCTTAACTAATCTCGTTCGTTTTACACAGGATAAGTACGGCGAATCTTTAGAAAAAACTGTCATTTGCCGCCCTCGTTTTGAAAGTCAGGCTGGACACCCTGTTATTTTTTCCAGTGCGCTATTCGAAGCATTGTCACAGCTGACGGGGGAAGAAGGGGCAAAAAGCATCATCAAACAAAACAATACACATTATTATGAATTCGAATGTGATGATTTGGGTGTATGTACTGATATCGATACACTAGCAGCAGCAGAGTTACACGGCCTTATAAAGAGTACCGTGTAACTCTGGATACGTGCGAGTGATAAAATATTCGAACGAGCAAATCAAGCAAGCAATCAAGCAATCAAGCAATCAAGCAATCAAGCAATCAAGCAATCAAGCAAGATTAAAAGTAGTAACTGGCTTGTAACCAACCAACCGTATCGGCTTTATTAACTTGGCTAGAACCTTGACGTACCTTGTACTCGGCGGTGTATTCGACTTTAAATCCAAGTGATACGCTGTCAGACACCATATAACCACCACCCACTTCGACTTGTGGCACATTTGCACTTGTTTCTTTAATATGTGTCACCTTCGGGTTCGCATAGAGCCAGTGGCCAGCATCAAACCCGTACATCGCATAAATGCCCCCTTGGTAGAGCACTGAGCCGTCTTTAATATCACCATTTTCACCAGATGTAGGTTGTGGTGTGCCAAAGTCTGTATAGCCAAGTGACAGCATAGGGAAAATCATAACGTTATCGTTTAACGGAATTTTATAGATTAGACCAGCCAATGCCGTTGTGCTCGACTTACTACCCATCTCACCCAACACGTCCACCGATACACCTAATCCGTCGGTAACATGGAAATATCTGGCACGGTAACCTGTAGTATCGCGGCGGATATTCTTATTGTCGACCGTCACGTCTAATTGGAAAATATTCGCGCCGAAACCAACCATACTATTAACTTGCGTTTTATCTCCACTCGTCGATACACCGAGCGTTGAAAACGAAGCAGTAGGATCACCATAGTTAATATCTTCTGCTTTTTCTGCTTCAGCCGCGACTGAGCCGAACGTGATTGCGGTTAATGCGATGGCTAAAATTGATTTTTTCACGGTACTACCTCTAATAGAATATCTTTTTGTCCCTTTAAGTTCTCACCAACATCCTTGGCTCTGGCATGAACAATACATTGCCCGAAAGAATACTTGAAAACAGGTACCAACTAGATATCGAATAGGTAGAAAGATAAACTCTGACCTAATGACAGTAAGCACGCCTTCATATATCGAAATTTCGATTGGAAGGTTTCAGTGTTTTCTTTATATTTAGGCGTAAAGTCAATCGGAGAGGTAATAAGAAACGATCGCTGAATCGGGATCGATTAAATAGAAGTGTGGTTAAGAGTGACTTGCCCTGAGAGAGTAAGCTATCGGTCAACGTTGTTGTGTATCGATAGCTTTCGAATGTCGATAGCTTCTGAATATCGACAGCTTGAAAGGTTCGTGGACGCCATTTAGATGACAAGCTCGTGCTTTACGAGCAAAGCAATAAACAGCTTTGTTCCATTAGGAACTAAATTCATTTAGCGCTGCTATTGCCAATTCTGCTTTCTCTGATTGAACGAAAATATGGTCGTGGTAATACGCCGCCATTACGTTCGCGCTAATACCTTTTGAAGCAAGTTTGGTCGCTACTGCAGCGGTAAGTCCTACCGCTTCTAAGCTCGAATGAACCGTCAGCGTGATCTGGCGAAATAAACCATCAAACTCAAGCCCAGCCGACTCGGCGTCTTCTTTATTCAATACAAGGGTGAGCCCTTCCGCTTCAACAAACGTCGCAATGACAGGCAGCGCATTGTAATCGTTCAATTGACGGGAAACCGTGCAAAAAACCATTTCACCAGGTTGGAGCTCTGGTTTCATTGAGCATAAGAGTTGATCTATATCCGTTATACCTGCCATTTTGATGTCCATTTTATCTTTCGTTACATCGAATATAAATGAAATACCCATCCATGCAAGGTTTTGCTCACAGCGTAATGCTCATAGCGAAATATAGTTGAAACCGAAGTATACCGCCCCATTCAATACGCAGCTTATATACCAACAAGCGTTCCAAACCGTGAGCACATATTAAGCACCTAGCAGCGGTAAATGCTTCACCTTATGATAGGTCATCGCCAACACGAAACAATGAACTAACCGAGGATCTTTCACCCAAGTGTCAATGGGCACCTTAATCGAGCGATTGTTCTGGAAATCAAGACCATGACCATAGAGCTCTCGGAACGTGGCCACCAGCTTAGTTTGACAGTGAAAATAGACGTAACAATTTTCGGGGTCTTGCGACTTCCAATTAAGGCGAATCGGGCTTCCTGACGAGACACTGTAACTTAATTCGTGCCACTTTAAGGATTCTTTTACTGGCCCTACCTCAAGCTCGACCGCGACATCAAAAATGACTTGGCGTAGCGCCTCTATGCAGCGACGTGCAGCATCCGGGTAGCTATCAAGCTTGGACTGAACATCCGTGTTTATCATCTTGTTGTCACTCGTACATTATGACGTGTATAAGGCCAGTCTATTAAAACATCGTATTGTTGTTTTCAGATTCCAGAGGAACACCTTGAATCGAGTCCCAATGTTCAACTATTTTTCCGTCATTATCAAAACGAAAAAAATCCATCGTGACGTACTCATCTCCACCTGGCCAACATTGTCGTGTATGCAGCGCAACAAGATTGCCCTCTCCGATCACCCTTAGAAACTCGATACTCTTGCTTGGGAACTCTAAGGACATTCGTGTGAAATAGTCGATAAAGCCCTGCTTGCCATCGATAACAAGCGGGTTATGTTGAATGTACTCGTCTCCGACATAACGCTGCACTGCTTTTTTGGGATCGCCTAGATACGCCGTCTGATAAAACTCAACCGCGTGCTTTTTATTTTGTTCTAATTGGTTATTCATGCCATGCCTCTTTCTATTAAACAGATCTCTTACAACCGATGCCAATGTCCCATATTTTAGATACTAGAATAGGTTTCAGCCAGCTGTGTAGCTCAAGAGTTAGATTTATAAAGAGTTGTACATTATCTATGTCGTCAATTGCGGTGCGCTCGACAGATTGTAAACACGAACAAATTAATCCGTCACAACAAACGACGCCACTTCCCGCTCAGTTAGGTAGCGCCATTCACCAGCTCCAACATCTAACTCAACATCACCAATTTTTTCTCGATGCAATGCTATGACTTTATTACCAACCGCGGAAAACATGCGCTTTACCTGATGAAATTTACCTTCTGTAATCGTCAGGCGAACATCGCATGAGCTAATCGCCTCTAACTTCGCTGGCTTAGTGAGGGTGTCCTCGCCTTGCAATTGAATCCCAGTAACAAAACGTTCTTCAGCATCGAGCGCAATAGGTCTTAACAACTTTACACGGTACACTTTTTCACACTGTTTCGAGGGAGTAATAATGTTGAACGACCACCTGCCGTCGTCGGTAATCAGCACCAAACCAGTGGTATCAGCATCTAAGCGACCTGCGATGTGGAGTTCTTGTTTATTTTCAACATCAATTTGATTAAACAACGATGGGTAAACTTCATCAATGTTCGAGCAGATAGTATGTGCAGTTTTATGCATCACAATATAACGAAACGGACGACAAGTAAGGCGCTCGCCGCGAAGTGTTACGACATTATTTTCATGTACCTGACTCCGCTCACTATATTCTGGCGCACCATTAACGGACACGTCACCCGACGTAATAACGGCAAGCGCTTCCGCGCGAGTGAGCAACGTACTTTTACATACAAATTTGTCTAATCTCATAATCTATTTAACTGCATCGTTTGTGTCCATTTCATTGTTGAATCCACATTGTTTTTAGCCAGGCTATGGTCACCTGATTATTCAGGTTTTGTATTAATTAAGGAAACAATAACGCTGTTGATAGCGCGGCGTGACGTCACCACGACTCATACTATCACCGCCAATCAAACGCGTAACCCAAGGGCGACAATTTGCTGCTTAAAGCATCATTCACCGTTAAAGTTTTCGCTAACTTATAAGTTCACTACACACCCAGAGGTGTTTTCGCGTAGACTAGCCACGTTTTAAACCACAACTCAATATGGACGTATTCTCTTGCAAACACTATCTCAGCTAAGATCAGGCGAACTCGCCGGTGTCACTCGCCTTGCTTTATCGGAAAATCTAACGTCGTTTCCAAAAGAAATATTGTCTCTTGCTGATAGTTTAGAAATTCTGGATTTATCCAACAACCAACTCTCTTCGCTGCCGAATGAACTCGAATTATTCACTAAGCTAAAAATTGTTTTTGCTTCAAATAATCGCTTTACCGAACTTCCTGAGGTATTGGGTCGTTGCCCGAGTCTTGAAATGGTTGGTTTTAAGGCCAATCAAATCACTCGTGTCTCTGAGCATTCGCTTCCACAACGTTTACGGTGGCTTATTCTAACGGATAACGCGATTAACGAGTTACCAGACTCATTAGGAGAACGACCGAGGCTCCAGAAGCTCGCACTGGCAGGCAATAATCTCACAAGCTTACCTGATACGATGAGTAAACTTAAGAATCTAGAATTGGTAAGAATCTCAGCAAATCAATTAACGAATTGCCCAAATCATCTTCTAACGTTACCGAAACTTGCTTGGTTTGCGTTTGCAGGAAACCCGTTTTGTGAGTCCGATGTCAACATTCGTTCGGTACCGCAGCTAAGCAAACAAACGTACACTTTATTAGAGACGCTCGGCCAAGGCGCTTCGGGTGTAATATCGAAAGCAAAATGGAACGAACCGCAATCCACATTTCCAGAGGGAATTGCGGTCAAAGTATTTAAGGGTGAAGTCACAAGTGATGGCTATCCCGAAGACGAATTGCAGGCTTGTTTGAAGGTGGGTAATCACCCGAACCTGGTGCAATCGTTAGCACAAGTCCAAGAGCCGGGTTATTTAGCCTTGGTCATGAACCTCATTCCTCCGCATTATAAAAATTTGGGACTGCCACCTTGTCTAGACAGTTGCACGCGAGACACATTTGAGCCGGGTTTTACGTTACCTATTGATAAAATAGTACATATTGTTGCCCAAATGGAAGACGTCTTTCATCACCTGCACAGTAATCAGGTGTGTCACGGTGATCTGTATGCACACAACACCCTAGTCGATGACAGCGGTAACATCATTTTCGGAGATTTTGGTGCCGCTACGATGTACCACATGTTGTCAGCCAAACAACAAACGCAAATTCAAGCGATTGAGCACCGTGCGTTTCGTCATTTTATTGATGATCTACTGAATATTTGTGCGGCTGGCGATAAAGATAGTGACCACTATGTGGCACTGGACAACAAAGTGCGCGCCTAAATCAAATGTGACTCTGATATTGTTATTGCGTATCAGAGTCATCTTTCATCGCACGACAACGTCGTTAGATCACTGACACGCCTTCTACTTCCAATACCGTGTTCGCGTTGGCTCTCTCGATAATTTTCACTAAAGCAGATTGAATGACTTCATCTTCTCTTGCATCCGTTTTACTAGCAAACAACTCTTCTTGAATCTGAGCACCTTCTGCTAGTACAAACTGAACGATGACTTCCGTCGCTCGCTCAGCACTTTCACCACGATATTCCAACGTTATCTGAGGGTACCCCTTAAAACCTTTTTTTACTTGTTTAGCAATGCGTTTTTTTGCTTTGTCTACATTCATATTACTGCCTATAAAATGGAATAACCGTTAGCTGCGCTATCTGCCTCTGCCCATAAAATGCGACCAACAAATAACAAAATAAATCATGATGCTTCCAGACTACTTCGCTAACACTAAGAAAACCATTACAATGCGCAAAAACCTTTAACTCTCACAGGCAATTTCCTTGAAACTCAGTAAACGGCTTATACAGATAGATAAAATGGTCGCAACGCACTATTCACATATTTGGGATTGCTGCTGCGATCATGGATATCTTGGCGCAGCCTTGTTAGATCGCCAAGCCGCTAAGGACATTCATTTTGTTGATATAGTGCCTAAACTCATGCAAGAGCTTGCAGCCAAGCTCGAACAGTTCCACTCTTCCGGCCAAGTACGAGCACATACCCATTGCCAGGATGTCGCAGCCATTCCGCTGGGGCAATACTCTGGCAGACAACTTATCATCATTGCAGGGGTGGGTGGCGATCTTATGATTCGTTTTATTACTTGCTTGCTCGATCAACATCCTACGCTGAGTCTTGATTTTCTATTATGTCCAGTACACCATCAATACGCGCTACGCGAGGCGTTAATCGAACGCGATTTAAGGTTAACCGCCGAATCACTTGTAGAAGATAATCAACGATTTTATGAGGTGATCCTTGTGTCGACAGACAGGACGAATGCATCACGTAAGGTAAGTAATGTAGGGAGTGATATTTGGGTCTCAAATAGCGAAGAAAAAGCACTCTGCGCGCAGCATTATTTAACCAAGACGATCAATCACTACAAGCGCATTGCCAAAGGAAAGAACGATAACATTCAGCCTATCATTAATGCCTATCAAGCCGTCACTATTTCACGACTCACTTAACTCTAACTATCGCTCGACTCGGTCAGCGGGATGACAGACACCATCATTAGTGACAACGTCACCCAAATCAAAAGGATTCACCCCTTCAAGGCAGCCAAGATTAACACCATACTCGTTTAGGTTTGAACGGCGCTGATGGTGAGTATAAACGCCACAAATCGAGCAAAAGTAATGCTTGGCTGTATGTGTATTAAATTGATAAAGCGTTAGACTATCTTCTCCTTTAATGAGTCGAATGCCATCCAACGGTACTGATATCACGATGGCCCCTTTGCGACGACAGATTGAACAGTCGCATCGACGAGGATTGACAATACCGTTGGGCAGCGACAATATCATTTCCACCTCGCCACAATGGCACGTGGCATGATGCTTAGTTGCTATTGCCGTACCACCTACTCGTTTGATCATACTGTGTCCTTTTAAATTGTGACTAGGCTACATCACTCCGCTTGATACTTTGTAATAGACGACCCCGAATAAACCGACAAACACTAATACTGTCAATAACACTTTGATAATAACAAATTTCACCTTTCCGCCTCTTTCTTTAGCCTTCACCAGTCAAAGAACAATCTAATGGTTTCATGCATCAGCATACCCTATACCGGGTCAGCGTATAGTGCTGTGTGAACCATTATTACTAATAGGTTATTTTGACCATAATGAGCTGGTTTCTATGTGATTGCCCTGTTCTTTAAGAGTTCACAAATGTCATCCTCGCGAGACCTTCATCGATATCAGCGATAACGAGCAACAGCATGGCTCACCATAAAGAAGTGATCAGAGATGATATATCAATCGCATAATTTTATATGCAAAGGGATTATTGGCCCTTTAGGACGTTGAAACACCGTCATGGGCTTGACTGAATAACGACTATTTTTTATCTTGAAGAAGAACGCCTTTGCTTGCGCGTCTGGAATGGCCGAGATCGGTGTAGTACTCGGCCACTTTCTTCTCTTTTAATCGACTTAAACCGCGTAATCGACTTAAACCAAACTTTGCCTATCCACAGAAGACATACGCATGATTAAGCGTCAAATACAATCTACGCTAATTGGGAGCATTAAACGACCTTGCAAAAAGCCCATAGTCATAGGCATTCACACAGATTGAGCAAAAAACAAACTGGCTAATTCCTTCATCCTGTTAATGCCTTGGGTCTTATAAGTATTTAATACCTAACACATTTGCAAGGACACCCACAGACCAGCAAGCAAGGCTGAATGTATCAATGCATCGCTTGTTTGGTGCTAATTCTCAAGCTGATGACCATTCTTTTTTAACAATTTGAACCACGATTCAATCTTCCAACGGTGGCAATACCACATCGCTATCTCAGTCGCATCAACATCGAAAACATTCGAGAATGAATACCACCTTGTCAACGCCTTGGCTTTTTTGTTCGTGTTAACCCATTTATAGACCTTAAAGGAGTATGCATTGCCCCTATTTATTAATTATTGTTGGCTACCCTGTTTGAAGTTCAAATAATCTTGCTCAAACAATTCAGCCTTCAACTCATCAATCAACTTCATCACCTCACTTTCAGATAAGCCAAAGTTTTTGAGCAAATGACGACCTCTAAGAAGGGTACTCTCAATATAGGTTGCGCCAACAAATTCAATGCCATGCTCACGTAGGTAAAACTCATCCGCTCTTGAGTTCGTTCTAGCAAAGATATCTAACTGAGGGTAATGAGAAAGCATCAAACAAACTTTTCGCAGTGATTCAGAATGAGTAATAGAGACAAAGACCGCATTTGCTCTCTCCAACTGTGCTTTTTTACGAATGCTCGGCATCGTAATATCGCCAAAATGCGCGTTAATACCTAAAGACTTTGCACGTTGAACACTGTCGTAGTTGATATCAATCGCAAGATGAGGGATCTGTGCTTTTTTTGCGAGTAAAGCGATTAAACGCCCGACTTCATCAAGACCAACAATCACTATCGCGTCGCCCTCTTCTTCACCAAGAAGCGATGCGGGGGTTGACTGGGTCACTAGATGTTGGGTAATAACATCCCCTAACTTACTCAACCATGGGGTAGCGATCATACTTAGGCTCACAACAACAATACCCGTCGCAGCCTGCTCAACAGTTAACATGCCTATTGATGACGCAATACCGAGCAATACGAAGGCAAACTCTCCAACCTGACTCAATGTAAAAGCGGTTTTTATACTGACACGAGTCGATTGACCTTCCAATTTCGCAAGTAGAAAAAATGAAGTGAGTTTAATCGCGATGATCATCAATAGCGTGAAGATAACTTGTGAGATATTGTGAGTAGCAACCTGAGGATCAATCGACATACCTACGGAGACAAAGAAAAGCCCCATCAATACCCCTTTAAATGGGTTGACGACACTCTCAAGAGTGTGGCGAAAGTCAGAGCCAGAAAGACTCATTCCGAGTAGGAAAGCGCCAAGTGTTGTCGATAGTCCAACTTCATCAACCAACCATAATGTCGCTATCAAAGCGACAAATAAACACAGAACAAACCCTTCTTTATTATGCACACGAACAGCCCAACGTAGGCCTTTGGGTAAGATATAACGCCCAATTGTAATGATAGCGACGACAGCACCTATACCCAACAACAGAGGCATTATCGTATTATCAGAACTAGCCGTATTTTGATGAGCCAAGACAGGAATAATGGCCATAACAGGTACAATGCTCAAATCTTGCCCCATCAAATTGGTAAATATGTTCTTACCATGGGCAGTATTTGTCTCTCCTTTTTCTTCCAGCAACGTCATCACAACCGCCGTTGACGACTGCGCGAAGATCAGTCCAAAAACGAGTCCAACTTGCCAATCAAAGCCAAAGTAATAATAAAGAAGACAAAATACACTAGCCGTTAAAGCAACTTGCCCTATCCCTTGTACCAAGAGACTTTTTTTCATTTTCCATAAGTCTTGTGGTTTAACCTCAAGGCCAATGGTAAAAAGAAATAACACCACACCAAAATCAGCAATTTGCTGTAAGAACTCAATGTCAGTTGTCGCTACAATGCCTGGTGTATGGGGGCCTAAAGCAATGCCAGCGGCAATAAAGCCAATAATAGTACCGAGTCTGAGGAAAGAAGAAAGGGCAATAAATGCTGTGATAGTCAGCATGACCATCGTCGCGAAATGAAAAAAGTTTAAGTTTTCCATCAGTTACTCTGCGCAGAAATAGTAAGGATTCTTTGCACAGTAACCGTAGTTAACTCTTTATCTAAATCGCTTTTGTAGTGTCTGATCCATCGCTTCATATACCCACTGACTTGACGGACGCTTACGCAACAAGGCCACATCACTTCTCCAGAGCAGTGAACGACATAGCCCAGCCATGACGCTTAGGTATGTAATAAAGCGATTGCGGGACCACTTTATATTTCCAAGCTAAATATTTCGGTAATGGCGAGCCGACGAAACGTGTTCTGGCTTATCTTTTAGCAACTTAATGAAACAGTCTGACATTGACCAATTGGTCACAATGCCTTCATCTTCCATATTAAGGATAGCATCATATCCTTCCTTGCCTTTCATCGTATAAGCGCTTGATGTACCGGTATAAATCCTTGTTACGTCTAACGGACGTCCTTCAATAAACACGCCGCTTACGCGCTCACCCATTGGTGCCTCTTTGTCATATTGAAACTCAAGTTGAAACGCATAAGGATAACTTCCGGAACCAGTCCCAACGACCCCGTTACCAATCGCATTATTGATCGCTCCCTCGATGATTAACGGGATAAAACAACCCTGTATTGTATAAACACCAATAGGTACTGCAAATGGCAATAACTTACCCGCAATATCAGCGACCGATACATCACCAGCATTAAGAGAATTTCTTACTCCACCCGCATTGTGTATCGCGAACTCAGGTCGATGGCCGAGCGCTGTCATCGCATGGTGAAATGACTCAGCTACAAAAGGCGCAATCTCACTACCACCATGCGCATCAGGTACACGAACATGTCGTAATGCATGCTGTAGTTTGGTGATCGTGGTTTGTTGCAATGCCTTTACGCGCGGCTGATATTTGTTTCTTAAGATACTTTTGACTTGTTCATCTTTTCGACACTGAACAACATTATTGTGCGATTGTATTTTCGCTTTTACCGCATCATAGTCTTGATTGGTTAGAGCGCAATCAACATCCATAAATATTCGACGACCGACTAACAGCTCGTTTTGGCCGCTGAATTCACTCACAACACCGTCACTATCAAACGTAATATCACAATGTCCAAGTGTCATAGCATGGAAACCAGCTTGCACCACATAGGTTTGCTTCACTCGCACACCGTATTGATCTTGTTCACCAAGTCCTAAATCAGAAAAGTCACCCTGTAACACATGACTATGACCACCAATAATTAATCCAATACCTTGTACCTGCTCAGCCAGCTCTAAATCGGCCTCATAACCAAGGTGGCTAAGAAGAATAATTTTATTCGTTCCTGTCCGTTGAATCGCTGCCACTGTGTTACTTGCCGTCTTGATTGCATTTTCAAATACCGTATCACTGTCAGGGTTCGCGATGTCCGCCATCTTATCGATCGACAACCCAAAAATTGCCACGGTTTCGCCATTGACGACTTTTTCAATCCATTGTGCTGTGCGTGTAAGTGGGTCAAAGTGATAAACATTCGTCAAATTGTTGATCGGGAATGTTTTGTCACCTTCTTCAGATAACTTCCAATTTCCGGCCAAGAATGGAAAATGAATGCTTCGTACAAACTGACCGACCGGTTCATTACCCATATCAAGTTCATGATTGCCTAACGTCATGGCATCTAATTCTAACGCATTCAGAAGATCCGAGTTTGCTTCGCCTTTGAACAACGAAAAATACAACGTTCCCTGAAAGCAGTCACCAGCATGGAGGAATAAAAATTCATCACTGTTATGGCTAGACTTTAGCTGCTCGACTCGAGTTTTAATACGTGCAAAACCACCAGCACTGACAAATGGATGGAATTCCTGATTATCGATTTCAACGTTGAGTTGTAGCGAAGTCGGCTCGAAATAAGAGTGCGTGTCGTTGATATGTGCGATGGTCAATTTGAGAGGTTTATTTGCTTTTATCATCATAATTTCTCTTTTTTCTCCTCTCCGATGGTAGCCCGCATTATGTGACATTCAAATGAATTTTTTGAAATCACATGCGCATTATACAGGTCTTATTAGGATATACATCACACTATATTTCTACCATTATTAGACAGTTTTACGATCGATAAACCAACATAGATTCAAAAAGTTTCTTATAATTTAGTGAGATAGACGAAAAGCACCTAGGTTGTGAAATATTTGGGAGAGTTGGATGAAATTGGAACGAATCGATATATCGGGTTTCAGAGGCATCAAGCGCCTTTCTTTAGCGCTCGACGATTTAACGACCCTCATTGGTGAAAACACTTGGGGTAAATCTTCCTTGCTCGACGCATTGTGTGTGGTATTACCCTCGGATGGCGAGCTCTATCAGTTTGAAATGACTGACTTTCACGTTGATCATTCCGTTTCCCATCCGCAAACACAACATCTTCAAATCATCTTGTCATTTGTGTCAACTGAGCGTAATGAAACACTGTCTGGCCGGTATCGTAAACTCAAGCCAGTCTGGCAAGTCGATGAAAACGGAGATTACCGCTTTTACTACAGAATTAGTGCGACACTGGAAGAATACACCGTGACGCAACACTACGCCTTTCTAGACATCGAAGGCACAACGTTACGTTTACATCATTCTGAAAAAATCGCTCAGGAACTGATGACACTGCATCCAGTGATTAGACTTCGAGATTCCCGCCGCTTCAATCATCCTTATGAATACGAGCGATTTCATAACTCTCGAGCAGAAAAGCGCATCAACAATACTTGTCGTCGACTGCTTGCTGTCCCAGGCCATGTTAACAAAGGGGAAATTAAAAGCAGCCTAAATACAATGCGACATTTAGTAGAGCATTACTTCTCATTTAAGAGCCATACCCGTGAACCGTCGACTAAAAGCCGAGATGGGGTATTCTTTAGCCGCCCTCATTCGGAGCAAAGTTTAGTTAACATCATTGATGAAACAAAAAACCATCAAACACGCCTACTATTACTTGGCTTACTCAATGCCTACCTTCAGGCGAAGGGCCCAAATGATCTTCGCCGCTGCGCACGACCTATTCTCATTATTGAAGATCCCGAAGGACGACTCCACCCCACCCATTTATCTCGTGCGTGGAGTTTGTTGCAGATGCTTCCTATGCAAAAAATACTCACCACAAATAGTAGCGACTTATTAGGCACGGTTCCGATACAATCGATTCGAAGGTTAGTTCGTCAGTCAGATAAAACGGTTGCTACATCGTTAACAACGAAGCACTTGTCTCAAGATGAGTTACGGCGTGTTGGATTTCATATTCGCTTTCATCGTTCTAGAGCGCTATTCGCAAGGTGTTGGCTACTTGTCGAAGGTGAAACTGAGGTTTGGTTATTCAATGAACTCGCCAACTTAAGTGGGCATAATTTGGCAGCAGAAGGCGTGCAGATAATTGAATTTGCCCAGTCAGGACTTAAATCATTGATAAAAGTAGCCAAAGCCTTTGGCATAGATTGGCATGTGGTGACCGATGGTGACGCTGCAGGTAAAAAGTATGCCGCCGCTGTTATGCATCAATTGGACAATGAGCATCCGCGTCATCACTTAACCGAACTTCCCGAGCGAGACATTGAACATTATTTGTATATCAATGGCTTCGAAAGTTTTTTTAAGACACTTATCAAAGTTCCTAATGACCACCCGATCCCACCGCATAAAGTGGTCGTTCGTGTTTTAAAAAAGTACGCAAAACCCGATCTAGCCCTCGCCATTGTTGGAGAGTGTGAGCGACGCGGTGTCGACAGTATTCCATTGTTAATTCGTTGGATATTGAAACGCGTCATTACTATGGCAAACGGAAATACCTAAACGTCCACTGATCGGACGTTAATTAACATTCACAAAATCACATAGAAGTGTGTATAAAAATAATTGATACCATCATTTAACAGCCGCGAGGAATACGGCGGTAGCGGATTAAGGTACCGTTATCTCATTAATTATCTTCCACAAGCCCGTCTCGCTTCGGTGCTAGATTCGCATGCAGCCACAAACCGCTCGATTTCATTGCAAAACCAAACAAACCACCTAAAACAAGTGATGGAATCACTAACTGCCAGTTTCCGTTTGCAGCGAAGGTAGCGCAAGCACCAATAAAGGTTCCTGGGATATAAGCAAGCCAAGCACGCTTGGCTTGAAAGCACATAAAAAACGACACTAAGGCGGTAAGTACATAGCCTGCAATCTCGAGGTTGATCAGCGAAGAGCCATGAATAATAACTAATGCCCACGCTACGCCGGATAAGTTAGTGACTAAGCTCAATGCTAGCCCTTTTGCACCATCGGTAGGAGAAGCAAAATAGCTGGTACACCCTAGAAAACCGGCCCAAGATAACAAGCCAAAGGAAATAGCGGTCCACCCCCATAACCCAGAAAGAAGACCTGTCGTGATGGAAATAGCGATAAGTTGACTCATAAAGTGGCACCAGCTGCATTAAACTGATGCCACAATAACCAAATCAAACCCAAACGTAAGTGATCGGGAGCACATTACATCAAAGTTCATTTCATTAATTGCATGTAAAATTAGAGGTAAGTCACACTAAAGTACTGATGGGCGTCCTTTCATCATTCTTAACCCTTCACGTTTAACACATTCAGCCAATGGGTTTTCTGTCATATCTGCGCGCCAGATAAACGATAATGTTCGCTCCATATCGAGCTCTGGCACATTAAGGGCAACGAGGTGACCGGATTCGATAAACTGCTCAACATCTAGATAAGGCAAACACGTTAGATATTGACCATTCGCCACCATACTTCGTAATACAGGTACGTGCTCGTATTCACGCCATACATCCAAATCAGCAATAAGATGATTAATAGAGCTATCAAAAATCTTACGCGTACCTGAACCATGCTCGCGTAATACCCAGCGCGCCTGTTCTAGTTGAGATAAGCTGACTTTATCTCTTCTCGCAAACGGATGATGGGCGGCTGCAACCACGGTAAGGTGGTCTCGACACCATGTTTCTTGATGGACACGGTTATCATCACAACGACCTTCAATTACGCCTAAGTCATACTTGTATTCCAATATACCCTCTATTACCGAGTCGGTACTTTGGACGCCTAACGTAATACGCATTTCTGGAAAATCATTGTCAATTGCACTGATAAGGTCAGGCACTAGATGCTCAGCGGGTGTTTGGCTTGCACCAAGCTTTAACTCGCCGCTGAGTAGATGCTGTTCATAAAACCCCATTTCAATTTGTTGGGCATCTTGTAACAGACGTTTGGCTTTTGGTCTTAGCCAGACTCCCCAATGAGTGAGAGCCATTTGTTTGCCTTGTCTTTCAAAAAGAGGTCGGCCGAGCATTTTTTCCAATTGTGCTAACGACATACTGGTAGCTGATTGAGTTAAAGACAACCTGTCCGCAGCTTGACTAACACTACCGCTGTCGGCGACAGCGTCGAATACGGCAAGTTGTTTGAGTGAGTACCGCATGATGATCCTTTTCTAACGCTCATAAATTAATGTTTGTTTAAACACGCTTTATCTTACTGATATCAAGTTTTCTTAGCAAAACCTTTGGCTACATCAGCCTGTTCAGTAATCCAGCATCACTGCGCATTGCATTGCTTATCAATTGCAAATGAAACCAATGCCTTATTACGCCGCCCCCCTATTCTACCTAGTGAACAATACTTATCAATAAATTTGATGTGGATATTAAAAATTATCAATTTTACCTCTAGCACCAAATGGCTTTAATCTAGATTCGAACACGGCAAGTAGCCTTGTTTTCGCAAATAGATTAAAGCGTTATGAAATGAGCGACCGACTAAACACACTAAAAGGAAAGGAGTAATTAATGGCAACTTCCAACTCCGATAATCAGCTCTTGTTCTCACCTATCGAAATGATGGCTGAGGCGGAGAAGTTTGCATTAAGTAAAGCAAAGAAAACCAGTGGTATGACAATGAGCCTTGCCATTATGGCAGGTGCCTTCATCGGACTCGCGTTTTTGTTCTATATCACGGTGACAACGGGTAGTGCAGATGCAGGATGGGGACTCAGCCGTTTAGCCGGTGGCCTTGCATTCAGTATGGGACTCATTTTAATCGTCATCTGTGGCGGTGAACTGTTTACTAGCTCAGTACTTTCCAGCATCTCCTGGGCAAACAAACAAATTAGCTTTAGTAAAATGATTTCAATTTGGGGCAAGGTTTATGTCGGCAACTTCATTGGTGCGATGTTCCTGCTACTGATTGTATCTGCTGCTGGCTTGTATCAAATGGACAACGGTGAATGGGGCTTAAATGCGCTAAATATCGCACAACATAAACTGCACCATTCTTGGGTTCAAGCCTTTGCTCTTGGCGTACTTTGTAACCTGTTAGTTTGTCTTGCGATTTGGTTAACGTTTAGCTCTGCTAATGCCATGACAAAAGCAGCCATGACCATCCTACCTGTTGCCATGTTCGTTAGTAGTGGTTTCGAGCACTGCGTTGCTAACATGTTCATGGTGCCGCTAGGCATTGTTATTCAAAATTTCGCACCTGCTGAATTCTGGACAACAGTAGGTATTAATGCGAGTCATTTTAGTGACTTAACTGCTTCTAACTTTGTTCTCAATAACCTAATACCAGTAACGCTCGGTAACATCATCGGTGGTGCTGTCCTTGTTGGACTTGCTAACTGGAGTATTTATCGCAGACCACAACTAAAAGCGGCCAACGTATCCGCTATCACACAAACCGCCACCTTAATGTCAGTAAAGGAAACCGCTATGGACAACACTATTATTGTAAAAGAAATCATGAACGACCAACCTATCACGCTAAGTGCTGAGATGCTGACATCTGTCGCATTAGACACATTGCTAGACCACAACTTAACTAGCGCACCGGTTGTCAATATTGAGGGCCGCATGGTTGGATTCTTCTCTGTTCACGATGTGATGGTGGATCTATGGTGTGAGAACTATATCCCTAAAGCAGGACAAAAGGTTGTAGACCTAATGAATCGCGACGTCGTCGCCATCCATGTCAACGAAAAGCTTGTTGATGTTGCAGAGTATCTTTGCATCGACAAAGAGCAATTATACCCAACATCGTCAATGGGAATTGCCACAAGCTATTCAACGCTTTCATTAGAAGAGCGTGCAAAAACAATGAAAGTCAGTAAACCCCATGTTCTTCCTGTACTCGACAACGGTACGTTAGTCGGTGTGCTATCACGCGGAGACGTTATGAAAGCGATTCGCCCTGTTTATGGCGACCGCCTCAATATCGTAGAGCGCACGCTAGAAACGGCGTAACGCTCAATGATTAAAAAGTTTTTGGTTGGAAAATAAGTCGTTTGGCCAAAAAAGCCCCAGTGTCATCACTGGGGCTACCCTATTTTGAAATCCTGTAAATAATACTCACCAGCGCTATCTTCCCCAACATGCATCATTATCATCCCCCCCTTCACCACCTTTTCATACTGGCGTCCAAAGATGGGTTTAAGAGTCCTTTAATCCAACACATAAAGCTAGGCTATAACTATAGCGATGTAATCTATCACTTAGATCTTGCCCATGTTTACTATGGGACTTAACTCATTGAAACAGCCTGTATTGGTCAATTCAGAATAATCCATTAGACTATTCTCACTCTGCCAGGCTAGTCGGCCACTGTGTTCTTACTCTAAAGCGACTAGCTTTAGCATTTGGTATTTCAATACAGACACAGACGCAACTACTTAGCTACTTAGCTACTTAGCTACTTAGCTACTTAGCAAGCATTAACGAAACGATTATTAGATCACGCAAACCAGTTTAATAACGGCCTCAGCGCGTAGAATAAACCACGCAGCACCTTACGGTTATCACCTCGTTCAAGCATTGCCTGCGCTCATCTTATCTCAGCAGCTTCGTACCGATTTTTTGCCACGTCCTCTTCATAAACAACAGGCATTGCGATGTAAGTACACCCAACTACCGACTTTTCCACCTACCATGTACCGATATTCCCCATGCATCTCAATAATCTGCTTGATGGCTAAGCGGGTACCTTTCTCGAATATCAATGCCGAGTCTCGTAATGAAAATACATAGCTCTAAAAATACTTAGCGCTATTGCCGATTAGATACACCGCCGATTAGCGGGACATATCAATTAAATTTCTGACACATAGCCAGCAAATTCCCCTGTATAAATTCCAACCAAATCAGAGACCTGCTTATCTTTTATTTTTTCAATAACACTCACACCAGAAAACGTAAGTGATTGTTTTTAAGTGAAATTAAATCATATCAAACTTTCTGATTTTGATAATAAATATTATCAATTTTACGCAACGGTACGATTGCACTTAATCTAGATACCAACACGGCAGAGACCGAAAACAAGAACCAGTACAACACGATACTGACTATGAAAAACACTCGGTTTGACTCACACACTTATTATTGTCTTCAGGGGTAACATTATGAAAAATATCACCGTTAAACAAATCATGAACAACCAGCCAATCACACTTAGCACAGAAACGATCACTTCAGTTGCGCTGGATACCCTACTAGATAATAACTTAACGAGCGCACCCGTTATCGACGACAACCTTCGCCTTATCGGCTTTCTATCCGTACACGATGTTATGGTCGATTTATGGTGTGAAAACTACATTCCGCAAGAAGAACAAAAAGTCGTCGACATCATGAATAGAAACGTGGTGTCAATCAGCTCTAAAGAGACACTCGTTAATGTTATTGAGGCATTAAGCATCGACAAAGAACAACTTTTCCCAACGACATCGATGGGATACGCCACCAGCATGACCACACTGTCTTTAGAAGAACGCGCTAAAGCAATGAAAGTGGCTAAACCACAAGTCCTTCCCGTTCTAGAAGACGGTAAGTTAGTTGGCAGCATTTCTAGATTGGAAGTCATGAGAGCAGTACGCCCTGCTTATGGTAACCGTTTAAACGTCGTCAATACTGACGACCGCGCAACCGCGTAATCAATGATTCAATAGTTTTTGGTTGGAAAATAAGTCGTTTGGCCAAAAAAAGCCCCGGTGTAAAAACCGGGGCTACCTTCGTTTGGGTAGCGGCTGAAACCAGAGAACAAAATAGTTCGATCAGGATGTTATTCTTTAAACCATCAAAATTAAGCTGGCATCTTCGTGCAAGCGAGGAACTCCCAAAGCGGATGTCGCACTTAAAATTGGGTAGTGACCTGATAGCTCAAAGTAACGCTTTACACACATAATTAGTCCTAAGCTAACAATTTTTTGAACATAAACGGTTTAGTTTCCTTTTTCCTCCAACCAACAACATTCGTCATTCTCACGAAAGTGAGGATCTCACAAAGCGCGTAGACAATTGAAAAAATTCGATTAAGTTAAATACATCGAGTTCGCAACGCGCTGAATGAGATCCCCTTTTTCAAGGGGATGACGGTTCTTGTGATTGGTTTAAAACAAAAAATGAAGCAAATCTGAGCTAGCCTCACCAGCTAGCTCGAAGTTGGACAAAAACGGTTTAGTTTCCTTTTTCCTCCAACCAACCACATTCGTCATCCTCACGAAAGTGAGGATCTCACAAAGCGCGTAGACAATTGAAAAAATTTGATTAAGTTAAATACTTCGAGTTCGCAACGCGCTGAATGAGATCCCCTTTTTCAAGGGGATGACGGTTAGTTTTATTTGTCGGGCAGTAACATGCCAGAATTTATTCTGCGTTTATGAAAACCGAACGGGCACATTTTGGGACATAAACAGTTTAGGTTCCTTTTTTCTCCAACTAACAACATTCGTCATCCTCATGAAAGTGAGGATCTCTTACAGAGTGTAGGTAATTGAAAAACTACGACTAAGTCACGTAAATAGGTTTTACAACGCGCTGAATGAGATCCCCTTTTCCAAGGTGATGACGGTTCTTGTGATTGGTTTGAAACAAAGAATGGGGCAAAAGTATTTTAGCTTGCCTGCCCCGCCCGACTTGCTGTAGCCCAAAAGCAGTCAGTCTTTAGATAAACGATCAGACTTTGTAGGAACTGAAAAAACGTCTTGCCCTCCCGCAACTGACATCACCATCTTCTTTTTATTACCCTATACCCTTGCTTCCTCTAGACAGTTACCGTTTATTCTTATTACATTACCAAATCAAAAATGAATTATCGTGACGCAATAGTGGTATCAATCGCTTGAGGTTCCCCTAGGGACAACCTTTATACTCAAGTTCTACTTCACAATGGACATTGGGTATGCGCATTTATCTCGTCATCACAGCACTCTTACTATCCCTTACCTCATTTACCGCAACCAGTAATGACGCCAGCCGTGCCGAATTGGGCCAACAAAAGTCTCCAAGTTGTGTTTTTTGTCATGTACCTTATGGAAAGCCGACAC
>NZ_JBHFOL010000033.1:0-25828 GCF_053544015.1 Vibrio sp. E150_011
CGTTTTTCCCAACGCAGCAACTCAAGTGCGTTAATTTGATGGTCATTGACTGCAACCAAGCAAACTAAATATGGTGGAGGGAGATGGATTCGAACCATCGAAGGCAGAGCCGTCAGATTTACAGTCTGATCCCTTTGGCCACTCGGGAACCCCTCCAGGGTATTTTATACTTGTTTGACGTTTTCCCAACTCATCACTCAAGTGCGGAGCGAATCATAGCAAACTTCATAAAGCTGTAAAGTTTTTTCTTAGCATTTTGAACTGAATGATGCCTTTTTGGACAGAGGTGCCTAAAAAGACAGTTTTATCCCCTAATTATTGACCAATAGCTTGCTTGCGCGAATGCCGTTTTACGCTTACACAACCGTTAACTTTGCTGTTTAAAAAGGACTAATCCTGTGTTGTGAGTGTTTTTTAAACGAACTAAGTTCATGATATGTGTATCAGGAAATGTTTTTCCTGTGGGAGATAAGAGCGCGGTCGCGTATTGTATGAAAAGTCTTCGGGCAGGTTTGATGATTGAATAAATGTAAATAAATAGTGGCAGTAAGATTTACACTTCTTGACGTTATATTGCTGATAAGCGGCTAGAATATCCATAGTTTCTATATTGAAAGACAAATACGATGAAAAAAAATAAAACAATAATCGGTTTGCTGGCACTGTCTATTCTTAGTGCATCTTCTGCAAGCTACGCAAAACGCGGCCCTGGGGCTCAAGCTATTTCCGTCGTCACGGAGACGGTTGCGATTCACCAAGTCTCTCAGTCTCTGTCATTAGTCGGTAAATTAGAAGCCGACCAATCGGTGGTTATGGCTTCTGAGGTTTCAGGCATCGTGGACGAGATACATGTCACGGCTAATGAAAAGGTGCCTCAAGGGCAAGTGTTAATACTGCTTAATGATGATAAAGCGCGAGCATCGGTTGCCGAGGCGAAGGCTTATCTGCGTGATGAAAAGCGAATACTAACGGAGTTTCAACGCCTTGCTTCAAGTAATGCGATTACAAAAACAGAAATCGATGCTCAAAAGACCAGTGTTGATATTGCCAATGCTCGTTTAGATGCCGCCAATGCATCTCTAAACGATTTGCATATCGAGGCACCATTTTCTGGTACTGTCGGCCTGATTGACTTTAGTCGCGGTAAGCTCGTTAACGTGGGGACTGAGTTATTAACGTTAGATGACCTATCAGTGATGCAGCTTGACCTGCAGGTACCAGAGCATTACTTGTCGATGTTGGAAAAAGGCATGGCCGTCACGGCAAAGACATCGGCGTGGGGAAATCGACTGTTTGAAGGTGAGGTGGTTGCCGTTGATACACGCGTTAACCAAGAAACACTGAATTTGCGTGTGCGTATTCACTTCCAAAACCAAGAAAACCGCTTAAAGCCAGGCATGCTAGCGCAAGCTAATATGGCATTTCCTCCAATTGAAGCACCGATTATCCCCGTTCAGGCTCTTGAGTATTCGGGCACGAAACGCTTTGTCTATGTCATCGACGAGAATAACAAAGCACACCGCACTGAGGTCTTTTTGGGCGCGCGCGTTGGCAACCAAGTCGTGATTGAACAAGGTGTCGAGATTGGTCAACGAATCGTTGTGCAGGGTATCGTCAACATGCGTGATGGATCCTCAGTTCAAGAAGTGAAAGCTGAGCCTACAGCTCAACGCACAGAAACCATGACCGAAATAGTTAGCGAGAAGGAAGCAAGCTAATGCTTTTATCGGATATTTCAGTAAAACGCCCTGTCGCTGCGGTCGTATTTAGCCTGCTTCTATGTGTATTTGGTCTGGTGTCATTCAATAAGCTGGCGGTGCGTGAAATGCCAGACATTGAAAACCCAGTGGTGTCGATTTCAACGCGTTATGAAGGCGCATCAGCGACCATCATTGAAAGCCAGATCACCTCGACAATTGAAGATCAGCTTTCCGGCATCAGTGGTATTGATGAAATTGAGTCGGTCACTCGAAATGGGATGTCACGAATCACCGTAACGTTTGAACTCGGTTATGACCTGAATTCTGGGGTCAGCGATATTCGTGATGCTGTTGCTCGAGCGCAACGTTCGTTGCCGGATGAAGCCGACGATCCACTTGTCTTCAAAAACAACGGCAGTGGAGAGGCCTCCGTTTACATCAACCTTAGCTCATCGGTCATGGACCGAACTCAGCTTACGGATTATACCAACCGCGTCTTATTAGACCGCTTTAGCCTAATTTCAGGTGTCAGTTCGGTTGATATTTCTGGTGGGTTGTACCAAGTGATGTACATCAAGCTAAAGCCTGCTTACATGGCGGGACGCGGCGTGACAACCGACGACATTACCTCCGCGCTGAGTTCAGAGAATATAGAACGCCCAGGGGGAGAAGTCCGTAACGATGCGACGGTGATGTCGGTACGAACTGCCCGAGCGTATAACACACCGGTGGATTTTGAATACTTAGTGGTGAAGCGCGCGAGCGATAATACGCCGATTTACCTTAAAGATGTCGCTGATGTTTACATTGGTGCGGAAAACGAGAACTCGACATTTAAGAGTGACGGTGTTGTCAATGTCAGTATGGGCATTGTGCCGCAATCCGATGCGAACCCTTTGGAAATGGCAGACTTAGTCCATAAAGAAGTCGAACGCATGCAGCAGTTCTTGCCTGAAGGCACGCGCTTGGCCATTGACTATGACTCAACAGTATTTATCGACCGCTCGATTTCCGAGGTCTACAACACCTTGTTCATTACAGGATGTTTGGTCATATTGGTCCTGTATATCTTTATAGGGCAAGCGAGAGCAACATTAATTCCTGCCGTTACCGTGCCGGTATCCTTGATTGCATCGTTTATTGCTGCGTACTTTTTCGGTTTTTCAATCAACCTAATTACCCTGATGGCATTGATTCTATCGATAGGGTTGGTTGTGGATGATGCTATCGTCGTGGTCGAAAATATCTTCCATCACATTGAAAAAGGTGAACCGCCGTTATTGGCGGCTTACAAAGGGACCCGTGAAGTTGGTTTTGCCGTCGTGGCAACCACACTCGTGTTGGTGATGGTTTTCCTACCCATCTCATTTATGGATGGCATGATCGGACTGTTGTTTACAGAATTTTCCGTATTGCTGGCCATGTCGGTGATTTTTTCATCATTAATCGCCTTAACGCTCACGCCAGTACTTGGTAGTACGATCTTAAAAGCGAACGTGAAACCGAATCGATTTACCCAATTGGTTGATAAAGGTTTTAGAAAACTAGAGCGTGGTTATAAACGCGCGCTAGGGCAAGCGCTGCGCTTTCGATGGATGGCACCTGTCGTCATTTTGGCCTGCGTTGGGGGAAGCTTTCAATTGATGCAGCAGGTTCCCGCTGAGCTTACGCCGCAAGAAGACCGAGGGGTAATCTTTGCGTTTGTTCGTGGTGCAGATGCCACCAGCTACAACCGCATGGCGGCCAACATGGATGACGTAGAAGAGCGACTCATGCCTTTACTCGGGCAAGGGTTCCTGAAGTCATTCAGCATTCAGTCACCAGCGTTTGGTGGTAATGCGGGCGACCAAACTGGTTTCGTTATCATGATCCTTGAGGATTGGAATGACCGAGATGTGACCGCGACAGAAGCACTCGGACAGGTGCGTAAAGCGCTGACAGGGATTGCCGATGTACGTGTTTATCCGTTCATGCCTGGATTTAGAGGTGGGTCTAGTGAGCCGGTTCAGTTCGTGATTGGTGGTTCCGATTATGCAGAGCTGCAAAAATGGGCGGACCTATTAGAGCAGCGTGCCGATGCCTCTCCGATGATGGAAGGAGCAAGTACAGATTACTCTGAGAAAACGCCTGAGTTGGTAGTGACGATTGATCGTGAGCGAGCCGCGGAGCTAGGGATTAGCGTTGCGGATATCTCTGATACCCTTGAGATCATGCTTGGTGGTAAAAGTGAGACTACCTATGTTGAGCGTGGTGAAGAGTATGATGTTTATCTACGCGGAGATGAAAACAGCTTTAACAACGCCGCCGATCTCAGCCAAATTTATATGCGGACTCAATCTGGTGAGTTAGTGACCTTGGACGCCGTGACCGATATTGATGAAGTGGCATCGTCGACTCGACTGTCTCACTACAATAAACAGAAAGCGATCACGATTAAGGCGAACTTGAACGACGGTTATACCCTAGGAGAAGCGTTGGACTTTATGGACCAACAAGCGATAGAAATGCTTCCAGGCGATATCTCCATCAGCTATGCAGGAGAGTCAAAAGACTTTAAAGAAAACCAGTCGAGCATTTTTGTTGTGTTTGCGTTGGCATTGCTGGTTGCTTACTTGGTCCTTGCTGCGCAGTTTGAGAGCTTTATTAACCCGCTAGTGGTGATGTTTACTGTGCCGATGGGGGTGTTTGGTGGTTTCCTTGGCTTAGTCATTATGCAACAAGGGCTCAATATCTACAGCCAGATTGGTATGATTATGCTCATCGGTATGGTGACTAAAAACGGTATTTTGATTGTCGAGTTTGCGAATCAACTTAGAGATAAAGGCATTGCTTTTGAGCAGGCGATCATTGACGCATCAGCGAGGCGTTTACGTCCTATTATGATGACAGCGTTTACCACGTTGGCTGGCGCAATCCCACTGATTGTGTCGACGGGCGCGGGCTATGAAAGTCGTGTTGCTGTTGGTACGGTGATCTTCTTTGGTATGGCGTTTGCAACCGTGGTGACCTTGTTTGTCATTCCTGCGATGTACCGCTTGATCTCGGTGAAAACACAATCCCCAGGTCACGTTGAAGCTGAACTGAATAAGGCACTCGATAAAGACGTGAAAGCGCGAAGCAGCCACGGTTAGGTTTTCTCCAAGCGAATAACGTGTTTATTACGATTAAAAATGCCCAGCAAATGCTGGGCATTTTTTGCTTTGTTGGGTACTCTTGAGTAATAAAACTCACCATCAAAAGGAAAGTAAAGTGGCTGATTTTAAATATAAAGCGCTCTCTCAAGAGCAACAAGATAAGCTCGACGCGGCGGTATTTCGTCGCTTGCTCGCCCACCTAGATGCCAATAAGGATGTTCAAAACATCGACTTAATGATCCAAGCAGGATTTTGTCGAAACTGTTTTAGCAAATGGTATAAGGCGGAAGCAGAAAAATCTGAGCTGGATCTGGATATTGATGATGCTCGTGAGCGCGTTTATGGCATGACGTATGACGAGTGGAAACAAAACCATCAACCTAAGGCAACGCCAGAGCAGCTAGCGGCATTCGAAGCCAAACAAAAATAGCCGTTATCACACCTAGCCGCGCTTTATTTATGCGCAAGTCATATCAAGAAAGTGGCGGCAGGTGTTTCGTAATGCGTTCCTTTTTAACAGTAGTGCTTCCTTTTAATGACACTACGTCCTTGTTAGTAATACTCCCCCTAATACCTGTCCCTCACTATTTGTCCTAACGCCCTTGTAACACCAAGCTTGGCTATACCCTAATCGGGGTATCTGGATTGGTGGTAATCACAACTTATTCGCCACGTTATTTATAATTTCGCATCGAGTGTTAGCGTAGCGAATATAAGAATAAGCAGTGATGGGTAAAGGGTTGTATGTTTGTATCCAAGAAAAAATTAGCAGCAACGCATCAAAAAATGCTGGCTGAGAAAGCAGAAAAAGAAGTATTAATGTTGCGTATTGAAGCGCTGACCCAACAGCTTGAGGTTAAACAAGCGGAGGTCAAGGATCTCCACATTACGTTAACAGATCAAAAAACACGCTCTCGTCGCTTCTTAGGTATGGTTGTCCCACATCTTGTTAATGCTGCACAGAGCATTGAATGTGCCAACAACGATTTGATTGAACAAAGCGATCAGTTGCAAAATAAGTTGGGCGTCTTTGAGTCTACGCAGCATCAGCTTGAAGCGATGTTCCGCTCCCTTGAGCTTGTATCTGAGTCGTCGGCAGAGAGTAAGGGCACTGTGAATGCACTGCAGATGCTAACGGCTGATATCAGTCAGTTCATCAGTATCATTCAACAAATCTCGGAACAAACCAATTTATTGGCCTTGAACGCGGCGATTGAAGCGGCGCGAGCAGGAGAGCATGGACGTGGATTTGCGGTGGTCGCGGATGAGGTTCGCTCATTAGCAGGGCGAGCCAATGAAGCCGCTAGTGAGATTTCAGGTCTTGTTGAGCGGATTGAATCTAGCACTAACCTAGCGGGTGAAAACATCGAAAAAGTCTCGACGCAAGTTGCCGATGCCTCTGTAGGTGCTGCGGAGATAGTACAAGACACTCAGTCAATACTGTCGCTTTCATCCAACACCGTAGATGTTATCTATAAGAGTACCGTGGATATATACGCCTCTAGCGGGATCGCTCAGTATACCAATATGTGGACCACCGCCCATGCCAAACTCATTGGCGCTGATTATGACCGGGCCTTGTTACTCACCAGTGAACTTGAGACGACGTTTGGCTTGGTTGTTGCGAATCATGAAGAGACACGTCAATTGGCGAAAGTGGGCGGACCGCTAGAATATTTTTCCGTTAAGGCGAGATCGTTTCATGATGGGTTACGCTTGATCGAGGAGGATGAAAGCGACTTTCTGGTCGTCGAGCAGTTGGACCAATCTTATCAAGACCTTGTCTCCTACATTACGGCGGCGCAAATGAAGGTTAAGCACTCTTACAGTCGTTAGGTGATGTGTTTCGTCTAGATAGAATGGAAAGCTTCTTTAACGTCTACATGAGCTCATCCCTAGTCAGAGTAACCTGACTAGCGCCGACATAGCAAAAGGAGTGACTCAGTCACTCCTTTTTGAAACATTGAGCTTGTTAGCTTGTTAGCTTGTGCCTTAGCGACGAGGCGTTTATTAAGCGCTGCACTCACCTGTCGCTTCAAATATTTCAAGCTTTTCAAGATAAGGCTGCAAGTCACCAATATTATTACGAACCCATTCTGGATTGTAATAGGTGTCAAGGTAGCGCTCACCACTGTCACAAAGAAGCGTGACGATCGAGCCGGTTTCGCCCCGTTTTTTCATTTCACAAGCAAGTTGCAGTGCACCAAATAAGTTGGTACCGGTTGACGCGCCAACCTTGCGTCCTAAGACTTTCTCTAACCAATGGATAGTCGCAACACTGGCTGCATCAGGAATGGTACGCATTTCATCGACAACACCCGGAATAAAGCTTGGCTCAGCGCGAGGGCGACCAATGCCTTCAATCTTACTGCCACAATCGCCGGTAACATTCTTATTACCCGTTTTATAATATTCGTGGAAAACCGAGTTTTCTGGGTCAACGACACATAGCTTGGTATCGTGCTTTTGGTAGCGAATAAAGCGGCCTATCGTCGCCGATGTGCCACCGGTTCCTGGGCTCATCACAACCCATGTCGGGATAGGATGATCTTCTAACTCCATTTGGCTAAAAATAGAGTTGGCGATGTTGTTATTTCCACGCCAGTCAGTTGCACGTTCTGCATACGTAAATTGATCCATATAATGACCATTGAGTTCGTCTGCAAGACGGCGAGATTCTGCATAGATTTGGTCAGAACGATCAACGAGATGCGCTTTACCACCATAGAACTCAATCTGTTCGATTTTTTTGCATGCGGTGCTCTTTGGCATAACAGCGATGAAGGGGAGTCCGAGCAATCGTGCAAAATAAGCTTCTGACACCGCCGTACTGCCTGATGAAGATTCAATAACCGTTGTCTCTGGACCAATCCAACCATTACAGATCGCATACAAGAACAAAGAGCGCGCTAAGCGGTGCTTGAGTGAACCTGTCGGGTGTGTACTTTCATCTTTTAGATACAGATCGATGCCATCGATGCTTGGTAGATCAAGCTTAATGAGATGGGTATCAGCAGAGCGTTGATAGTCTGCTTCAATTTTACGAATTGCGTTGTTTATCCATTGATGATCAGTGCACATAGTTAGGCTTCCTAAAGGTTTGTCTCTATGATTGTAATTTACCTATATTTAGGGAGAAAAACTTTGCTATATTTACTGTGATAATTAGCTTTAATAGCATTATTTTCTATTTTGGGTGGTTTAATGGAAATTGATAGTATCGACAAAACGTTACTGGGATTGCTGCAACAAGACAGTACATTGTCGTTGAGCGAATTGGCGGAAGCCGTCAACCTTACGACAACGCCTTGCTGGAAAAGGCTAAAGAAGCTTGAAGAAAATGGCGTTATTACTAAGCGTGTGGCCCTGTTAAATCCAGAGTCATTAGGGTTATGTTTTACGGCATTCGTGCAGATTAAAACGACGAATCATTCTCATGAGTGGTACAAGGAATTTGTCGATACGGTCTCTTTATTCCCTGAGGTGATGGAGTTCTACCGCATGGCGGGGGAATACGATTACATGCTAAAAGTCTTAGTAAAGGACATGAAGTGCTTCGATGACTTCTAGAAAAATTTAGTAAACAGTATTGATGAGCTTTCTAACGTGACCTCTACCTTTGCGATGGAGCCCTTAAAGTACACGACAGCACTGCCTATTCGCTAATAGAACGCTCGTCCGTTGAGGGCTTAGCCATCAGTGAGCAAGTGACTTTAGCGTCGGTCACGGGTTTTCATTTGTATCGTCGTTATTTATAGGCTTTGTATTTAATTAGTCATCTGGCTCTCAACTCTTTTCTGGGTACCTTGCCTACGTCGAGTAATCGCTCTATAAATACAGTCACTCTCCATGACGTTTCGACTTACGTCAATAAAGACAAGGAACGTCGATATGCTTCATCAATGTTTGGTCTCGATTAAAAAGCCGTTTATTAAAATGGTGCCCGTGCCCACACCTATTTGCATTTCTGGGCTAGGAAAGGTCAACGATATTGCTGATGTTTGCCGCGATCTGTTGGTTACATCGCCTTGTATTGTGACTGATGGCAGCCTTATGAAGCTTGGGTTACTTGATGGCTTATTACGTTCACTCGATGACGCTGGAGTGGTTTATTCTATCTTTGATGCAATAACACCAGATCCTGATTTTGATATGGTGAGGCGTGGTGTCGTCCACTATCAGCAACACGTTAATGATGGCGTCATTGCCTTCGGAGGTGGCTCAGCCATTGACTGTGCCAAGGCAATCGCAGCCAGTGTGAAGACCAATAGAGATGTTGCTAGGCTACCTGGGCTGTTAAAAGTGCATCGGCGCTTAATGCCCATTATCGCCATTCCCACAACCGCAGGAACGGGTTCAGAGTGCACGGTTGCGGCGGTAGTGAGCGATGTGAAAGCACGTAAAAAACGCTCGATAACCGATCCGTCACTAGTGCCTAAAGTCGCGATTCTTGACCCAAGCCTAATGATTGGGCTGCCTGCTCAAGTGACTGCGGAAACGGGTATTGATGCATTGACTCACGCAATAGAGTCTTACCTCTCTGGGTATGCAAATAGTCAAACCCGAGCGTGGTCAGTCGGTGCGATTAATAAAATCGTTAACCACTTGCCGGATGCTTATCATCATGGCGGTAACGTGCCAGCACGTGAGCAAATGGCTCTGGCAAGCTTTGAAGCAGGCTTAGCATTTACGCGTACGTATATTGGCTATGTTCACGCGATCGCTCATCAACTAGGGGCTTTTTATCATGTCCCCCATGGGCGAGCGAACGCGATTGTCTTACCGCATGTGCTTCAATTTATTCAACACAGAGATAACGCTCGACTGACACAGCTTGCGATAGAACTGGGCTATAAAGACACAGTCGAACTGAGTGTATCCCAGCAACTGAATACCGCGATCACAACTCTGCTGGATACCGTTGGTATTCCTAAAACGGTAAAAGAGTTAACGGTACAAGATATTCCGCGCATTGCCGAACAAGCAATAAAAGAAGCCTTTGGTGAGTACCCTGTTCCAGAGGTTATGTCGCTGTCGGAGTGCCAACAAATATTAGAAAAACTTGTCGATGAAGGAGTCGAATAATGAGTCAAGTAGAGCTCAATGAAACACAGATGCGTGAACGATTTCACGAGCAACAACAGGCATTTAAAGAGTCTCCTTTTATTAGTCGTGAATTGAGGCTTAATAACCTGTCTAAACTAGAGCGTATTATTCGTGATAATCAGGCTTTATTTTGTGAAGCAATTGCAAAAGATTTTGGCCATCGGTCTTCAACGGAGACGGCATTGCTCGAGTTTTTCTCTTCTATTGATGGTGTGGTTGACGCAAGGAAAAACCTCAAAAAATGGATGAAACCCAAAACCCGTCATACCGCAATATGGTTTAAACCTGCTAAAAACCGCGTTATGCCTCAGCCTATCGGTGTGGTCGGGGTGATTGTCCCGTGGAACTACCCATTATTTTTATCCATTGGGCCGATGACCGCAGCGCTTGCAGCGGGCAACCGAGTGATGGTGAAAATGTCGGAAAACTCTCAGCACCTTTGTCGCGCGCTTGCTCAAGCGTTTTCGTCCTCCTTCACTGAAGACGAAATCTGTTTCATTGCTGAGACTGGCGAAACGGGGCCGGCATTTTCCAAGCTGGCGTTTGATCACCTTATTTTTACTGGCTCGGGTGCGACAGGGCGCAAGGTCATGGCGTCAGCAGCAGAAAACCTGACACCCGTAACCTTAGAGCTAGGGGGGAAGTCACCGACCATTATTGCACCTGATTATGACGTCAAGAAAGCGATGAAGCGTATTCTTGCCGGTAAAGTATACAATTCAGGTCAGACATGTGTGGCACCTGATTATTTATTTGTACCAGAAGAAAAGCTAGATGCTGTCGTGAAATCGGCAAAATCGATTGTAAAAAAACGCTTTAAAAGTATTGAGCATCGCGATTATACGTCGGTGATTGATGCAGTTTCTTTCCAGCGACTGTCAGACACGCTGCAGTCTGCAAAAGAGGGCGCAGGCGAAGTTATCAACCTGATTCCAGACAGTGAACCGGACGCTGAAACTCGACGTTTTCCGATTCATCTCGTGGTCTCTCCAGCGACAAGTGAACCCGTGATGACGCGAGAAATCTTCGGGCCTATTTTACCCATATTGACGTATAAAACGATGGATGATGTGTACCACTTTATTAGTGAGCGCGATCGTCCATTAGCGCTGTATTTGTTTTCAAACGACAAAGCGCTACAAAAAACCACGCTGGAAAACACCTTGTCGGGTGGGGTCACCATCAACGATGTGATGCTGCATGTTGGCCAACACGATTTGCCATTCGGAGGGGTGGGGCCTAGTGGAATGGGGCATTATCATGGTCGTGAGGGTTTCAACAGTTTGTCTAAAATGCGCCCAGTCATGGTACAAGGCAATATCGCAGCAACCGGGTTTCTTAGCGCACCTTATTCCGGCTTTAGTCGTCGCATGATTAATTTTTTGATTAACAGAAAGTGGGGTAAATATCCGAACTAATCACGTGCGCATCAAACTGTGGTGAGTGCTGAACGTATGAAAGCGTGCTGAGCCGAGCATATAGAACGACGAGTCGAGTCGACGAATGCCAATCATGAAAAGGTTGGCATTCGTCATTTCTATGGGTGGTAATATCGCGAGGTGATTATTCCTGATGGCGAAGTAGCCATTGTGCTTCAAAGAGAGATGCCGGCCTGACAGGAGCCCCTAGTGATTCTAAATATGCTTGCTTTTCGGTATCTTGTGGTACCTCAGTATAGGCGGCGGTTCCTCTCTCTATCATGGCATTAATATATTTTGAGCGTGGCGCAACGGAAAACTCAGAACCAGTCATGCCAATGATATAAGGCATAATGACACGACCATAGATACCATCGTCTTTCATGAACATGAAGGCATCGCTAGCGGGTGCTGTGTTCACGGGATTCCAAAACGTGAGTCCTTTTAGATGATTCGGCTGATTGCCAGAACTGGCGCCCCAGCGACCATATATCCAGCCTCCCTTCATGTTGTCGAATAAATTATTCATCGACTGTTCGCCGTGTAAGTCAATCGACGAATCTGGGCCGTAATGACTATCTTTGTAGACATTGGAAATTGAATATTTGGAGACGCCCGGAGCGTGCCAAGCATCCGAGTTGTCATTGATGCCCTCGATCAGGTTGTTATTGCCATACATAATGGTAAAAGCCAGATGCCCCGGTGTTCCAGATAGTTGAATATTTTTCGCCGTGACATTAAAGGTATTCCACAATACGCCACCTTGGTTAAAGTCTTTTAGCTCTACATTTCTAATCCAGCTGTTATGGACGCGATTTAATGCCAGTAAACTGTACCCACTATCATGTACCGCATCATGGTGATGGACGAATTCATCCTGCCAATTACCAGCAATAGTCATATCTTCGATACCGACATAGCCGTAAGAGGTTATTTTACTCATCTGCCAGTTGTCTTCGCTGTTGAGGGTGTGGGCAATAGGGGTTGCGAAGTTGATGGTGTTGCCATTGATCGCCGTGATGGTGTGTTTTTCTCTTTTATCGAGGCCTTTAACAAGATTGTTCCAAATGGGCGTGGCGGGGGAGGAGGCTTTGTATTCAATGAGGTAAGGACTAATGGCATCATTGATGGCACGATCACGAGTTATTAAACTGGTTAATTCAATACTGTCACCAATGGCATAGTTTTGCGCGTCTTCAATTTGTATTGAGTGTGTTGAACCGCCTTTTATGGTGGATTCTACTATCACTTTCTGCGTGAAAACCTTGTCAGATACCCTTGAACCGAGCTGAAGCATATGCGGCGTGGTCCATTTTTTTGATGGGTTTTCTGGTTGTAAATGGGTCTCCATCTTTAAGAGGGTGTTACCGATGCCATCTCCCTTGACGACGATGTGGTCTAAATCGATGAAGATAGGTTGCTTGTACTTTATATCGTCTGTATTTCCGGGGTTAATTTGAGCATCGTCTGAAGCATCATTAATGATATAAGTGCCTCTAGGGAAATATAGGACATCCATCAGGTTTGAATTATTTTGGCTGTGACGAGCCGATTTTATCGCCGCAATCGCTTCTTTTATCGCTTGTTTATCACTTTGACCATCGTCAGGCAGGGCACCAAAATCTTGTACGTTAAAGACTTGATAATGAGCATTACTTGAAACTGGGCTTGGGGGAGGGAGTGGTGCATCACTTTGTTTAAACCCAGCGTATGAATAATCCGTGAGAATTTTTTCCGTAGGAATATTGCTTGAAGCATCCAGTAACCCTGTTTGTTGATCTCTACTAGAGACAAAATCATGCCAATATTGACTATTGGAGTCTTTACATGCGGCAAGTACTAGTACCGAGGTGAGTAAAATTACCTTACGTTTCATTGTCTTTCCTTTTTATTGTGGATACAACTTTGTTGCCAGTTGCTGAAGTTTTGGAATGGCGTGTTGATAGAACATAAACATTCCGGTGCAGAGGTAGTTATGTGGAGGCTCATTTAAAGTGGTATGGGGAGCACTGTCGCTAAGGGACACCCTGTCTTTTGGGCACCCTCCGTGACAAAAACTGAGGAATGGACATTGCTGACATGCTGAGGGCAAGTTGTTGGACTTGGCCTCGCCAAATTTACGTTGTTGCGCCGAGCCTGCTATGTCGGCAAGAGATTGGTTCTTTACATTCCCCAAGCAATGCGAGTCATTAATATAGTGGTCACAGCTGTAGGTTCGGCCATCTTGCATAATGGCTAATGCCCGGCCACATTCTTTACTGGTGATACACGATGAAGAAGGGTGCCCCAGTAAGACTGCCATGCTGTCCTCAATAGCCGGAATAACGATACGACCAATATCTTGGCAATACCATTCGTCAAATATTTGCTGCATAAACCGTCCCCATCCCTGTGGAGAAATTGAATACGCTTCTTGCGTCGTTACTAAACACTGTTCGCTTAAGTGCAATTCGTTATGATCGACAATCGGGATAAATTGCATTTGCGTGGAGCCAATACTGTCACGCAAAAACTGATAGATTTCTGCTGCGTGATTTGCACTGCGATTGGTGACGCAGGTCAGTGTTGCAAAAGGGATACGGTATTTGTTGAGCAACGCCGCGGCTGTTTTTACTTTCTCCAATGTGGCTCGCCCAGTACGGCTATGTCGATAATGGTCATGAATAAAACGTGGTCCATCGACACTGAGGCCAACAAAAAATCGGTGGCTTTTTAGAAATTTTACCCATTGCTTATTGAGGAGAATGCCATTGGTTTGCAGATCGTTATGTATGGTCTTATTGTGTGGGTTAAAACGTTTTTGTAATGCGACGACTTTTTCAAAAAATTCGATGCCCAGCAGTGTTGGCTCCCCGCCTTGCCAGCTAAACACAACCTGATCATTAGGTTGGGCATCGATATAGCCTCTTATATAGTGTGTTAGAGTTTCATCAGACATAAATGTGGCGGGTTGCTGACCAAGGGTTTCTTCTTTGTCTAAGAAGTAGCAATAGTCACATTGAATATTACATAAAGACCCAGTTGGCTTTGCCATTATGTGGAATGGATGAGGGGCAGGCATGATGAAACCTCTTGATTGCTTTGAGTGTCGAATGCGTAAGGAACCAGCTCGTTTATAGAGCTGGTTTTGTGGATTACTTAAACCAACCTTCCACCTGTATCCCAACTTGGAACTCGGTGTCGTTGCCTGTGCCGAATGCATTGTTGTTCTCATAATCATGGAAGTAGGTCGCAAATACTCTTAGCTCAGGTCGAGCCCAAAAGCTTTTTGATGGTGCCCACGCTTGCGCCAACGTGATTTTGCTACCGCCTTGGGCTTCACCTTGTGCGGTGGTGGCATCGAAGTAGCCAATTTCCATAATGGTTTTGTTAAAGTCGTCCCAACGGTATTCCGGACGTGCGACGACAGAAAGTGTCTTTTGTGTGGTGGTTTGGTCTTGTTCGATGTCATTGATTGAGGCGGTATAATAAAGGGAGTGAGCGATCACAATGCTGTCACTAACATTGAGCAAACCGTAGTTCATCACTCGATAGGCAGAGGCATCTTTTTTAACTTCGGCATAATAGTTTTTTCCAGCATGGTCATTAAATAGTGCTTTTGAGAAGCCGTTCGTTCCGTACTGGAACACGGTGTTGTTCTTGCCCCATTTCCCACCAGTGGTCATGAGACCCGTCGCCATTAAGCCATTTTGAGTTTGTAGTGTGAATTCGTCAGATTCATTAGGCATGCCGTAGTCAAGGCCAACCTCAAGTTCTGCTTTATCCCAAAGGTTGATCCCTTTATATCTCGCATCAAGGATATTGACGTTCAATTTAGTGTTTACGGTGCCTGGATCATCAAAGTTTTGACTCTTGCGGTCAGAACGGATAGCGGAGACGGACAGTAAACCTTCACCTAATGGAATATAATCAATACCCCCACCGGTGCCAGATACATTCCAGTAATAGGTATCAATAATATGATTATCGTGACGTTGGTTGTAACGCTTACCAGCCCAAACTGTCGAATCAGGTAGGGCAGTAATAAGCCCTTTCACAGCAACGTTAACCTCTTTAAACATAATGTCTGTGTCGGAATCCTTGATAGATTCCCAATCATTGGCGCCATCTGACTTGTAGACCATTCGAGTTTGAAAATAAACATCGTGCTGGTTTGTTTTCATAAGTTGTGTCCCTAAACCAAGCCCGAGGTAAATATCGTCCTCGTTACCTAAGCGACCCACTTTTTGTTTGTTGTATGACACCATCGCGCCATTGCTTGAGCTAGAGCCAGCTCCTGCGCGAAAGTAACTCGAAAAATCGACATCTTGGGCAACACTGTATTGGCTAAAAATAAAGGCAAGCGAGGAGACCAAAATTGGGGCGTTAATTTTAAAATGCTTCACGGTAATTCCCTGTTTTATTATTTTGTTGGTAAATAAATCGCCATCAAATTTAAGGGATTGCTTTTTTATTAGAATGTAGAAATTCACGTATGGATGCACAAAAAGAAACTGGTTGGAATATTGTTTTAATTGCGTGATCTCCTTCCAAATAATGACTTTGTGATGGTTTTCACAAAACAAACACCAAATAAGGAAAATTACAGAAGTAGTTTCTTTTTTTTCATCTTTGGATTGATTTTCACATTGAATCTATAGCCCCACCCTTAATACACTGGCTGTAAATATCACCCCCTTGAATAAAAGAAAGCAACCTGGAAAGAGTCGCAATGAAAGAGCACGCATATCCTACGACACGTTATAAGAAGAATGATTTTGGTGGGCAATTACAAAACGTAATGTCTTCGGTAAAGAAAAATATCTCACGGGTTGGTTTGAATAACCCAAAAATAGGAAATGAAGATGGAACTTGGCGTTATTGTGGCGCCTCCGACTGGGTGTCTTCGTTTTGGACTGGACAATTGTGGCTTTGCTATCAAATTACGGGCGATAGTACATTTAAAAATAGCGCAAACATGCGTAAGCCATATTTTAAAGAGTTACTGGTTAACCCTAATTGGCATGATCATGATCTTGGGTTTCAATATTCGTTGAGCTGCGTCGCTGGCTATATGTTGACCGAAGATGAAGAATATAAGGCGATGGCTGTCGAAGCGGCGCACAGCTTGTATCAACGCTATCGTCGAATTGGGCATTACATTGTTGCTTGGAATGATACACATATCCTTGGTCCTGAAAAAACACAAGGTAAGACCATTATAGATTCGTTGCAAAATACAGCGTTGCTATTTTGGGCTGCAAACCAAACCAATAGCGATGTCCTTCGTGAGGCGGCGATCAATCATTCTAAAACAATGGCTAAGCATATAGTTCGTGATGATTATTCGACTTTTCATACCTTTAATTTTGATCCGTTGACGCAGCAACCTCTTAAAGGCGAGACCTTCCAAGGCTATGCCGATGATTCTTGCTGGGCGCGTGGTCAGTCATGGGCGATTCATGGTTTTGCCCAAAGTTATCTCCATACCGGTGACCGCTCATTTTTAGATCTTGCAAAAAAGCTGGCTTATTTTGTCATGCCTTATCTAAAAGATGATGCGGTGCCTGTTTGGGACTATCGACTCCCTGAGTACGAGCACCCTTATAAAGACAGCTCAGCGGGGGCGATAACGGCAGCCGGTCTGTTGCTTATCGCAAGTTTGTGCGAAGACGAGCAAGAGATAGATTTCTTTGAACAGTGGGGAATGCATCTGACACAAGGATTAATTGAGCAGTGCGACCTAACCAGCGATCCCATGGCTCATGGATTACTGTCTCAGGGCGCATCATTTGTCGCTAAAGATATGGCCAACAATATGCTGCCATATGGTGATTACTATTATCTCGAAGCACTGATGCGTATTTGTGGGCATCAACGCTATTTTTGGTAAGGAAACTAACAATGATTTCAGGATACGATATTAGTGCCATAGTATTTTATTTTATATTTATGATTTTGCTCGGGTTTATTTTCCGTAAACAAGTGGCTAACACAAGTGATTACTTCCGTGGGGGCGGTAAGATGGTCTGGTGGATGGCCGGTTCTAGTGCTTTTATGACGACATTTAGTGCATGGACGTTCACGGGAGCAGCAGGCAAAGCGTATATTGATGGCTTTGCTGTGGTTTGGATTTTTATATTTAACATCGTTGGTTATCTAATTTGTGCTCGTATTTTTGCACCTCGATTTAGACAACTAAATGTGATTACCCCAATGGAGGCTATTCGTCAGCGATATGGGGAAAAAACCGAACGTTTTTATACCTTTATTTATATGATCACTGGCCTTATGGGGGGAGCCATAACCTTGTACGCCGTCTCCATTTTTATCTCCGCGGTTATTGGCATCAATATTCAATTGGCGATTATTATCACTGGTGCTGCGGTGGTGATAATGACCATCACAGGAGGCGCATGGGCCGTAGTGTCGAGTGACTTTTTGCAGGCTTTGTTGATTGTCGCAATCAGTGTAGTGACTTTTATTGCCGTGATGAACAATGTGGATAATATCACCGATATTACAGACCATTGGCAGGGTGCCGCCTTGTGGACGGGTAACGGTATTCACTATCAAGAGATTTTCTTACTCTGGATTGGAGCCATCTTTATTCAGCGTGTCATCGACATGAATAACATCGGTCAGTCGGTTCGGTTCTTATGTGTTAAAGATTCAGCACAGGCACGTAAAGCCGCTTATCTTACGGCATTGTTGTTCGCATTTGGGAGTGTCATGTGGTTTATCCCGCCAATGTGGGCAGCAAGTACTGGTGTCGATTTAGCCGCGATGTATCCGCAACTTGGTGGTAAAGCAAACCAAGCCGCGTATCTGTCTTCGGTTCAAATGCTGCTTCCAGCAGGTATGGTTGGTCTAGTGGTCTCAGCGATGTTTGCTGCGACGATGTCGACACTCGATTCACGTATTAACTTTGTTGCGGCGTCGTTTGTTAAGTCTATCTACAAGCCAATGATTAACAAAGCTGCGACCGAGGTAGAAGAGCTTCGAGCGAGTCGAATCGCCACGGGTGTGATGGGTTTAATCGTTATCGGCTTTGCGCTATTTTTAAATGAACTAAGAGGCATTAGCTTGTTCTCAATGATGATCATTTTTGCAGGCCTTGTGAATATCCCAATGATGATCCCTCAAACCTTAGGTATGTTTATTAAACGAGTTCCAGATTGGGCGGGTTGGGCGACGGTGTGCTTTGGTTTTGTTGTCAGCTTAATTAGTAACAATGTCTTTAACGCTCAATGGGTGTCAGAAACGATTGGTGTCGCACTAACAGGGCGAGAGCTTGGTGATTTAGGCGTGGTTATCACTCAGTTTATGCACTTGTTTATCACACTTGGTTTCTTCTTGTGTACTGGGTTCTTCTACAAATCTCGAGTGGGTGAGCGTAAGAGTGCCGTGGATCAGTTCTTTATCAATCAAAGAACACCTATCGTGTCTCCAGAAGGGATGGAAGCGTCGGATATTATGCAGTGCCGTATTTTAGGTCGATTAACCCTGATCTTTGGCGGCGTGATCTCGACATTCTACTTGGTACCGAATGAGAACTCTTATTATTTCTTAGTGTGCGGGCTGTTTATTATAACGGTTGGTGGCCTGATTTATTCACGAAGCGTAGGCGTGAAACCTCGTACTGTTGGGGTTATGGAATAGCACGGTTAATGGCTAGCATCTAATCGCAGAAAGAAAACAGACGCCAAGCATAGGGTTATGCTTGGCGTCTTTTTAATTAATATGACTGAGTGATTAAGTGACCAATGGAACAAAAGGGAGGCTCAAGGATTAGGTTTCATTGACGCTCGACGGGCATACACCAAACTGCTTTTTGAAGGCGCGACTAAAGTGAAAGCTATCATTAAAACCGAGCTCGAAAGCGACGCGCTTTACGTTCGTCCCGGGTCGTTTCAGCATCATCATACTGGTGTCTAACTTCAGCTTTAAATAATACTGTTTTGGCGTCACAGTGAGGTATTTTAAGAAGAGTTTCCTTAAATATTGCTCGGTATAACCAGATTCTTGAGCAAACTGTTTAATCGGGATGTTTTGGTCAATGTTTTCACTCATTTTGGCAATGATATCCGTGACGGTTCTTTCCTGATTACTCATGCTTTTTGATTGGTCAATCAAGGTCAGCCATTTATAAAAAACAAAGCCAAAACCCGCGACGGCTGCGTTCAGCTTAATTGGGGAATTAGACGCAATTAATTCTTTTACCTCGTTCAAAATAGTCGGGTAAGTATCATTTTTTAAGAGGATTGGTTCTTCAAAAGGAATGGGGGTGACACCTTGCATTAAAAACTCAAACCAGTTCAAATTCCAAACGATTCCATTTGTCCAGTAACTGCTTATATTTCTACTGTCAATGAAGGTAACGCTAGGCGCTGAAATAGTGAGTACTTTGCCATTGTTCAGTTGAATGCACCCACTACCTTGTATTGTGTATATTGCAACAATGGCGTTGGGAAGCATTGGTAGAATACGGTCTCTTGGCCATTTAATATGATACTTGGCATCCGCTTGTACATCCCACATAGAACGTAAGGTAATACCACAGGAGTCAGCCGATTGTTCAATGAGCAGTGGGTGATTTTTCATAGTTTCGTTTTTTACATCCCAGTGGCATTTTTACTATGGTTTATAGTAGCAACTTCATTTAACTTTAGGAATCAGTAGTCAGTGATAAGACCTGAATAATAGAGCTCTATCACTTTGTTAATATTTGAGGCCTCGATGATTTCCGATTTCTTAAACCCAAAAGAGCGACAAGGCGTTTTCTATAGAACTGAACAGAAAAAGCCAAACATCATTTTTATTACCGTTGATATGATTTCAGCGGATTGTTATCACCCAGATCGTCCATTATCACAGGTGATAAAAACGCCCAATATCGATTCAATAGGAAAGGAAGGCACATCATTTGCCTCTGCATTTACGCCGAGCCCTTTGTGTGGCCCAGCACGTGCAGCCATATTTACAGGAATGCATCCTCCTTACCTATCGAATGGTGAAAGAACGCCAGTGGGAATGAAAGTCGATTTAGAGCTAGATGACATCATCTTTCAAGATTATTTAAAGCGAGTCGGTTATTCGCTAAAACACACTGGGAAGTGTCATGTAGGCGTTGAGAAGTTCATTCGCACATTCGGTGAAAATGTTCACGCATGGGATCGCTGGGGGCCTCCCGTCGAGGATGATGATCGGTATTTGGCTTACTTAGCCAGTCAGGACGTTAAATTACCACGTTACCGTAGAGAGCTTAGAGGGTTACAAACAGACCAAATGTCGCCAGCTAATTCATTTGGTGGGTGGATCGAACAGCAAGATGGGTCGGATTTCCCGTTAGAAGCTCACTATTCAGTATTCCTTGCTAAGTTAGCAGTAGAACAAATTAAAGCATCACAAGTTCAAGCCCCAAATAAACCCATATTCAGCCAACTTGAGTTTTTTGACCCTCACCAACCATACTCAGTACCGAGTGGTTTAGAAAAGCGTTATGAAGAAATTAAGGCAGCAGTAACGCTGCCTCAAAGCTTTGACTTAAAAGAACCCGGAAACCCTATCTACGCGCTTTATCAACAATACTGGGGCATGTACGACAAAGATATGGCCGCTGACTATATTGCTTGTCATCTATTGCAGGTGGAGGTGGTGGATCATGCTATCGGTTATTTGATCCAATTCTTGAAGCAAGAAGGGTTATGGGATGAGACCGCGATAATCTTTTCTGCCGATCATGGCGATATGAACGGTCGCATGGCAATGGCTGATAAGGGATCGTATTTTCAACCTGATATTTTCCGTATTCCTCTCCTAGTGAAACCACCGCAAAGCTTATCTGGAATAATAAGCTCCAGCAATGAAGCGGTGTCAGCCATCGATGTTGCTCCGACCATATTGGGTTTTGCGGGTATCGAAATACCGGCACAGATGGAAGGCGATAATCTAGTCAAGCTGATGAGAGGTGAGTCGCGTCGCCCGTTAACTCAGGTATACCAGACCGGGGTCCATGTAGGCTGTAATTATGGCTTTGGATTTCAAGTGGATATTGAGAACAAGAAATACTTCTATGGTTATAACGCCACCACGGGGTATGAGGAGCTGCATCATCTTGATAAAGACGATCAGTCCAACTTACTGGAGCGAGAAGAATACCAAATACATAAAGAATCCATCGTGTTACAAGCTAAGGCGTTATTGTTCTCGGACCCTCGCTGGATGGGATATTGGTCTTCGTATCGGCTGCATAATGCGCGTTATCTGCCAGCGTCTTCAGAAGATATGCAGATGCTAAAACCTGAATAGTGAGTGCTTAATATTGCGGGCGTGTCCCGCTTTTTGGAGAGTGATGTCATGGCTTGGAGAGAGCAAGGGAACGACCCTGACTATCGGTTTACCTTAGCAAATGAAAGAACGTTTTTGGCTTGGATACGAACGGCGTTAGGCTTTTTTACAGCCGCGATCGCGGTGGACCAATTGGCAAGTAGCTTAAATGATGAGCTGTATAAGCCGATGATTTGTGTCGCATTGCTCGCGGTCTCGGTTCTTTGTTCATTATTTGCGTACGTTAATTGGCGGGGTAATGAAATTGCGATGAGATTGAGTGCTAATTTAACGTACTCAAGGGTCATTAAAATTATCCCATTGCTGATGGTATTAGTGACGATTGTACTTTTGAGTAGTATTTACAGTGACACGATTACTTACTGAAGAAAGGCTAAAAAGTGATAAAGGCCTTCAAGTCGAGAGAACAACATTATCTTGGATTAGGACGTTGTTTGTTGGTTTTTTAGTCGTTTTAGCTATCATTAAAAAAGCCATGGAATCTGGTGCGTGGCCGTTATTTTTCGCCGCAATACTGTCCTCTATACTCTGTATTTATGTCTATGTTTCATTGTATGTTGTTGCCTCTAAGCAAGTACAAGCAAAAGCGAGTCGTTACAAGATTATTGTCGTCACGTTAAGTGGCGCGGCGGTGTTGTATGCGATTGACATCCTTTGGTAGTAGGGTTGCACCGCCTTGATTGATTTCGTAAGTTTATTAAATACATCGAAGCGAATAAAAAGCCAGTAGAACGTCTACTGGCTTTTTATTCGCTTCGATGTATATGAGCTTAAGGGCAACACTCAATATTAGTCGTATTACTCGCCAAATCGCATCACGCCTTCCTGCACCGTTGAGGCAACTAAGTCACCTTGCTGGTTGAATATTTCGCCGCGGACTAAACCGCGTGAGTTGCTCGCGGTTGGGCTATCAATGCAATACAACAACCACTCATCAATCTTCACCGGACGATGGAACCACATTGAATGGTCAATGGTCGCCAGTTGAAATTTAGGTGTCATCATGGAAACCGCATGTGGATGCAACGCTGTGGTTAAGAAGCGCCAGTCAGAAGCGTACCCTAATAAGTATTGGTGTATTAAAGGGCTTTCTGGGACTTCACCATTGGCTCGTATCCAAAGCTTTTGGGTAGGCTCGGCTTTCTCAGGCTTAAGAGGATTGATCACCGTAACCGGTCGCACCTCAATCGCTTCTTCACTGCAAAAGACTTCGCGAATTTTTGGTGGCAGAAAATCCGCAATGCGCGCCGCTAACTCAGACTCAGAAGCGTAGTTCTCTGGCCCCTCGACAGAAGGCATCTCAGTTTGATGCTCAAAGCCAGGAGCATGACCGTGATAGCTGGCCGTGAGGTAAAAAATGGGGCGACCATTTTGAATGGCTTTGACTCGTCGTGTACTGAAGCTTCTCCCATCACGCAGGTTTTCTACATCATAAATAATGGGCTTATTTGCATTACCAGGGTAAAGAAAATAGCTATGAAAAGAGTGAACGGTGCGATCATCTGGCACGGTGTAACGGGCGGCAGACAATGCTTGGCCGATTACTTGTCCGCCATACACTTGTGGCAGTCCGAGGTGTTGGCTTTGGCCTCGAAACAAGCCTTTGTCCAGTGTTTCTAATTGAAGCAGTTCCAGTAATTCGCGTAATGGTTTACTCATAAATTCACTTATACTCAATGTTGATACTGTCAGTGTGGATTTTGTCTGTTTGTTCGTCAAGCTATGCGCTAACTTGATTCTAGGGACACCTTGTAGGAATGGTAGTAAACCGGCTTACGTTGATTGTTTTTGTTCAACGTAAGGGTAAATTTCTGATATCTTTAATTTTATAGAGGCTGGCATCGACCAGTAACATGTGGCGAGTTAATAGAGAGGCGTTATGAAAAAGATACTAACAGGTTTAATGACAACGGCACTTGGATTAGCGTTAGTTGGGTGTCAAACCGCCCCAACATCTGAAACAACAGCACCGTCGCAGGCGGCTATGGAAAAGAGCATGATGTCAGTAAAAGGGTCGGTGGCTTACCGTGAGCGAATTGCCTTACCGCCGAACGCTGTTGTAACGGTTAAACTTCAAGACGTATCACTGGCTGACGCACCTGCCACTATGATAGCGGAACAGACATTTGAGACGGATGGTGCACAGGTTCCATTTGATTTTGAACTGAGTTACGACGCCGCCGATATTGATAGCAGACATCGCTACAGTGTCAGTGCTCGTATTGAAGTTGATGGGAAGCTGCGCTTTATCAACGACACCGCTTACCCGGTTATTACCGATCAAAATAAAACACAAGAAGTGAACCTATTGCTTATTGGAGTACAAGGTAAATAGCTCTTGGCATAAAGGGCCCTTATGTTAGGGCTCTTTAGTTATCGGGATCATTAGACCGCTACATCGAAAACTTTAGCCGTAATAGGCGTAGTTCAATTCCTTTAAGGCTGCCAGCCAAATTTCTTCAAACTTATTTTACCAGTGGCGGTGAACACCACGCCTTCTTCCATCAAAATAGCGCGTTGAACACTAAAACGATCGCCACTCAATGAAATCTCACCTTTACCATTAATCACTCGGTGCCAAGGTAGGGTGCTGCCTTTAGGAAGGTTGCTTAACGCCTTACCTACCTGCCTTGCATAGCCCGGATAGCCAGCCATTTTTGCAATCTGCCCGTACGTTGTCACACTTCCGAGTGGAATTTGGTGAATCACAGCAAAGATTTGTGTCCGAAACTGTTCCATACTGAATATTGTCCTAGTTCATTGTGCCATGGATCGGTATAGGGAGGAGCGATGGTATTTTCAGTGTTTCAGTTCATAATCACAAGTCTTCTTGCAATGGTTTGTGCCAGAGCAATCAGTGTAACGGAAGGGGATATTCCAGTGTTAGCACTGATGATCCCCGCGCTTTGGATACTTCCACAAGGAGGAGTGGCCGGTTTAGCGTTATTGGCCTCTATGGTCGTGTACGGATTAACGCTACCCATGCAAACCATCGCGATGTCTATCGCCGTGTGGATATTGTTGCCAGTGTTTATGGTGGCGTCGTCCAGACGAAGTAATATTTGGATTGTTTGCTTAGTTGGGCTTATTGTTATTACATTAAATGTTGGGTTAATGATGACTCAACTGGCTGGGAAGTTAGGGGGAACGCCAATGGTGACCCTTGTTCAAAGCTTCGCTGTCTTTGTCGCTTGGTATGCGGCAAGCCATTGGAAAGGCAGTAATAAGCATAGCTGGTGGTCGTTAGCTTTGATACTCCCTATTTGGGCAGCAGGGTTGCCACACGCGGCACTTATCGCGCTGTGCTTTACAGGGATGCTTGCCTCGATGGAAAGCCTAGGGAAGCTTAAAACCTTCCGCTGGAACAAATTATTATGTTGGACCTTGCCGAGTGTGGGTTTCGCCGCCCTAGTGGTTGTACCGGGGGTCGATGTGCCTAAGCCGGTGTTTGTTGTCTGGCTTTGCTTACTAGGCACCGCGTGGATGACTGACTATATCTTAAGAAGTGATCATGAGAACCAAGAGCCTTAAGTAAAAAGAGTAACCTTGGTTGATGTACACAGGCGTTAAAGTTAGCTTTAACGCCTTTTTGTTTAATCTATAGTCACTTAAACCGCAGTTCTGCTAAAAATGCCGTTCAGCTATTGCATTCAATGCGCCTATACCTGATAATCCTTTCCACGATTTGGCGTTAGCGCAAAATCAACAGAATCTATGGAGGCCCTGGTCCTCCCGCAACAATAGTTCGTGAACTCGGTCAGATCCGGAAGGAAGCAGCCGCAGCGGATGACTTGTGTGCCGGGATGTGGCTGGGGCTTCCACCCATCTAGCGTTTAGTAATTTGTAATCAACGAGTTATAACGCACCACACCTTTCAAATAGCATAGAAAACGCGACTGGTACTGAACTTAGGTACTGAGCTATGCGCTATCTCACTCAATCTAGTAATCATTCTTGGACTTTCCGTTTCCAATTTCCTCGGCGTGTTCGTGACTATTTTTATGGTCAATTTGAATACAAATATTCGTTGGGTAAAGTGACGCCAAGAGAGGCTCGTTCGAAAGCTCTAGAGCTTGAAAAACGGCTTGTTGACGTCATTTGGAGGGTAGAAGACGCGATAGAGCGACCGTCGTCTTGTGAA
>NZ_JBHFOL010000034.1:0-25202 GCF_053544015.1 Vibrio sp. E150_011
GGACAGTCAACGTGTGCGTAGTGACGCGATGGAGTATCGTACTCAACGTGAGAAGTAGCGATTGTGATACCACGTTCGCGCTCTTCTGGAGCGTTATCGATAGACGCGAAGTCTTTAGCTACGCCGCCGTAAACTTTAGCAAGAGTAGTACAGATTGCTGCAGTTAGAGTTGTTTTACCGTGGTCAACGTGGCCGATAGTACCAACGTTTACGTGCGGTTTCGTACGTTCAAATTTTTCTTTAGACACAATCGTGTTCCTTCCTAGTTATGATTCGCCCCGAGAAACGGATTAGATCCGGGACGCGCCAGAAATTGCTATTTTATGCGTCAATTTTCATCAACGCAATAGATTCGTTATTAAACAATAGCTGATTAGCTACGCTGTGCAATAATAGCGTCTGCCACATTCTTTGGAACTTCAGCATATTCGCTAAATTCCATCGAGTATGACGCACGGCCCTGTGTTGCAGAACGTAAATCAGTTGCGTAACCAAACATCACAGATAGTGGAACTTGGGCACGGACAATTTTTAAGCCTGCATGGCCATCATCCATACCTTCGATCATGCCGCGACGGCGATTAATATCACCAACAACATCACCCATCCAATCTTCTGGAGTCGTTACTTCAACCTTCATCATAGGCTCAAGAAGGACTGGCTGCGCATCAAGCGCACCCTTCCTGAAGGCCATCGATCCGGCGATCTTAAACGCCATCTCGCTTGAGTCGACATCGTGGTACGAACCATCAAACAATGTCGCCTTGATATCCAAGATAGGATAGCCAGCTAATACACCGTTATTCATTTGTTCTTCGATACCTTTCGATACCGAGCTGATGTATTCCTTAGGAACAGCACCACCAACGATTTCGTCTACGAATACAAATCCTTCACCCAATTCTGATGGCTCAAGCTTAAGCCATACATGACCGTATTGACCACGACCACCAGATTGACGAATGAACTTGGCTTCGACTTCTGTGCTGCCACGAATAGTTTCGCGATAAGCAACCTGAGGTTTACCCACGTTACAATCAACACTGAACTCACGTTTCATGCGGTCTACGATGATATCTAGGTGAAGCTCACCCATTCCTGAAATTAGCGTTTGGCCAGTTTCATCATCAGTTTCCACACGGAACGACGGGTCTTCCGCGGCTAATTTGCCAAGCGCAATACCCATTTTTTCTTGGTCCGCTTGTGAGCGAGGCTCTACGGCAATCTGAATAACGGGCTCAGGGAACTCCATGCGTTCTAGAATCACTTTATGATTCTGGTCACAAAGGGTATCACCTGTTGTCACGTCTTTCAGACCAATCGCTGCTGCTATGTCACCCGCGCGAATTTCTTTTACTTCTTCACGCTTATTCGAGTGCATTTGAACGATACGGCCAAAGCGTTCACGTTTTTGTTTCACTGCGTTATACGCGGCATCACCGGTGTTAATTACACCAGAATAAACACGCATAAACGTCAATGTACCGACAAACGGGTCGGTTGCAATTTTGAATGCTAATGCAGCAAATGGTTCGTTATCGTCAGCATGACGTTCTACTTCATTGTCTTCTTCATCAACACCTGTGATCGCAGGCACATCAATTGGTGATGGAAGATACTCTACAACTGCATCTAGTACCGCTTGAACACCTTTATTCTTAAATGCACTTCCGCATGTCGCGAGTACAATTTCGTTATTTAGTGTACGAGTACGTAGACCGAACTTGATTTCAGCTTCTGTTAATTCGCCTTCTTCAAGGTACTTGTCCATGAGTTCTTCATTTGCTTCCGCCGCCGCTTCAACTAAGTTGTTGCGCCATTCTTCCGCTTCATCTTGCATATCAGCCGGAATCTCTTCATAAGAGAAGGTCATGCCTTGATCGGCTTCATTCCAGTTAATCGCTTTCATCTTGATAAGGTCGATGACACCTTTAAAGTCTTCTTCTGCACCAATATTAAGTTGGATAGGAATAGGATTTGCACCAAGACGATCTTTAATTTGGTCTACAACGCGTAGGAAGTCTGCACCCGTACGATCCATCTTATTGACGAACACCATACGAGGAACACTGTACTTATCAGCTTGACGCCATACAGTTTCAGATTGCGGTTCAACACCAGACGAGCCACAAAATACGACCACTGCCCCATCAAGCACACGAAGAGAACGTTCTACTTCGATAGTAAAGTCTACGTGTCCAGGGGTATCAATGATATTAACGCGATGATCTTGGAATTGGGCTTCCATACCACGCCAGAAGGTTGTAGTAGCAGCAGATGTGATCGTAATACCACGCTCTTGCTCCTGCTCCATCCAGTCCATGGTAGCAGCACCATCGTGCACTTCGCCGATTTTGTGAGATAAGCCAGTGTAGAACAGAATACGTTCACTTGTGGTTGTTTTACCTGCATCTACGTGAGCAACGATACCGATATTACGATAGCGCTCAATAGGAGTTTTACGAGCCACGATTGTATCCTCTTACTAAGGTGAACCTTAGAGTAAAGAAAAGCGCTGCGAGGGAGACTCGCAGCACTGTAAAGGTATTACCAGCGGTAATGAGCGAATGCTTTGTTAGCATCAGCCATGCGGTGAACGTCTTCACGTTTCTTAACCGCAGTACCTTTGTTCTCAGACGCATCTAGCATTTCTGCTGCAAGACGTTGAGCCATAGATTTTTCACCACGCTTACGCGCAGCTTCAACTACCCAACGCATAGCAAGAGCGTTACGGCGAACCGGACGAACTTCTACAGGTACTTGGTAAGTTGAACCACCCACACGGCGAGATTTAACTTCTACCGATGGGCGAACATTTTCAAGAGCTTCTTCAAATACAGCTAAGTGATCTTTACCAGATTTCTCAGCCATAGTTTCTAGTGCAGTGTAAACAATCTTCTCTGCAGTAGATTTTTTTCCGTCAACCATAAGAATGTTAACGAACTTTGCCAGCAATTCAGATTTGAATTTAGGATCTGGAAGGATCTTACGCTGACCAATTACGCGACGACGTGGCATGGATATTCTCCGTTGTCTTTTTCAGGTTATCCAAAACTTTACAGTTTCTTCAAAAATTAAAAATAATTTAGTGTTTGGCCTTACTTAACGGAATCCATTAAGACTTAGGACGCTTCACACCGTACTTAGAACGACCTTTCTTACGGTCGTTTACACCAGCACAGTCAAGTGCGCCGCGGACAGTGTGGTAACGTACACCCGGAAGATCTTTTACACGACCGCCACGGATTAGTACAACACTGTGCTCTTGAAGGTTATGACCTTCACCGCCAATGTAAGAAGTCACTTCGAAGCCGTTCGTTAGACGAACACGACATACTTTACGAAGCGCTGAGTTAGGTTTTTTAGGTGTTGTAGTGTAAACACGAGTACAAACACCACGTTTTTGTGGGCACGCTTCCAGTGCAGGCACGTTGCTTTTAACAACTTGCTTTACACGAGGCTTGCGAACCAACTGGTTAATAGTTGCCATTAAATAGCTCCTGATTTACTTGAAAGTAAGCTTTGTGAAAAATCTAACCCCAATCACCAATGGCAATTAGGGACGCAAAATTCTATGCAGCAGTGGGGGGTGTGTCAAGAAATATACAGATCTTTTTTATTAAGCCGCTGTAAAAAAATACAAAGACTGGCCAATAAAGTGTCAATCATTCCCAAGTAATGCTGTTTTCATGGATCTCAGTAAGCTCTACAAAGCCTTTAAAATCTATGACTTGCAGGTTATTTGAGCTTTCAACTGATAGTCCCCTAGCCTGTAAATCTTCAGATAAAACGAAGACATTGTCTTTTTCTGAAAATAGCGGCATTCCGGCTAAATAACTCGCATCTTGGATTAATATTATGGCGTCCTGTAGATTCAGGTAACATTGTGCGTGCTTAAAGCCGGTTTCATTCTTAATGATATGCAGCATAGGGTATCTCAATAAGTCAGTATTTTATTACATGACGCAAGCTCACGAGAGATGATACTCGACGTCACGATATCGCATTCAATCGCTAGGCTATCCATTGTCATCCCATACCGATCCATACTTTGTTTACATACGTAGACTTGGTCAATATCATAAAGGTCTAACAACTTATACGCACTGATGTAATCCCTCAACAAAACCTGCTTTGGGTCTTGATTAATACGCAACTGATTCACGCCGTCGGCAATAAAGAACACTTTGATATCTTCGCTATAAGCTGAAGTGGCGAGTAGCGCATCCAGCCCTTCTCTCCCCTTTGCACTGGCATGAGGTAACGAAGTAAAAACGAAGCCTAATACACTCAAAATTGTACTACCCTATCTTGCGTTAACAGCGCTTCAGCTAAACTGCCTAATCCAGCAAGCTGAAAGCCCTCTGCGAGGTTGTCGCCATTGAGTTGATGCTGTGTCGACTCTACTGGGCTAACGACCCCCCTGCGTAAGGAGGCGGCCACACACGTATCTAAGCTGATGTTGTGGTTAAGTGCGAGAGCCTGCCACGCCGCAACTAAATCGAACTCATCATTTGCAGGCACAGTTAAGCGTGAGGCATTGTGCACACCATCTTGATAAAAAAACACACTTGTCAGGCGGTGTCCTTTCTCAATCAGTGCAATGGCAAACTGATAGGCGCTTCGTGCTGACTGACTCCCATACACAGAGCCATTGACAACAAGCGTATAGGTCAAGGGGGTCACGATTACTCGTCCTCAGTTTTACGCTGTCTGATATACAGATAAACCGTATGCTTAGAGATATTTAAACGGTCAGCCACTCGATTAATGGCGTCTTTAATGTCAAAAATGCCTTTATCGTAAAGCTCCATGACGATCTGACGGTTTTTAGTATTATTCGAGACTGACTTATCAGCATTAATGTCTTCAATTGTACGCTCAACCGTTTGGTCGACAAGTTCCTCAACATCACTGGCAAAGTTGACTGAAGATGCCGCATCTTTGGCATCTTGAGTTGGCATGAATGATTGCAGAACTTGCGAGAATGGCGCATCTAAGTTGACGTTAATACACAGCAGTCCAATGACTCGGTTATCACCGTTACGAATAGCAATGGTGATAGATTTCATGAAAACCCCACCTTTCGCGCGCGTAAAGTATGAGCGAGAGAAATTACGCTCAGACCCTTCGATGTCTTTTAACATTTTAAGCGCTAAGTCGGTAATTGGAGAGCCAACTTGACGACCGGTATTCTCACCATTGGCGATCTTGATTGCCGACGTATTAAGATCTTCCAACGAGTGCAAAACAATCTCACAAAACGGTCCAATTAGACTGGCTAGCCCGTCCACCACCGCTTCGTATGACTTGAGTATGATTTTCTCATGCTCACTAAATGGCGCCACATCGACGGAATCCATTTCAAGTAACATCTCGGCATTAACAATGTCAGTCACAGTGTGTTGACCTTAAAAACTAAAAAAATTGATGTAAGTTTATCAGAAAATTTGAAGTCCTTACCTAAGTAAGTCTTCAACAAGTGATTTGGGGCAAAAAAAGGGCAGTTTTTCATAGATATAAAAACAGAAAGAATAAAAAAAGGCTCACTAATGTGAGCCTTTGAGTGACAACTGCGACTAATTATTGAGCAGCTGGGGCATTCTCGCCATCAATCTTCAACAATTCAACTTCGAATACGAGCGTCGAGTTCGCTGGAATGGTTGGTGTATCTTGCTCACCGTATGCCAGCTCTGGTGGAATTACAAACTTATACTTTGAACCCACTTGCATCAACTGAACACCTTCAGTCCAGCCTGGGATAACACGGTTTAATGGGAAGGTAGCAGGCTGACCACGTTCATAAGAACTGTCAAATTGCGTACCATCGATCAACGTACCCTTGTAGTGCACTTCAACCGTATCGGTTTCTTTTGGTTGCTCGCCCGTTCCTGCTGTTTCTACTTGGTATAGTAGGCCAGATTCAGTTTTCGTTACGCCATCTTGTTTTTCAAACTCAGCGCGGAAGTCATCGCCTTCTTTTTGAGCTGCAGCGGCTTTTTCAACAGCTTGCTGTTGCATTGTGTCCGCAACACGCTTATCTAAACCTTCTAGTGCTGCACGAATCTCATCTTCAGACAAGGTTTCTTTGCCAGCGAACGATTCTTCAATCCCTTTCAGTACCAATTCTTTTTTCAGGTCGATACCAAATTCTGCTGGCTTTTCAATGCTTGTGCTCAAGTAAGTAGCGAAAGAAACACCGATTGCGTACGCGGCTTTATCATCTTCCGTTTTAAAGTGAACCGCTTTACCTGCTTCCGCTTGCACTTGTTCTTGTGCCGCTGGTTCTGCTTTTGGTTCTTCTTCTTTCTGGCAACCTACTGCCAAGATAACCGTCGCTGCAAGTAGCGATACTTTAAATACTGATTTCATTCATCTCTCCAGTTTATGGACATGCTATAGATTTAGCCATTAGTCACAACAATACGCCTTGTTTTTTAAGGCGGTATGCGTAACCATTTAAATCTAGTCACTATTTCAATCTTATAAGAACTTTAAATATACTAGTTTAGGCTCAAGACTCAATGTGGAATATCGGTAATGATGCGAATAATATCTCATTCTGTGCTGTACTTAGTTGTCATCGGCCTGTTAAATGGCTGCTTTTTCTCTAGTAACGCAGAAAAACGCTGGGATCTTGCTTTAGAAGGCTCCACCAGTGTTGCTCTCAGTCGTGATGCTCGATTTGCACTTCTCTATTCTAAACAACAACAATTACAGTTGTGGGATCTGCAAGAAAATATATTACTTGCCAAATTGGGTATTCAAGACCCAGACGAAAACATTATCTCGCTCATTCGTTTTTCCGACAACGGCCGATTTGCTGTGACTGCGACCCAAACCAATTTCGCGGTATGGGACCTAGGTTGGTCTCAGTCCTCAGGTTTATGGTCTATTGCCGACGGCTTAATCCAAGACATCGCCATTGGTAATAATGGCGAAGAAATACTTTTAGGATTAAGTAACGGTAAAGCCATTTTCATCGATTTAGTCACCGGAAGACGCCTAGAGTTCCTTGCTCACGTAGAAAAAGTTAATTCTGTTTCCTTATCCCCTAACGGAAAATATGCATTAACAGGTGGAAATGACCACAATGCGTTTTTTTGGAGTACTGAGTCGGGGCAAATCTTGCGGGAGTTCCCTCACGAGCAGCGTGTTGGCACAGTTGAATTACAACGTGATGGACGCTTCGCGCTCACATCAGACATTGGCAATAATGCGATTGTTTGGGATTTAAAAACTGGCTCAAAACTCAGTCAGTTAAGTACCTGGACGCGACAACTTATTTTTTCAACCGCTCGGTTCTCCGACGATGGTCAGTTACTCGTAACCGGCTCTCCCTCTTCTCGATTGATGGTTTGGGACACTAAGAGCGGTAAACGAATCGAAGGGTATGAGGTAGAAATGCTAAAAGATGTGCGCCCGCCTAGAGGGGTAGTGTATGATGCAGCCTTTGAAAATAACCAACGCGTCCTCTCCGCTTCATCAGCGGGTGTCGTACAAGCGTGGTCCATCAATGAGTAACCTATGAGTAACGAAAGCTATCAAGCGCTACAAGACCGAATTAATGATATGGAATGTAAAATTGCGTTCCAAGAGCAAACCATTGAAGAATTGAATGACGCGTTGACCCAACAACAATTGCTCATTAGCAAGATGCAGGATCAAATGAAATTCGTGGTGGGTAAAGTCAAGAATATGGACTCGCCAAATCTTGCCGATCCCTCAGAAGAAACCCCGCCTCCCCATTATTAAAAAGGTCAGCATAAGCTGACCTTTTATTTATAAGATGTCTTCACTTGATTATACGAGTGAACGCTGCCTCACTGCTTCAAATAAGCAAATACCTGAAGCCACTGACACATTTAAGCTAGAGACCGAACCGGCCATTGGGATCTTGATAAGGTCATCGCAAGTCTCACGAGTCAAGCGTCTCATACCGTCACCTTCCGCGCCCATAACGACCGCTAGAGGACCCGTCAATTTCGCCTGATAAACATCATGCGTCGCTTCTCCTGCAGTGCCAACAATCCAGACACCTTGCTCTTGTAAAGCTCGCATCGTTCTTGCTAAGTTTGTCACCCGTACCAATGGCACTGTCTCTGCTGCGCCACACGCCACTTTACTGACCGTTGCAGTCAGTGGGGCGGAACGGTCTTTTGGCACGATAACAGCCGCGACACCGGCTGCATCGGCATTACGTAAGCAAGCGCCTAGGTTATGTGGATCCGTTACGCCATCTAAGATCAAGAATAACGCTTGTGCATTGTCATTCACTATGGACTCTAGATCATTTTCGTTCAATTGCTTCGCAGGCTTAACCTTCGCGATAACACCTTGGTGATTCGCGCCCCTGGCTTTGTCATCTAAGACTTTACGGCCCATCTGCTGAACCGAACAGCCTATCTTAGCCAACTCATTCAACAAAGGAAGCAAGCGATCGTCTTGGCGCCCTTTCAATACATACGCCTCGATGAAACGAGCAGGATCTTTCTCTAGTACCGCTTTTACGGCGTGAATACCGTAAATAAACTCATTACTCATGGTTTTAACCTTGATTCATTATTTCTTTTTAGCATTGCTGGTTTTAGCGCGCGGCTTTTTACTGCGGGCTTTGCCTGGCTTGCTTTTTGAACCCTTAGCGGGGGTTTTCTGTTCTTGACCATCTGGTCGCTTTGTTGGTTCGACGAGCGGACTCGCTTTACCTGAGCGTCTACTTTTGGCAACACCTTGCTTCTTCGCTTTCGCTTTGCTTTGCGCTTCTGCTACTCGCTTCTTCGCAGTTTTACCTTTGCCGCGTACTTTACGGTCTGTCCCCACTAATTCAAAGTCAATTTGCTTGTCGTTTAAATTTACCGCCAGTACTTTGACTTTGACCGCATCGCCCAAGCGATAAATGGCACCAAAACTTTCACCAATCAGCCTTTGACCAATTGGGTCGAATTGATAGTAATCGTTAGCTAAATTCGATATATGAACCAAGCCATCGATATGCAATTCTGTCAGACGAACAAAGAAACCAAAACCGGTGACATTAGCAATCACACCGTCAAGCTCTTCGCCGACATGATCTTGCATATACTCACACTTCAACCAATCAGAGACATCACGGGTAGCATCATCAGCACGACGTTCGGTCATTGAACACTGTTCACCATAAAAATCCATATCATCAACGGAATAATGATACCCACCGGTTGGTGTCCAACGGTCTTGGTTACGGCCCGCCTCTTTGGCAATAAGATACTTAATTGCACGATGCAGCAATAAATCAGGGTAGCGGCGAATTGGCGAGGTGAAATGCGCATAACGCTTTAACGCCAAACCAAAGTGACCGCCATTATCCGCGTTATAGACCGCTTGCTTCATTGAGCGTAGCAGCATCGTCTGAATCAACTCTTTATCTTGTCGTTGCGCAATTTGCTTAATAAGGTCCGCATAATCGGTTGGTGAAGGCTGTAAACCACCGGTCAGATTAAGCCCTAGCTCCCCTAAGAAATCACGAAACCCGGTCAGTCGCTCTTCACCTGGGGTTTCATGAACTCGGTACAAGGCGGCTTCTTTGGCTTTTTCTACTAATGACGCTGAGGCGATGTTAGCCAAAATCATACATTCTTCGATGATCTTGTGGGCATCATTTCGAATTACCGGCTCAATACGGTCAATCTTTCTGTCGGCATTAAAGATAAATTTGGTTTCAACGGTTTCAAATTCAATCGCACCACGTTGATCACGAGCGGTTTTTAATACCTGATACATGCGGTGCAATTCTTCCAGGTGCGGAACCACTGCGTCATAGCGCTCTCTTAGTTCCGAATCACCCTCTAGAATATTACTCACCTTGTTATAGGTTAAACGCGCATGGGAGTTCATGACCGCTTCGTAATGCTTATAACCTGAGAGCTTACCCGTATCCGAGATGGTCATCTCACAAACCATACATAGACGGTCAACTTGTGGGTTCAGCGAACAAAGTCCATTGGATAGGACCTCGGGTAACATGGGCACCACCTGAGATGGGAAGTACACCGAGTTACCACGCTTAATCGCTTCTTTATCAAGCACAGAGTCGGTACGAACATAATAGCTGACATCCGCTATCGCTACCCATAAGCGCCATCCGCCACTCTTTTTACGTTCACAATACACCGCATCATCAAAATCTCGAGCATCTTCCCCATCAATAGTGACCAATGGGAGGTCACGAAGGTCAACTCGGCCTTCTTTTGCCTCTTCTGGGACAAACTCACCAAATTGCTTAACGTATTTATCGACTTCTTCTGGCCAAACATGGGGAATTTGATGGGCTCGAATAGCAATTTGAGTTTCCATGCCTGGCGCCATATTTTCGCCTAGCACTTCAACCACTTGACCGGCCATTTTTCGAGATTTAGCGCCACGATCGGTGACTTCAATAACCACAACGTTCCCCATACGAGCACCATTTCGATGTTCGTTAGGAATCAAAATATCGTGACTAATACGGGAGTCATCGGAGACGACATAGGCGTAGCCGTACTCTAAGAAAAAGCGACCAACAACATGGTCTTTTCGCTCTTCCAATATACGAACTAATCGCCCTTCTTTTCGACCGCGCTTATCTTTACCGGTCGGTTGAACAAGCACAAAGTCCCCGTGCAAAAGCGTGCGCATTTGGTGGTGAGGCAACAACACATCTTGGTCTTTATTTAGACTACCTTCCGGTCTCACCCATCCATGACCATCTTTATGGCCAATCACTAAGCCTTTGATCATTTCTAGTTTATCGGGCAAGGCATAGCACTGACGACGAGTAAAGACCAATTGCCCGTCTCGCTCCATTGCTCTCAGGCGACGACGCAACCCTTCATACTGCTCTTCACCAGACAAGCCTAACGATTCAAACAGATCGTTACGGTTCATTGGGACATTGACACCTTTTAAGAAATCAACGATGAACTCTCTGCTCGGAACTGGGTTTTCGTAATTTTGGGATTCTCTTTCGGCAAAGGGATCGTCTACACGATTTTCGCTAGGCTTGTTCGACATAGTCTGACCTATTTTGAGGGGAGGTATAGGTCGATTATAACTGACTGGGGGGATAAGCTACAGAAATCGTTTGTCATTCTACCGATGATAGCCACGAGACGCATTACCAGAAATCATTGCGCCTCTTTGCACGAGCGATAATATTTTGTGGCATACGAGACTCCAACCCACGGCGTAGCATTGAGATACGTTTATGTTTTGAGTTATCCGGTGTGACTGAATTGTATAACCAGCGATACGCATCCTCATAATCTCTTGGACTACCATAATCGCGCAATAACAACTCTGCCAACTGAATACGGGCATCAATATTGCCCATCGATGCCGCTTCACGAAAATAAGGAATCGCCCGTTCTTTATCTTCTTGAACAAATGTCCCTCTTGAGTAATACCGACCGAGTTGCTCTAAGGCGACAGGAAGGCCTTGATGTGCAGCATTCTCCATATAGTATAAGCCCAGCTCAACATCTTGAGGCACACACACACCCCACGCGAGCATATCGCCATATAAGAACTCATAGGCGGGCAAACTGATACGGGTTGCCCTCGCCATAATGTCTTCTACAAGCTGGCAGTTATCCGCTTTAACTTGGGCAAGATGACGGTTTTCTGCAATCAGCCCGATCAACTGATCTTCAGAGTAAATCGGAATCGGGGCACCAACATCTGCCGCTTGAGCCACCTTCAACGTGCCAAGAAACGACATACAAATCAACGCTGTTATTTTGTGTCGCCTCATCACGATAGGGAACCTCTCATCACTTCAAACAAAATTGCGACCTCAGTAAGCCGCTATTGTCATTTTATCGGCAAACCTACGCTTCACTTTAATCTAAACTGAGAAAAAACGGCAAAATTTTGCCACTTGCTGTTGAATGATACGTGAGCGTGTCAAAAAAATGGCAGAAGATCACACTTCTTATCGTTCTTTAGATATAAAAAAACCAGCGCAAGCGCTGGTTTTTAACGTCTGTTCTAGCTTCGAATTACACTTCGAAAGGGTGAACCTTAATAATAGTTTCGTTACGGTCAGGACCCGTAGAAACGATATCAATTGGTACACCAGTTAGTTCTTCAATACGTTTGATGTAATCTAGAGCTGCTTTCGGAAGTTGCTCAATAGAAGTAGCACCAAATGTGTTGTCTGACCAACCTGGCATTGTTTCGTAAATAGGCGTTGCTTCTTCAAATGCTTCAGCAGCCATTGGAGAAACCTCTAGAATAGCGCCATTTTTCATCTTGTAACCAGTACAGATTTTTAGCTCTTCTAGGCCATCAAGTACGTCTAATTTAGTTAGACAGAAACCAGAGATAGAGTTGATTTGCACAGCACGACGCATAGCAACGGCATCAAACCAACCAGTACGACGTAGACGGCCTGTTGTTGCACCAAACTCGTGGCCAACATCACCTAAGTGTTTACCAACAGGGTCTTGCTTGTCTAATCCATCATACAATTCAGTTGGGAATGGACCTGAACCTACTCGAGTACAATAAGCCTTAGTGATACCAAGGATATAACCAATATGACGAGGGCCAAAACCAGAACCAGCAGCAACACCGCCAGCCGTTGTGTTTGAAGACGTTACATACGGATATGTACCGTGATCGATATCTAGAAGTGTACCTTGAGCGCCTTCAAACATGATCTTATCGCCACGCTTGCGTGCCGCGTCAAGTTCATCTGTCACATCAATAACCAATGACGTTAGAAGGTCTGCATAACCCATGCACTGTTCAAGAACTTCGTCGTAGCTTACTGGATCAACTTTGTAGAAGTGTTCAAGCTGGAAGTTATGGAACTCCATCACTTTCTTCAGCTTTTCAGCAAACATTTCTTTATCGAAAAGATCACCAACGCGAAGACCACGACGAGCCACTTTATCTTCGTACGCAGGACCGATACCACGACCAGTTGTGCCAATTGCTTTTTTACCTAGAGCGACTTCACGCGCTTGGTCAATAGCAATATGGTAAGGAAGAATTAGAGGACAAGCTTCAGAGATGAAAAGACGCTCACGTACTGGAATTCCACGCGCTTCTAAAGGTTTCATTTCTTGTAACAGTGCATCTGGAGACAGAACAACACCATTACCAATAACGCATTTTACGTTATTGCGAAGAATACCTGATGGAATCAAATGAAGAACGGTTTTTTCACCGTCAATGACTAGAGTGTGACCTGCATTGTGACCGCCTTGATAGCGAACCACGTATTTTGCATCTTCAGTTAAAAGGTCTACGATTTTACCTTTACCTTCGTCACCCCATTGGGTGCCCAGAACGACTACGTTATTTCCCATCTTTCCAATCTGATTGCTAGTTAAAAAAGGATTCTAGCACCGAAATGTGACTTTGTGCAGTCATTTTTTGGACATTAATACGTAACAAAGATCTAAATCCCTGTCTTTCCTATATAAAATCGGACTTAAGTTTGTTTATATTACGTCGCTTAAAACATCATCATTATGATGACTACCCCAGCGACAACTAGGCACCCGCCAACTCGTCTCAGTTGATTATCTGGTTGAGACATCAGTTGACCGATCATATTCCTCCACCCACTGGGAGCCAGCAACGGCCCTAGTCCTTCAAAAACTAATACCAACCCAATGGCGACCCAAAATGATGTAGACATAATTTACTCCAGATAAAAAAAAGCCCGTCGTGACGGGCTTTTCCATAGCAAGTTTTTAATTAAGCAAAGCTGATATTGCTTCGCTCAATCAAACTAAGCGTTATCGCTCCAGTTATTTAACTGCCGCACCGTTGGCGTCATTCATATAACGGAAGAAGTCACTCTTAGGATCAAGGACTAGGATATCACTCTTATCACTAAACGATGTGCGATACGCCTCTAGTGAACGAATGAAACCATAGAACTCTGCATCTTTGCTGTAAGCGCTAGCATAAATACTTGCGGCTTCTGCATCTGCTTCACCACGTGTGACACGTGCTGTTTTATCCGCTTCAGCCAGTACTGTTGCTACTTCAAGTTCTGCTTGAGCTCGAATAACCTCAGCCTTCTCACGGCCTTGAGAACGGTGCTTACGAGCAACAGATTCACGCTCTGCTCTCATACGACGGTAAATAGACTCACTGATTTCATCAGGAAGGTTGATTTTCTTCATTCGGAAATCAACCACACGAACGCCAAGATCCTTCATCGCGCTTCCACGCGTATCTTTTAGTACGTTGTCCATAATAACGTCACGTTCACCATCGATTTCAAGTGCTTGCTTAGCCGCTTCAGTTGTCACTTCTTCGCTGTCTGCACTTTCTGGTAGAACATCTTTATTACGTGGGCCGGAAACGATTTGCTTGATTTCTCTCGCACCGATTTCAGAACGTAATACATCCGTTACTTTTCGCTCTAATAGCGCTTGAGCTGTCAGAGCATCACCGCCACCTGTTGCCAAGTAATATTGACGGAAATCTTCGATTCTCCACTTAACGTAGGTATCAATGATCACGTCTTTTTTCTCAGAGGTTACGAAACGGTCTCCACGACCATCCATCGTTTGGATACGTGCATCAAGCGTTTTTACACGGTCAAACAACGGCATCTTGAAATGTATGCCCGGCTCATAGATACGGGATACATTATTGTCATCACTTAACACTCGGCCAAATCGAATGACGATGCCTCTTTCACCTTCAGGGATGACAAACAAAGACATCAGCATTAATGCCAACGCAACAACTAATACTGGTATCGCTAATTTACGCATTATTAGTATCTCCCTTGACGTGAGTTCGAGTCGCGTGATGTCGTTGAGCTAGCTGGCGCATCAGTCGTTTTCGCATCTAATGGTATTTCATCGTATGCTGACGTCGACGTTGCTTTACGAGTCTTATTCGAAGACTCTTGACCTGCTAACTTATCAATAGGCAAGTACAGTAAGTTGCCGCTTGATTCAGAGTCAATAAGTACCTTAGATGTGTTGGAATAGACTTCTTCCATCGTATCTAAATAAAGTCGATTACGAGTAACTTCTGGCGCTGCTTGATACTCTGGTAATAGTTTTTCAAACTGAGCAACTTGACCCATTGCAGAGTTAATGATGCGCTCAGAATAACCTTGCGCTTCTTTCTTCAAACGCTCAGAACGACCGGTTGCTTTTGGAATAATTTCATTCCTGTAGGCTTCCGCTTCACGAATGAAACGCTCTTCATCTTCTCGTGCAGAGATAGCATCATCAAATGCATCTTGGACTTGCGTCGGCGGACGTGCCGACTGGAAGTTCACATCAACGATGCTTAAACCCATATCGTAGTTATCGATAATGTCGTTAAGCGTCTCTTGTGTACTTTGACGAATTTGCTGACGACCACTCGTTAGAATGCTATCCATCAATGCATCACCGATAACTGCACGAAGTGCCGAATCAGTCGCTTGACTTAAACTGTCATCTGCATTTGTCACAACATACAAGTATTTGTACGGGTCAGAGACACGATACTGTACATCCATGCCAACGGTAACGACGTTTTCATCTTTGGTCAGCATCGTACCAGAGGCACGCAATGAGCGAATCGCTTGTACGTTAACCGCTTGGTATTCATCAATAAAGCGAGGGCGCCAGTTTAGACCTGGATCTACGATACGATCGTATTTACCCAAACGAAGCACGACACCGCGCTCGGCTTCACCAATGGTATAGAAACCAGAAGAGAACCAAATAACAACAGCAATTAATGCAATGACACCAAAGCCAATCGCACTACCGCCACCGCCTATTGATGGGCCACCGCCACCTTTCTTGCCAAACTTACCACCAATCTTTTGACTTAGCTTATTGAAAACTTCGTCTAAGTCAGGCGGACCTTGATTACGATCACCGGACTTACGACCATCACGATTGTTATTACCCCAAGGGTCATTATCGCGGCCGTTGTTTCCATTATTATTACCAGGCTCATTCCACGCCATTAGGAAGCTCCATCATTAATTATGACGTTATACTGTAGCAGTCCTTTAAGTAACGATAAAGTCACTCAAAACTGCCCCTTCTCTCTTATCAAGTTTAGACCAATCTATTTGTTGCATCCGAATATCAATCAACAAGTTACCATCTGTATCATATTCTTCCCGTTGGATACATTTCATATTAAAAAATGTACTACGGATGCGACCTTGATACTGTGGCGGAATTCTCAATTGATACTGAACCATTTGGCTGACTAAGCGCTCAGTCAGCGCTTCGAACAAGAGTTCAATTCCTTGCCCTTCCATGGCAGAAACCCAAACGGTTCTTGGTTGCCCTTCGCCGTCTCGGTCTATCCGAGGACGTTGGCCTTCTAGATTGTCTATTTTATTCATCACGACTAGAGCAGGTATATCACTAGCATCTATCTCTTCTAGCACGTCATGAACTGCTTGCATGTTCTCACGAAAACGGTCGTCACTTGCATCGACAACATGTAACAAAATGTCTGCTTCTTGCGTCTCTTGCAATGTTGCTTTAAATGCGGCAACCAAATCGTGTGGAAGATGACGAATGAATCCAACGGTATCAGCAAGAATTGCCGGACCGACATCTGCCAGCTCGATTTTTCTTAGTGTTGGATCCAACGTTGCGAATAACTGATCCGCCGCGTATACGCCAGCTTCAGTAATGCGGTTGAACAATGTCGACTTTCCTGCGTTGGTATAACCCACTAAAGAAATTGTCGGTATTTCTGCTCGGTTTCTAGCTCGTCTGCCTTGTTCACGCTGTTTTGCAACCTTCGTTAAACGACGTAAAATCGTTTTGATTCGGTCACGCAATAATCGTCGGTCAGTCTCTAATTGAGTCTCACCGGGACCACGTAAGCCAATACCACCCTTCTGCCTTTCAAGGTGCGTCCAACCACGAATCAATCGGGTTGAAATATGACGCAACTGTGCAAGCTCGACCTGTAACTTACCTTCGTGAGTACGGGCACGTTGAGCAAAAATATCGAGTATTAGACCTGTACGATCGAGCACTCGGCATTTACACAGACCTTCTAGGTTACGCTCTTGTGCTGGCGAAATGGCGTGGTTGAAAATCACCACATCAGCACCCGTCAGTTGCACAACTTGCGCAATTTCTTGGGCCTTACCTTCTCCAACGTAATACTTAGGGTGAGGGGACTGACGGCTACCTGTCACGACTTGTAACGTGTTAACGCCAGCTGAAGACACAAGCATTTCACACTCGTTAAGATCTTCCCACTCACCTTCCTGCGTGAAGTTGATATGAACAAGGACAGCTTGCTCACCCGATTCATAACGGTCAAACAAGCGAGCAACTCCTTCTTGTGACTTTTATAACGCGAGTTAAAGTATTAATCTTCAGATTTCTCTTGTGGACGCTCATTTGCTGGACGCTCGCCCGTGTGGTGACTTACCGCACGCGCTGGAACAACAGTAGAAATCGCATGTTTATATACCATCTGATTAACGGTATTTTTCAATAGGATCACAAATTGATCAAAAGACTCGATTTGACCTTGTAGTTTGATTCCATTTACAAGATAGATCGAAACAGGAATGCGCTCGCGACGCAGTGCATTCAGGAATGGGTCTTGAAGAGATTGCCCCTTAGCCATTTTTTATTTTCCTTATATTAATATTTTTTAGTTTTAATTATTTAGCTATTGGTGCACTACAAATTAGGTGCGGCCTTTGCATCTGAGCTAAACCAATGAAATACCCCTTAGTTTTATAATCATAGATCATCAAATCACTTTGAAAACAAAACTCAGTTCCTTTTTGGGTACAAATAAACAAAAGCGACCACATTATACACAGTTAATGCCATCTGATGCTATGGCGTCTGTGAGAGTTTTCATTGAATTCTCAACGTGTTCGCTGTCCAGCCAAACCAGATCATCCCAACTCCTTAACCAGGTAATCTGACGTTTAGCCAATTGACGAGTAGCACAGATTCCGCGAAAAATAGCGTCATCAAAACTACAGTCTCCATCTAAATATTCCCACATCTGCCGATATCCGACACAACGAATAGACGGCAAATCAGAATGTAGATCTTCTCGAGCATATAGCGCTTTTACTTCTTCTTCAAAGCCTGCTTGTATCATTTTATCGAAACGTAGTTCAATTCGTTTATGTAACAAAGCACGATCTTTGGGCGCAACCGCAAATTGTTTTACCCTAAACGGTAAAGGCTCACCCTTCACTTCTGTTAGCTCTGTCAGTGACTTACCTGCAATCCGATAAACTTCTAGTGCTCGAGAAAGACGCTGGGGATCATTGGGATGTATCCTCTCTGCTGAGACAGGATCTATCTCTCGAAGTTCATTATGAAGGGCTTGCCATCCCTTCTCAGTTGCTTCTTTTTCAATTTGTTTACGGATATCTGGGTTTGCTGCTGGCAATGGCGATAACCCTTGCAACAAGGCTTTGAAATAAAGCATTGTGCCCCCCACAAGCAGAGGAATCTTTCCTTCAGCATGGATTCGAGCTATTTCTTGCAACGCGTCTCGACGAAAATCAGCGGCAGAATACGCCTCACTAGGATCAAGGATATCGATTAATCGATGCGGCGCCAGTGATAGCTCATTGGCATCAGGCTTGGCTGTACCAATATCCATACCTTTGTAAATCAATGCCGAGTCCACGCTAATGATCTCAACGGGGTACTGTTGACGAAGGCGTATAGCAAGTTCGGTCTTACCTGAGGCAGTAGGACCCATTAAAAATAAAACTAACGGTAATGTTTGGCTCATGATGAAAACGCTGCAATTGTGGCCGTAAAATCGACAGGACGAACAAATTTAGTATCGCTCAAAGGAAGCTTACCATCGTATAACTGCTCTAAATTGCTAAGCAATTGGACGGATTCAGACAAGGTATAGCAACTTTTCACTTGCAGCACTTGTTTTGTAAGCCATAGACTCAATCGGCTTTGACTTAGGTCATGCTGCTCAAGGGTTGTCAAGTATGACAGCATTTCATCAATTAACAATTGCAAATTTTGTTGTCTAAGTGGCGATGGAACCCCCATGACCATAATGGTTTGTTTATTCCTAACCTTTATATCAATACCAAAATTCAGCAGTAAATCAGCGTGTGATTCTGCTTGCACTCTTTGCTCATCACTCACCTTCAAAGATAGCGGCACGAGTAAAGGTTGCATCATTAATGGACCCGTCGTGGGGTTCAATTGAGCGTAAAGCTTATAAAATTCAGCCCGCTGTAGTGATACCAAGGCACAAATGGGCACAGCCTTGACCAGCACATACCGCTCTCCCACTACACTCATTGCCTTACCAATTTGTTCAATATTAATTTCAAGGGTACTTGGTATGTCAGGCAATAACTCATCCGATTTAGCCACGGTCTCTGAGGATAAATGCGGGGTCTGGAGCAGGTCTTGATACACCTGAGCTTCAGCAAGACTTGGTGGCTTGGTCATCACTCGCTGCGAAGCATTCCTTTGAGAGGGATCGCTTGATTTTTTAAGCGATGATGTTTCTGGTGACCAGTAATTTGCAGGGGAACGTTCAGCAATTTGATGATCCGCTCGCGACCCATCTTCCATTGAACGAGGCGACGGTGTTTCTTGGCATGATGTTGCGTCTCGAGACTGAGTGGTATCTCGAGATCGATAGTCATTCCGCCCCGGATAGGCAGGTATGCTCTCTACCGCATCAATGACTGAAGGTTCTACTGGATTAACGTTTTCGTTGTTTATTATGCCGGGCTCAGCGACCAAGGCTTGATCATCACAAGTCTTTTGCTGATTCAATGGCTTGTCGAGTGCCTCTGCTTGGCTAAATCCCGCACTAGAAGCTTGTGGAGCCTCTATCGATTTAGCCTGCACCAAAGCATCGCTTAACGCTTGATAGATGAAATCATGCACTAAGCGGGCTTGATGGAACCTCACTTCATGCTTTGCCGGGTGTACATTAACATCCACTTGGTGTGGATCGATATCGATAAACAACACAAAAGCCGCGTATTGCTCGGGGGCGAGACTCGATTCATAACTTTGCCTGATAGCATGATTGATCAACTTATCACGCATCATTCGACCATTCACGTAACAGTACTGAAGATCGTTTTGTGCCCTGCCGCCTTCAGGTGTCGTAATCCAGCCATGAAGCTTAAGATCATGGTGCTCTAGCTCAATTCTCAGCATGTGACGAACAAATGCTGAGCCACACACTGAGGCAATTCTTTTTTCCGCCTGTTCCGAGGTTTTCGCCGCACGATATTGTCGAATCAACTTACCATTGTGTTTAACATTGATTGACACATCAAAACGACTCAGCGCGATTCTCTTCAATAACTCATCAATATGAGTGAATTCTGTTTTTTCAGTACGCAAAAACTTACGCCTAGCTGGCGTATTAAAAAATAGATCCAGCACCTCCACCGTGGTTCCGATAGGGTGGGCAGTAGGCTTTAGGCTGACCGTCATATCTCGGCCCTCCGCGTAAGCACTCCACGCTTGCTCTTGAGCGGCAGGTCTTGAGGTCATCGTAAGGCGAGAAACCGAACTAATACTGGCCAATGCCTCACCGCGAAACCCCAGGCTCACGATGGCTTCTAGGTCATCCAGTGTATGGATTTTTGACGTTGCATGACGGCTCAATGCAAGCTGCAGCTCATCTTTAACAATGCCCTTGCCATTATCACGAACCCTAATGAGTTTAGCGCCACCTTTTTCGATATCGATATCGATACGAGTGGCGCCCGAATCGATGCTATTCTCCACCAGTTCTTTGATGACTGAAGCCGGTCTTTCAACTACCTCTCCAGCGGCAATTTGGTTCGCTAATCTAGCGGGGAGAATTTTTATTGTCACACTATTACTCCATGCCTTAAGGCACATTAGCTATCTGCATGGCGACTGATTAACGGTTAGGAATAATCAGGACCTGTCCGACCGCCAACTGATCTGAACGAAGTTTATTGGCTTCGCGAATACTCTGGACGGTCACATCATACTTAGACGCTATCTTTCCTAAAAACTCACCGCGTTTGACCGTATGCTTTCTCACAGGTAGGTCTTTAACACTCACCGATACTTTTAGCTTTTGACCTAATTTTAGCGTGTCAGACCTAAGGTTGTTCTCACGTTTGATATCCGCAACAGAAACCTTGTATTTATTCGCTATCTTACCAAGGTAATCACCTTTAACCACGGTATGGGTCACAATGCGGGTTTCAACTGTATTTACCTTATTACTCACTTTAACTGGCGCAGCGTTGCCAGGAATAACAAGCACCTGTCCAACCGCTAACCCATTGCTTTTGAGTTTATTGGCGGATTTAATATTGGCGACCGATGAGCCATATTGTTGGGCAATAACCGATAAGGATTCCCCACGCTTCACCGTGTGTTTTCTTTGCTGCCCCTTGTTAGCAAACAATGTCCCTTCCGGTGGGTTTTCCTCGAAATATTGAACCAACGCTTTTGCCAAAGCTCGTGCTAGCTTATCTTGATGGCTACGCGTGGTAAGCAGCCGCTCCTCTCCAGGGTTAGAGATAAACCCTGTTTCAACGAGCACAGAAGGAATATCTGGCGATTTCAGAACCGCCAAGCTGGCATTAACGGGCTCTTTCTTATGCAAATGAGCAACTTTGCCCATTTCTTTTAGAATCTTAGTCGCAACCTTATACCCCTCTTTTTGAGAGTGACTAAATTGCAAATCAAGCAGCGTTTGACTGACATTTTTATCATTGGAGTTTTTGGCTAACGCCTCACCAGCCCCACCGAGTAATTCGGATTGCTGTTCATGGTTTTCAACCCAGCGGGCTATCTCAGTATTTGCTCGTCTCGTATTGAGGACAAAGACAGAGGCACCTCGAGGTTGTGGTGTTCTAAATGCATCCGCATGAATTGAGACCAATAAATGGGCTTTATTTTTTCGGGCTATGTCAGAGCGTTTGTTGAGGTTGACAAAATAATCCCCACGTCGAGTCAAGACGGCTCTCATTCCAGGAATCGCATCAATTTGAGCGGCTAATTTCTTCGAAACACTCAGAGTGACATGCTTTTCGTATTTATTTGTCGGACCGATAGACCCTGGGTCTTCTCCGCCGTGTCCAGCATCAATTGCCACCACAATATCCGCGGTACCGCGCAGTTGTGAGGCATCACGACTGACCTCTGTTTTACTGTTTGCTACTGCCACAGGTTTTGGCGTTGCGGCTTTCCCATGAGGGAAGTCAATCACAAGCCGATGGCCATACTGGCCGCCCGGTGTCGGGTTTAGCGTAAATAACTGAGGCGTCGAGGCTTGTTTCAATTCAAAAACAAGGCGGTAGGTCCCTTTTTGGGGTGGAGAGCTTTTTCTCACTTTACTCAGTACAGGGCTATCCGAGACATTAAGCGGAAGCTTAGTATTCAAGGTCGTGTCCTTGAGATCGACCACAATACGACTAGGTCCAGACAGTGAAAAATAGCTGAAGTCCGCTTTTGACTTGAGGTCAATAACGACTCGAGTTTCATCCGGTGACGGCCAAACACGTATCCCTTCAAGCGTGTTAGAGAACGCTAGACTAGGAAACAATAGCAACACCGCCAGCATGATCCCTTTCATGCGACTAAACAAACGATTGATCAATTTAACTCCAATTGACTAATTAGCTGACGTCCATATTCAGAATTTGCCGTGAAGGTTATCTCACGGGCTTCACCCACGTATCGTAAATCAATGTCGAGATCGGCATCAGGTAAAACACCGGCCCCTTTCTCAGGCCACTCTACCAAGCATATTGCATCGTCAGAAAAATAGTCTCGAATACCCATAAATTCGAGTTCTTCAGGATCCGCTAATCGGTATAAATCAAAGTGATAAATATTCCACTGTTTCAATTGATAAGGTTCAACAAGGGTATACGTTGGGCTCTTTACGTTACCCTTATGTCCCTGACTTTGGATGAACCCCCGACTAAAGGTTGTTTTCCCAGCACCAAGATCACCATGCAAATAGATTGTTGTTTGTTTTGAGCAAAGATTAGCTAATTTAGTTCCAATTAAAACTGTCTCTGATTCATCTGCTAAGGCAAATTTTTTAGTGTTCATCACGTTTTTCTCTGAATACGTCGGTTATAAGATGAAATAGTAAACTGTGTCGGTTTTTATAGACAAGCATTGTTGTGTAAGTAATTAGAAAATTTACCATTAAATACCATGATTCCCTACTGACACCGCTCAATTTCGTGTAATCCTCATACACAAACTAGGATATCTGCTTTTTTTATACTCATACTTTGGACACAAACCGATTTGAGTATAGAATACGCGTCCTTTTTAAGTAGAGTCATCGTGATGGATTTAGAGAAGCTAGCTAACGACATTAAGTCTTGGGCCAAAGAACTGGGTTTTCAAAAAGCCGGTATTAGTGATATCGCCTTAGAAGACCAAGAAGCTTCACTGACTCGCTGGATAGAGGCCGGCTATCACGGTGAAATGGCATGGATGGAGTCCAACCAAGATTTACGCATTCATCCTAATAAACTCCACCCCAACACCTGTCGCATTATCAGCGTTCGCATGAACTACTTACCTGAGGATGCGCATTTTGCCAGTAACCTCGAAGACAAGCACACTGGCTATATCAGTCGCTATGCCCTCGGGCGCGACTACCACAAGCTCATTCGTAACCAATTAAAAAAGCTTGGCCAAAAGATAGAGCACGAAGTCGGCACACTCGGCTATCGCCCATTTGTCGATTCAGCGCCTGTCCTTGAACGCCCATTAGCAGAAAAAGCCGGATTGGGTTGGACAGGCAAGCACTCTTTGATACTGGATCAAGAAGCTGGTTCATGGTTTTTTCTTGGTGAGTTGTTTATTGATCTACCACTGCCTGTAGACAAAGCCGTCGAAAACCAATGCGGGAAATGCACGGCATGTGTTACCTCTTGCCCAACTAATGCCATCTTAGAGGATGGCGTTGTCGATGCTAGGCGTTGTATTTCTTATTTAACCATCGAATACGATGGGATTATTCCAGAAGAATTTCGTGATGCTATTGGCAATCGAATCTATGGCTGTGATGATTGCCAATTGGTTTGCCCGTGGAATCGCTTCTCGAATCTTAGTCCTCAAGCTGACTTTCAACGTCGCCCTGTATTTAAAGACCTAGACCTAACCACTTTACTTACTTGGGATGAAGCCACATTTCTAAAAAATATGGAAGGTTCTGCCATTCGACGTATTGGCCACCAACAATGGCAACGCAATATTATCATCGCAATGGGTAACGCTTCTTTTAAACAGGCTTATGTTATCTTGTTAGAGCAGCTTAAAGGTCACAGCACACTACTTGATGTCCATATCGATTGGGCACTCAATAAACTGCACGCACAAATCGATACGCCGTTGCTAAAGAAAATCGATATAAGAAACCAACGTCTAATCCGAATAGTACAAAAAGGGTTACCCCGCGATTCATAGGCTTAGGCTATTTGGTGTACGATTTCCCAATAAATCAATTAAATTTTCTTGACTAACATCTCAAATTTGAATTTGTGGAAAAAAAACAATTTCATTCCAACGCTAAGCCCCAGAATTCAGGTTAAACACAGACGCAATATATGATTAGGATCAAATAAGTGTCAGTTGATGATCATTTAAATAATCATCAACCGAACGGAGAAATCAATAAAAGCCATTAAATAACAACAGCTTACCGTGTTATTCGATAGTTTTTACCGCACTGGGAAATGTAAAGATCTTTCAAGCACTCAACAATGATAAATATCAGAAACAACTTATCAACCAAGTTATCCACACCCAGTTTAGTGTGGATAAGTCTGTTAATTTAAATGTAAACATGCAGTAGAAACGGGCTTTAGCCCATATCCACAACGTTGAATAACTTCGAGAATAGCAGCCTGCTCACATCAATAAGGCTTAAAATCAACCTGACATCGATGAACGTTACAAACTAACTAAATTTTGGAGTGATGCTTCTCAGCATTAGGAAAGAGCGCGCAGCGAAAGGACGAAGTTTCTCAACTTGGCTTATATAGAATGCTGCGTTTTAGCTTTCTATTCAAAGAAAGCAAAGCGATACACCAACCTCTTCCTTTAAGGTAAGGAAGACAGTCTAAACTCTTTTTGAGTGTATGGACGCTTAAAATGGAGCGATACATCGGGTTCGAACCGATGACCTCAACCTTGGCAAGGTTGCGCTCTACCAACTGAGCTAGTATCGCATATCAACAG
>NZ_JBHFOL010000035.1:0-22205 GCF_053544015.1 Vibrio sp. E150_011
TCGGCTCAATGAATACTGACTTCAAAACTGTCCCTTACTTAAAAAGTAAGAAGTAATTTTAAAGCTATTATCGTTCCAACAGAACGATAATGATTGTTGACTGTGTGACAGTAAGCGAGCTCACTACCCTTAGGTCACGTGTTCATTGAGAACCATTTTACTTCCGAAGAAGTTGTTCGTTTCTACTTTGCAGCAGAAGCAAACTTAATGATTATCATCAACAAGTGTCCACACAGATTGATATAGGTCTATATTGTTAAAGAGCTTGTTTCGAGCTTTACTCGAAACGGACGGCTATTTTAGCGAGTTAATTTTCAGTGTCAAACACTTTTTAAAACTAATTTTGCTTAGCTCATTGAGCTGAATAACCTTGCTGATTCGTTCTTGGTTTCTAACAACCTTTCCCGTCTCAGTGGGGTCGCATTATAGAGATCCGAGTCACATTGGCAACCCTTTTTTTCGCCTTTTTTATTATTTATTACCGTTCGGTCAAAAACGATACAATTCGATGTAAAAGTAGACGTTTTCTCACTACATTTCTTGAAACTTACTAGCAAACAAGGTGACTTTATCCCAATTTGTATATTCAACCTCTTTTGTCGTATCGGTTTCTCCCCCAGTCATCTTCATTATTAGCTTAATCATGAATCGATCGAATGGATTGTATCTCGGATAATAGAGGGCGCCTGCAAATACACCGATTAAAGAGGGTTGCCATGGCGACTTCTTCAAAAATGTCTTTATATAAGCGCTGCCTTCTGGCGTGTCCTTGCCTTGGTCTTCTTTTCTTGCGGTTAGGTTTACGCAAAAGAAAGCAACTCGACTCTCTTCTAATTGTTTAAGGTTTCGATTAATAAATTGGTATAGCTTTTTGTTGAGATGCCCATACCGTATCGAAGCCCCGATTAACACTCGTTCATAGTTTTGTAAATCGATGTCGCCGATTGTATTCAAATCGACGAACTCTGCTTCACTGTCACCCTGTTCATTTGCTATGCGCTCTATAATCTTTTTTGTTTGCCCTTCTCTCGAAGAGTAAAGATAAAGTACCTTGGCCATAAAAATCCTTAGCTACGCCAAAATGCCGGCGTCAGTAATATAAGTAATGTGAAGATTTCCAATCGCCCAAACAGCATTGAGACAATCAATACCCATTTGGCACTGTCATTGACGTCTCCGAAATGTACCGCCACCTCACCCAAGCCAGGGCCTAGGTTATTTAGTGTCGCGGCTACCGCTGAAAAAGCGCTTAATTCATCCATTCCCGTTGCAATCAGAGCCAACATACAGACAACAAACACTAATGCGTAGGCAGAAAAGAACCCCCACACCGCATCAACGACACGTTGTGATAGTGCGCTGCCGCCGACTTTAATCGTGTACACAGCCCTTGGGTGCACCAAACGCTTCATCTCGCGCGCACCTTGTAACGTCAACAACAAAATTCGGATAACCTTCATCCCGCCCCCTGTTGACCCTGCGCACCCTCCTATAAAAGAAGAGAATAAAAGTAACACAGGCAAGAAAAGCGGCCACTCAGAAAAACCGGTTGTTGTAAAACCAGCGGTCGTAGATATAGAGACAGATTGAAACAAGGCTTGGTCAAACGCATCATAGAATGACCGATAGGAATGATGTTCAAGTAAGATAAGGAAACAAACCAGAAACAACACAAACTGTATAAATAGAAAGGCTCTAAATTCAGGGTCTTTCCAATAATACTTAGGATGAACCCCTCCTGACGCAAAGGCGGCAAAGTGCAATGAATAGTTACATGCCGAGATCAACAAAAACACAACGGTTATCATATTAATGGCATGGCTATCGAAATAGCCCATACTGGCATCATGCGTAGAGAAACCGCCAATAGCGATCGTTGAGAAGCTATGAGCAATCGCATCAAAAGGGGTCATCCCTGCCACCCAAAAAGCGGCGGCACAAGCAATGGTTAGACTCAAATAGATATACCAAAGCGCTTTAGCAGTTTCGGCAATACGTGGCGTCATTTTGCTGTCTTTTACTGGCCCTGGTATCTCAGCTCGATACAATTGCATGCCACCGATACCAAGTACTGGCAAGATAGCCACCGCTAGTACAATGATCCCCATACCACCAAACCATTGTAAGAGCTGGCGATAAAATAGAATCGCCTTGGGTAGCTCATCCAAACCAACAATGACCGTTGCGCCTGTCGTAGTAAGCGCTGAGAAAGACTCGAAGAAAGCGTCTGTTATAGAAACGTTAGGATAATCAGAAATAAGGAATGGTAATGCACCAGCACTACCAATTACAGTCCAAAATAGCACGACAATCAAAAAGCCATCGCGAGCTTTTAGTTCATGCTTATGCCTACGGTTTGGCAACCACAAAAAAGCACCGCAGAGAAGCAGGACAAAAAAGGTAGTGACGAAGGGAACACCCGCACCGTCTCGATAAATGAGTGCGACTAACGCAGGCGCAAGCATAGAAACACTAAAAAGTGCCAGTAATAGCCCTACGATACGGAGAATGGATCGAAATTGCATAGTGTATTGAATGAAGCAAAGCTTCTATTACTTCCTAGTTGTTTTGAAATGAAGAGACCATTGCCTTGGCTCCACTCTTATTAATAATGCTAAGCGTGAGTGCGTCAACTTGATTCACCTCAACTTCCACAATCAATACGACTTTATCACTGTATTCAGACTCAACCTCTATTGCACCGAACTTCCCTAGCTCAGATTGTGCAATCGCCATGAATCCATAGTCTAACTCCACTCTAAGACGAGTGGTTATTTTTTTTTCTATTGTTTGAATTAGCTTTAATGCTTGTTGAACTCCTCCCCCATACGCTTTCACTAATCCACCGGTACCAAGCTTAATACCACCAGAATAACGGGTGACAACCGCTGTCAGCTCTCCTACTCCCGAACCACTCAATTGAGCAAGGATCGGTTTACCAGCGGTGCCTGATGGCTCACCATCATCACTAAACCCCCACATCATAGAGTTTTCGGGCCGGCCTGCGACAAATCCCCAGCAATTGTGACGAGCACTGCTATGTTCCATTTTGATTTTATTAACGAACGCCTTCGCTTCTTCAATACTCGGCGTGTGGCTTATTTGTGTGATGAAGAGACTCTTTTTAATTTCTTCTTCAAAAATCACCGACTGTTCTGGAATGAGGTATGCGCTTGAGTTCATTAGTTTTTAAAGCCGTGTCGCCTAAAAGGGGTATTCTATCACGCTCGCTTTCAATTGACCCAGAGAACAGACATCGCTCATAATGTTAAACAGTTGTTTAAAAAATGTATTGAAATTTATTCAATACACGTTCACACTGAGCTTACTGGTCTAACCAGATCCATAATAATAACCGCTTCACTCAATCATGGATTGTCTGTCACGGAGAACGACAATGATTTACCAATCTGACACCCTACAGGTAAAGGAAGTACGCGACGGCATTGCTGAGCTGTGCTTTAGTGCAAAAGATTCAGTCAATAAGCTTGACCTCTCCACATTAGAATCGCTTGATAAAGCATTGGATTCTATCGTGCAATGGGACGGTTTAAGAGGCTTAGTGCTCACCACCGACAAGAACGCTTTTATTGTTGGTGCCGACATTACCGAGTTTTTAGGTTTGTTTGCCAAACCAAAACAAGAGCTAACCGAATGGCTGCAATTCGCCAATAATATTTTCAACAAACTCGAAGATTTACCCGTCCCGACGCTCTCTGCCCTCAAGGGTCATGCGTTAGGTGGTGGCTGTGAATGCGTACTTGCCACTGATTTTAGGATAGGCGATAAGACCACCAGCATCGGCCTACCAGAAACGAAACTTGGCATCATGCCTGGATTTGGTGGCACTGTTAGGTTGCCTAGAATCATCGGTGCAGACAGTGCTATGGAAATTATCACGCAAGGTAAAGCCTGCCGAGCACCTGAAGCCTTGAAGCTTGGCCTACTTGACGCAATTGTTGACACAGAGTCACTCTATGATTCAGCCATCAACACAATAGAGCTTGCAATCAATGAACAAATTGACTGGAAAGCGCGTCGCCAACAAAAATTATCTCCCCTTACGCTCAGTAAGCTTGAGTCAATGATGAGCTTTACCATGGCTAAAGGCTTGGTTGCGCAAAAAGCAGGCCCGCACTACCCTGCGCCTATCACAGCCGTCAAAACCATAGAAAAAGCCGCTCGTTGCCATCGTACCGAAGCGCTTCAGATTGAAGCAGACTATTTTGTTAAGCTTGCGGGCTCTGATGTGTCAAATGCGCTTGTGGGTATATTCTTAAATGACCAATACATTAAAGGGCTCGCTAAAAAAGCGGCGAGGTCTGGTCAAGAAACCCAGCGAGCCGCGGTGTTAGGTGCTGGTATTATGGGCGGTGGTATCGCCTACCAATCGGCCCTAAAGGGCGTCCCTGTCATGATGAAAGACATCGCACAAGCGTCTCTCAATCTAGGTATGGAAGAGGCTTCAAAACTTCTCAACAAGCGATTACAACGCGGCCGTCTTGACGGTTTCAAAATGGCAGGCATCTTGTCGTCGATTACCCCTAGCTTGCATTATGCTGGCATTGAGCAATCTGACGTTATTGTTGAAGCCGTCGTTGAGAATCCAAACATCAAAGCAGCGGTGTTAACCGAGGTCGAAAAACTTGTTTCAGAAAACACGGTGATCGCTTCCAACACTTCTACTATTCCAATTAACGGCTTAGCGAAGTCCCTATCGCGTCCTGAAAATTTCTGCGGTATGCACTTCTTTAACCCTGTGCACAGAATGCCTTTGGTTGAGATTATTCGAGGTGAGCACACCTCTGAAGAAACGATTAATCGTGTGGTTGCCTACGCTGCCAAAATGGGTAAATCTCCCATCGTCGTCAATGACTGCCCTGGTTTTTTTGTCAACCGTGTATTGTTTCCGTATTTCGGCGGCTTTAGCCAGCTTGTTCAAGACGGTGCGGACTTTATTCAGATCGATAAAGTCATGGAACGTAAGTTTGGTTGGCCAATGGGCCCAGCTTACTTACTTGATGTTGTCGGTATTGATACCGCTCATCACGCACAAGCTGTTATGGCTGAAGGGTTCCCTGAACGCATGGCGAAAGAGAAGCGAGATTCCATCGACGTTCTCTTTGAGCAACAACGCTTTGGTCAGAAAAACGGCTCGGGATTTTACACCTACACCACCGATAAACGTGGTCGTCCGAAGAAACAACCAAGTGAAGAGGTGGCAGGTCTACTTGAATCCGTTTCTCAACCGACTCAATCCTTTGATGATGACACCATTATTCAACGCATGATGATCCCTATGATCAATGAGGTTGTACTGTGTTTAGAGCAAAATATCATTGCCTCACCTCAAGAGGCTGATATGGCACTCGTTTATGGTTTGGGCTTCCCTCCTTTCAGGGGTGGGGTGTTCCGTTATCTTGATACGATTGGCATCGCTAATTATGTTGAGATGGCTAAACAATATGAGTCACTGGGTGCGATGTATCACGTACCAAGTACCCTGATCGAAATGGCAGCCTCTGGTCAGTCATTTTATGGTCAACAACAAACCAACTCACTGTAACCATCAATTGGAAGAGGAATTATCAAAATGAAAAATGTTGTCGTTGTTGATTGTCTTCGCACACCCATGGGGCGTTCCAAGGGTGGGGCTTTTAGACACACAAGAGCTGAAGATCTTTCCGCTCATTTAATGAAAGGCATACTCGCGCGCAATCCAGCCGTCAATCCAAATGAAATAGAAGATATTTATTGGGGCTGTGTTCAACAAACTCTTGAGCAAGGCTTTAATGTTGCTCGAAACGCTGCTCTGCTCGCGGGTCTGCCAATTGAAATCGGCGCTGTAACGGTCAACCGGTTATGTGGTTCGTCTATGCAAGCTTTGCATGATGCTACCCGCGCGATTATGGTGGGTGACGCCGATATCTGTCTTATTGGCGGCGTTGAGCACATGGGTCATGTACCGATGAATCATGGTGTAGATTTCCACCCTCAGTTGTCTAAAAACGTAGCGAAAGCCGCAGGTATGATGGGGTTGACCGCGGAAATGCTGGGTAAAATGCATGGCATCAGTCGTGAACAGCAAGATGAATTTGCGGCTCGCAGCCATCAACGAGCTCAAGCCGCAACGGTAGAAGGACGCTTCAAGAATGAAATTCTACCTATCGAGGGTCACGCGGAAGACGGGTCTTTATTTACGCTTGATTTCGACGAAGTCATTCGCCCAGAAACCAACGTAGAAGGGCTATCTAAGTTACGCCCTGTATTTGACCCTGCGAATGGCACAGTCACCGCAGGTACATCGTCTGCATTATCGGATGGCGCTTCTATCATGCTTATCATGAGTGAAGAAAAGGCCAAAGAGCTTGGTGTACAAGTTCGCGCCAAAATACGCGCGATGGCGATTGCTGGGTGTGATCCTTCTATTATGGGTTATGGCCCGGTTCCAGCAACCCAAAAAGCACTAAAACGTGCTGGGTTGCACATGGAAGATATTGATATTATTGAACTCAATGAGGCTTTTGCGGCGCAGTCGTTACCTTGTGCTAAAGATTTGGGCTTGCTTGATGTTGTTGATGACAAGGTCAATCTTAATGGCGGTGCTATTGCGTTAGGACACCCGCTGGGTTGTTCGGGTTCTCGCATCTCCACTACGCTCATCAACATAATGGAAGACAAGAACGCAAAATACGGTCTCGCCACTATGTGTATCGGCTTGGGTCAAGGTATCGCGACCATCTTCGAGCGACCTTAGACGGTTCCATCACTAAAAAGGCCCCTTCATGGGGTCTTTTTTATCGTTAGCACATATATGCATTATATGCATAGATTGAATGTTCAAGTTTCATTGTTTTTTCTGATTATTCTCGCCTAGAATCAATATCAGTTTAAAAGACCAATCCATTTGGAGCACCGTATGTTCAAAGCACTCGTATTAAATCAAGAAGACAAAAAAACCATCGCAGCTGTATCACAGATTGATGAATCTCTACTTCCTGAAGGCAACGTTAAAATAGATGTAAAATATTCATCTCTGAACTACAAAGATGGATTGGCAATCACAGGTAAGGGGCGCATTGTACGTAACTTCCCTATGGTTCCTGGTATTGATTTATCTGGCGTCGTCTCGCAATCTGATGACCCTCGCTATAAAGAAGGTGACGAGGTTGTTCTTACTGGATGGGGTGTTGGTGAAGGTCACTGGGGTGGTATGGCAGAAAAAGCGAGCCTTAATGGTGATTGGCTTGTTCCTATGCCACAAGGCCTAGACGCCCACAAAGTGATGGCGATTGGCACGGCCGGCTTTACTGCCATGCTTTGTGTACAAGCAATTGTAGACGCAGGCGTTAAGCCAGAAGATGGTGAAGTACTCGTTACAGGCGCAAGCGGCGGTGTCGGCAGCGTGGCTATCACACTACTCAACCAACTAGGCTATAAAGTGGCGGCAGTAACAGGTAGAGCAAGCCAAAATGGTGAGTTACTCACATCGCTAGGGGCATCGCGCATTGTTGAGCGCAGCGAACTTGAAGAGCCAGCTAAACCACTAGAGCGCCAAGTATGGGCCGCGGCTGTTGACACTGTCGGTAGCAATATGTTGGCAAAAGTCCTCGCTCAAATGAACTATAACGGTGTCGTGGCTGCGTGTGGTCTCGCGGGTGGTTTTGACCTTCCAACAACCGTTATGCCATTCATCTTGCGCAATGTTCGCCTTCAAGGTATTGATTCGGTTAGTTGCCCACGTGAAAAACGCATTAAAGCATGGGAGCAACTTTCTACTTTATTGCCAGCTACATACTACACTCAAGCCAGTCAAACCGTTGAGTTAGAGCAAGCAATCCAGGCAGCGGAAGACATTACAAACGGTGCTATTACTGGACGAGTCATTATCAAACTATAACGACTCCAGATAGCCATCAAAAAGCCCTCCATTGAGGGTTTTTTGTATTTTAGCGGACCTGTCCCATATCCCCCTCAAGATATTAGAGAAATATTAGTGTTAACCGCACGATAATTTATCTTTGGACATACAATGCATCAGCCCAAACCTACATCTTCGATACGCTTAGTAATCAACTTCCCGCACTCTTCTTTCACCGTCGCTCTTAACCATTGCTGAGATTCAGAGGTATCGCAACGAGAATGCCAAATAAGCGAATAATCAAAAGGGGTAAACGCGAACGGCAGTGGTTTAATCACCAAGTCATAGCGATCGGCCACCAAGTAAGCAAGATCCGCGGGTACCGTAATAATTAACGGCATGCGATCAACGATCGCTAACGCGGCTTCTAAATGATAGGCACGCAATACCATTTTTCTTGGGTGCTGATGGATTAACGCGGCGTCTAACAGAGCTTTAACCCCATCACTAATGGCAATCATGGCATGCGGTGCATGAATATAGTCTTCCAGCGTTAAGAGCTTATCCGCCAACGGATGCTGTTTAGACACCAAACAAGAGACGCCAACGGGGCCCAGCACATCTTGCAATAGCGGAGACACTAATCCAGCCGGGCGACAAATAGCCATATCCACTTTATCAGTGCTTAACTGTTTAAATAAACTCTCATGTTGCAGCGGAGCAAACTCTAACGAAATATTGGGGGCTAACTCATAAATCTTAGGTAAGGCATACGGCAAGATGGTTTGCATCGCGTAATCCGTTGTCGCAATCAAGAATCGCTCATTGCAGTAATACGGGTCAAATTCACTAGGAGTGAGTAGCTGTCTGAATGATTCTAGAGGTTGATCAATCTGCTTACAGATCTCCAACGCCTTGCTGGTAGGGATAATGCGCTGCCCTTGTCGTGTAAACAAAGGGTCGCCCAACAATTCACGCAAGCGCCCTAGTACACGGCTGGTTGCCGACTGGCTCAGGTTTAAACGAACGGCAGCTTGGCTGACACTGCCTTCTTCCACCAGCACTTTTAGCGCGACCAGTAGGTTTAGATCACGGCGATAAATGTCTTCCAGTTCCATCAATGAGCTCCTATCTATGTCTACCCATAGTTTACACTCGCTCATCATCTTAATATTAAAATTTAGACAAAAAAAATCCCGCTTTTCAGCGGGGAAGCCCAAGAAATTGGGGATAGTGTCGGAATTTTTTGATAGGCCCTGAGTACTTGATGATATTTGTAGCTAAATTGTTAATTTTCGTTTTCTTCAAGCGTCTCTTGCCAATGCCTCATTTCAACCCACATTGCCACAATCGAGGCACTCAAACCGAGTAATGGGAAAAGGCTAGGTTCAGCAGATGTCTTTAATACCAAAGCACAAAATGAAATAAAACACAGTAAAGCATAAATAGTCAGTCTATCTAATGTGGTTAACATGGCCACTCCTTAGCTCTTGTTACCAACTTGTTAAATAAAACTAAAGCAAAAAAAGACATTTGCCAAGAGTTATTGCATATTTTTTCTTCATAAGTAGAATTCAACCTGATTTTAAAAAAGAACGAGTTCCATCATGACAATCAATAGCAAGCTAGCCACGCACACATTAGAAGCCGAAGGGCTGCGTTGTCCGGAGCCGGTGATGATGGTCAGGAAGACAATTAGAAAAATGGAAGATGGGGATATATTACTCGTGAGAGCCGATGACCCATCGACAACTCGTGATATCCCGAGTTTTTGCCGCTTCATGGATCACCAATTAATCGGTCAACAAACCGAATCCGCGCCTTACCTCTATCTTATAAAGAAAGGCGCTGCGTAGCATTCATGTACACAAATCGTAAAAAGGCTGCCCATCGGCAGCCTTTTTTATTCATCATATTCTAGTGTTCGAACTTCTGCTTGCAGTGATTTTATCTGTTTCTGCATAGCGCGTATGTCATCGTGCATAGGTATGAGGTGTTGCACACGAATCCAAGATTCAACGGCCAGCGCCGTCATGATAATCGCACCAACCACCATGGGCAGCCACATATCTGTCAGTACCATTCCTAATAATGTCAGAACCAACCCAACCGTGAATAGAGCGCTTTGATTTTTAGCGGTCATTCCTGTGTAACGTGTCAGCATAATGTTGCCCTCTCGCTAGGATCCACAGTGTTAAATTACCATGACAAGGATGACACTAATATGTCAGCCATCACGTATTTCAGCAGTACATCAATCCCTCAAACGAAAATAAAACGGCGATAAGAACGCACCGTATTATACCCAAGCTGCGCCTATCGCTAACACCGTGAATAAGAGTGCGGTTATTTTTCTAATCCAATTTAACGGCAGTTTATCGGCAGAAAACTGCCCTAATAGGACAACAGGAACATTGGCAAGCAGCATACCAATTGTCGTACCCAAAATAACCCAAAGCAACGCATCGGCATATTGGGCGCCTAGAATAGAGGTGGCAATTTGTGTTTTATCACCAATTTCTGCAATAAAAAAGGCCATAAAGCTAGCAACAAAGGGGCCTTTATTCGACACACTTTCATTTTCATCAAGCTTATCTGGGATTAACACCCAACCGGCCATCGCTACAAAACTAACCACTAATACCCACTTAAGTACATCAGGGGACAGGTAATCAGCAACAACGACGCCAAGCCAAGCCGCTAATGCGTGATTCGCAATTGTCGCTAAAAAAATGGCGGCAATAATAGGAACCGGCTTTCGGTATCGACTGGCTAGTAATAAAGATAAAAGTTGGGTCTTATCGCCAATCTCAGCGAGGGCGACAGTAGTAATTGATAGGGCTAAAACGCTCACGACATGCTCTAAGGGGTAGGGATAATAATTATAAAACCATAGACAAACGTCGTGCCCCACCCCGGTTCACGATGCTTATCTAAGGTCTTGCTAAACGAACATGTTGTTCGTCTCATACACCATGGTGATTGTGCACCAATTATGTTGACGTATGAATCGAAGCCAAGTGGTAGGCATCGATAAGCTACTCCCCAAAGATGGGCTGCATTCTAAACATTCAACCTATAAAATTCAATAATGTTTGCGTCCCTAATACATCGATACTGGATTAAATGGCAAAAAGTCCAGTTTTTTACCCGCCTGATGAATAATTAACCACCTTTGCCCCTACTCCCATTGGGAATAACTCGTTATACTTGATCGTTATTTTTATCCGTTTTTAGACAGAACTTTCATTTAGAGAATTGCGCGAACAAACTATGCAAAAATACGATATCAAAACCTTCCAGGGAATGATCCTCGCGCTGCAGGATTATTGGGCTCAAAATGGTTGTACGATTGTTCAACCGCTAGATATGGAAGTAGGTGCCGGCACCTCTCACCCAATGACATGTCTACGTGCACTTGGCCCAGAGCCAATGTCTACGGCATACGTTCAACCTTCACGTCGCCCGACCGATGGTCGCTACGGTGAAAACCCGAACCGCCTGCAGCACTACTATCAATTCCAAGTAGCGCTAAAGCCTTCTCCAGATAACATCCAGGAGCTGTATTTAGGTTCCCTTGAAGTACTTGGTGTCGATCCACTTGTTCACGATATTCGCTTCGTAGAAGACAACTGGGAAAACCCAACGCTAGGCGCATGGGGTCTTGGTTGGGAAGTCTGGCTGAACGGCATGGAAGTGACTCAATTCACTTACTTCCAACAAGTTGGCGGCCTTGAATGTAAGCCAGTTACTGGTGAGATTACTTACGGTATCGAGCGTCTAGCCATGTACATCCAGGAAGTAGACTCTGTTTACGACCTAGTATGGAACGTCGCACCAGACGGATCTAACGTGACTTACGGTGACATTTTCCACCAAAACGAAGTTGAGCAATCAACCTACAACTTCGAGCACGCAGACGTAGATTTCCTATTCACGTTCTTCGACCAGTGCGAAAAAGAGTGTAAAGAACTTCTTGAGCTTGAGAAGCCACTGCCGCTTCCGGCTTACGAACGCATTCTAAAAGCTGGCCACGCCTTCAACATTCTTGATGCGCGTAAGGCTATCTCTGTAACAGAGCGTCAACGTTACATCCTTCGTATCCGCAACCTGACTAAAGCTGTTGCAGAAGCGTACTACGCGTCACGTGAAGCACTTGGCTTCCCAATGTGTAAGAAGGAAGGTAAATAATCATGGCGAAGAATTTTCTAATTGAACTGGGTACGGAAGAGCTTCCACCAACGGCACTTCGTTCTCTAGCAGAAGCCTTTGCTTCTAACTTCGAAGCGGGTCTTAAAGCGGCTGAGCTTTCTCACGAAGGCATCAAGTGGTATGCCGCACCTCGTCGTCTAGCACTTAAAGTGACAGCACTGGCTGAAGGCCAAGCAGACAAAGTGGTTGAGAAGCGCGGCCCTGCAATTTCTGTTGCATTCGATGCTGAAGGCAACGCGACGAAAGCTGCACAAGGTTGGGCTCGTGGCAACGGTATTACTGTTGAGCAAGCTGACCGTCTGAAAACAGACAAAGGCGAGTGGCTTCTTTTCAAACAAGAAGTGGCTGGCAAACCTGTTCAAGAATTGGTGATGGACATCGCTGCGAAAGCACTCGCGGGTCTACCAATTCCTAAAGCAATGCGCTGGGGTAACTCAGACATTCAATTTATCCGTCCAGTGAAAACACTGACAGTATTACTAGGTGATGAGCTTGTTGAAGGCGAGATCCTAGGCGTAGCTTCTGCTCGTACTATCCGTGGCCACCGTTTCATGGGCGAACAAGAGTTTACCATCGACTCTGCTGACCAATACCCTGCGATCTTAGAAGAGCGCGGTAAAGTCATGGCAGATTACGATGCGCGTAAAGCAATCATCCTTGCTGATGCTAAAAAAGCAGCAGACGCGGTTGGCGGCATTGCAGACCTAGAAGATGACCTTGTTGAAGAAGTGACCTCTTTGGTTGAATGGCCAGTGGTGCTTACTGCTAAGTTTGAGCAAGAGTTCCTAAAAGTCCCTTCTGAAGCCTTGGTTTACACCATGAAAGGCGACCAGAAATACTTCCCAGTGTATGACGCAGATAAGAACCTTCTGCCAAACTTTATCTTCGTTTCGAACATCGAGTCTAAAGAGCCTCGTCACGTCATCGAAGGTAACGAGAAGGTGGTACGTCCACGTCTTGCTGATGCTGAGTTCTTCTTCAACACAGACCGTAAGCGTCCGCTGATCGATCGTCTTGCTGAACTAGACCAAGCTATCTTCCAGAAGCAACTGGGCACTATCAAAGACAAAACAGACCGCATCACAGAACTTGCTGGCTACATTGCTGAGCAAATCGATGCTGACGTTGAGAAGTCTAAGCGTGCAGGCCTATTAGCTAAGTGTGACCTAATGACATCAATGGTATTCGAATTTACGGATACTCAAGGTGTGATGGGCATGCACTATGCAACGCACGATGGTGAAGACGAGCAAGTAGCACTCGCACTTTACGAGCAGTACATGCCTCGTTTCGCGGGTGACACACTACCAAGCACGGGTATTTCATCTGCAGTAGCAATGGCAGACAAGCTAGACACTATCGTCGGTATCTTCGGTATTGGCCAAGCTCCAAAAGGTTCTGACCCATTCGCGCTACGTCGTGCATCACTAGGTGTGCTACGTATCATCGTTGAAAACGGCTACAACCTAGACCTAACCGATCTGATCGGTAAAGCGAAAGCGCTACTAGGCGACAAGCTAACCAACGAAAACGTAGAAGCTGACGTTATCGACTTCATGCTAGGTCGTTTCCGCGCATGGTACCAAGATGCTGGTTTCAGCGTTGATATCATCCAAGCGGTACTAGCACGTCGTCCAACTAAGCCAGCTGACTTTGACCAACGTGTTAAAGCGGTTTCTCACTTCCGTGAACTTGAAGCAGCAGAAGCACTGGCAGCAGCGAATAAGCGTGTGGGCAATATCCTAGCGAAGTTCGATGGTGAGTTAGCACAAGATATTGATCTAACACTACTTCAAGAAGACGCTGAAAAAGCACTGGCGGAAGAAGTGGAAGTGATGACAGAAGCTTTAGAACCTGCATTTGCAACAGGTAACTACCAAGAAGCACTAAGCAAGTTGGCTAACCTGCGTGAGCCGGTTGATGCCTTCTTTGATAATGTGATGGTTATGGCAGACGATGAAGCACTGAAAAAGAATCGTCTAACCCTGCTGAATAACCTGCGTAATCTATTCTTAAAAATTGCTGATATTTCATTGCTACAGAAGTAATCACCTCTTTTAAATCAAGCCCAGTCTGAGACTGGGCTTTTTTATGTCTGCCATTTTACTCATTTCCTTAAATCCTATCATTTCCATAAATAGTGCTTTGCCTCACATAATCATTACGGTATGTTCAAAAGACAGCCTTGTTAGAGGAAGGCTGATAACTGAAGCACAGACAAGTGAACATAATGAACTAGGGACAACAATGCAATTTTCTAAGTTTGGTGAAAAATTTAATCGTTACTCAGGGATCACCCAGTTAATGGATGATCTGAATGATGGACTGCGCACACCTGGCGCCATCATGCTCGGAGGTGGCAACCCAGCCGCCATTCCAGCCATGCTCGAGTATTTTCACCAAGCCAGTGCCTCTATGCTCGCCAGTGGCGAGCTTGTTTCTGCGATGGCAAACTACGATGGTCCACAAGGCAAAGATGCCTTTGTTAAGTCGCTGGCCAATCTATTAAAAGAAACCTATGGCTGGGACATCTCTGAAAAAAACATTAGCCTGACCAATGGCAGTCAAAGCGGTTTCTTTTATCTGTTCAACCTTTTTGCAGGGCAATATAAGGATGGCAGTAAAAAGAAAATACTATTACCACTCGCGCCAGAATACATAGGTTATGGTGATGCCGGCCTTGAAGACGACATTTTTGTCTCTTATCGCCCGGAAATAGAGATGCTCGACAATCGTCAGTTCAAATACCACGTCGATTTTGAGCGTTTAGAGGTAGATGATTCGATCGCCGCTATTTGCGCCTCCAGACCCACCAACCCAACGGGTAATGTTCTCACCGATGACGAAATCCGTAAGCTAGATAAACTCGCCAGAGCCAAAGGCATTCCACTTATCATCGACAACGCTTACGGCACCCCATTCCCGAATATCATTTTTGAGGATGTAACGCCATTTTGGAATGACAATACTATCCTGTGCATGAGCCTATCTAAGCTCGGCCTGCCTGGTTTACGTTGCGGTATCGTCATTGCAAGTGAAGCCATTACTCAAGCACTGACCAATATGAATGGCATCATCAGCCTTGCCCCTAGTGGTATGGGACCTGCGGTAGCGCATCATATGATTGAAAATGGTGATTTACTGCCACTAAGCGAGAACGTAATTAAACCGTTCTATCAGCAAAAATCACAGCGAGCGGTTGAGTTACTGCAGCAAGCGATTCCTGATGAGCGCTTCCGGGTTCATAAGCCTGAAGGGGCCATATTTTTATGGCTGTGGTTCGATGAATTACCCATTACAACCATGGAACTATATAAAAGACTAAAAGCGCGAGGCGTACTGATTGTTCCAGGAGAGTATTTCTTTATTGGCCAAGAAGATGACTGGGAACATGCACACCAGTGCCTACGAATGAACTATGTCCAGCCTGATGATGCAATGAAAAAAGGCATTGATATTATCGCTGAAGAGATCTCAAAAGCGTATACGCAAGGTTAAAGCGAACTAAGCCCCGATCTAAAAGAGCGCTATCCAGCGCTCTTTTTTATTACGATAACAATAGCGAATATTTAACGCTTGTCGATAGCACCGCTCGTGTTAATAGTAATCTTACGCGGTTGCATCGCCTCTGGGATCTCTCTTTCAAGATCAACATGCAATAAGCCATTTTCCATGGTTGCACCGATCACTTTCACGTAATCCGCCAATTGGAATTTACGCTCAAAGTTGCGTTCAGCAATACCTTGATAAACATAATTTTTATTTTCTTCGGCTTGACGCTCTCCACGAACAATCAACATATTCTCTTTTTGAGTAATATCTAAATGCTCATCAGCAAAACCTGCAACGGCCATTGTAATGCGGTAGTTATTCTCATCTTGCTGTTCAATGTTATAAGGAGGGTAACCGCCTGAGGTATTTTTGGAGGTGTTGGCTTCCATTAGATTAAACAAACGGTCAAAGCCAATCGCGTTACGGTATAGGGGTGCAAAATCAGCATTTCTCATACTACTATCCTTGCATTAAGCAATAGTCTTAGCCTTGTATTGATACAAGATCTAAGGGATTCAATAGGTCATTCCTCTGTCTTTCTTATACAAGAAACGATCGGGGACATGGCTAAAAATCCAATTTTTATGTGGTGCTAATAGGGACTTTCTCTATTGAGCAAAGTTATCAGCAATATCAGAGGCCCAATCGGTTGGCATCCTCTTCATTAAAAGATATGCGGGTCGGAATGGAAGAATTCAAGGGGAGATCATAAAATCGCTCAATACTAGAAAGTAAAAAACGCCACCCGAAGGTAGCGTTTCTTATTACTTTATCAAGATCGAACGGCAACGATCACCTTTAAAAAGGCTATACGTCTAGGTTCGCCACTTTAAGTGCATTTTCTTCAATAAAGTTACGACGAGGTTCAACTTGGTCACCCATCAGTGTTGTAAACAACTGATCGGCACCTACCGCATCTTCAATGGTCACTTGCATCATACGGCGAGTTTCAGGATCCATTGTGGTTTCCCAAAGTTGCTCAGGGTTCATCTCACCCAGACCTTTGTATCGCTGTAAGCTTAGACCGCGACGAGACTCTTTCACTAACCAGTTCAATGCATCAACAAAGTTTGAAACAGCTTGAGTACGCTCACCACGCTTAATATAAGCGCCTTCTTCAATTAAGCCTTCTAGCGCTTCAGATAGATCCGCTAGTTTACCAAATTCTTTCGAGTTGATGAGGTCAATACTCAATACGTGTTCATACGTCACACCGTGAGTACGAACCACAACCTTCGGTACACTTAGACCAAGTTCTTCATGCTTTTCGACTTCTAGGTGGTATTGGCTCGCACCCGCTTCTTTGGCATTCAACTGCTCAACAAGCTGCTTACCCCATGCTTCAACGGCCGCTTCATCATGACACTGCTCAGCTGTGAGACGAGGTACGTAAATCAACTCATGCACAAGCGCGTGCGGGTAGCGACGGCTCATACGTTCAACCAGCTTAATTGCCGCGTTGTACTGTTGAACTAGCTTCTCTAACGCCTCACCTGCAAACGCTGGGGCTTCTGGGTTAACATGCAATGCAGCATTATCCAGAGCCAATGACACCTGGTATTGGTTCATTGCGTCTTCGTCTTTAATATATTGCTCTTGCTTGCCTTTCTTCACTTTATAAAGTGGTGGCTGGGCAATATAAATATAACCACGCTCGATCAGCTCTGGCATTTGACGATAAAAGAACGTCAAAAGTAGCGTACGGATGTGCGATCCATCCACGTCGGCATCGGTCATGATGATGATGTTGTGATAACGCAGTTTGTCTGGGTTATATTCATCACGGCCAATACCACAGCCCAACGCGGTAATCAGCGTTGCGACCTCTTGAGAAGACAACATCTTGTCAAAGCGTGCTTTCTCAACGTTTAGGATTTTACCTTTCAGCGGTAAAATTGCTTGGTTTTTACGGTTACGCCCCTGCTTGGCAGATCCGCCAGCAGAGTCCCCTTCCACAATGTATAGTTCAGACAATGCAGGGTCTTTTTCTTGGCAATCGGCAAGTTTACCTGGCAAACCTGCTAAATCTAACGCGCCTTTACGACGAGTCATTTCACGAGCTTTACGAGCGGCATCACGAGCACGTGCTGCATCGATAATTTTTGAGCACACAATTTTTGCTTCACCTGGATTCTCAGCCAAGAACTCAGACAGTTTTTCGTTCATTGCAGACTCAACCGCAGACTTCACTTCAGAAGACACCAGTTTGTCTTTGGTTTGGCTTGAGAACTTAGGATCAGGTACTTTCACAGAAACAATCGCGGTCAAACCTTCACGAGCATCATCGCCAGATGTCGATGTTTTGGCTTTCTTAGAAAAGCCCTCTTTATCCATAAAGGTATTAAGCGTGCGTGTTAGCGCTGAACGGAAACCCGCTAAGTGAGTACCACCATCACGTTGAGGAATGTTGTTAGTGAAACAGTAGATGTTCTCTTGATAGCCATCATTCCATTGCATTGCAACTTCAACAGTAATGCCATCTTCACGTTCAAAATCGAAGTGGAAGATTTTTTGAATGATAGGTGTTTTATTGGTGTTGAGGTGCTCAACAAACGCTTGAATACCACCTTCAAACATGAAGTGGTCCATTTTGTCTTCTTCGCGCTCATCAACGAGCTTGATAGACACACCCGAATTCAAGAATGACAGCTCACGAAGACGCTTCGCTAGAATGTCATAATGGAATTGAATATTGGTAAACGTCTCTTCACTTGGCCAGAAACGAATCTCTGTACCCGTTTTATCCGTATCACTCACTACTGCTAACGGCGCTTGAGGCTCACCATGGTGATAGGTCTGAGAATGAACTTTTCCACCACGATGGATAGTCAACGTGACTTTCTTGGACAGTGCGTTTACTACTGAAACACCCACGCCGTGCAGACCACCTGATACCTTGTATGAGTTGTCATCAAATTTACCACCCGCATGAAGCACCGTCATAATAACTTCAGCAGCAGACACTTGTTCTTCTGGGTGCAACTCAGTTGGAATACCACGGCCGTCATCACGAACAGAAACAGAGCTGTCCTCATGAATGGTCACAATGATGTCTTTACAGTGACCAGCTAACGCTTCATCAATTGAGTTGTCAACCACCTCAAAAACCATGTGGTGCAGACCGGTTCCATCGTCCGTGTCGCCGATGTACATTCCTGGACGCTTACGTACGGCATCCAGACCCTTTAGTACTTTAATACTCGATGAATCGTAATTTTCTGACATGAGTTTCTCTCACTATTTACCTGGTTCTATTGTGCCATGTTCCACATGAAACATCTTGCCATTTTCGTCAACCATGTCGGTAACTTGGCTTTCTGTAATAGAACTTACAAAAACTTGAGCCTTTGTCTGTTTTAAGTAATCCGCTAAGCGTTTACGACGAAGACTATCTAATTCTGAAGCAAAGTCATCTATCAAGTAGATGCATTGCTTTCCCGTTAATTCTGCTAAATGCTGACCTTGAGCTAAGCGCAAGGCGCACATCATTAATTTCAACTGACCGCGTGATAACACATCTTCAACCGGCGTATTGTTAACCTTTATCCGAAGATCCGCTTTATTAGGGCCACTGAAGGTATAACCCAAGGCTTGATCACGCTCGAAGCTTCGCTCCAAGAGTTCGCTGTAAGGTGTCTCTTTTTCCCAGCCTCGGTAATAACCGAGCTTAATTTCAAGCTCTGGTAAAAACGACTGACACATTGCTTCAGCGAGTGGTTGCATCTGATCAACGTACACTCGTCGCCAGTCATCAATTTGTGTGGCCAATTGGGCTAGGTCTTTATCCCAATAATGCATCTCACGGTAGCTAGTGGCTGACTTTAACAATGCGTTGCGTTGTTTATTAAGGCGTTTAAACCGCCCCCATACTTCGTGAAAGCCAGGTTGAGAATGAAACACACCCCAATCGATAAATGCTCGTCTAAACTTAGGCCCATCAGTCAAAAGCTCAAAGCCTTCAGGGTGAATCAACTGCAACGGCAAAACCTTGGCGAGCTGTGCGAGCTTTTGCCCAGATTGACCGCCTATTTTAACCTCTGTTGACCCATCGCGCTGCTTATTAATACCAATGGGTACCTCAAATTGATCCGAGTTCAAAAAACGACCATGAACAAACAGCTCTTGGCAGTCATTTTGAATCACTCGTCCCGTTAAAGTGCTTTTAAAAGAGCGTCCATGACCGAGCAGATATATCGCTTCTAGCAGGCTAGTTTTACCACTACCATTCGGGCCGATAATAAAGTTAAAGCCTGTTGATAGCTCAATATCACAGGCTTTAATATTGCGAAACTGCTGTACGATTAGACGCGAAAGCGACATAAAGCGATGCTCATATTACAAGCGTAATAAAGACCAGAAACACTCACTCACTGGCTGCGTGAGTGAGCGAAATGGCTTCAAAGCTGGTCTAATAAGAAGTCTGGTACAAGGCATAAGCAAAAACTGTCAAGATTACTGTAAAAAATCAACCCATAAAGACTAAAAAACATTACAAAATAGCCTGAATGGTAGAATGTGCATAATAACACAATAAATGAATTTATACCGTAATAGATAGGTGGTTACAGGTACATTATGCCAACAACTTAATGCTCGTTAATTTAAGTCAAATTCAGCACTAGTGCTTTAGCAACTCCAATAGGCAACTCTTACGACGGTGAGAATTACTTGGTGCCTCGGTAATCTGTGCGAACTCTGCAGCACTCCCCACTATATGTATTTCGCTTTCGGCACGTGTGATTGCAGTGTAAAGCCAGGCACGGTCAACAATACGCCCCTTTTTCAGCGCAATGATGATGCGAGGAAACTGCGAGCCCTGTGCTTTATGGAGGGTAATGGCATAACCCAGCTGTATGCAGTCCAGCACCGTTTCGGTTATTTCAACCTTTTTACCCGTAGCTAACATTACCTCGCCATACTTCCCCTTGGTCGATTCAACGCTGGTCAGGAGAACCAGAGAACCATTTTGGATCTCTTTGTCATAGTGGTTTTGGGTAAACAAGATCGCATCATTGAGCCGGAGCGGGCAGAAAAAAACTCTCCCCATTCATCCTAAATTCAAGCAGTGGTGAGTCAGGGTTTACGGCCTTTTGGATAAGCTTGTTGATGTCTTCAACTAACTTCTTGGTTGCTCCCATCACCCGGCTGCTCTCCGGTGCCTGCTGATACAGTTTGCAACAGACTTCCGCAATGTCATTACGGCCAGCCTCATGGAAATGAATTGCCCCTGTAGAGAGCTACGCGGGAACGTTTCCCCGATTGGTTAGGTTTGAGTATTCCGGGATACCTGTCGAACCCTCCTGGCGCCTAACAATGTCGAGTTTGGTGTTGGCTATCGTGCCAGACTCAACAATATCAGCCAGAACATCCTTCCATAGCAACAATAGAGGGCTTAGCTTTGGCAAGAAACTCTTTCATTTTCTGGCGACTCAGGGGTTTATTGGACAGTAGCTCGCTATGAATGCTGATATGACAGGCTTGAAGAACATTTTTGGCTAAGTCGATAGCAATAACATTTTTAGTCAACATATTGGAACCCTCGGGTTTACCTCACTCCGCGAAGTTTAGATTGGCGGAGAGGGAGTGGATTCCATACATCATGTTACGAGTGCATAATATTCACTAATATATTCTTAGTATAAATTTACCCTCAAAAAGAGATAGGATCATGACAGACGAACCAAAAACCATTCAGTTAGCTGAGTTTTCTAATCATATCATTCGACTAATGAAGGCTTTATCTGAGAAAGGCTGGACTGGAAAAATGGAGCTAACTGATCTAGGGAACTTTATTGGAAATGTGATCATTACAGACGCCAAAGATATAACTGAGCTTGAAGATGCCTATAATGATTTTTGCCACGGTATCCATCATGGCATTGGCCTTTCTCATCAAGATATGAACTCTAAAAAAACTGTTGAGGAATACGTTAATCGCTGGGAAAAACGACGTAAAAATCATCAGGATTGATTTTTTGATGAACCGTCACCTAGCTGTAACTCTGACACATTTATGTCCATCTTCGAGTTGGCTAATATGGCTAGCTCATTTCTGCCCCATTCTTTGCTAGTCCATCTACTTAATCAGATAAACCCTAACTTGTTTGACTTACATTTCCGGCTCTTCTCCGCTTACGTGAGCTTGACAGAAGAGTAAAACATTGAGCTTACCTCAGAAACCGATAGCTGTTTGATCTTCAGTTTGAAGTATTCTGTATCTCTGATCCCTCGTACTCTTCTGCGCAAGCTCAATATGAATTAGGCAGCACTGGCCATTTATCGGCAAATCATAAATGGTTCGAGAAACGTAAGTATTGACGGGCAAGCTTGATGGGATTTTGGGTCGGTGACTTTAAATCGTCGGTCTCGACGATAGTAAACATCAACTGTTTGAGTAGATTCATCGACCTTAATCGACTGGTTTGCCTGCCCTTTGATGTGCAAAAGCTGAGAAAGTAACCGGGTCAAAATAGGAACCATCCATGCTGACTAAAAAAGGTTACTGGTCAGTATAGTAGAGTGAGTCGTTGTTGCTCTCAGACTCAACAAAGCGGAGAAGAGCCCCAAAAATCATGGTTTT
>NZ_JBHFOL010000036.1:0-11974 GCF_053544015.1 Vibrio sp. E150_011
CGGAGCGTTAATATATTCGTTATTAAGACGCCAGAGCAGGGTGAAGCGAATCTATGCTCGGCAAATAAAAACGACAAACCAATTTAGTGGACATCATCATGTTAGACATAAAAAAAATCGACTCTGTAGCGGTATTGAAGGAATTAAAAGCAGAATATTTTGCTTCATCAACGGCACCATTAGATGGTATGTGGCACTTTGGCTTTGTACCAATGTCCGACCATTTTGGATTTTATGAAGATGACTCGTTGGTTGGCTTTTGTGTGATTAATAGTGATAGTTACATGTTGCAGTTTTACTTATCACCAACGTCTGGTGTTAAGGCTGAAGAGCTGTTCTCGCTTGTTGCACAAGGTAACAGTGCCGTCATTGGGGATGTCAAAGGCGCATTTGTGAGTACTGCCGAACCTCGTTATCAATCTCTTTGCCTAGATAATTCATCGGGTTTTACAGTGAACGCAAAAATGTACCAACATTGTAATTTCGCGTTATTGACCAGCACAGAGCCACTTCCTCTTCAGCTTGCGACTAAAGAGCAACTCTCGGAGTATGTGGCATTTGCGGTGCAAAGTATCGGGGCGCCTGAGGAATGGTTAACAGGCTATTATGGTAACTTAATTGACCGCCAAGAACTTTGGGGTTACTGGGTTGACGGGCAAATATTCGCAACGGGCGAGTGTCGTTTTTTTGATGATTACCAAACACATTACGCAGATTTGGGGATGATTGTTGCGCCAGACGAGCGTGGTAAAGGGATTGCTACCGGCGTATTATTAGCCTTAATCGAAACCGCTAAACAACAAGGCTTGACGGCAATGTGTTCTACGGAATCAAACAATATCGGTGCTCAAAAAGCGATTGAGAACGCTGGACTACGTGCATTGAACCGCCTTGTACAGTTTACTTTCGCCGTTGAATAGCCCCAAGATATATAACTCAAGGAGAATGGGATGATCCACTGGCTAAAGCGGCCCACAAATGAGGTAGTCGCTCGGTATGTAGAATGCTTTTGGTTCATAGAAAAGCCAATGGGCTCGACCACATCATCATACCCTAAACTGAACCCTGATCCTTCTGGACATCTAATTCTATCGCCTCCATCTCAGCGTTATCAATATGCACATGATATCGTTCCACAAGATTGGAATTCGGAGCCTTTAAGCGGTTGCGGCAGTCATTGGTTGTTTCCTCATTGTCGAACCTACCAACTTGATCATTCAAAGCCTTTTTCACACTTAGGCATCAAGTTTAACGTTGGCGCGTTGTATGGCTTAAACATTGGTGGTACTGAGCCTATTTTGGATTCTGTTACGCCTGTTGAAATGGCAGCGTTAATCGGCCTTGAACAAAAGGAAGAGTCGTCATTGATCGAGTTGGCTAGAACGGATGTTGATCAATGCTGCTATCGTTTAGCGAATGTGTTGTTACCCTGGTTGGATACAGTACGGGAAGATCAGCATAGTGAGCTCACAAGACGAGCACTACCTCTGTTGGCTACGATGCCAATTTCAAGCTTAGGCACGCAGCTTCACTGTTCTCAGAGAACGTTAGAGCGAAGTTTTAGTAAAGTCGTTGGATTGACGCTGAAGCAGTTCCAAGCGATGAACAAGCTTGAGTTGATGCTCGCGTATCTTTATGAGCGAGAGAGCGCAGATATAGATTGGGTGACGGTAGCGTATCAATTTGGATTTAGTGATCAGCCACACCTTATTCGATATCTTAAAAAACACATTGGGTTGACGCCCAATCACTATGTCCAACAACGTGATTTTACTATTGATATCTATGGTAGCGTGGAGGCGCTATCCCGATAAGTACGCTTGGTGTCTATTACTGTCCTTTAGGTTCAGTATTATTCTCTAGATAGATTAATACTCTCGAGTGCCATTAATCTTCGTTAGATACATGAATACCATCGATTACAACGGTGCTTCCTCCCAGCCACACTCTACTTTATGCACGATAGCGTCTAGTTTTGTGGGCGTTAATCGGTTCGATGATTCGATGTTAAATCGGCACGCAACCTGTTGCTCAAATAGCGACCAGTGTTTGACGAGGCAAGCGTCGGTATCAAGACCGTCTTTTGACCAGGTTGCCTTTAACATTGGCAGCATACAGGCAGCGCCATTCGCAAATAGCATCATCTGCCATTTCAGTTCCTGCATGTTCAGTGCTGTAGTGGGGTGCGCCGTATTGTATTCGTCGACAAGTTGTTGAACGATACATTCAATCTCACCGTTACTATCGATAAAATAATCAAAGAATTCGTTCTCTTGGCGCATCGCATCGGCAATGAGTTGGATGGGCTGTCGAATGACGATGACGTGCGCGAGCATCTCAACGGCAAATCGATACAGCTTGATATTGGCAGGTGTTGATTCTGGAAGCTCACCGAGCAAATGTAAGATGTACTTTTGCATGTACGCGTGCAAATGGTCACTGATGCAATACCAAATTTTATCTTTGCTACCAAAGTGATGACGGATCAAACTGTGCGATACGCCCGCTTTTTCACTGATATTGCGAATTGACACCCGTTCATAGCCAAGCTCACAGAACATGTCTGCGGCAGCGGTCAATATGATGGTTTTTGTCTCTTCTGCTGCAGTAGCGCTGCGGCGACCTTTTTTCTTCTCCACTCGATACCTTCTTTAATTTTGATACGCCTATATAGGGTACTGCATGTGCCTATCAATCGACAAGGCGTACATCAATGACTCATCAAGAACGCTTTATAGAGGTTTGTTGGTATATAACCAAAACAGCTCTAAATCAGATAAAAAATTATACTATACACATGTGCAGTAACTATTGATCTTGTGTAAATTATACATATACTGCACAACTGTAAAGTATAATTACAATATCAGAGATAAATACTATGAACACTTATCGTCTATTCAAACGAAGTGCTGTGATTGTTTTTCCTGCTTTGGCTGCCATCAGCCTGTCAGGATGCCATCCAGCTCAGTCAGAAGTTCATGAACCGGTGATCAAACCCGTTAAGGTGATTGAGGTTCCGGCGTTAAATTTTGCGCCAATCAATAATTATTTGGCGCAAGTTGATGCAACCGATCGAGCGCAACTATCGTTTCAGGTAGGGGGCCAGGTAGCATCAATAGACGTTAAGATGGGTGAGTCGGTACAGGCGGGAGAAATCCTTGCGACGCTAGATCCGACCGACTATCAAGTGACATTGGATGCTCGCCAGGCGGAATTTGATTTGGCAGACTCTCAGCTTACTCGCGCTCAGCAATTGTTTAAGAAAAAGCTCATCAGCGCAGATATGTTTGATCGTCAAGAAACGCAATATAAGGCTGCTGAAGCGGCGTTGGAGCAAGCAAAAGCAGACCTAGGGTATACCCAAATTATTGCCCCGTTTGATGGCGTGATTTCAATGACCTATCACAAGGCGTACGAAGTCGTTGGCGAGAAACAACCGATATTGAATCTAATTAGCAGCAATGAATTGGATGTGACCTTTTCGATTCCGGTTCCTGTTGTGAAATCCATGACATTTGCTGAGCTTAAAGAACAGCTATTTTTTGTCACCTTAGACAGCCACCGAAACCAACAAATTGAAGCGACATTTCGTGAAATAGCGATGCAGCCAGATCTCGACACGAACAGTTATACGGCCTCTGTATCAATAAAAAAACCAGATAATATCAATATATTGTCTGGAATGTCTGGCCAGGTTTACATTCAACGTGAAACAACCGATCGCACTATTTCTCTGCCATTAAGTGCATGGATAAGCCAACAAGATGGCGAAGGCCAAGTGTGGCGATTTGAGCCGTCAACTCAAGAGGTGCATCAAATTAAATTGATGCTCAATGAGCAAGGTGAAATTACGGCGGGCCTTCAACATGGCGACCAAGTCGTGGTGGCCGGTGCAAGAAATCTAATTGAGGGACAACAAGTTAAGTTGTGGACTCGTGAAGGTGGCATCTAATGAAGACGTTATTTTTCATGACATTCTCCCTAGCGTTGATTGGTTTGCAAGGCTGTAATTCAGACGTGGCGATGCGCAGTGCCGCCAAGATGACCGTTGAGTCATTCGACGTCACTCAACCGATATCAAAACAATTTCGTGAATTTCGTGGTCAAGTGGTAACGGCGGAGCAAACCGATCTTGCTTTTCGCATTAGTGGCGAAATCGCTCATCTTCTTGTAAAGCCCGGTCAGTCAGTTAAGAAAGGTCAGGTGATTGCAAAACTAGATGACAGAAAATTACAGCAACAGTACCGAGATGCTCAAGCACAATTTGAATTAGCGACCAAACAGCTACGTCGTGGAGCTGAATTGTTTGCCAAGGACATGATCTCGAGCTCTGAACTGGATGAGTTGACGTCTAATAAACAGTTGGCGAAGGCGCGCTACCAAAATATGCAACATCAGATTCAATACACGAGCTTGCGTGCCCCCTTTACAGGCGTTGTAGCCGATGTCGTGAAAGAGCGATTTGAGAACACCAGCCCAGCTGAAACCATTGCTTCAATATACCAAGCGGACAAAGTCTACGTAAAAATTAGCTTGTCAGATTATATTTTGGCGTCGATGACACCGGATACACAGAGTAACAATTATCAACCGCTGGCCTTTTTCCCAGGTAGAGATCAGGGGTTAACTATGCAATACCTAGAGCATTCTAGTGAACCCGATGCTACCTCTCGTGCTTATGAATTATGGTTGCAAATGCCACAGCCTAAACAAAGTATTTTACCGGGGACGAGTGTGGCAGTGCACGTTGATATGGTTGCTGCTGGCTTGAGTTCCATTCAAGGGTACCAATTACCGATGACAGTCTTAGAGCCTGGTACGTCGCCAGCTGAATTTTATGTTTGGAAATACATCGATGGGAAAGCCATCAAAACCTTAGTGCATGTTGACCAAATTAATAGTTTTGGTGTCATTGTTGACCAGGGGGTTACTGAAGGTGACGTGTTGATCAATTCAAGTTTAAGAAAGCTTCGAGATGGCGAGTTCGTTGCGCTCAAGGGGAATGAAGAGTAATGAGTTTGACGGAATATTCAATTAAAAATCGTGTGATTAGCTGGCTTTTTATCGTCATTCTGACCGTTGGCGGCATTATGTCGTTTATGGATTTAGGGCGCCTCGAAGACCCTGCATTTACGATCAAAGATGCCATGGTTATTTCGACTTATCCAGGTGCGACCTCGACAGAAGTAGAAGAAGAGCTCACGTATCCACTGGAAAAGCAGATCAGACAGCTGCCTTATATCGACAATATCAAGTCAACGTCATCGGATGGAATGTCGCAGATTACGGTCAGTATGCGTATGGATTATGGTCCAGACGAATTGCCACAGATTTGGGATGAAATGCGTCGAAAAATTAATGATTTGAAGCCGAGTTTGCCAAGCGGTGTGAACTCTGTACAAATCATTGATGATTTTGGTGATGTGTTTGGCGTGATGATCATGTTGACCGGTGATGGGTATGATTATGTCGAACTCAAACGTTATGCCGATTACTTAAGCCGTGAGATTGAGTTGGTTGATGGCGTCGGTAAGGTCGCGATTGCGGGTGATCAGCAAGAGATGCTGTTTGTTGAGTTATCTCTTAACCGATTATCGGCACTAAATCTGGATATGAATACTGTCGCCGGTCTACTGAATCAGCAAAACAGTGTTCAGTCTGCTGGTGAGATCATGATTAATGGTGACAACCTAGCGATTCGTCCTAACGGTAACCTTAACTCTGTCGAATCACTGGAGAATTTAATTATCCATGGTCGTGATACCGGTAATCTCATTCGATTAAAAGACGTTGCAACGATTTCAAAAGGTATCCAAGAAAAGCCATCGAATGTCATCACTTTTAATGGCAAACCAGCTATTAATCTGGCGATTTCATTTACATCGGGGGTCAATGTTGTAGATGTTGGGAATGTACTTGATGCAAAGCTTGCTGAATTGGAGAATATTAAACCTGCGGGCGTCAATCTTGATTATTTCTATAATCAATCGGCGGAAGTCGATAAGTCGGTAAAAGACTTTGTGGTTAGCTTAGCACAAGCGGTAGCGATCGTTATCGTTGTGTTGTTGTTTGCAATGGGCGTGCGTAGCGGTCTGATCATCGGTATCGTTTTATTGTTAACGGTACTTGGTACTTTTATCTTAATGAATATCAACAATATAGAACTCCATCGGATCTCCCTTGGCGCGTTGATTATTGCCTTAGGTATGCTGGTGGATAACGCGATTGTTGTCGTTGAAGGGATATTGGTTGGTCTAAAACAAGGCAAAACAAAAACCGAAGCGGCGAAGGCAATTGCGAAACAAACACAATGGCCGTTATTGGGTGCGACAGTGATTGCCATTACCGCGTTTGCGCCTATCGGGCTATCCCAAGATGCCACCGGTGAATTCATGGGTTCATTGTTTTGGGTGTTGTGTTTCTCGCTCTTCTTAAGCTGGATAACCGCATTAACGTTGACGCCGTTTCTTGCAGACTTAATGTTGAAAGAAGAGGACCCGACCGCTAAGACTGAAATAGAGGACCCTTATAAAGGCTTCTTGTTTACCAGTTTCCGCTGGTCGTTGGAGCTTGCTCTTAAACTGCGCTGGCTAACGGTAGCGGGTATGGTCGCGATGCTCATTGCTGCAATTATGGCATTTGGCATGGTGAAGCAATCATTTTTCCCAGCTTCTAACACTCCGATGTTCTTTGTCGATATGTGGATGCCTGAAGGTACAGACATTCGTCAAACGCTAAAGCAGACTGAAAAAGTGGAAGCGTACATTAGCGCTCAAGACGACGTTGACTTTGTGTCTACGTCGGTCGGTCAGGGCTTGCAACGATTCATGCTGACGTATCAGCCGGAAAAAAGTTATGAAGCTTATGCACAACTTCAGGTTCGAGCGACGAGCCGCGACGATATGTTTGCGTTGTTACACAAGCTTGATAATACGCTATCGCATGAATTTGCTGCGCCGTCATTCCAGTTACGTTTGATGGAGTTTGGACCTTCGCCAGCCTCTAAGATTGAAGCGCGAATAATCGGGCCGGATCCACAGATATTGAGAGACGTGGCCGTTCAGGTTGAAGATATCTTGCTCGCTGATTCAGGTGCTCGCAATATCCGCCATGATTGGCGAGAACGTACCAAGGAGCTGGTGCCACAATTTAATGAATCAAAAGCTCGTCGACTCGGGATTTCAAAAGAAGATTTATCGAATACGTTGCAACTCGCCTTTGGTGGCAATGCAATAGGTGTGTTTCGTGATGGAACTCAGCGACTACCGATTGTCACGCGTTTAACCGAAGAGGAGCGAGTGGATTACTCGTCGCTGCAAAACATATCAATATGGAGCCCGATGCTTCAGACCTATGTGCCTGTTGAACAAGTGGTTGATGATGTCACATTGGATTGGAGCGAGCCTTTGATCCAACGCCGTGATAGAAAGCGTACACTGACAGTGCTTGCCGATCATGACGTATTGGGCGATGAAACGGCGGCGACTTTATTTGCCCGTATTCAACCCCAAGTTGAAGCGATTGCTATGCCAGAAGGCTACACATTAGAATGGGGTGGGGAATACGAGTCGTCTAGAGATGCGCAAGAGAGCATGTTTAAGTCATTACCTATGGGTTATTTGTTGATGTTTATCATCACAATGCTGTTGTTTAATTCGTTTAAAAAACCATTAGTGATTTGGTTTACGGTACCGTTGTCGATTATCGGTGTGGCCTTTGGATTGTTGCTTTCCGGAATGCCATTTAGCTTTACTGCCTTGTTGGGTTTATTGAGCTTGAGCGGCATGATCTTGAAGAATGGCATTGTACTCATGGATCAGATCAACCTGGAATTAGGCACGGGTAAAGATCCATACCTTGCTATTGTTGATAGTGCCGTGAGTCGTGTTCGTCCTGTCAGCATGGCGGCTTTGACGACCATATTGGGTATGATCCCATTGGTGTTTGATGCGTTCTTTGGCTCAATGGCCGTTACGATTATGGCTGGACTTGGATTCGCTACTGTACTAACACTGATTGTGGTACCGGTGTTATTTGCAATTTTCTTTAGGATTAAACCTGTAAAATAACGTTTGATTGATTTGCTCTAGCCCACGATTCTCGTGGGCTTTTTTTGTGTTAGAGGTTTTTTTTCTAGATAGGATCTTTTCGAAGAATGAATGAGAATTGCGACTAATTTATGGCCGCAATTCGATATATCGATAAATTTGTAAGTAAGTTTCGACATCTTGATCAAAAATTCGCAAATAAATGACATAGATTTGGAATGTAATCCACATTTTCTGCAATGATCGTTTTCTAATCGACTCAACCTTGAACACAATATGGTCAGCAAATGATCAGACCACTAGGAGAATAGCAAAATGCCAACTAACTACTGTGCGGCGTGCAAGAAGAAAACAGCACACAAAGCGGTGATGAAGCGCAGCCCAAATGAAAGCACATCGATACTGCAAAGCTTTCAACAGCTGATGTCTCAATTAGTCAGTGGCAGTGGTTACTACAAAATGGAGCGTCACATTATTTGCCGTGTATGCAATCAAGAGAATCAAGTTGAAGCTAAGCCTGTGTTAACTCAACAAGCCAATCTTGCTTAAGAGTAAATTTACTTACCTTAGATATAAGCTCAATCATACTTAGCGACTTTTGTGCTTGGCTGAAAATATGATCAGCGAAGTAAGATTAGTCGCAGAGTGTGATCGATAACGTTTTTACAATGCGTACATTTACCTTACAATCGAATAACAATATTTGTTCGAGATATTATAGTGGCTGTAACTGCATTAGATAAAATTGACCTAGAAATACTGCGAATCTTAAGCCGTAAAGGTCGAATGCCGATTGTAGAGTTGGCCAAACAAGTTAACCTCACCACTTCTCCTTGCTCCGATCGAGTGAAACGTCTAGAAAAAGATGGGTTCATTCTTGGCTATCATGCAGAACTAAATCCAGAAAAGTTGGGCTTAGATGTTCAAGTGTTTATCCATATCAGACTCGACCAAACGAGCTTCTCCATTTTTGAAAAATTTGCCAAAGCCGTAGACCTAATGCCAGAAATTGAGGAGTGTTATTCTCTTTCGGGTGACTTTGACACCATGATTAAAGTACGCACCAAAGACATGAAGTCCTACCAATCATTTATGTCCACTAAATTGGGTACCCTACCCGGTGTTATCCAAACTCGCAGTGAAGTGGTGATTGAAGAGCATAAGACAGGTTTTGGCGTCAATGCAGAGTTGTTAGATACACTGTAGGCATAACCCATTCTCGCTTTCCTAAAGCTAAAATAATTAACAAACGCTGATACTCCCTTCTTTTTTATGTCTTGTTTTAGAGACTGTGTTTTTCGTTTCTGAGAATCACAGAAAATAATACAACTCTCTGATATATATTTGTAATTAAATCTGGTATTTACTGTTATATAAAGTCGAAATGTTAGTTAGCCTACCTATACTCTTGTGTATGCAGTTTTACGTAGGCAATTTGCTGTTTTGTTATTGATTATTCTATAGATATGTATCGACAGTCTTGGGTGTAAAGGAGCGCGCTATGGGTTTTGCAGTATTTTTGGGGCTGGCAAGTATTACGGGTACGTTAGTTCTTGATAAAAAAGGTCAGCTTAAGGTGTTAGCTGAAGGTATGGCGCTTCAAGAGGGAGATGTCGTTCTTTCTGTCATTGATGGTCAGTCGACCAATGAACTTGTTGGTGTTGATATCATTGGTGAAAGCGGCCAAATTATCCAGTCAGCTCAATTTAGTCAGTCTGATGAACAAAGTGCCGCGGACATCATTGCTCAGATCGAAGCGGGACAAGATCCAACCCAAAATGAAGAACAAGCGGCGGCGGCTGGCGAAAACTTAAGCTCAAGTATTACCACTGCGGCAACTGTAGAAGTCACACATGATCAGGTATTGGCTGCTACCTTTTTCGAAACTAGAGGCCTTGCTCGAGACAGCCTTACCCCAACACAATACCAAACCCTGCTGAATGTATTAACTAACTCCGCACCTGTTACCGTGTTTGATAGCCGTACCTTTGATGAGGAATCTCTGGACGGTGAGTTAAACCTTTCATTTCCTTCTGATCCGAACAACGACACTTTGGTTCTCACCATTACAGAGCTTCCAAGACTAGGAACCGTCACTCTCAGTGATGGTACACCAGTGGAGCTTGGACAGGTGTTGTCTGAATCGGAGTTCGAAAACCTACAATTCGATGCACCTCAAGAGTACACCTTAGGTGAAGACGCAGGGCAGATCTCATATACGGTTGATGATGGGCAAGGCGCTGATAACTCGGTACAAACTGGTGGGGTGTCGCTAACTATCAACCCTATCAATGATGTACCGGAAATTATTGAAGTCGGCTCAGGACTGCTCGTTGAATCCGGAAACTTGGATGATGGTTCTTTGGTTGACGGGGTGTCAACGGCGAGTGGGAAAATAGAAGCGACCGATAATGATACGGATGCAACCTTAACATTCGGTGTCCAGGATGCGACAAACGACTACGGTACGTTCTCTATTGATGCTAGCACTGGAGAATGGGTATTCACATTAGACAATGATGCACCAGCCACTCAAGCGTTGAAAGAAGGTGTCACAGTAGAGACGAGCTTTGTCATCCTTGTGACAGATGATCAGGGCGCTCAAGTAACACAGACACTCCCGATTACGATTCAAGGGACAAATGATGCGCCTACTTTTGACGCAGGCGGAGATGCGGCCGGTTCTGTTACCGAGCAAGGTGATGAAATTGGTGGTGAGAGTGTGGCCACTGGACTGGTTGCCGCGTCGGATATCGATGACGATGCGGTACTTATTTATCAAGTCGAATCTGCGCAAACAGAGTACGGTAGTTTTTCTGTTGATGAGCAAGGTAAATGGCAATTTACTTTAGACAACGACGCAGCTGTTACTCAAGCCTTGAAAGAGGGTGAAACCAAAGCACTCGATTACGTGATTTCAGTGACCGATGAATTTGGCGCTCAAAATACACAAACCGTCTCTATTTCTATCAATGGAACCAATGATAAGCCAGTTGTTACTGATTCAAGAGGCACATCTGGCGCGGTCAATGAGGCCGGTAATGAAGATGACGGGTCCGTTGTTCCGGGGAAGGTATCAGATACCGGTATTATCCGAGCAAGTGATAGCGATAGCGAACTCACTTTTACAACGGAGAGCACAAGCCCCTATGGTGACTTCACCATCAACGAGTCAAATGGACTTTGGCAATTTACTTTGGACAACGCTGCTTCAGAAGTACAAGCGCTAAAAGAAGGCGAGACGATTGAGGTCGTTTACAACGTACAAATTACTGATGATCAGGGCGCTTTTATTACGCAACCAGTCACGATTGAGATATTTGGTACCAATGATCAACCTACCTTTCATGCGACTAGTGACTTAGAGGGTACGCTCGTTGAAGCGGGCACCAACAGTTTGGGTGTATCAAAGGCTTCAGGGACATTGCTCGCTGATGATGTAGATGCAGATGCGGCACTCACTTTCTTTGTTGAAGATGGCGCGAGTGACTATGGGCAACTTGTCGTCTTGCCAGATGGGCGCTGGAGCTTCACGTTAAATAATGATTTACCTAGTACGCAAGCGTTGAAGAGTGGTGAATCGGTCGAGATCGAATTTCCTGTTGTCGTACGAGATGAGTTTGCAGCGGTTAGTAAAGAAACATTGATTATCACTATCGTAGGCACCAATGATGCACCCGTAATCACTGGCACCTCCGCTGGCCAAGTCATTGAAGACAATACCGACGACATTGACAGCACAACGGGTGACCTCACCGTAGGCGCGAAGGTCGACATCAGTGACGTTGACCAAGAGGAATCTGTCTTTAAAACCGATGTCACGGCGGGCGCTGATAACTTCGCCGATGGTGAGTTGGTCATTGATGAAAACGGCAACTGGACCTTCACCATTCCGAATACGGACCCATTGGTTCAAGGGTTAG
>NZ_JBHFOL010000037.1:0-3164 GCF_053544015.1 Vibrio sp. E150_011
ATTGTTAGCGCATCACAAACAAGTTGCGCTTTCATTCTGCTACCCATGCTCCAGCCGACCACTTTACGGGAATAGAGATCGATTACGACGGCTAAATACAGCCATCCCTCTGAAGTCCATAGTAGAGTAAGAGGCAGAGCGTAGTCGAACTATTTCTCTGCTTCTCCTCTCCGAACCGTACGTGCACCTTTCAGCGCATACGGCTCTCCGCTTAATTGTGGCTAACAGCCATGGCAACATCGCTATAGCGAGACGTGACAGTATTTCTAATTTCATCTCTGAGGTAGGGATTTGCTTCTGGTGCTCGCCATCTAAAGGGTAATTTAGGGCTACTCACTAATCTAAATAGTGACGCGCCACATAAATTTCCACGATTGCTTTTACCAAATAACACCCATGTCGTTGCCTGATTTGGTGTCGGACGTTTGATCCATTTCATCATTAACGATTTAATAGAACAACGATATTTCCTAGCCAACCACTTGGCGAGTTTCCAGAAAATAATACGATCAATTTTGCTGTAAATTTTCGCGGTGTAATCAGTATGTCGATAAAATTGTGCCCAACCCTTAAGTTTACGATTGAGTTGTTCCACTTTGTCTATCTTGCTACAGCTATGATCCCCTGATAAAGCCTGACTCAATGAATGAGAAAATGCTTTGGCTTTACCGTTTGGAATACCAGACACCACTCGCATATTTCCCTTAGGTCCACGCTTTCGAATGATCCTATGTCCGAGAAATATAAAACCGTCATTCACATGTGTAATATGAGTTTTATCCATATTTAACCTGAGTTTCAGCTTACCTTCTAGGAAGTGTCGACATTGGTCCCGAATAGCCTCTGCTTGTTGTTTATTGCCTTTGACAATCACTAGAAAGTCATCAGCATAACGGCAATAAGCAACGGCTGGTTTCCATTGTCTGTTTTCCTCAACCGCAGGTTTTCGCTTGATTTTGATACTGTGGTTCCAGTACCAGCGGTCTTTACGGGCTTTCTTACTCAAGTAACATTTATCCAAATATTGATCGAACTCATTAAGCATTATGTTTGACAATAACGGAGAAATTACACCACCTTGTGGTACGCCTTCGCTGGTTGCACAAAATAGGTTACGTTCAATGTGTCCAGCTTTAATGAAGCACCAAAGCAAATCATTAAATCGACGGCAGTTGATCCGTTTACGAACACATTTCATCAATAATCGATGGTGAACTGTATCAAAATAGCTTGATAGATCTCCTTCAATTATCCAGCGATCTCTCGGCTCATTGGATTCGGTCATTTGTAGTTTAACCGTACGAATGGCGTGATGGACACTGCGCTCTGGTCTAAAGCCATAGGACAACGAATGAAAATCATTTTCCCATATCGGCTCCATTGCCATGAGCATGGCACGTTGAACTATTCTGTCCCTAAGCGTTGGTATACCTAAAGGACGTAGCTTTCCATTGGTCTTGGGGATATAGATCCGTCTAGCAGGCATCGGTTGATAGTTACCTGACAGCAGATCGTTTCTGATCTCATCAAGATAACCAGCCAAATTAGCCTGTATATGAATCTTTGTTATTCCATCAACACCAGGCGTTTTAGCTCCTTTTGAAGAAAGCGTTACTTCAGCCGCTTGGCGAAGCCAATGCGGGTGACTGATAAGGCGCAGCAATCGATTAACGCGACGCGTTTTATCGGTTGCTGTCCATGTTGCTAATTTACGTTGCTGTTCGCTGATTATCAAAGGTCTTCACCTCATTAAGGTCAGGTAATTTACTTACGCAAATCAATTAAACTGTGTCCCTTCGCCATGTAATGGGCTTTCCCCATCTCAGACTACTACAAACACTCCGCCAGTTTGTTTGTCATCAGGGTCATGCTCCCTTAGCATTCAAAACAAACCTTCCCCGGTTTACCTACCTGAACTCGAACATATTGGGGAGGATGCCGATCGCAGTCTTTGACCTTATCGTGCTGTAAGGTGATGATGCTTAAACGCAGAATTGTGATTTAACGTTTATCCATTAATAAGTAGTTATTTATTACTCATTAATTCGGTAATAATGCCCATACATTTAGCACTATTGCAGCACCATATTACCTATTAATTCGTGTAGGTAATGGCGACGTTTCAGCCCATAGATGCGGGTTAATCGGTTCATGTTCTTCATCCGTCCAATACTTAGTCTAGAGGAGCATCTTGGCTTAACGAATTCGCCTCACTCCCCGTTGTCAGCGAGTTACATCACCTTATCAGCATACGATAAGTCACTGCCGCTCAGACTCAACTATCTGCACAACCAGATAGTGCCATAAACAATGTAGCTCCTGCCGTAGTGTTTATGTATTTCAGATAGACTCGTGGTTCATTAAAGCATTCCATGCTAGTGCTGAACTCCGGGCACACTATACGTAATATCTTGCACCCACGCTTGATTGGCGCTCTGAAAATCAAAATTCTGTGTGAGTTCATTATCGTATATTGGCTTATTGTGTTCACTATTCGTCGTTGCTTTATACTTTTTCTTGTAGCGCACCCAAACGTTTGCCTCTTTCATCAATTGTGCTGTTTTCCTGCGCCCGACAGGATAATCAAGCGTATTTAATGCTTTTTGAATTCGCCTTTCGCCATAGGTATTATCGCTAAACTCAGCAATATTCTTTACCCACTGGAGCAACTCTTGATGCTCTGTATCAACAGACTTTTGTGGTTTTCGCTTTTGATAACTGTAGTAGTTATTGTTTTTTACACCCAACACGCGACACATTACTATCACAGGCCAGATCTTCTTATTTTGGGCAATAAACGTGTATTTTACTTCGTTTCTTTGGCAAAGAAGACCGTCGCTTTTTTTAATATTTCACGCTCCATTTCTAGGCGTTTGACTTGTGCTTTTAGTTGACGAATTTCCTGCTGCTCAGGTGTTAGCTTGCCGTTTCCTCTGAATGCATGACCATCATCATTTTCGGATTCTTTTATCCAGCGACCGAGGAGCTGAGCACTCACTTCTAGATTTCTTGAAGCTTCAGCAATGCTATAATTTTGCTCTCTTACCAGCGAAATGGCATCAAGCTTAAACTCTTTTGAATAGGTTTTACGTTTAGTCATTTCAATCTCCAGTTAAATCAATTATGTCTTAACTGGGTTAGTCGTATCAATTAAACCACGTCAG
>NZ_JBHFOL010000038.1:0-3025 GCF_053544015.1 Vibrio sp. E150_011
GCGGCTGATTTGCCCGATGATGTGAGCGACGACGAAAAGAAACAGCGTTTAGCTATTTTGCAAGACCGTATAACCCAACAAGCGATGCGATACAGTCGTCAAATGTTAGGCACAGTACAACGTATTTTAGTAGAAGGTCCGTCGGTTAAGAATCCAATGGAGCTTCGCGGTCGTACTGAAAACAATCGCGTGGTGAACTTTGAAGCACCACACACTCATATTGGCAGTTTTGTTGATGTGAAAATTGTTGACGTATATACCAACTCATTACGCGGCGAATTTATTCGTGGTGAAAATGAAATGGATCTACGCCGTAGTCTACGTCCGTCTGATATTTTAGCTAAACACAAACAAGATGATGCTTTGGGTGTGACCCAATACAAGCCATAATTCAGCTTGATTGTGAGTGCAGTAATAAAGGCGGCTAGTCCGCCTTTATTTTTGCCAAAAAACCGGCATATTATGGTAATTCGATAAAGACACTCGTACACTGTCTATATTGCAAGTCATATTCATTTTGTGTCGTTTTCGACTAAGCACTGGAGCCTTATTTGACCACTAAAGTCACTACCATGAACTTGTATCTAGAACCTTCAGATACACGCCGTTTAGCCTCATTATGTGGCCCTTTTGATGACAACATTAAACAGCTCGAACGTCGTTTAGGTGTTGAGATTATTCATAAAAACAACCACTTCACCATTGTTGGTTTACCACGTAATGCCTTGAATGCTAATAATTTATTGCGCCAACTGTATATCGAAACCCAAACAGTCAAAGGCAGTACCCCAGATTTAGAACCCGAAGTCGTCCACCTAGCCATTCAAGAAGCTATCAATCTTGAAGCAGAGCAAGAACACGATGACAGCGGTGTGCACATTAAAACCAAACGTGGCGTCATTAAGCCACGCACGCCTAATCAAAGCGTGTACATGCACAATATTACCCGCCACGACATCAGCTTTGGTATTGGCCCTGCCGGTACAGGTAAAACCTATTTAGCCGTTGCGGCCGCAGTCGATGCCTATGAGCGCCAAGAAGTGCGCCGTATTTTACTGACCCGCCCAGCGGTTGAAGCCGGTGAAAAATTGGGGTTCCTGCCAGGGGATTTAAGCCAAAAGGTCGACCCTTATTTACGTCCGCTTTACGATGCGCTCTTTGAAATGATGGGCTTTGAGAAAGTTGAAAAACTGATTGAGCGCAGCGTCATTGAAGTCGCTCCACTTGCTTATATGCGCGGCCGGACACTCAATGATGCATTCATTATTTTAGATGAAAGCCAAAATACCACGGTAGAACAAATGAAAATGTTCTTAACCCGAATTGGTTTTAATTCACGCGCGGTGATCACTGGCGATATTACCCAAATCGATTTACCTCGCAGCCAAAAGTCTGGTTTGCGCCACGCAATTGAAGTATTAAGTGAAGTGCCAGAAATCAGCTTTAACTTCTTTATTGCGCAAGATGTAGTGCGTCACCCCGTGGTGGCACGGATTGTTGAAGCCTACGAGGCGTTTGAACAACAAGAGCAAATCGAAAAAGCAGCAAAAGAACAAGCCTACCGCGAACGTGAGCAAAAACGTCTACAGCAGGAAACACAGGACCCGGCCCAATGAGCCAAGCAATCAAATTAGATCTCGATCTGCAAATTGCAATCCAAGCCCCCAACCTGCCATCACAAGCAGAATTTGAATCTTGGGTGCGCACTGCCATTGGTCAAACCATGTCAGAGGTTGAACTGACTATTAGAGTGGTCGATATAGCAGAAAGCCAACAGCTTAATAGTACTTATCGTGGCAAAGACAAACCCACTAATGTATTGTCATTTCCCTTTGAAGCGCCACCCGAAGTCGAACTGCCACTTTTAGGTGATTTAGTCATTTGTGCAAAGGTTGTTGAACAAGAGGCTATCGAGCAAAATAAACCCTTAAATGCCCATTGGGCACACATGGTCATACACGGCTGCTTGCATTTGCTAGGTTATGACCATATTATCGACGAGGAAGCCGATGAGATGGAGTCATTAGAGACCCAACTTGTTGAAGGCTTAGGTTTTACAGATCCCTATAAGGAAGCATAAATAAACGATATTTATCTGATAGATAGACAAGTTTATAAAAATATTATGAGTGACGATATCCCCCCGAGTACAAGCGCCCACAAGAGAAGCTGGTTCGATAAAATCAACCAACTATTTCAGGGCGAACCTCAAAATCGCGAAGACCTAGTCGACGTCATAGCAGGCGCTGAAATGCGCGACCTGATAACAGAAGACACTCGCGAAATGATTAAAGGTGTATTAGAGGTTTCCGACCTTCGTGTGCGTGACATCATGATCCCACGCTCACAGATAGTGACCATTCAAATAGACTGTAGCGTCGAACAACTGTTAGAAACGGTTATCGACTCAGGCCACTCGCGCTTCCCTGTCGTTAATGAAGATAAAGATCATATCGAAGGTATTTTACTGGCTAAAGATCTGATCAAATTCGGTTTTAAACAGTCTGACGACCCCTTCACACTGGCTCAAGTGATCCGCCCAGCCGTGGTAGTGCCAGAAAGTAAGCGCGTCGATGTCCTGCTTAAAGAGTTCCGTTCGCAACGCTATCATATGGCCATTGTGGTTGATGAATACGGCGGCGTATCAGGCCTTGTCACTATTGAAGATATTCTGGAAGAAATCGTTGGTGAAATTGAAGACGAATTTGATCATAACTCAGTAGAAGACACCGAAATTAAAAAACTCAGCAATACTGTATTCATGGTAAAAGCGTTAACAGAAATCGACGACTTTAACGAAGCTTGTGGTACTCACTTCAGCGACGAAGAATTCGATACCGTTGGTGGTTTAGTGTCTCACGCTTTTGGCCATTTGCCTGAGCGTAACGAAAGTATTGTTATCGATAATATTGAATTCAAGGTCATCAACGCAGATAACCGCCGCTTAGTACAACTTCGTGTTAAGCTACCCGACCCTAATCTTAGCGAAGAATTCGACGACTAAATCGTGTTAAACAATCAATCT